>DATLFH010000049.1:0-10394 GCA_035524965.1 Gemmatimonadota bacterium | reverse complement strand
CCCCGCGACGTCGAACTGGTGGTAGTACGCGAGATAGGCCTGGAAGCCCTCGGGGTCGAGCCGCTGGCAGTAGACGGGCGCGTGCCCGGCGCCGGGAAGCATGAACACGACCTTGTGCGCGCCGAGGAGAAGGCGGGCGTGATGGTTGACCGCGTGTCGCCAGGCGTCGACGTCCGGATAGTCGAAGGGCGCGTGGAGGGTCGCCACGAGGTCCGTGAGCCGGTCGAGATCGGAAGGAGCCAGCGAGAGTCGCATCAGGCCTCGGGGGATAGGTCGGTGACCTATTGTATGGTACCGGGAGTCGCGCTACAAGGGAGGAGAGTCCGCCCCTGACCCGACCCTCGAACGCCAGAGCCATGACGAGACTCCTCCGGTTCCTCCCCCTCTGCGTCGTGTTCGCTTCCAGCTGTACGCTGATCTCCCGGATCGAGCCGCCGCCCAGGGCGGTCGCGGATCCCTATCGGTCCGGTGTGTCGGTGTGGGAGCCGGCTGCGCTGGGGGGTTCGCGGGCCCCGGAGACGCTTCCCTCCCCCACTCCGCCGGCTGGAGAGGTGGTCCGGATCTGGCCGGCGGACTGGCCCGCTCTCGTGCCGTTCCACAGCGGAGCGGGGAACGGCCCCCAGGACATGGCCGCCACGGTCGCCGTGGATCTCGAGGGGGATCCCACCGCGGGCATCGAAGAGACTGTCGAGCAGGACCCACCGTACCAAGACGGGGGGCCCGCGCTGACCCCGCAGGAGCAGCTCGAGGCGATCGATCGGGTGGTGGCCAGCGGGACCGGAGGCGAAGGCAGGGCCGGCGTCGAAGACGAGGACGCGAACGCCGCGTTCGACGACGTGGACGACGACGAGACCGAGTACCACGACGGGTGGCGACCGCTGACGCCGCAGGAACAGCTCGGGATCATCGATCGGATCCTCCGGGAGGACGGAGAGCCGGACGACCCCAGCGACGCAGAGGATCGGTCCGGCGTGGTGATCGAGATCGTCGAGGGGGAATCCATGTACGGCGACGACTGGCGACCGTTGACGCAGCAGGAGCAGCTGGATGTGATCGACCGCGTCCTGCAGGACGGGGCCGCCGGGGTCGTGGATGCCGCCGACGATCCTCGCGACGCCGCTGCTCCGCCCGACGTGCCGATCGAGGTCGTCGAGGGACCCTCGACCTACGGCGACGACTGGCGCCCGCTGACGCCCGAGGAGCAGCTCGACGTGATCAACCGGATCCTCCTCCAGGGGAAGAACGCCGACGAGCCTTTCCCCGGGGAGGATCTCGACCTGCCGAGCGTCCCCGGGGGGACGAGCGTCGCGGACGTCGACGAGGAGGATCCGTTCGCCGGGATCGGCGAACACATGCCCGAGGAGGAGCCGCTCGACGAGTGGATGACGCTCACCCCCGAACAGCGCAGGCAGGCGATCGAGGACGCGCTGCGGATCGACGACGCCGAGGACGAGCCGCTGCCGGCGCCGACCGACGAACGCCGCCGGCTCGTCGACGCCCTCCTTCAGGGCCAGGGCATCGAAGGGTTCGACGAGATGACGTTTGAGGAGAAAGTGGCCGTGTTCCAGGAGCGGTTCGGGCAGGCCGGCGAGAACCCGTTCGAGGGCCTCTTCGTCGACGCTGCCGGAGCGGACGCCACGGACATGACGTTCGAGCAGCGCCTGAAGGCGATCGAGGACGCGCTGGGGATCCGCCTCGACGCTTCCGCGGGGGCCTCGCCCGTGACCGGGCTCTCGCTTGAGCAGGGAAACGCCGCCTTCAACGCGTGGCTGCGGGACGCGCTCCGGAATCGGCTCGCGGGCGTCGAGGGCGAGCGGGACGCCGACGGCCAGCTCGTCAACAACGACATCCCGATCCTCAGCCTCTCCGGCGCGTTCCTGATCCAGGACGCGGTCGTGGCCCAGCTCCACGGGTTCGCCGCCAAGCTCCAGGCGCTCAAAGAGCTCGACGAGGCGCAGCGGCTGGCGATGGCGAAGGACCTCGTCGACGCGGCATGGGCGGTCCAGGACGCGTACGTGAACATGATCAGGTCCACGCCGAACCCGTACCAGAACCGAAACAACCCGAAGGTCCGCTACGACGCGCTGATGCGCAGAGGCGCGGTGGCCGAGGCCGAGCGGTCCGCGTACGGGACGTATCTGTCCCGCCAGAAGGCGTTCTACTCGCTGCTCGACCAGAATCCGATCCTGGGCATCAAGCGCGACACCTGGGCACCGTTCGACGAGGCGTTCCTGTTCCAGGAGATCTTCCACGAGATCATCAACCGACAGCACGCCACCGACGGGCATCGGGATCGCGCTCTCCTGGCGATCTTCGACGAGTTCCTGCAGGTCGGGATCGAGAACACGATGGAGCTCGCGAAGACCGAGAAGGAAAAGAAGGAGCTCGAGGACGTGCTCGCGTTCGGCAGTCCGAAGTACCGGCCCGTCCAGGACCGCCTGATCCAGGGTGCCGACGCGCTCGACCAGAGGTACATCAAGGCGTTGATCGAAGGCGTCCGCAAAGAGGCGGACATCCATATCGAGATGGACGAGTCGGACGAGCTGTGGGCGCGCATTCTGATTTACTCGGCTGTCGCCGGCACCAGCATCATCCTGCCGGGCACGTCGGGGCTCGTCTTCGCGGTCGTCTTCACCGGCGCGGAGGTCGTGTACGAGGGCGTCCAGCTCGTGCGGGTCGAGCTCGAAGCGGGAGAGGCGGAGAAGCTGGCCGTGATCGGCGGTTTCGAGCACCTGGCGCCGATGTACGAGCAGATGGTCGGAGATCAGTGGAGCAATTTCGGCCTGGCCGTCCTGTTCGGTCTCGCCGATGTGTCGCTCGTCGCGAAGGTCAAGAAGGCGCTCACCCAGCGCCGCGCGATCCGGCAATACGCCGAACAGGGGGCGAAGAACCTGATGCCGAACGGCACCCCGGCGCAGCAGAAGGCGCTGGCGGACCGGATCGAACAATCGCTCCTGAAGGCGCCGCGGGGAGGGGATGCCACTCGCGGAGGCGCGCGGGCCGCCGACGATCCTTCGCCCGGGGCGATCTCCAGCGCGGACGAGACGCTGGACCTCGATCCGCCGTCGGGTGTCCGCCGAGCGGATGACGCCGCCGACGACTTCGATCCGGTCGGAGAGCTCCCGGACAGGCCGCCCGCCGGTGTGCGGCAGCGGCCGCGGGAAGGTCAGGTCGGGATTCCGGAGAGACTCGACCCCCTGGGGGAGTTCGGGAACGACGCGCCGCCCGTGCTGTTCCGCGAGTTCGCGGAGCAGGCGGCGCGACGGCTCAACCCCGACGGGACGGCGGCCGAGCAGGCCGAGCTCGCGCAGCGAATCGAGGAACGGTTGCGCCGGGCGCAACGGGGCAGCGATCCGCCGGACCAGGCGGCGCGGCAAGCGGACGAGGGGGTCGAGGACGAGACCCTGCGCGACGCGGTGCCGGAAGAGGACACGTTGCGCGACAGGGTCCCGGAGGACGACACCCTGCGCGACGCCCCCGCCGGCGAGGATGAATTCGGAGGCGCCACCCTGCCGCAGAATCCCGCCGTGGTCCGGCGACGCCTGCAGAACCAGGCAAGGGCGGAGGATCGACAAGAGATTGGCGACGAGCTCGTGGAGCAGATCCGATTGGCACGGGAGGCCAACGTGCCGGAAACCGTGATCGATGACCTCACGGGGGGATTTGATCCTCACGAGTATGCGCGGGCGCTCCCGTTCAGCGCGCGACGCGTGGCGCAGCAGCTCGCGATCGAGCGGCTACGGCATCGGGGATACGAGATCTTCGAGTTCGTCGAGGATGGCACGTACTTCTTCGAGTTCAAGGAATTCACCAAATGGAGGGTTCCGCCCGAAGGACGCGCGCTGTGGAAAGAGGCGCTGCTAGCCCGCGGGATGTTCGTGCGCGGGCGGAGCGCTACAGGTTTGGAGGCGGAGGACGTGGCCGTGTTGCTCGAGCGACTGGAGGCAGATCCCGACTACTTCCGGAACCTCACCCGCCGGGGTTTCGCGAAGTACGAGTCCGACGACGTTTACCAGCCGGTCCTGAACGGCCAGGAGGCCTGGCAGCTGCGAAACGCGCTCCGGCGCGCGACGGCGCCGTACGACCAGGCCGCGAGGCTCCTGGCGCAGGAGGAGTACGGCGCGCTGCTCGCCCGGCAGTCCGCCGGGGAGACGCTGGACCTTTCGAACGTCCCCCGACCCGGCATCGCCCGCATCAGCGACGACGGGAAGATTTACATCGTGCAAGGCGCGGGTCGCCACGACCGCGCGCGACCGGACGATCTGGTCGACATCTTCATTCGATCGGACACTCCCCTCCCGCGCGGCATCGAAATCGAGGTTCTCGAGGTGAACGTGTCCCCGGATCTCGTCCGTACCGCGAACCTGCTGTCGGCTCGGGGGCCCCGCAGCTCGAACCCCGCGATCGTGAACGCCGCGATCGGCGACGCGACGAGGTTCCGTCGGGTGCGCGTCCGGGCGCGGGACGCGCGGGCGCTCATGTCGGACGTTCAGAACGAGACCCGCCGACTGTTCGAGCAGCTGCGGGCGCGCGGTGTCGACGCCGACGCACTGGAGGCATCGACGGCCTCGATGTCGGCGCTCGAACGGCTGGAGGTGCTCCGGAACGAGGCCCGTCGAGCCGGGATCGAAGGATATGGCGCCGCCGGGGTCGGGATGGGCGCCGGCGCGGCGTCGATTGACCCGGGGCAGGATCAGACGGCACTCGGCGGGCCTTCCGGTGCCGGGGGCGAGGATGCCGAGATCGAAGTCCTGGTCGTGAGCCAGGGCGGGTCCACCGGCGATGTGCTCGAAATGATCGTCTTCAACCGCGGTAAGCCGCAGCGCCTCGAGGGCGAGTTCGCGCTCGAGCCGGTGGACGAAAGCGAGTTGACTCCGGCCGCCCGTGCGCGGATCGAGGAGATGCGGAACGCCGCGAGCGGGGACGATCGGATCGGGCTCCTTCCGATCTCGTGGGAGGATCGCCCGAGCATGCCGTTCCGCCTCGACGTTCCCGCGGGAGTGACCCGCGTCACCCTGGAGGCGTACTGCCTGCAGTTCGACGAGGCGGCCCCGACCGAGGGCACCGTGTTCCGGATCGCGGATCCCGCCACCCAGGGAGCGTATGGCCCGTCGCTGAAGATCATGCGAGCGGCGCGACAGGTGCGGGACGCCGGAGAGTTCGACCCCGACAGTGACCCGACGGACTACTACCACTCCATCACCCAGTGGGCGATCTGGGCGGACGAGAAGGATCTGGACGAGGCGGGATTCGTCGAGTCCTTCCTCGCTCACGGCCGCCGGAACTTCGAGGCCGCCGGGCGTGAGTGGACCGAAGAGGTCGAGGACCTAGCGCGAGAAATCGCGCCGCAGCGCTGGGTTGATGTCACGAAGGTCCTCGCGCAGGCGGAGCGCAACTGAATCATCCCGGGCGGGGCCTCGCCCGCCTGCTCACCACTTCCGCAGCTCTGCTCGTCGCGGCCGCGTCGATCGCTGGACCGGTGAGCGCGCAGGAGGCGGAGCCGGCGGGAATGACGCCATCCGACGTCCAGGAAAAGGAGAAGGCACCCGGGGTGCAGGGCGGAGGCGCCGAGATCCGCGTCCGGGTCGGTGGTACTCGGACGCTGGTTCGCGAGGAGCCGGACGACCCGCAAGTCGCGCCCCCGCCCACGATCATCGGGGAGGAGCTTTGCCCCGCGGAGAAGGTGTACGGGCAGTTCGAGCCGGCGCAGGGGACCTGGCAGGACGACCCCACCTTCGAAGACCGGCCAGGGAAGCGCATCGTCCGCATGTCGCCGGTCCTGCTCCACGCGGAGCTGAAGATGGTCACGAATCGTTACACCCTCCTCCACGGAGTCGAGCGGGCGGTCGGCGGCTCCGAGCCGAGTCGAGACGAGATCTTCCTCAAGGGGGAGGCGGCAGGGACGCCGATCCCTGTGAAATTCCGATTCACCCTGCAGCAAGGATCCAACCGCAAGACGATCGGCGAAAGCGAGATCGTGGGAGAGGCGCCGGTCGGTGGCCGCTGCGGACCGACGCTGAAGGAGTTCCGGGTCGCGCTCGACGTGAAGGACGGGTTCCCCGACTTCTATTTCAGGTTCGAGGAAGACGGATCGTATCTCATCGAGGCGGAGCTGATCACCGAGGATGGCCGAGAAACGGGCATCAAGGCCACCGTCATCGGGGAATCCGTTTCGACCCGGCGACCTTCGCTGGCCTTCCGGCTCGTGACGATTCGAACGACGGACGTGGAGAGGGCGCTCCCCATCGAGACCGACCTCCTGTCCCCCAACCCCACCGACGTCGAGCTGGAGGTCATGGATTTGGCGTATGAAAGCAGCACGCGAATTCCCGACTTCTTCCCGCTCGAGAACCGGGGGCTGTCGACGCGGGTGTTTCCTCTCCGAGACCGCTCCGACCTCCTCCAGGGAGACCTCTTCGAAATCCTCGAGCATCGGGCAGGCCTAGGGAAGAGCGACCTGACCCTCGGACCTCAGCTGATCAGGGGTCACCTGAGGGAGGCGCTGCGGGAGGAGATCATCCGCGAGATGCAGGTCGGGAACCTGATGAGCGGCTTTGACCGGACCGTCGTGCTGAACACCGACGCGGACTTCCGCATGATCTGGATGGGCTCCCTGACCTTGGAGCCGGACGCGGTCGCGTTCGCCCCGAGTCAGAAGGTCGTGTTCGTGAACCTCGACGTGTCCGGGGACCCCTACACCGTCGCGCACGAGATCATCCACACCCTCCCTTTCAGTTTCGCGGAGGAGGAGATGCTGGCGGAGTGCGGCCTCAACTACCATGGCAATGCGGCGACCAATGTCGCGCACGGCCACATGGTCTCCTTCCGAGGAAGGCAGCGCAGGGACCGCCGTGACGGCTCTCCCCAAATCATGGGGGCGTCGGCAAAGGACGTGTCCCAGTGGATCTCCCAGTGCTCCTATTGGCACGTACTCGAGGTGCTCCGGCAGGGCATCCCCGATCCCCGGGTACTGCTCGTCCAGGGGTACGTTGTCAAGGACGTAGATCGCTCCGATGGCTTCTTTCTTCCCTTCTACGACCTCGACGGCGTCGAGGACCTGCCCACGAGCGGGACGGGCAGCTGGGCGATCGTCCTGCGGGACCGGACCGGGCGGGTGCTCGCCCGGCATCCGTGGGAACCGGCCTGGAGGATCCCGCACCTGCGAAACGAGCGGAAGGTCGTCGCCTTCGCGTACCGGCTCGTGTGGCCGGAGGGGCTCGCGAGCGTGGACCTCGAGGGGCCGCGCGGCCTGCTCGAGAGCCGGACGCTGAGCGCGGCTGCACCGACGGTCGCGATCCTGGTCCCCGCCGCGGGTGCGCCGATCCGAGTTGGGGACGGCGGCGTGCGGGTGGAGTGGGCGGGAACGGACGCGGACGGCGATCCGCTCCTCTACACGGTCCTCTACAGCTCCGATGCCGGCGGGACGTGGATCGATGCGGTGGTGGAGACCGACCAGACCGCCGTGCGGGTGCCGATCGACCGCGAAGCTCCCCCCGATGCCCACCGCGTGCTCGTGCGCGCGACGGACGGCGGGCGGAGCGCGGATGCGACCGTTGCGTTCCGCCCAGAGGAATGAGGGCGATGATCCTCCTCGCCGGCGCTCTGGCGGTAGCGGCCCGACCGGTGGCGGCACAGGAGCACGCTCCGGCGCCGTCCCCACCCGCCGAGGTCGCCGGAGGCGAGAAGGCCCCGGGGGTCCAGGCGGGAGGCACGGAGATCCGCCTCCGCGTCCCGGGCACAGAGACGCTGGTGCGCGACGATCCGGACGACCCGCGCGATGCGCCGCCGCCGACGATCTACGGCGAGGATCTGTGTCCTGCGTCGCGCGTCGCCGGTCAGTTCGAGCCCGCACAGGGAGTGTGGCAGGACGACCCCTCGTTCACGGACCGGGAGGGTAAGCAGATCACCCGCTTGTCCTCCGTCCAGTGGCACGCGGAGCTCCCGATGGTGACCGGGCGGAAGTCGCTTCTGTTCGGGATCGAGCGCGCGGTCGGAGGCGCCGAGCCGCGGCGCGACGAGATCTTCGTGAAGGGCGAGGCGAGCGGGACGCCGGTGCCGGTCTACTTCCGCTTCACGCTGGAGCAGGCCGGCGCGACGGAGACGATCTACGAGAGCGAGGTCGTGGGCCAGGTGCCGATCGGGGGCCCCTGCGGTCCGACTCCCGTCCCGTTCGAGGTCGTCCTGCCCGCGGCCGACGGCATCCCGCGCGAGTTCACGTTCGAGTTCCGGCGGGACGGGGACTACACGCTCAAGGCGGAGCTCATGACCGCCGAAGGCCGGCCGACGGGGATCGAGGTCCGGGTGATCGGGCGGTCCCGTACCACGCACGCGCCGTCGCTCGCGTTCCTTCCCGTAGCGCTCCAGGCGGGCTCCCTCGAAGGAGACACCCGCGCCCGCCTCGACGCTGCGGCGCGGGGGCTGAGGGTCCAGAGCGCGCTGCGGATACCAGATTTCTACCCGGTCGTTAACGTCCCCCTGCGGACCGAGGTGTTCCCCCTACGGGACCAGACAGGGTTGCTCGTCCGGCGCGAGAACGGTCGCCGGCGACCGATCGACGAGGTGGCAGAGGAGCTCCGACACGAGCTCGAGCAGATCGCGGTAGCGGATCTCGTCCGCCAGCTCCAGTCCGGCGGTGTCATGAGCGGGTTCGACCGCATCCTGGCGATCCTCTCCCGCCAGGACCACCAGCTCCTGAAGCGCTGGCTCGGCACGACACTCGACGCCGTGGCATGGGCCGCCAGCCAGAAGGTGATGTTCCTGGATCTCGAGACGGGCATCAGCGTCCACACCGCTGCGCACGAGGTCGCGCACACGCTGAACTACCTGTACTCGAGTCCCGAGATGCAGGAAGAGTGTTTGCACGATTACCACAATCAGGGCGACCTGCTGGCGCACGGGCACCAGGTCACGGAGGAGGGACTGCCCGTCCGGAAGCGGCGCGACTTCTCGCCGCACCTGATGGGACCTCTTCGCAGCAACACGACGTTCGCGATGGTCGAAGGGGTCCTGATGGTGGACTTCGTACCCGAGACGGGTCATTGGATCGAGCAGTGCACCTACTGGCACCTGCTGTGGATCCTGAGCGCCGGCCAACCGGACCCGCCGGTCCTGCTGGTTCAGGGGTTCGCGGCGCGCGGCCCGGATGGCCCCGCAGGCGCCCTCCTCCCGTTCTACGAATTCGACTCGGTGGAAGACCTGCCCGCGGGTGGAGACGGCAGCTGGGCGATCGTCCTGGAGGACGCCTCGGGTGCCGTCCTCTCCCGTCATGCCTGGGAGCCGGTGTGGCGGATCCCGGACCTCGAGGTGGACCGCAGCGTCGTTTCCTTCGCGTTTCGTTTGCTCCGGCCGGAGGCGCTGGCGCGTGTCGAGCTCGAGGGGCCGGGAGGGATCCTGGACGTCCGCTCGTTGAGCCCCTCGCCGCCATCGGTGACGATCCTCCGGCCGCTGGCCGGCGGTGCCGCGCCGCTCGAAGACGGGGCGGTGCGGGTGGAGTGGACCGGCTCCGATGCGGACGGCGACTCGCTCCTCTACACCGTCTTCTACAGCGCGAACGGCGGAGAATCCTGGCGGGACGTGGCGTTCGAGACCCACGCGACATCGGTCCTGGTGCCGATCGATCCCGAGGCCCCCGCCGACGCCCATCGCGTCCTCGTCCGCGCGACCGACGGCGGCCGGAGCGCGGACGCCGTCCAGACCCTGCAGCCGTGAGCGGAGGCCCATGAGACCCACATCGCTCCTCGCCCGGACCCTCGCGGTCACGATTGTCGCCGTCGCCCCGGCCGTCCTCCACGCCCAGACCCGACCGGCCTCGAGGCCGGCGGCCGACGGGCCCCTGATCTGGCTGGAGGCGCTCGGCGGATCGACCGGCGAGGTCATGAAGGTCCACGTCGTGAACCCGGGACCCGACCCGATCGAGATCGACGGCTACTTCGCGCTCGAGCCGGTCGACCTGTCACCCGAGGAGCGGGAGGGGATCTTCGAGTCGGTCCGGACGGCCGCGGGGAACCACGTCGAGGCGGTAATCGACTTCTATTGCCTCGAGTTCGGCGTCGCCGCGCCGGCCGCCGGCGTGGTGTACCGAATCGCGCCGCCGGCCGCGCAGGAGGCGTTCGCCCCGGCCGCGCGCGCGATAGAGGCCGCCCGGCGGCTGAACGAGGCCGGTCTCCTGTCGCCGGACACGAACCCGGAGTCCTACTACCATGCGATCCGGCAGTGGTCGATCTGGACGCTGGAGCAGCGTTTCGATCAGGCAGGGTTCGTTGCGGCGTTCGTGGAGCACACGCGGAAGAACGCGGAGGCGCGCGGCGTGGCGTGGACGGACGCGGTCGCGGCCGCCGTCCGCACGAGCGGAGAGGGACGATGGAGAGACGTGGCTCGGATCCTGGAAGAGGCCG
>DATLFH010000048.1:0-68913 GCA_035524965.1 Gemmatimonadota bacterium | reverse complement strand
CGGGGTTGCGGAGGGCTCGGTGGCGATATCGGGCCCGATCCACACGCCCTTCAACCGTTATCTGGTGGGGATGACCGAGCCCAGCACCAGTGCCCGCTTCGACGGTCAGATCGCGGAGCTCCTGCTCTACGACCGGGCGCTCAGCGACTGCGAGCGGGACGATGTCGTGGCCACGCTGGGAACGCGCTACGGGATCGCGGTCGGGGTCACGGGAGGCGACTGCACGCCGCCGGCAGCCCCGACCAACCTCGGGGCTTCGGCGGTCGACCATCAGCGGATCGACCTGGCCTGGACCGACAACGCGACGACCGAAGAAGGCTACCGGATCGAGCGACGCCAGGGTCAGACCGGGACGTGGAACGAGATTGGAACCGTTGGTCCCGACGTCACGGTTTACACAGACACCGACCCCGCTCTCACTCCGCAGACCGAGTACTGCTACAGAGTGGTAGCATTTAACAGCAATGCTAACTCGGACTACTCGAACGTTAGCTGCGTCACGACGCAGACCATCGCTCCAGTGAGTTGCTCCCTAGATGTTGCTGACGCCAGAGGTGTGCTGACTGAAGTATTGACGACTTCGATTCCCAGTGTAGTGGAGTGGAGAGAGGGTGTCGGCTTATTGAACGCTGATCCCAATGGCCTGGTTCTGATTACGGAGGATGCTGTGTGCGCAACACTATGGGCGGCTGTAAGGACGCGACCGCCCTACGATGGGTACTTTACAACGTTCTTCCAGGTTGGGACCTTGAGCATTGTAACCGAGTATCCCAACAGCGATCCAAACATTGGGCCTACTTCTTTGGGTCGTCGCTTAACGACCGTTGTCAATGAACAATTCGATGTGGTCAACCCGACATTGGCACACTAGCCGAGATATGAGAGCGAACCTCCTTCTACGCTTGTTTGTTTAACGGTTTCTGGCACCTCAAAGGGGACGCAGAACCGGCAATTTTCAGAGCTTCCGAATCGGCCCGACTCCTTGGGGCGGTCGTATCTTTTCACCCATGCCCGCACGATTGCACGACAGGAGGCGAGGAAGGTAAAGCTTCGCGGCCGTGCGAGCCGTGGCGCTCCTGTCCCCGTCCGGTGGGGGCGCGGGTCGCGCCACTTTCGAATCACGGGAGCACGACTATCCCAAGCGGATCATCTATCGGGCAAACCCGGACGGAACAGTGCTAGGCGACTGGGGCGCTCCCCTCCAGATCCGGGATCTCCGAGCGGCGCTGCTCGACGATCCGCATGAAGTCTCGAGCCGTCGGATCGGATGAGTCGAGCAATCCCTTGAAGTCCTGCCAGTCCATGGCGAGGAGCTCTACCTCACTGCTCGCCATGACGTCCGCCGTTCGACGCATCTCGGTCAGGATTCCGATCTCGCCGAAGATCTCGCCCGGCCCGAGCTCGGCGAGTCGGATGAACCCGCCCCCGGCGGTGTGGCGTACCACGTGGACCTCGCCGCCGACGATGATATAGAAGCGGTCTGGTTCATCCCCTTGGCGGATCACCACGTCGCCCGCCTTGTACTTGACGGTCTCCAATCGGTTCGATGCCTCGGCCAGCGCTTTCTTGGTGAGCCGTGGGAACGCGCGCGCGACCCATTCGTTGTAGGTCGTGTGGGCCGGCTGTCCTGGCCGCCAGCCCACCGGGCACAGCTCTCCCGAGCGGAGTCCCTGGAGCGTGCGCAGCGTCTCCTCGACGTTGCGGCCGACATCCAGGTCGTTCACGCTCGTGTGGCGAACGATACCCTCGGGATCCATGATGAAGGTCGCCCGCAGGGTAGCCCCATCGTCGAGGAGCACATCGAAGGCCCGGCTCAGCTTGTGGGAGGTGTCGGCGATCACCGGATAATCGACTCCCTGGAGCTGCTCTTCGGACTCGAACCATGCCTTGTGGCTGTAGAAGCTGTCGGTGCTGGCGCCGATGACGAGGGCATCCTCGGCCGCGAAGTCGTTTCGCATCTCGGCGAAGGCGGCGATCTCGGTGGGGCAGACGAACGTGAAATCCCGCGGGTAGAAGAACAGCACGACCCATTTGCCGCGGTGTTCCGAGAGCGACATCCGCTTCGGCCCCTGCGCGCCACGCATCCAGTACTCGCACGCGAGGTCCGGGGCGGGCTTGCCTACCCTGACCGCCATCTACGGTTCTCCTGTGGGGTGCTCTCCGGTCTACCTTCCCCGAACGATCCCGTACATGACGGTTTCGTAGTGGAGGCCCTTGATCGCGAGCTCGAAGGCCTTGACCAGGTAGGCGCCGGGGAAGCGGTGGACGCGCTCCTTGTAACGGAAGAACTCCTGGTTCAACCGGTAGAGCAGCTCCGCGTCCTCCAGGGACAGGAGCCGTCCCTGGACATCCTGCCGCAACCGGTCAACGTACTGCCTCACTTCGCCCAGCTTCTTGTCCGGCCGGGCCCGGACGAGACTCTCCTTGGCCCGCTCGACGAGGCTCGTGAACTCGATCCGCTGGTCTTCCGACAGCTCGAGGACCCGCTGCCCGCTGCCTAGGCCGCGCACATTTCTGCCGAGCTCGATCGCGCACCGCCGGGCGGTGCGGTAACAGGCGAAGTCCTTGCGGACTGCCTTCCACAGCAGGCCGAAGTAGCGGGCGCCCTTCTCGCGCCGGATCCCCTGCCGCCACACCGAGCGGGCGGCCGCGCGGAGCTCGGACGACCCGACCCGCTTTCCGCGGAAGATGTGCGGGTTCAGGCGGTCGAGGAGATCGCCCGCGCGGCGATACATCTCACCCGGTCCGAAGAGGCTCTCCAGGATGCGGTAGTAGTTCTGCTGCATCTCGTCGGGAGTCATCTTCTTCGGGATGAGCTGCACCTCGTCGTCGGAGTTGTTGCCCGAGTACTCGGCCTCCAGTAGCCGTCCTTCCTCCCGCAGCCGTTCGGCGAGCGGCGTGTGCGGCACGGGGGTGAGCATCCCCGCCATGGCGGTCGGGATCGCGACCTGCTTGGCGAAGCCAGAGATCGCGTCGGCGGTCGCGGGCGTATCCTCGTCCCCTCCGAAGATGAATCCCGCCATGACCTCGATTCCTTCCGACTGGATCCTCCCGACCGTCTCGGCGATATCGACCTTCATGTTCTGCTTCTTGTTCATCGCCTTGAGGGCCGCCGGATCCGGGTTCTCGATCCCGAGGAAGACCTCGTTGAACCCGGCCTGCTTCATGAGCGGCAGGAGATGCTGCAGCTTGGGGCTTCCGAGATCGAGGCTCGCCTGGGTGTAGAAGGAGAACGGGTAGTCGTGCCCGCGCTGGAACTCGATCATCTCCTCGAGGATCGCCTCGATCGCCTCGGGGTTGCCGATGAAGTTGTCGTCGACCGTGAAGACGCCGCCCCGATGACCCAGGTCGTACATGATCTTCAGTTCCCCGCGCACCGATTCGAGCGTCTTGGGCCGCGTGAACCCGCCGTTGAACTGGATGATGTCGCAGAAATCGCAGCGGAACCGGCAGCCGACCGTCGTTTGCGCCATGAGCGCCCGGTAGTCGCGGATGTCGAGGAGATCCCACCGGGGCGGCGGCGTGGTCTCGAGCTCCCGGAAGATCGAGCGGTCGTTGAGCGCCTTCCGCGATCCGAGGGCCTGAGCGGCGATCGCCTCGGGAATGAGGAGGAGAGGCGCGCCTTCCCGGTGCCGGGCGAAGTCGGTGTGGAGGAGCCGGTTGATCGTATCGATCCACTGGCCGCCTTCGCCCCACACGAGAAGATCCAACCCGTCGTGCAGGACCTGATCGGACGCCGTTTTGGGATCGAGGATCTGGTCCCGATAGCTGGATGGGTACGGGCCTCCGAGAACCCACGGCGTATCGAGTCCCCGCGCCGGCCCGCTGAGCAGCTCGACCAGCGAGCGCTTCTGGACCGACATCGCGCCGGTGAATACGGCGTCGGCCGACGCGATCCGGTCGTGCATCTCCTCATCGGACGGACGCTCCACGTTCAGATCGATCAGCTCGAAATCCCAGTTCTCGGGCATGAAGGCGGCGAACGTGATCAGGCCGAGCGGCGGGAACGCGGCCTTCTTGCCGACCATCGGCATGATGTGCCGGAAGCTCCAGAACGAGTTGAACGGGAACTCGGGGGCGATCAGGAGCCCCTTCTTGGGCTGGTCGAAGGCCGGCTGTGGCACTGCCTGGATCTGGACGAGCGACTCCATGGGCATCTTCTAAGTCTCGCCGGGGATGGGCGAAAGCGCAAACGCGTCCCCCTCCCCTGGTATCGAGACGTCCGTGACCATCGGTGCGGCGCTCGTCGGCCGGCGACACGATGGCCGCCGGAGCGATCGCGCCAGCTCAGGACTTCGATGCAGTCTTGGCGAAGAAGCTCGAGAAGAGCTGCTGGGTGTTCCGGCCCTTGCACTTCGGGCACGGCGCGCGCTTCCGCGCTTCGTCGTGCTCGGAGATGCTCTGGGTCAGCGTGAACGTCTTCTTGCAGTCGCTGCAGAGATACTCGTAGATCGCCATTTTCCCTCCTGGGAGCCTCTGTCGAGTCTTATGATCTCTCCATTTCGCAGCGTATCCGGCGCGAGCACGCCTGTCAAGTCGAGCTCGTACACGGGGCAGAATGAGCCGGCCGCCGGAACGTGATCCGCGGCGACCTCTCGCTCGGCGAGGCGCGCCGCTCTTGGCGTCTGCGCCGGTCGCTTTGACTTGGGCGCCGGGCTTTGTTACGGTGTCGCCCGATGAACTCCCATCGATCGATCGTGGCGAGGCGCCGTCCGGCGGCCGGAGAGCTCTGGACGCCCTCGGTGCTGCTCCTGCTCGCAGCCGGTGGCTGGGCGTGGACGCTGACCGCCGGTGATATGGGCCGGATGGCGGGAATGGAGTCGACGGGCGCCGCGGACCCCGCGCTCTTCGCCGGCTTCATGATCGGCTGGGTCGCGATGATGGCGGCGATGATGTTCCCCGCGATCATCCTGGTCGTCCGGCTCTATGGCCTGGCGGCGGGGAAGGGATCGGTCGCGCCGATTCCCTGGTTCGTCGCCGGGTATCTCCTCGTCTGGTCCGCGGCCGGGATCCCGTCCTACGTCGCCTGGCGCGAGCTCGAGGCCCCGCTGGCCGCGGCTGCTCCATGGGTCGCGCGGCTGGCTGGCGTCGTCCTGCTCGCCGCCGCGGTCTACCAGCTCACGCCGCTCAAGACGGTCTGCCTCCGACACTGCCGGTCGCCGCTCACGTTCTTCACGCATCACGGCCGCTCGCTGCGCTCGCCGGCCAGGGCGGTTCGCGCGGGGCTGGCGCACGGCTCGTATTGCCTGGGATGCTGCTGGCTCCTGATGGCGATCCTGGTGGCGTTCGGCACGATGCACCTCGGCTGGATGCTGGCGCTCGGCGCGCTCATCGTCCTGGAGAAGACCGCCCCGCGGGGAGAGGCGATCGCCCGCGCCGCCGCAGCCGCGTTCGCTGCGCTCGGACTGTGGCTCATCCTGAACCCGGAGATCATCGACTCTCTCATCTAGCAAGGAGGACCCGACCAATGGCTGACACCGCAACCGGAAAGACCCCCTGGCACATCAAGGGCTACTGGCTCGAGTTCTGCAATTGCAACCCGGGCTGCACGTGCAACTTCAGCGGTTTCCCGACGTCGTCCGACGGGAGCTGCAAGGCGTTCGTCGGGATCCCGATCAACGAAGGCCGCTGCGGCGACGTCGACCTTTCGGGCGTCAAGGCGGCCACGATCGTCGACTGGCCGGGTCCGATCCACGAGGGCGGTGGCAAGGCCGTCCTGGTCGTCGACCCGGCGACGACCGACGAACAGGTGAACGTCCTGGCCCAGATCTGCACCGGCCAGCTCGGCGGGATGCCGTGGGAGATCTTCGGCGCCACTTACGAGGCGGTCGGGATCGTCAAGGCGCCGATCAAGTTCGAGATCAACGGACGGAAGTCGAGCATGCGGATCGAGGGCGTGGGCGAAGCGAAGGGCGACACGCTCAAGAACCCGGTGACCGGCAACGACAACCTGGTCTCGATCGCCCTCGATCACGGCTTCATCTGGAAGACGGGCGAGTGCGGCCAGGGTTCCTTCAAGGCCAGCGCGGAGGGGGTCAGCCTCGCCTACGAAAACACGAACTGGATCCTGGGCGAGGTCGACTGGTCGAACCAGAGCTAGCAGGAACGCGAGCCCGTCTGCGGGATCCGGGAATCAGCGGGCGACGTTGAACGCCGATATCGCGGCCAGGTCGGGCCGGCCGATGGTGTTGGCGGCCTGGACCTGGGCCGCCAGCGCCAGCACCGCCTCCTCGCCCAGCGGGCGGCCGACGATCTGAAGTCCGACGGGGAGCCCCTCATCGTCGAGCCCGCAGGGGACGGACGCGACGGGGAGCCCGGTCAGGGAGAGGACGAACGTCGGGGCGATCCAGTCGACGTACGTTTCCATCACCCTTCCGGCCACCGTCTCGGGGTAATTCTGCTCGACCGGGAAGGGCGACACCGCCATGCACGGTGTCAGCAGGTGGTCGAAACGGCCGAAGAGCTCGCGGAACTCCTCCCAGATCCGGTTCCGCGCCTGCTCGGCTGCGCTGAGCGACTCGGTCGTTGTCTCGAGGCCCATCCGGATGTTGTTCCGGACGTTCAAGCCGAACTCGTCCGCGCGATCGAGCCGCGGGTGCAAGTGGGTCACGAACCAGAGGCCGCGAAGGGCGAGATAGGCGGCACGCCCGTAGGCAACGTCGAGCGCGACCTCCTCGACCGCGTGGCCGGCTCCCTCGAGCGCGAACGCCGCCTGCCGGCAGACCTGCTCGATACCAGGGTCGATTCCGATCCCCACCGGATCGGGGGCGTAGGCGAGACGGAGCGCGCGGTCGGGACCGGACGCGACGGCGGCGACGAAGTCACGCCCGGTGACGGGCTGGGCGTGGGGCGAGCGAGGATCGGGTCCGCTCACCGCCTGGAGCATGAGCGCGACGTCGGCGGCCGTCCGCGCCATCGGGCCGGTGACCTGAAGGGTGTCCCACAGCCAGTCGGTCGGGTGGGTCGGCACGAGGCCGACCGAGGGCCGGAGCCCCACGACGCCGCAGAAGGAAGCCGGGATCCGCAGCGAGCCGCCGAGGTCGGTCCCCTCGGCGAGCGCGATCATGCCGGTCGCGAGGGCGGCCGCGCCACCGCCGGTCGAACCGCCCGCGCTGCGCGAGGGGTTCCACGGGTTCCGCGTGCGCCCGAAGACCTCATTCCACGTGTTGCCGCCGGCGGCGAACTCGGGCGTGTTCGTCTTGCCGAGGATGACCGCGCCCGCGGCCCGCAGCCGGCGGACGACGAGCGCGTCCTCGTCGGGGACGTGATCGGCGTAGAGGCGCGAACCGTACGTGGTGCGGAGACCGGCCACGGGCGTCACGTCCTTGATCCCGACCGGTAGCCCGTGGAGCAGACCCGGCTCGGCCCCGCGCGCGACCTCGCGCTCGAGGGTCCGCGCATCGTCGAGGGCGCGTTCGTTCAGCGTGACGACGGCGTTGAGCACGGTGTTGAGCGCCTGGAGTCGCTCCAGGTACGACTCGATGACCTCGACCGGCGAGAGCTCCCCCCCGGCGATCCGCCGCCGGATTTCGACCGCCGGGAGGTCCGGAATTCCCTCGCCCGCTCGAGCGGAGACGTGCGGATCCGCGGCCCCGCCGGCGGAGATCATCCCGTCCGCTCCAGCGGATGGAACCAGCGGAGATCCGGAAAACGGGCGTAATCCCGGTCGGTCGTGGCCCATTCGCTCCCGCTCTCGATCGCCAGCGCGGCCAGGTAGGCGTCGGGGATCAGATTCCCCTTGGTGCCTGCCGTCCGGCAGAGACCGGTATAGATCCCCCAGTGACGATCTCCCGGGGCGATCCGGACGCAGTTCCGGCGGTTTCGAACGGCGGCGCAGAAACCCAGCGCTCGGTCCAAGGGGGTCGGCATCGGAAAGATCGCGGGATGCGTCACGATCCGGAGAAAACAGCTCAGGACCAGCTCCGCCATCCCGTAGGCCGCGGCCGATTCGAGTGTCCTCTCCAGCCAGCCTCGATACCGGTCGTGGTCCGGCATCTCCTCACGGTGCGCGTAGACGAGAACGTTCACGTCCGTGAGGATCATCGGCGCTTGTCGATCGGAAGGTCTTCCTCCATGAGATCCAGCAACGCGGCGCGGTCGTCGAGATCGACGCCCGGCGCCGGTCCGGTCCCCCGGAAGGTCGGCAGCTCTGCGGGCTCGATCGGCGGGTCCGAGGTCTCACGTTTTCGGTGACGGGCGAGAACCTCCCGGAGCGCGTCCTCGATCACACGGGTGAAGGTGCGATCGGTCTCGGTCGCCAGGTGCTTGATCTGACGCATGAGCTCGTCGGGGAGACGGACGGTCGTCCTCATATGTCAAAATATACACTCGATATGTCAATGTGTCAACTAGCGTATGTCAAACAATCGTAGGTCCTTACGCGTCCTCGACGAACGCGACGACCCGCGCGAACGCCGCCTCTCCGCCCTTGAACTTCCACGGGAAGCACCCGATCGCGAGCCGCCGGTTCTGGAGCTCCGGCGCGTCGATGTCGCCGCCCAGGTTCTCGATGTGCATGCAGTTGTGCGGGAACAGCGCGTTGTGGGTGAGCTGATAGTGGTCCTCGGGGAAGAGCCGGTCGACCGCCTCCCTGCCGCCGAACTTCCGCTCGGCGATCCGCCGCACGCGGTCGCAGTGGCCGAACGTGCCCTTTCCCAGGAATCGCCCGATCGGGAGGTTCATCGGGTGGTCGGTCGACACCGCGTCGACGCCCCAGATCTTGATCTTCCGATCGATCAGCCACTGGACGAGGTCGGGATGGGCCCCGGGATGGAGGTGGATGTAGCGCTCCTCGTCGGGGCTTGCGCCGAACTGCCCGTAGCGGTGCCAGCCGGTGTGGAGGATCAGGAGGTCGCCGTCGCGGACCTCGACCCGGCTGTCGATCATCTCCGGCGTATAAGCGCCCAGGTCCCCCATCTCGTCCCGCAGGTCGACGATGACGCCCGGTCCGTACAGCCACTCGAGCGGGATCTCGTCGATCGTCATGCCGCCAGTGATGAAGTGCCGCGGGGCGTCGAGGTGGGTCCCGATGTGGTTCGAGGTCATGATGTACTGCGCGTTCACGCCGTGCTCGGACTTGCGCTTGATGTACTTCACCTCGAACGGCGGGTAGTAGGGCCAGAACGAAACCTCCTGGTTCAAGGGCTGCGACAGGTCGTAGAGCTTCATGATCACCCCCCTGAGTTTTCGGTGAGAGCCCGCGTCCGGCGGACGGCCGCCGGCGTCGGTCGCAAGCTAGCCCGCGCCCCCGGGTCGCTCAATCGCGGTACGTCTGACCGCCTACCGTATCTTGCATTATGGAATTAGCAATGCCGTATTGCGACTCAATATGGCAATCGTCCCTCGTTTCTTCCGATTACCACCTCGCAGCTTCTTCCTTCTGGGCCCCCGCGGTACCGGCAAGACCACCTGGCTTCGAGCTAACCTGCCATGCACTCTGGGTGAGAGGCAGTGAGCTTCTCGCATGGATCGGTCCTGAACGTCAGCAACGTGGCACGCGAGACTCAGGCGAATCGAAAAACCGTTGCCGCCTTCGTCGAGATCCTGGAGGACCTGCTGCTGTCCTACCGGCTTCAGGTCTTCACACGAAAAGCGAAGCGGCAGACCGCCGTTCACCCCAAGTTCTACCTGTTCGACACCGGCGTCTTCCGCTCGCTCCGGCCGCGCGGTTCCCTCGATCGTCCGCAGGAGATCGATGGGGCGGCTCTGGAAGGCTTGGTGGCACAGCACGTCCGGAGCTGGTTGGCGTACAGAGAGGGGGATCTCCGTCTCTTTACCTGGCGCACGCGCTCGAGCGTCGAGGTGGATTTCGTGGTGTACGTGTCGGATGGTTTCTGGGCCATCGAGGTGCAGAACTCGATGGCCGTGAGGTCACAGGATCTCCGTGGACTGCGGGCGTTCCTGGAGGACTACCCGGAAAGTCGAGCGCTTCTCTTGTATCGCGGAACAGAGCGATTTCGGAAGGGGAGGGTGCTTTGCGTCCCGGTGGGGGAGTTTCTCTCGGAGCTTCGTCCCGATCGGGAGCTAACCTGATGCCGCACCCCGCGCGAGAAGTCGAACGGAAGGAGCGAGACGCCGTTCTGAACGAGTATTCGCGCCTCGCTCCTGTGTACGACAAGCGGTGGTCGTTCTACATCGAGGCGACGACCAGAGCCACGATGGCGCGATTGTCGCCGCCCCCGAACGCGCGGGTGCTCGACGTCGGCTGCGGCACCGGCGTCCTCCTTCAGGAGCTTGCGCGCGAGTTCCCGCAGGTCTCGCTGGTCGGCCTCGACCCGGTCCCGGAGATGCTGGCGGTCGCCCGTAGCCGAGTGCCGCCGGGCACGGAGCTGCACGAGGGATGGGCCGAGGAACTGCCGTTCGCGGATGGTCACTTCGACGTGGTCGTATCGTGCAACGTGCTCCACTACATCCGGCGGCCGGTCCCGGCGCTCATGGAGGTGCGGCGTGTCCTCCGGCCGGGCGGTGAGGTGGTAATCACGGACTGGTGCGCCGATTATCTGACCTGTCGGATTTGCGACGGGTGTCTCCGCCTGTTCCGTCCGGCGCACTTCAAGGTATACGGGGTACGGGAGCTCCTTCGACTGCTTGAGCAGGCCGGCCACTTACACGCGCAGATCGAGCGCTACAAGATCAACTGGCTCTGGGGCTTGATGACGGCCAGGTCCATCAAATATGCGTGACGGTTCGCACTCCGGTGGCACCCCACTGCGTCTCATTCCGCCTCCGGGCCCTGCGCCTCGAACAGCGGTCGTAGCGCGGTCTTCGTCACCTTGCCCATCGCGTTCCGCGGCAGGTCGTCGACCACCAGCAGCCGGCTCGGGAGCTTGTACGGCGCGAGCCGCTCCCGGGCCCAGTCGCGGACCTCCTCGAGCGATAGGGCGCCGGCGCTGCCGGACGCGGGGATGATCGCCGCGCAGACTCGCTCCCCCCACTCCGGGTCGGGCACGCCCACGATCGCGCACTCGGCGATCGCCGGGTGCTCGCGGAGCGCTTCCTCGATCTCCAGCGCGGAGATCTTGTAGCCGCCCGTCTTCAGGATGTCGATCGAGGACCGTCCGAGGATCCGGAAGGCGCCGTCCTCGAAGACCGCCTGGTCGCCGGTCCGGAACCACCCGTCCTCGAAAGCTTCACGGGTCGCTTCGGGGCGGTCCCAGTACCCGAGGAAGACGTTCTCACCACGGACACGGAGCTCGCCCGGCGAACCCTCGGGTACCTCGCGGCCATCCTCCCCTACGAGACGCACCTCGACGCCGGGAAGCGGGGTGCCGACCGCGCCGGGGCGCCGCTCCCCCCGCAGCGGGTTGGAGAGCGCCATCCCCAGCTCGGTCATCCCGTAGCGCTCGAGGAGATCGTGGCCGGCGATCCCCCGCCACAGGTCGAAGACACGAACCGGGAGGGCGGCCGATCCCGAGATCATGACCCGCATCGCGCGACATCCCGCCGACATTCGTGCCTGTTCATCGGGAGGAGCGGCCTCCCAGGCGGCGATCAGCCGGACATAGATCGTCGGCACCGCCATGAAGATCGTGATCCCGCCCTGGGCGAAGCGGCGCCACACGGCGTCGGCGGCGAAGGCCGGCATCATCTCGCACGTCGCCCCCACCTGGAGCGGACAGAGGAGCGCGTTGATGATCCCGTGCGTGTGATGGAGCGGCAGAACGTGGAGGATCCGGTCGTCAGCTGTCCATTCCCACGCCTCGATCAGCGATTCGATCTGGGCGGCCAGGTTGGCGTGAGTGAGGACGACCCCCTTGGGCCGGTTCGTCGTCCCGCTGGTGTAGAGGATCATGGCGCGATGCCCGGGATCGATCGCGGGGTGTGCCCAGCCGGCGCCGGTCGGCTTCATCCCGGGCGCTTCCTCTCGCAGCGCCTGGTCGACCGTCGCGAGACGGATCCCTCGGACCTGGGCGAGCGGTCGGAGGATCTCGGCGTGCTGGCGATCGGCGAGGACGGCGGCCGGCCACGCGTCATCGAGAACGGTGGCGAGCTCGGGCGCGGGGTAGGAGGGAGAGAGCGGGACCGCGACGCCCCCGGCGCGCCAGATCCCCCACAGGGTGGCGACGTACGAAAACCCCGCCGGCGCCAGGAAAGCGACCCGCGCCTCGTCGAGATCGCGCGAGCCGGACAGGAGCCGCGTCGCGATCCGACTCGACGCGGCGAGGAGCTCGGCGTACGTGTGGCCGCCCTCCGCATCGATGATCGCCGTTCGCGCAACGTGCGCGGCCGCCCGCGCGACGGGCGGTGGTGCGGCCTCGGCGGATGGCTCGGTCATCGGGTTGCGCCACGCCGCATGAGGACGATGTAGACGGCGAACGAGACGCCTGCCGCCGAGAACCACGCGCCGTCGAAGAGGAAGCGGAGTCGTGGATCGAGAAGGCCGAGGAGGGCGACCGCGACGCCCGCCACAAGGGCCGCGATTGCGGCCCGATTCACGCCGCTCGTATAGGCGTACCGGCCGTCGGCGCGATAGAGGTCGTCCAGATCGAGGACCCCCCGCCGCAGGATCGCATAATCACACAGGATCACGCCTCCCACGGCGCCCAGCAGCCCGGAGTAGCTGATGAGCCAGGTCTGGTAGCTGTCGAGGAGCTTCCAGGGGAGGATCACGATCCCGATCACGCCCGCCATCAGGCCGCCCATCCGGAAGGTGATCCTGCTCGGTCGAAGGTTCGAGAAGCTGTTCGCGGGGGCCACGACGTTGGCCGCGATGTTGGTGCTCAGGGTCGCGACGAGGACGACGAACATCGCCAGCGCTCCGATCCACGCTCCGCCTCCCTCCGCGATCCGCGCGACCAGGTCGATCGGGTTCCAGATCGCCTCCCCGTAGAGGAGTACGGTCGCGCTCGTGACCGCGACGCCGATGAAGGCGAAGAGCGGCATCGTCGTGAGGAGCCCGATCGCCTGTCCCATCGCCTGGTCCTTCTGGCTGCGCGCATAGCGGGTGAAGTCGGGGATGTTGAGCGCCAGCGTCGCCCAGTAGCCGACCATCGCGGTCAGCCAGGGGATGAAGAGCGTGAGCATGAACCGCGAGGTCGGCATCGAGCCCGATGGCCGTTCGAGCGCGTCGGAGCCGGCCAGGATCGCCCCGATCCCGCCGACCCGGCCCGCCGCCCAGGCGAGGAGCGCGATCCCCATCGCGATCAGGAACGGCGCCGAGAGGGTCTCCAGCCACTTGATCGACTCGGTGCCCCGCCAGACGAAGAACATGTTGACGAGCCAGAAGATCCCGAAGGCGAGGTACTGCGGAAGGCCGTATCCCATGAACGTCGCGCCGCTGCTGCCCAGGTCGTTCCAGCCGTTCCAGAGGATGCCGAGGAGGACGTGGAGCGCGAGCCCCCCGATCCAGGTCTGGATGCCGAACCAGCCGCACGCCACGATCGAGCGCAGAAGAGCGGGCACGTGGGCCCCGGCGACGCCGAACGACGCGCGGGCGTAGACCGGGAACGGAATTCCGTAGCGCGTGCCGGCGTGGGCGTTGACGATCATCGGGACGAGTACGATCGCGTTGCCGAGGAGGATCGCGAAGAGGCTCTGCCGCCAGTCCATCCCCGAGTCGATCATGCTCGAGGAGAGCATGTAGGTCGGGATGCAGACGCTCATCGAGACCCACAGCGCCGCGATGTGCCAGAGCCCCCACGTGCGGCCGGCGGGCGGGACCGGCGCGAGGTCGGCGTTGACGAGCGCGCCGGCCGGCCTATCCGTAAATCGACTTGCCGGCGCCAGGACGGGCGTTGTCAGGATAAGGTTCGAGGTCGTCGATGAACCGCGGCTGCTCTTCCACCCGAGATAGCCATCTGCAAACGGCCGGGTACTCACGAAGTTCGTAGCCGGCGTCTTCGGCGACGTGGGTGTACGCGAAGATCGAGATGTCCGCGATCGAGCATCCGTCGCCCACGAAGAATGAACGCTCGGCCAGATTTGCCTCGAGTACGGCGAGCGCCTCCTTGCCGACCGCGAAACGCGCGGCGGCGACCCCGGGATCGCGGCCGGTCATCTTGCGGAAACGTGCCGACCCTATGCCGGACATAACGCGTTCCTGCTCGAAAAAAAGCCACTGGAGCACGTGGGCACGACCGAGCGTCGAGCCCGGCAAGAAGGGCGTCCCTTCGGCGAGGTACCAGAGGATCGCATTTGACTGCGTGATGATCTCGCCGGAGTCCAGCTCGAGGACCGGCGTCTCGCGCAGGGGATTCAATCCGCGGTACTCGTCCGTCATCGTATCCCCCGCAAAGATATCGATAGGCACGCGCTCACAGGAGCGATCGAGGAGAGCCAGCAGAAGCCGTACCTTGTAACAGTTGCCGGAGGCCGTGTAGTCGTAGAGGCGCACAGCTACTTCTCCTTCTACGTGAGTTCGGCGCGGGCTTGTGTGGCCCGCTCGGCGGCGCGGGCCAGCGCCTGGCGGGTGAGCACGCTGGCCAGGTGCCGCCGGTAGTCGGCCGAGGCGTGGATGTCGCCGGGCGGGTCGATGTCGCGGTCCGCCAGGATCGCCGCGGCCTCCTCGAGCGACTCGTCGTCCAGGGACCGTCCGGCCAGCGCCTCCGCGGCCTCTTCCGCCAGGACCGGCCCATCGCCAACGCTGAAGAGCGCGATGCGGGCC
This sequence comes from Gemmatimonadota bacterium, assembly GCA_035524965.1. Taxonomy (GTDB): domain Bacteria; phylum Gemmatimonadota; class Gemmatimonadetes; order JACCXV01; family JAHWKZ01; genus DATLFH01. Next base: position 54,311 of record DATLFH010000048.1, on the reverse strand, counting down.
TTTTCGCAACGCCCGTCCTCGTCGAGCGTCACCCGGGCCGCGACCCCGACCAGCGCGTAGTCGCCGCTCCGGCGGGCGATCTCGCGAAACGCCCAGCCGGTCCGCGGCGGCGGCGCGGGAACGGCGATCTCGACCAGGATCTCGTCGGGGGCGAGCGCGGTGGCGAAGAGTCCGTGGTAGAACCCGCCGGCCTCGATCGTGCGGCCCTCGGGATCGGCCCCGGCTCCGCTCCGGCTCCGGATGCGGAATCGCGCCTCGAGCGCGAGCATCACGGCGGGCAGCTCGGCGGCCGGGTCCGCGTGGGCGACCGAGCCCCCGATCGTCCCGCGGTTCCGGATCTGGGGGTGCGCGATCCAGGGCAGCGCCTCGTGGAGGAGCGGCGCGCGGCGGGCCACGGTCGCGCTCCGCTCAACCTCCCGCTGGCGGGTCATCGCTCCGATCGACAACCCGCCGTTCGCTTCCCGGATGTACGCGAGCTCGGGGATCCGGTTGAGATCGATCAGGATGGCCGGCGCGGCCAGGCGGAAGTTCATCGCCGGCACAAGGCTCTGGCCCCCGGCGAGGAGCCTGGCGTCGGGCGCGCCGTCGGCGAGGAAGCCGAGCGCCTCGTCGAGGGTCCGGGGTGCGTGATAGGCGAAGGCCGCCGGCTTCACGCCGGCTCCGCGGGCCCGGGTTTCGCGCCCTTCCCTCGCCGCGCGAGCCGGGCTTCGAGCTCCCCGTTCAGGGCGGCGAGCCCCTGGGCGGTCAGGCTGCGGGACACCGACTCGATCAACCGCTGGCCGACGCCCGCGACCTTGCCGCCGATCTGGAGGTCGGCCGCGTAGCGCATCCGCGTCCGCTCGGGACCTTCCTCTTCCAGGGTGACCTGCGCGGTGCCGCGCGCGAAGCCGAGCGCTCCCCGCCCGTCGATCTCCATCGTGTACCGCGCGGGCGGCGCCTTGTCGACGATCCGCACGGTCACGTCGTAGCGGCCGGCCGTGACCGGTCCGACGCCGACCCGCATGACCCCGCGGTACTCGTCCTCGGCGACTCGCTCCAGCCGCTCGGTGCCGGGGAGCGCCCTCGCCATGACGTCCGGGTCGAGCAGCATATCCCACACCGCGGGCCGCGGCCCATCGAAAGCGTGATCGCCCTCGAGCCTCATGGCAGGGCCTCCTTTCGTTTCCTCTCGAGGAGCTCGAAGAGCCGGTTCGGCGAGAGCGGGATCTCGAGGATCTCGAGGCCGTACTCGGGGAGCGCGTCCTCGATCGCCTGGGCGAACGCCGCGCCGACGGGGATCGCTCCCGCTTCGCCGACCCCTTTCACCCCGAGCGGGTTCAGCGGCGAGGGCGTCTCCATGTGCGCGGTCTCGACGGCCGGGACGTCGGTGGCGGTCGGCAGCAGGTAGTCCATGAGAGAGGCGTTCAGGAGCTGGCCGTCGGCGTCGAAGACGAGCTGCTCGTAGAACGCGTTGCCGATCCCCATCGCGACCCCGCCGTGGATCTGCCCCTCGACGATCATCGGGTTGATCACCCGGCCGCAGTCGTGGACGACGAGGTATCGCACGACCCGGACCTCGGCGGTCTCGGGATCGACCTCGACGACGCAGGCGTGGACGCCGCTCGCCGTGCTCCCCCGGTCGGGCCCGAAGTAGGACGACGCCTCGAGACCCGGCTCGGCGCCCGGGCGGACCGCGCCGCGGAGCGGGTTGGCGCGGGACGCGAGCTCACCGAGCGCGACGGAACGTCCGGCATCGTTCCGGACCGAAACCCGCCCGCCTTCGAGAACGAGATCGTCGCTCGTCACGCCCAGGATCCCGGCGGCCAGCTCGAGCGCCTTCTGCCGCACGGCCGAGGCGGCGCCGTGACAGGCGCTTCCGGCCACGACGGTGCTCCGGCTGGCGAACGTTCCCGTTCCCCAATGGAACTCCCGCGTGTCGCCGGTCGACACCGCGACCTCCGCGGGGTCCACTCCGAGGACCTCGGCGACGATCTGCGCGAAGGATGTGAAGTGCCCCTGTCCCTGCGTGCCCACGCCGGTCGCCACGCTCACCCGGCCGCTCGGCTCGACGCTCACGCGCGCTCCCTCGTAGGGCCCGATCCCGGTTCCCTCGACGTACGAGACGATCCCGATTCCGCGGCGATGTCCCTCCGCGCGCAGGCGCGGCTGCTCCTCGCGCACGAACGCCTCATAGCCGATGATCTCGGCGGCCTTCTCCAGCGCCGGCGCGTAGTTCCCGCTGTCGTAGACCAGCGGCGCGAAATCCTGGAAGATGATGTTGTTGTCGTGCGGGAAGGCGCCCGGCGCGAGGTAGTTCCGGCGGCGGATCTCGAGCCGGTCGATGCCGAGCTCGCGCGCGGCCAGGTCGAGGAGCCGTTCGATCACGAATACGCCGTGCTGGCGGCCGGCGCCCCGGACCGGCGTCACGATCGGCTTGTTCGTGAAGACCGCTCGAAACTCGCTCCTGTAGGCGGGGACTTCGTACGGCCCGAGGAGCGTGCACTGGCTGTTGATCGGGACCGTCAGCCCGTAGGGGTCGTAGGCGCCGCAGTCGTGGAGGAACTCGTCCCGGACGCCGAGGATCCTCCCGTCCGCGGCGATCGCCAGCTCGGCGTCGTGGATCTGCTCCCGCTCCTGGGTCGTGGCGAAGAAGTTCTCGCGGCGGTCCTCGATCCACTTGACCGGCCGCTCCAGCCGGATCGCGATCCAGGGAATCAGCACCTCTTCCGGATAGAACATCATGATCTTGGGGCCGAAGCCACCGCCGATGAAGGGCGCGACGACCCGGACCTGCGACTCGGAGAGGTCCAGCATCCGCGCGAGCCCGTTCCGGATCGGGATCGGCGCCTGGGTCGTGTCCCAGACCGTCAGCTCCCGGGCCCGCGGATTCCAGTCCGCCACGATGCCGCGATTCTCGATCGCGGCCGCCGCGCCCCGGTCGTAGCGGAAGCGGCGCGCGATCCGGAGGTCGGCCGCCGCGCGCGCGGCGGCGTAATCGCCCCGCTCCTGGATCACGTGGGCGGCCACGTTCGACGCGAGGTCCTCGTGGACCAGGGCGACGCCGGGCTCGAGCGCCCGCTCGAGATCGACGACGGCGGGAAGCGGTTCCGCGTCGACGAGCGCCAGTGCGGCGGCGTCCTCGGCCACGTAGCGGCTCTCGGCGACGATCACCGCGACCGGCTCGCCGGCGTGGCGGACCTTCCCGCGGGCGAGCGGCACCTGGGTGCGCGCGTGGAACGTGAGGCGCTCGATCGGTGGTGGAGGGACGAGGAGCGGGCCCGGCTGCCAGTAGTCGCCCAGGTCTTCCGCCGACCACGCGCCGACCACTCCGGGATGTCGTCGGACGGCCTCGAGGTCCACGCCGGAGAGCCGCGCATGGGCGAAGTCGCTCCGCACGAACGCCGCGTGGAGCATACCGGGAAGCTGGACATCATCGACGAAGAGAGCCCGGCCGGTGAGGAGCTCGAAGTCCTCGTTGCGGCGGAACGCGCGGCCGAGGACTTCAGCCACGCAGGGTCTCCGCGGCTCGGCGGACCGCCGCGACGATGTTCTGGTAGCCGGTGCAGCGGCAGAGGTTGCCGCTGATCGCCGCGCGGATCTCCCCTTCGTCCGGGTCGGGATTCTCTTCGAGGAACGGGATCAGGGTCATGAGGAACCCCGGCGTGCAGAAGCCGCACTGGAGCGCGTGCGCCTCGCGGAAGGCCGCCTGGAGCGGGTGGAGCCGTCCATCCCCGCCGCCGTCGGCCCCCGCCTCCGTCAGCCCTTCCACCGTCACCACCTCGCAACCGTCCGCCTGGACGGCGAAGAGGAGGCAGGAGCGGACCGCGCGGCCGTCCATGAGCACGGTGCACGCGCCGCAGACGCCGTGCTCGCAGCCGACGTGGGTGCCGGTCAGCCCGAGGTCATGGCGCAGAAAATCGCTGAGGAGGAGCCGCGGCTCGACCTCCGACTCGCGCGGCGTGCCGTTGACGATGGGGACGATCGGGGTTCGCTGAAGCAGCGGGGCTCGCTCCACGGTGGAATGCAAACAAAGAGGCTAGAAAACGGCTGCCACGCTGGCAAGGGAGGTCACTGACAGTTACGCTCCCGGCAACGATGAGGCGCTCGAGGTTCCCGACGGCGGCACCGCTCGCCCTGCTGGTGGTGGCGGCAGACCCGTCCGAACTGGCGTCCCAGACGGCCGATCTCGGGTCGCGGGTCGACGCGGCGGTCGAGCGCGTGACGACCGAGATCATCGACCTGCGTCACCGGATCCACCAGAATCCCGAGCTCGGCAATCGGGAGTTCGACACGGCGCGACTCGTGGCCGACCACCTGCGAGCGTTGGGGATCGAAGTCGAAACCGAGATCGCACACACCGGCGTGGTTGGCGTGATCGAGGGGGGGCGGCCGGGTCCCGTGGTGGCCGTCCGGGCAGACATGGACGCGCTTCCCGTGACCGAGCAGACCGATTTCCCGTTCCGTTCGACCAAGACCGGGACCTATCTGGGACAGGAGGTCGGGATCTCCCACGCCTGCGGCCACGACATCCACGTCGCGGTTCAGCTCGGCGTGGCGTCGGTCCTGGCCGGCCTCAGGGAAGATCTCCCCGGCACGGTGGTGCTGATCTTCCAGCCCGCGGAGGAGGGTCCCCCGCCGGGGGAGGAGGGAGGCGCCGAGATGATGGTCGCCGAGGGCGTGCTCGCGGAGCCGGCCCCGCAGGCGATCTTCGCGCTCCACTCGTGGCCGACGTTCGAGGTCGGCGAGGTCGGCTGGACGGTCGGACCGGCGATGGCGAGCTCGGATCACTTCCGGATCACGATCCGGGGCCGGCAGTCACACGGCGCCTGGCCGCACGAGTCGGTTGACCCGGTCGTGACGGCCGCGCAGGCCGTCCTTGCTCTCCAGACGATCCGCTCGCGGAACCTCGACCCGCGCGAGCCGGGTGTCCTCAGCGTGGGCATGATCCAGGGCGGGGAGCGCTACAACATCATTCCCGAGACGGTGCGTCTCGAGGGGACCGTGCGAACGTACAGCCCGGCCGTCCAGGACACGATCGAGCGCCGGATCGAGGAGATCCTCGACGGCGTCACCAGGGCCGCGGGCGCGACCTACGAGCTCGAGTACGAGCGGAACAACCCGGCCACGATCAACGATCCCGAGCTCGCGGCCCTCATGCGGCCCACCCTCGAACGCGTGCTGGGCGCCGGCCGCGTCGTCGACGACCGCCCCGTCATGGGAGCAGAGGACTTCTCGTTCTTCGCCAACGAGATCCCCGGACTCTACTTCCGCCTGGGCGTCGTCGCGCCGGGCACCACCTCCGGCGGCCTCCACACCCCCACCTTCCGCGGCGACGACACCGCCGTCCCCGTCGGCATCCGCGCGATGACCCATCTCGTCATCGACTACCTCCAGATGACCGCCTGGCTACCGCCCTCATCCGCCCCACCCGGCCCTTAGGTCTGGCGCGAACGCCCCTGCGGCGTTCTGCCGTCAGGATGATGGGCTGCGAGGTTAAAGCGACCGGGTACCGGGGCTCCTCCGAAGTGACCATCCGCGGGAACGAGCGCAGACCCCGCAGGGACGGAGGCCCGAGGAGGCTGCGCGAAGTGGAGCGCTGGGAGAGAGGAGGAGTCCCGGTTCCCGGCCCCTCCAAGCCCTGATAACTGCTTGCAATCCTACCGGAGCGCGCGGTAGGGATTGAGCGGAACCCCTTGCCACCATCGCTTCTCGGGCGTCAGCAGCGTGATTCCAAAGTGAAGATGGGGAACGTCCGGCGGCGCATTGCCGGTCGTGCCGACGTATCCGATCACGTCGCCCCGGCGGACGAATGCGCCTTCCGCGAGGTCCGTGGAGTAGCGGGACAGGTGGGCGTAGTAGTAGCCGAACGTTGCGGTCGAATCGAACTGGTAGATCGCGATCCCGCCGCCGCCGTTGCTCAGGTACAGCTTGGCGATCCGGCCGTCGCCGACCGCCAGGACGGGCGTATCGGGAGGCGCCGCGATGTCGATCGCGTAATGGACGCGGTCGCCGCCGCGCGGATCGTCGAAGTGGTCCGCCAGATCCTCCCGCTTCACCCCTTGAACGGGAACGATCAGGCCGCGGGCCCTCAAGGTTCTGATGAGCGCGTCCGCGGAGTCCGCCGACAGGCTCGCCGTGCGCGCCGCCTCGATCGTCATGAGGGTCATCGGTTCGGGGGGCGTCTCATGGAGCGGGGGCTCGGCCGGGCCGTCATCCGGGATCGGCTCAGCGGCCGGCTCCAGCAGCACCCGGTCGGGCTCGAACGGGTTGGCGAATAGCGCCGTGACCAGGTACAGGGTCGCCGCCGCCCCGAGCGCGAAGCCCAAAGCTCCGGTGAAGCCCACGATCAGGGTCTGGAAGCGCGCGTTCATACCGCATCGTACACCACTCGCGAAGCCGGCGTGCCTTTCGTGTGCTTCAGTCGCCCGCCGGAAGCGTGGCGTACTGAAACCAGAATCGTTCGATCTGGCGGATGACGGACTCGAACGTGTCGAAGTCCACCGGCTTCACGATGTAACAGTTCGCGTGGAGGTCGTAGCACATGAAGACGTCCGATTCTGCGGTCGAGTTCGTCAGGATGATGATCGGGATCCGCCGCAGGCCGTCGTTGCCCTTGATCTCGCCGAGCAGGTGGCGACCGTCCATCCCCGGCAGGTTCAGGTCGAGGAGGATCAGATCCGGACGGGGCGCTTCCTCATACAACCCCTCCCGGTGAAGAAACGCGAGTGCGCGCTTACCGTCTTCCGCCACGTGAAGCCGGCTCCCCAGGGGGCTGCCGTGGAGCGCCTGCTCGGTCAGGTAGACATCCGACGGGTTGTCCTCTATGAGCAGGATGTGGGCCGGTCCCATAATGAGGCAATATGGCGTCTGTATCTCGCGGGGCAACGGGACCACTACCGCGAGGGGAAGCTGACCCACTACCCCGGGAAGGCGCGAGGAGCCGACCACGGCTATATTCGACCCGATCGGCAACTGTATCAACCCGATCGGCAACTGTATCGAACCCCCTAACCGAGAGGAATCGAATGTCGTACTTGCTCAGATCGGCGCTCGCGGTCGCCGCAATCGCATTTCTGACGGCCGCCTGCCAGACCCAGGAAGCAGACCAGGTGGGAACGACCGAGGACGCCATTACGGACACGGAGACGGTCCGGCAGAGCATCGAAAGCTCGAACGACGCGTTCGAGCAGGCGATCCTGGCCGGAAACGGGACCGCGCTGGCCGACTTCTACACCGCCGACGCGATCGTCCTCGGCCCGTTCATGCCGCGGGCTCAGGGGACGGAGGCGATCGGCTCGTTCTGGACCGAGATGATGAGCGAGGGGCCGCCGAGCCAAATCGCGCTCACGACCGACGAGCTGACGGTGTCGGAATCCGGTGAGCTGGCGTACGAGATCGGGAGCTTCGATGTCGCCGGGACGACTCCCGAGGGAACGGCGTGGGAAGAGGAAGGCAAGTACCTGGTCGTCTGGGAGAACGTGGATGGCGAGTGGAAGATGGCCGCCGACGCTTGGAACAGCGACGCTGCGCCTCCCGGCATGGAGCACGAGACGCCGGCCGAGGGAGAGACGCCCGCCGAAAGCGGGGCTCCGGCTACCGAGGACACCGAGTAACCCGACGATCCATCGTCGCGCAGGTTTCCAGACCGGTTTTGCGGAGCGCCCCGCTTCCCTCGAGGAGGCGGGGCCTCTGTTTGCCGGGGTCTTTTCTCGTGCCGTGCCTTGTCCCGTTGTAAACTATCTGATAGTCGGAGCCACGAAACGAAGTACTCAATAATGGGTTGATGTCAACCGTAACGGGACCATACATCCGCTGGTTCGACGATTTCACCGCCGAAGACATCAGCGCGGTCGGGGGGAAGAACGCCTCGCTCGGCGAGATGATCTCGGCGCTCAAGAGCGCCGGGATCCGAATCCCGCGCGGCTTCGCGATCACGACCACGGGATACCACCGCTTCATCGAGCACAACGAGCTCGCAGGGGAGATCGCGGCCCATCTGGAAGGATTCTCGGGCGGCGAGGAGGCCCTGTCTGCGGCCGGCCTCGCGATTCGCGGTCTTTTCCGCGAGGCCCGGTTCCCGGACGACCTGGGGGACGCCATCTGCGCGACCTACCGCGATCTGTCCCGGGACTACGGCGAAGAGAAGACCGATGTCGCGGTAAGGAGCAGCGCGACCTCGGAAGACGCTCCCGAAGCGAGCTTCGCCGGCCAGCTTGACACCTTCCTCAATATTCGCGGCGAGCACGCCCTTCTGGAGGCGTGCCTGGAATGCTACGCCTCGTTGTTCACCGATCGCGCGATCGCCTACCGGAAGAAGCGAGGTCTGGCTCAGCTCGATGCAGGTCTTTCGGTCGGTGTCCAGAAGATGGTTCGCTCCGACAAGGCCGGCGCGGGGGTCATGTTCACGCTCGACACCGAGAGCGGCTTTCCCGACGTCGTCCTCATCAACGCCGCGTGGGGGATCGGGGAGCTCGTCGTCGCCGGCGCGGTGATCCCGGACCAGTATGCGGTCTTCAAGCCGCTCCTTTCGCAGAACTGGCGGATTCCGATCATCGAGAAGACGCGCGGCGAGAAGGCCAGGAAGAGGATCTACGCCCAGAAGGTCGAGGGCCCCACTGTGACGGTCGAGACCTCCCAGGCCGAGCGGTGCGCGTTCGTTCTCAATGACGACGAGATCCTTCAGCTCGCCCGCTGGGCATGCGCGATCGAAGATCACTACCGGCGGCCGATGGACATCGAATGGGCCAAGGACGGCGATTCCGGCCAGCTCTTCATCGTGCAGGCGCGGCCGGAGACCGTCCACTCGCGGTCCTCGCACGCCGCCCTGCGGGTCTACGAGCTGACGGGCCCGGGCAAGCGATTGCTGTCCGGCATCAGCGTAGGAAGCGCGATCGCCGCCGGCCGGGTCGTGCGGCTGGCCAGTCCGGAGGAAGCTGACCGTGTGCGGGACGGGGACATCCTCGTGACCGAGATGACGGATCCCGCCTGGGGGCCGATCATGGAGCGGGTGTTGGGGATCATCACGGATCAGGGCGGCCGCACGTGCCACGCCGCGATCGTGAGCCGCGAGCTCGGCATACCGGCCGTCGTCGGCACCGGCGACGCAACCCGGGTCCTCGAGCCCGACAGCGAGGTCACGCTCTCGTGCGCCGAGGGCGACGTGGGTTACGTCTATCAGGGCCGGCTGCCGTATGAGGTCTCCGATCTCGACGTGGACGACGTCCCCGAGACGCGAACGCAGATCATGCTCAACATCGCCAGCCCGCAGGCCGCGTTTCGGTGGTGGCGGCTGCCTTGCGAGGGTATCGGGCTCGCACGGATGGAGTTCATCATCAACAACATCATCCAGATCCATCCGCTGGCGCTGTCCCGATTCCACACCGTGGAGGACAACGGCGCGCGCGAGGAGATTCTCAGGCTGACGGCCGGCTACGCGGACCGAACCGGGTATTTCGTCGAGCGGCTCGCGCGGGGGATCGCGAAGATCGCGGCCTCCCAGTACCCCGCGCAGGTCATCGTCCGGATGAGTGACTTCAAGACGAACGAGTACGCCAACCTCATCGGCGGCCGGCAGTTCGAGCCCGACGAAGCGAACCCGATGCTCGGGTTCAGGGGCGCCTCGCGTTACTACAGCGCCGAGTACAGGGACGGTTTCGCGATGGAGTGCCGCGCGATCAAGATGGTGCGTGAGGAGATCGGTCTCGACAACGTGATCATCATGATTCCATTCTGCCGGACCCTGGAGGAGGCCGATCGGGTGCTCACCGTGCTCGCCGACAACGGCCTCGAACGGGGCCGCGACGGGCTCGAGGTGTACGTCATGTGCGAGGTGCCTTCGAACGTGATCCTCGCGCGGCAGTTCGCCGAGCGGTTCGACGGCTTCTCGATCGGGAGCAACGATCTGACCCAGCTCGTCCTCGGCGTCGACCGCGACTCGGCCAAGCTGAGCGGGCTCTTCGACGAGCGGAACGAGGCCGTCAAGATAATGATCGAAAGCGTGATCGCGACCGCGAAAGAGGTGGGCTGCAAGGTCGGGATCTGCGGTCAGGGACCGAGCGACCACCCCGACTTCGCCGAGTTCCTCGTCGAGGCCGGGATCGACTCGATGTCGCTCAACCCGGACAGTGTCGTCCAGGTCAAGCGCCGGGTGGCCGAGGTGGAGGCGCGGCTGTCGGCGCAGACGATCTCGATGCGGAGGGCGGCCGCCCCGGAGCGCCCGATCTGATCTCCTTCGACGACGTGCTCGCAGCGCGTGAGCGGATCGCGGGAGAAGCCCACCGAACCCCGGTCCTCACGTCCCGACTCCTGAATGAGCGCTCGGGGCGGGAGCTCTTCTTCAAGTGCGAGAATTTCCAGCGCGGGGGCGCCTTCAAGATCCGGGGCGCGACCAGCAAGATCCGTTCCCTGACGGAGGCCGAGCGCCGTCGCGGGGTGGTCGCCTTCTCGTCGGGGAACCACGCCCAGGCTGTCGCGCTCGCCGCGCGCGCTCTCGGAATCGATGCGCTGATCGCGATGCCGACCGACACGCCGCGCGCGAAGATGGAGGCGACCCGCGGCTATGGTGCGAGGATCGTCGAGTACGACCGTCACGCCGAGGACCGCGAGGAGGTCGGGCGCCGGATCGCCGAGGAGGAGGGCCGCGTGCTCGTGCCGCCCTACGACGATCCGCTCGTCATGGCCGGTCAGGGGACCGCGGCGCTGGAGCTCCTGGAGGACGTCCCCGCCCTCGACGCCGTCGTGGCGCCGGTCGGAGGCGGCGGCCTCCTGGCGGGAACCGCGACCGCGGCGCAGGGGTTCGGGGTCCGCGCTTTCGGGGCCGAGCCGGCGGAGGCCGACGACACCGTGCGCTCGCTCGAGGCCGGCAGGAGGGTCCGGGTCGACCCCCCCAACACGATCGCCGACGGGGCCCGGGCCGAGATCCCGGGCGAGCTGACGTTCCCGGTCGTCCGCGAGCGCGCCGAGGCGGTCGTGCGGGTTTCCGAAGCGGCGATCGTGCGCGCGATGGAGCTCCTCCTAACCCGCATGAAGGTGCTGGTCGAGCCGACCGGCGCGCTGGCGGCGGCGGCCGTGATGGAGGGCCTGATACCCGGTGACGCCCGCCGGGTCGGAGTGATCCTCTCCGGTGGCAACGTCGATCTCCCCACGCTCGCGCGCCTCGTGGCCGACATCCCCTAAGGGGCCGACGTGCCGGCGGCCGGCGTCGCCTCGACCTCCGGCAGTGTTTCCTCGAACTCGACCGGTACGCCCCCCGAGACGAGGCCAGCCAGGGTCAGCGCGTCCCAGTTCGTTAACCGGACGCAGCCGGAGGAGGTCTCGTAGCCGATCGTCGCCGGCTCGCGCGTTCCGTGGATCCCGTAGTGCGGCTTCGACAGCTTGATCCATACGCGTCCGACCGGGCTGTTCGGTCCCGGCGGGAGGAGCGCGTTGGGCGCGGAGCGATCCACCCCGCTCAGGAGCCGCGGCTGGTAGTGGAACCAGGGGTCGGGCGTCACCGATACGACTTCCAGCTTCCCTGCCGGCGAGGGATCGTAGCGGGAGCCGAGCGTGGTCGGGAAATGGTGGACGATCCGGCCGCCGGCGTCCAGCGCGTGGAGGTAGAAGCCGCGGCCCGAGACGACGACCTTCGCCGCAGCGCCGCGATCCTCGGCGGCCAGGTGCGCTGCGTGGCCCGCCGCGCCGCCGCGGCCGGTCAGGTCGGGGACGCGGATCGTCTCCCCGGCCGTGAGGCTGTCGAGGACCGCGCCCGGATTGAGCTCGGCCAGGATCTCGCTTCCGGTGTGGAAGAGCTCGGCCAACTTCTCGGACAGCGATTCGTAGCAGAGACAGGAGAGCCGCGCCTGCCGATAGACGCTGGCCGGGATCGGCTCGAAGGGCCCGGACACGTCCTCATCGCTCAGGACGTGATCGCGGAAGAAGCGGTCCGGGTCGCCGCCGAGATCGCGGAGACGGGCGTAGGTCACCGAGTCCACCAGGCCCGTCGCCGGCAGCCCCTCCCGGTGCTGCATCCAGTACACCGCCTTCTCCGTGTTCTTGCCCCATTTTCCGTCGAGGATCCCCGGCGAGAAGCGCGCGCGGTCGAGGAGGATCTGGACGTAGAGGACCGAGGGTCCCTCGACGTCGCCGTAGAGGGGTAGGTGGACGGCAGGCTCGGCCCCGTCCGGCGCCGAATCCAGCACCGCTGCCGCGACGCCGATGTCGGCCCAGGTCTCGGGGATCGCCACCGTGTCGAGCGCGGCTTCGACCACGAACCGGCGATCGAGCTTGACCGCCTCGCGCCAGGAGGCGTCCAGTCGGCCGCGCTCGATGTCCGCACCGGTCAGCGTGTCGTCCGACCAGAGGACCCGGGCCGGCTCCACGTCGGCTTCGTCCGGCGCCTCGCCGTCCCTGCCGCAGGCGGAGAGCAGCGCGAGGAGGGCCGAGATCGCCGCACCCCGAACGAGCCTGCACCATCGCGAGGCGCCGAAAGGGTTCCGGGGAGCAGGATCGACAGCGAGCAAAAGGGTTTTGATGGAAAGGTGAGACCGACGCAGCCCGACGCCCAACATAGACGGGGCGCCACGGAAATGAAAGGGATATTCTCCTGACCCCATGATCGCGGGCTTCGCGCTGTGGGGGGTGGTGGTCGTCTTCGTCCTGCTGCCGCGAATCCCGGATACCTACGTCGGAAACCTCTGGCTGTGGGTGGCCGGATACGCGGCCGTCGTCCTGATCGTGCGCGACGTCTGGCGCCGGGCGCCGGCGATCTGCAGGTCGTGGTCCGGGCTGCCGCGCGTCCGCCGCTCGCTCGCCGGCGCGGCGGCGGTCGTTTTCACACTGGCCGGGACTCTCGCCCTGCGCCACCTGGCGCCCGGGCCGTTCGGCAAGCTGTCACGGGAGAACGGGCTCTGGGAGCCGATGTGCCTCGCCCTCTACTGGGGCGGGGCGGTCCTCCTCTGGCGCACGACGCGAAATCTGGACCCGGCGGCCCGTCGGGCCTGGCTCGCGGTGGTCGGCTTCTTCGTCCTCCTGGGCCTCGAGGAGATCGATCACTTCGGGATCTTCGGCGGCATCTTCGGGCACGTGGACGGGGTCTACGCGGGCAGCCTCCACGACGTGATCCGCCTCGTCTCCGAGGGTGTGCTGGGGCCGGTCGGGATGGCGGTCCTGGCAGGCGTCCTGCTGGCCGTCCTGGCCGTGCTGTGGCGGCTGCGGGTCATCGTGCCGTCCTTCCTCGTCCGCCTGGTCGCCCGCGCCGAGACCGGCTGGCTACTGGCGGGGCTCGCGATCCTGCTCGTCGCGGCCGCCGAGGAGGCGCATCTCTTCGGCTGGGTCGCGGCGCCGCCGACGCCGGAGGAGGCGATCGAATTGGGGGGCGCTCTCTGCCTGGGACTCTACGCGCTCGAGCTGGCCGTGGGTGGAGCGCTTCCCGTTGAACCCCGAAGGCGGCCTACCACGAGGTTGTTCGCGGTCTGGTGAAGTTCATCGATGCATTCCGCGATCCTGGAAGCGCGCGGCGGCGGTCACATCGCCGCGTTCCGCAGCCGGGATAGCGGCCAGCGCCCGGTCGAGCGCGGCCAGCCGGTCGTCGACGTCCGGGTGGGTCTTCTTGAGGAGCGAGACCTCTTCCTCCGCGGCTCGATCCAGGCGCGAGACGAACCGCCGGATGGCGGTGGCATCATACCCCGCGGCAGCGGTGGTCCGGACACTGTAGGCGTCCGCCTCCAGCTCGTCCTCGCGCGACAGCCCCATGAAGAGCGCGCTGGCGCCCGTCTCGATCGCCTTCTGCAGGTACTCCTCGCCGGTGATGTCGACCCGCTCGGCCGCCTCCTCGATTCCGAGCGCGGTCCGCGCCTTGCTCTGGATCTCCTCGATGATGTCCCGCCGGTTGACGTGCGAGAGCTCGTGCGCCAGGACCCCCGCCAGCATCGACTCGTCCTCCATGATCGCGATCGCGCCCCGGGTCACGAACACGTACCCGCCGGGGGCGGCGAAGGCGTTCACTTCGTCGCTGTCGAGGACGGCGAACCGGTAGGCGATGTCCGGCCGCGGGTCGATGACCGCCACCGTGAGGCCGACCAGCGTGACGTACTCGGTCAGCAGCGAGTCGCGGACGAGACCGTAGTGGCCGGCGATGGTTGCAGCGATCCCGCGGCCGATCTCGATCTCCTGCTCGGTAGAGATCGGTACGACGGCGGTGCCGACCTTCTCCGCGGTTTCCTTGACCTTCTCGGCCTTCTCGAGGATCCGGTCCAGGATCTGTCCGCGGGCGGGGGCCGCCGTCCCGGTCAGCGCGAGCGCGGCGAGCGCGGCGAGCGCGGGGGATGCCAGGCGGCGGACGAGCCGCCCGTTCACGGCGAGCTTCCCACAGCGGTGCCGGCCGCCTGGGGCTCGGTCGCGGGCTCTTCCGCGGGCTCTTCGGGGAGCGCGTCATAGGGCGGAAGCCGGGCCTCCATCTTGAACGTCTCGAACTCGACGGGGGAGACCCGCCGAGCCTCCATCCATTCGACCGCGGCCGGATCCGGGGTTACCGAGACGGTGCCGTTGGCGGTCCGGACCTGATCGACACCGCGCGCGCCGGCCGAAGCGGTGACCTCGGTGTTCTGCGCCGCGCTGAAAGACGAGAGCCCCGTCCTGAGAAGGCCGCCTCCGACCTGCGGAAGTCTCAGCTCGAACGCTTCGTCCGGGTCGAAAGCCGCACGCCCCTCGCTGCGCAGCACGACCGCCGCGACGCCCCCGCCCGGGCCGGGCACGATCCGGTGCGGCGGCGCCGCTCCCGCGGGGCCCGTGAGGACGAGCTGCACGAAGGGATCGCGGGCGGGCGCGCTCGTCGCGAACGGGGTTGCGCCGACCCGGGTCACGAGGTGGTATCCGCCATCATCGGAGACGATGACGATCGGATCGCCCAGGGCCCCCTCCTCGACCGGACGGATCTCGATCCGCTCCTTCGATCCCTGCTGAAACACGCTGACCCGGCCGGCGAACCGGGTCTCGTCGGCGGAAGAGACGACACCCCCCGCGGCGGGGAGGAGCCAGGTTTCCTCGAAAGCGCGCTTTCCCGCGGGCACGCCCTCTCTCCGCTCCACGAGGATCCCCGCCAGGTCCTCCTGGGCGGCGAGCGAGGGAGCGATCAGCGGGACAGCGGCGAGCGCGATGATGGCGATTCTCATGCGGCCTCTACTCCCTGAATCCGAAGAAGTCCCGGATCCGTGAGAGGATCTGGTGCTTCTGGGCATCGACCGCCTGCGCCGCGATCCGGTTCATCGCCGCGTGCGTGTCCTCCAGTTGCTGCTGTCGCTGGGCGAGCGTCTCGGAGATCCGCTCGGCCAGCCGGGGGTTGCTCTCGAGCGTGCCGCGGAGGGCTTCCCGGTCGATCACGAAGAAATGGGTCGGCTTCACGGTGACCACGGTCGCCTTCCGCTCGGCTCCCGTCATGAGCGCCATCTCGCCGAAGAACGCGCTCGGCCCCAGATGCGCCAGGCGCTCGCTGCGGCCGTTCTGGCTGACGACCACTTCGACCAGCCCATCCTCGATGATGTAGAGAGAATCGCCGGGCTCGCCCTGGCGCAACACCGTCTCTCCGCCAAAGTACATCTCCACCCGCGCGCGGGCCGCCAGAGCGCGCGCCTCGGATTCGCTCAGCGGGTCGAACAGATCGACGCGGCGCAGGTGCTGGAAGACGCGTTCGTCGTCGGCCTCGGCCTCGGCCCGCCTGGATTCCGGCGTCACCTGATGGAGGTAGAGGTTCCGGATAGGGTACGGGATCTCGATCTCGCGCCGCTTGAAGGCGTACCAGATGAGGGTCATGAAGTCGTCCTTGATGTCCTCCATCTCCTCGTAGTCCTTGATCCAGTACTTCACGTCATAGGTGACGGCAAAGTCGCCGTACGCGACCGTCCGGACATCGGCGCGAGGGCGCTTGAGGATCCCCTCGGTCTGCTCGGCGGCCTCCTCCAGCGCGGCGATGACATCGGCCGGCGGATGGCGGTAGTGGACGCCGATCTCCACCGTTACCGCGTGCACCCGGGTCGGGGCGCTGTAGTTGACGACCGTGTCCTTGCTGATCAGCGAGTTGGGGATGATGACGAGGTCGTTGGAGCGCGTCCGCAGCTTGGTCGCGCGCCACGAGATATCGGTGACGATGCCTTCCAGCTCCCCGAACCGGACCCAGTCGCTGACCTTGAACGACCGCTCCGTCTGCAGCGCCAGGCCGCTGAACACGTTGCCGAGCGTATCCTGGAGGGCGAGGCCGATGACGATCGAAATCACGGCCGAGGTCGTGAACAGGCCGGCCACGTTCAGATCGGTGCGGCTATAGAGGATCATCAGCACGCCCACGAAGAAGAGCGTGAAGACGGTGGCGTCGCGCAGGATGTTCGGGATCTCGAACCGGAGCTTCCGGACCAGAACGAAATCGACGATCGAGATCGTCGCGATCAGGAGGAGCGCGAGCAGCCCGACGATGAGGAGCGCGACGCTGACCGCCTGGTAGGTCGGGTTTGCCACGAGCCCCGGCACCCGCTCCCCGCCCGGGGTCGTCACGAACCCGCTCGTGCGCTCGGGGATCTCTCCCAACGTGATCTGGATGAGCGCGAAGAGGAGGAGCAGCCCGACGAGGAGGATCGCCCGCCGCCGCACGTGGGGATCCTGAGTCAGCCTGCGAACGAGGAGGGCCGCGATCGCCAGCAGGGCGAGCAGAAGGTAGAGGAGCCCCGAACCGGTGAGCAGCTGTTCCACGAGGGGGTGGGTCATCGCCGATCTATCATAATCAAGGCGTCGGTAGACGGTCCAGCGTGAAGACCTCGACCGGGCGCGCCTTCCCCTTGATCGCCCGCTCGCCCAATGGCTTGACGCGGATCCGGCCGTTCAGGCGCCGCTCGGTCGCCGCCGAGAGCAGGACCGACGTCCCGATCTCCTTGTTCAGCCCCTCCAGGCGGCTCGCCAGGTTGACCGTGTCGCCGATCGCCGTGTACTCGAGCCGGCGGCCCGAATGGCCGATGAAGCCGACCACGGCGTCGCCGGAATGGATCCCGACCCCGATCGCGAGCGGCGGCCGGCCGGCCGCGACCCAGCCCGCGTTGAGCTCGGCCAGCCTGTCGAGCATGGCGAGCGCCGTCCGGCACGCGTGCTCGGCGTGGTCCGGATCGGGGAGCGGCGCGCCGAAGAACGCCATGAGACCATCGCCGATGAACTTGTCGAGCGTGCCGCCGTGGGCGAAGACGACCTCCACCATCGCCGCCAGATACTCGTTCAGGGTCTCGACGACGAGCTCGGGGGTCGAACCCTCGGACATCGTCGTGAAGCCGCGGACGTCGCTGAAGAGGACCGTGAGCTCGCGGCGGGTCGTCATCGTGCGCAGATCGGCCCCCGAGGCGGCGATCTGATCGACGACCGCGGCCGGAATGAACTTGCCGAAGGCGCCCTTGATCTCGCGGTGTCGCCGCCCTTCGGTCAGGTAGCCGCCGGCCATCGAGCCGGCGAACGCGAGGACCGCGCCGGTGACGGGGGCCGCGAAAGGGAGGAGAACGCCGCCCGCGAGGAACGCGGCCAGGGCCGCGCCGGTCGTGACCGCGAGGACGAGCACGAGGACCGCCGCCCCCCGCTGGACCGATCGGGCGCGGGCCACGAGGAGCCCTGTCGCGAGCGTGACGAGCACGGTCAGCGCGAGCGCCCACCCGGCCGCGAGCGTACGCAGAAAGTCGCCCGAGCGGAGCGTGTCGAGGATCGTCGCGTGGAGGAAGACCCCCGGCTCGGTCGCGCTGAACGGGCCGGCCAGGAGGTCGCCGACCCCGGTCGCGCTCGCTCCGATCAGCACGATCTTCCCGGCGAAGAAGTCGGGGTCGAGATCGGGCTCCAGGCCGGCGGCGATCTGGGCGTACCCGTTGAGGACGTCGTGGGCCGGGATCACGGAGTAGGGCTCATCCCCGTAGCTCCCACGCCAGTGGGGCCTGAGCCGGCCCGCCTCGAGCGGGACCTCGCGGCCGTCCAGCACCAGGCGCCCCTCGGTGGCGTTCAGCCGCTCGGCGCCGGCACCCCCTCCGAGGGCGAGCGCGAGCGCCATGGACGGGTAGGTCAGGTCGCGGAAGCGAGCCAGCAAGAACTCGCGGCGGGCGACGCCGTCTGGGTCGGGGCTGCGGTTGATCGCGCCCACGCCGGCCGCGCTCTCGATCAGCGGCCCGAGCGGCAGGTCGACCGCGGCGTAGGAGGGGCCCGGGATCGCCTCGGCGGGGATCGGCAGCGCGAACCGCTCGAGCGCCGCCAGCCGTGCAGCGCGACCCAGGTACGCGCGCTCGAACCGCGCGGCCAGCGCGGGGTCCGCTCCCGGCTCGTCGAAGACGGCGGCGTGGATGACGGGTGGCCCGCTCGCGGCCGCGGCCGCGAAGAGCGAGTCCGCGACGGGTCGCGCCCGGTCCGGCTCGCTGAAGAGGACGTCGAAGCCGACGATTCGCGGCCGGCCGATGGCCAGGAACTCCAGCAGCGCGCCGTGAGCGTTTCGCGACCAGGGCCAGCGCCCGAGCTCGTCCTGGTAGAGCCGCAGCGTACGGTTGTCGATGTCGACGATGACGATCGTCGAGTCAGCCGGATCGGCGCCGGCGAGCGCGCGCTCGAGGTGGAACCGGGTATCGCCCGTTCGGCGCTCGAGCGCCCGGAAGGTTTCCGTGGCGGCGAGAGCGAGGACCGCCAGGGCCGCGCCGAGGCCGGCCGCCAGACCCACCCACAGCCGCTCGCGTCGATGGCCGGGCTGCATCGAGAGCAAAGCTAATGCCGCCACCGCCCGCCGCAACCCGTTGATGTTCTTAGATTTAAAGCTTAGCCAGTGGAACGCCCGGCAACAACCATGGATGGAGCACCCCGGCTCTTGCATCGAACCCACGGAGGGCGTATAATCATGGACAGGCCTTGGCTCGCGGGCGCCCGCGGGCGACTGGACATTGGAAGACGGAGGACACAACCGTGGAAGAGAACGGGAAGAAGACCTACCAGACGCCCGAGATCAAGGAATGGGGCAGCGTGACCGATCTCACGGCCACCGGCCTGACCCGGCCGGGGGACGACGATAAGGGCGGCAGCGCCGCCTCGCAGGGGATCTAGCCTTCGCAGGCAACGCGGCGCCCGCCGGGCGTCGCGGCGGATCGTGGCGCGGAAGGGGGACCGCGCCCGCTCCTCGCCAAGCTCGCACGACATCCGGATGACGCACCGCGTGTGGTGCGTCATCTTGTTTTCAGGACCTCCCCTTTCAGGACCTCCCATCCTCACGTACCCGTCCGCGCGCAAAGGCAACGTTCTCGTGACCGGAACCATTCGTGGCCCGGCGTGAAGCCGCCGTCTTCGTCCTCCCTCTGGACGAGGCGCACCTCCTAGCTCAGGAGCCCGTAGAGGACGGTGAGGCGTCCGCTCCGCTCGCGCTGGCGGCGGCCCTGACCGCGAGCCCGCTCTGGAAAGGAATGGAGGAGGCGATTCTGGTCCTCCGCCCGGGACCCCGTCCGCTCCTGTCGGTCCTGGGCCATTTCGACGAGGCGGAGGCGGCCCGGGTCCGGGCTCTCACCGGCCACCTCCCCGCCGCCCTGTCACGCCTGCGCTATGTCGGATATCCGGAAGCCGAGAGGGCGTGCGAGCGGCTGGCGAGCAGGCTCTCGGAGCGACTCGGGGCGGATGCGGTCTCGGAGGCTTTCTTCGTGGCGATCCCGCGGGGGGGGCTCGTCGTCCTCGGCCTCCTCGCGTATTCCCTCGATCTCCGCTCTGAGCAGCTCGAAACGTTTCCTCCCCCGGGCTCCACGCTCGTCATCGTCGACGACTGCTCGCTGACCGGCCTCCGGTTCGCCCGTTTCCTGGAAGGGTGGCCCGACCGTCGGATCGCCTTCGCCCCGCTTTACTCCCACCCCGACCTCCGCCGCGCGATCGTCGCTCGCGAGCCTGAGGTGATCGCGTGCGAGAGCGGCGACGACCTCCACGATCACGCCCCCGAGCGGCTGGGAGCGGAATACGAGGCGTGGCGCCGCCGCTGGACCCTGCGCTCGGACCCCCGGTGCTACTGGATCGGCCAGCCCGATCACCTCTGCTTCCCCTGGAGCGAGCCGACGGTGGCGTTCTGGAACCCGGTCACGGAAAAGGAGGAGGCCGGATGGCGGATCGGCTCGCCGGAACGCTGCTACGCCAACCGGCTGCGCGCCCGCACCCGGCCGGTTCAGGTCCAGCCCAGGGCCGCCGGCCCCCTGGGGCCCTCTCCGACGGTCGTATTCGGGGAGCTGAACGGCGACGTCCTGGCGGCCGACACCGAGTCGGGCGCGGCGATCCGGCTCGAGGGCCCCGCGGCCGACATGTGGAGGGCGATCGTCGAGCGCGGCACGGCGGACGGGGCCCTTCGCCGGCTCCTCGATATTTATGCGGTGGAGGAGGGGAGGCTGAGAGAAGACCTGGCTCGCTTCATCGGCGAGCTCAAAGATCGCGGCTTCCTGGGGCCCGACGAGGGGCCGATCGGCCCGTACCCCGGTTGAGCGGTCTCTCCCAACGGCGGGCCTACGGCCTGACCCTGGCTCTGGACTTTCCGCTGAGAACCCGCCTGCCGGGTTCCTCCGATCCTCTCGATCTCACGATCCGGTTGGTCGAGAAGCCTCCCCTTTCGGGCTGGGAGCGCCGGAATCCGACGTTCGTCAGCCCCGTCCGGATGGAGGACGGCCGGAGCACGATCCTCCTCTACCGGATGGGAGAAGTGGACGTCCTCTCCTGCACGGGCGTCGCCGACTTCTACGTGTGGGAGGATCGTATCGAGTTCTCGCCCCTCGATCCGGCGCTCGGCTTCGCGATCGAGATCTTCCTGCTGGGGATCGTGCTCGCCTACTGGCTGGAGCG
Organism: Gemmatimonadota bacterium; assembly: GCA_035524965.1. Lineage (GTDB taxonomy): Bacteria > Gemmatimonadota > Gemmatimonadetes > JACCXV01 > JAHWKZ01 > DATLFH01. Next base: position 33,506 of record DATLFH010000048.1, on the reverse strand, counting down.
TCGCGGATCGCCGATGCTGCACGCCTCGGCCGTCGCCATCGAGGGTCGGGCCGTCGCGTTCCTGGCGACCAACCGCGCCGGCAAGAGCTCGCTCGCCGCCACTTTGATGCAGGTGGGCCATCCGCTCCTCACGGACGATCTCCTTCGCCTGGACGTGAACGAGACGGTCGCCGCATACCCGGGGTACCCGCAGATGCGGATGTGGCCCGAGGTCGCCGAGCACTTCCTGGACCGATTCGAGGATCTCGATCTCGTGCACCCGGAGCTGACGAAACGGCGGGTCCCGGTCGGTCGCGGCGGCTTGGGCGAGTTCTGCGATGGAACCCGTCCCCTCGGCCGCATCTACCTGCCGACGAGGCGGGACGCCGGGGATCCGTCATCGGCCGTCGAGATCCGGCCCGTACCTCCGGGCCAGGCGCTCATCGAGCTGGTCCGGGGCTCGTTCCTCCCCCGGATCACGCAGGCGGCGGGCTTTCAGGAGCGGCGGTTGGGCCGCCTGGCCCGGCTCGCGCGCGATGTTCCGATGCGTGAACTGATCTATCCGAGCGGCCTGTCGTCCCTTCCCGCGGTGCGAGAGGCGGTGCTGGCCGACCTGGACGGATCCCGGATGCCGCGTTCGGGATGAGCGGGATTTGCGGTGTCGTGGTGGGGGGCGGCTCGGCGGTGGAGCCGGGGGTGGTGGCGGCGATGGTGGGAGCGGCGTCGCACCGGGGTCCGGACGGCACCGGCGAGTGGAGCGAGGGGTGTGTGGCGCTTGGCTACCTGACGCTCGATCTCTCTGCCGGCGCGGGCTCCGGCGCGGGGGCCGTGCGGCAGCCGCTGGCGGCGCCGGGCGGGGGACCGGTGGTGGTGGCCGACGCGCGGGTGGACAACCGGGACGAGCTGCTGGCCGCGCTGGGCGCCGATCGGCCGGCGGGCGGTGCGCCTTCCGATGGGGAGCTCCTGCTGGCGGCCTACCGGCGCTGGGGCACGGGCTGCGCGGCGCACGTCATCGGCGACTTCGCGTTCGCCGTCTGGGACGCGTCCCACCGGCGGCTGTTCTGTGCGCGGGACCCGATGGGGATGCGCGCGCTCTACTACCGGGTCGAGCCGGGGCGCGTGCTGTTCGCCACCGAGGTCAAGCAGATCCTGGCCGTGCCGGGTGTGCCGTGCCGGATCTTCGAGCCTGCCGTGGCGGGCTACCTGGCGGGCGCGTTCGGGCGTCTGGAGTGGAGCTTCTACGATGGCGTAGACCAGCTCCCGCCGGCGCATGCGCTCGTGGTCGAGGCGGGTCGCCACCGCACCTGGCGCTACTGGGACGCCGACCCCGGCGAGCGGATCGAGTACGCCGCCGAGGACGACTACGCCGAGCACTTCCTGGAGCTGTTCAAAGAGGCCGTGCGCTCCCGGCTCAGGTCCGCCCGGCCGGTGGGGATCTCGCTGAGCGGCGGCCTCGATTCGGGCTCGATCGCCGCCACCGCCGGCTGGCTCGTGCACCACGAGCCGCGGCATGGGCCGCCGGCCCTTCGCGCCTACTCGTCGGCGTTCCGGGACCCGGAGCTGGCCGCTTGCGACGAGCGGTACATCAGCGACCGGATCGCGGGCCACTGGCAGATCCCCGTCACCGCCGTGCCGGCCGACGACGCCTGGCCGCTGGTCGACTACCCCGAGCACGGGCCCGACAGGGACGCGCCGCACCTGTTCGTCTACCAGGCGCTCGTCGAGCGCATCCTGACCGCCGCCCGGGCCGACGGAGTCGCCACCCTCCTCTCGGGCGACCGCGGCGACGAATTGGTCGGCGACTGGATCTACGACTACCCCGGTCTGCTGCGGGACCGCGGATGGCGGGTGGCGTGGGCCGAGCTGCGGGAGCAGGCGCGGGGCTCCGGCGGGCGGCTCCGCCGCGTCCTGAGGCGCGAGGTCCTCGAGCCGCTCTGGAGGGCGTCACCCTTCGCGGCGCGGGCCCCGTCACGGAGCCGGTCCGGGCCGGGCTGGATCCGGCCCGACTTCGCCGAGCGCTCGGGGCTGCGGGAACTCCTGCTCGGCAATCGGGACACTCCCCCCGGCGGCCACGCCTGGCGCGGCCGCTACGGCAGGATCTTCTCCTTCGCGGGGATGATGATCGCCCAGCGGAGGGAGCAGACGGCGGCCCGGTCGGGGCTCGGCTACGCCGATCCGTGGAGCGACCGGAACCTCGCCGAGTTCGTTCTCGCGATCCCCCAGCACCTCGTGAACCGGGCGAGCGAGCGGAAGCGGCTGGCTCGGCGCGCGATCCGCCCGCTGATGCCGGACGGCGCCGCGGACGCGACCCGCAAGACCATCCCCGAGGGTTTGTTCGACCGCGGGTTCAGGGAGCGCGCCCGGGAGACGGTCCTCGGGCTGATCTCGAACTCCAGGGCCGCCGCGCTGGGATACGTGGACGAGGCCGCGCTCCGCGAGGCCTTCGAGAGCTATCTCAGGAACGAGCCTCAGAGGCACGATTTCTGGTCGCCGCTCCGGGTCGAGATCTGGCTGCGGCGATACTGGTCGTGACGCCCGGCCGACGGAGGCACGAGTGAGCGGGATTTGCGGAGTGGTGATGGGGGGCGGCTCGGCGGTGGAGCCGGGGGTAGTGGCGGCGATGGTGGGAGCGGCGTCGCACCGGGGCCCGGACGGCACGGGGGAGTGGAGCGAGGGGAGCGCGGCGCTGGGCCAGCTGGCGCTCGATCTCTCGGCCGGCGCGGGCGCGAGCGCGGGGAGCGGTGCGCGGCAGCCGGTGGTGGGGCCGGGCGGGGGCCCGGTGCTGGTGGCCGACGCGCGGGTGGACAACCGGGACGAGCTGCTGGCGGCGCTGGGTACCGATCGGCCGGCGGGCGGCGCGCCTTCCGACGGCGAGCTGTTGCTGGCGGCCTACCGGCGGTGGGGGATCGGGTGCGCGGCGCACGTCCTCGGCGACTTCGCGTTCGCCGTCTGGGATAGGTCCCGCCAGCGGCTCTTCTGTGCGCGCGATCCGATGGGGATGCGCGCACTCTACTACCGGGTCGAGCCGGGGCGGGTGCTGTTCGCGACCGAGGTCAAGCAGATCCTGGCGGTGCCGGGGGTGCCGTGCCAGATCTTCGAGCCGGCCGTGGCGGGTTATCTGGCGGGGGCGTTCGGGCGTCTGGAGTGGAGCTTCTACGAGGGCATCGATCAGCTCCCGCCGGCGCACGCGCTGGTGGTCGAGGCGGGCGGCCACCGCACCTGGCGCTATTGGGACGCCGATCCCGGCGAGCGGATCGAGTACGCCGCCGAGGACGACTACGCCGCGCACTTCCTGGAGCTGTTCAAGGCGGCGGTGCGTTCGCGGCTCAGGTCCGCCCGCCCGGTGGGGGTCTCGCTGAGCGGCGGCCTCGATTCGGGCTCGATCGCCGCCACCGCCGGGTGGCTGATGCACCACGAGCCGGACCACGGCCCACCGGCCCTGCGCGCCTACTCTTATGCCTTCCAAGAGCTGGCCGCTTGCGACGAGCGGTACATCAGCGACCGGATCGCCGGCCACTGGCAGATCCCCGTCACCGCCGTGCCCGCCGACGACGCCTGGCCGCTGGTCGACTACCCCGAGCACGGGCCCGACAGGGACGCGCCGCACCTGTTCGTCTACCAGGCACGCATCGAGCGGACCCTGGCCGCGGCCCGCGCTGACGGAGTCGCCACCCTCCTCTCGGGCGACCGCGGCGATCTCGTCGCCGGCGAGTACATCTACGACTATCCGGGACTGCTGAGGTCGGGCCGCTGGCCGACCCTCGCGCGGGAGCTCCGGTGGCTGGGCGCGCTGCGCGGGCGCTCGACCCTCTGGGCCGTCCGGAACTACCTGCTCGGGCCGACGCTCCGGTTCGGCTTCCCCGAGAACAGAACGCCGCGGCTCCAGCGCCCAATCCTCCGGGCATACCGGGCGCTCCGTCCTCCGCGCAGGATGCTGCCTCCATGGCTGGCGCCGGAAATGAAGGCTTCCCTGGATGATTTCGCCGTCGATCTCTCAGGAAGACCCGGATCGTCGATGGTCGGGATCGCGCGACGCCAGCGCTACGCCGTGATCTTCACCCCCGTGCACATGCGGTGGGTCGTCCACTCGGAGCGGACGGCCGCACGCTTCGGGGTGGCCTTCGCCGATCCGTGGAGCGACCTGAGGCTCGCCCGGTTCGCCCTCGCGATCCCCCAGCGGGTGCTGAACCGGACGGGTGAGGACAAGCGCCTGACCCGGCGGGCGATGCGGGGGGTCATGGAGGAGTCGGCCCGGCAGAGCGCCCGGAAGATCCCCCCCACCCCGCTATGGGAGCTCGCGCTTCGGGATCGTGCCCGGGACACGATCCTGGACCTCATCGAGGGGTCGAGGGCCGCAGATCGGGGCTGGATCGACGGCGCCGGTCTCCGATCTCACTACCGGGAGATCGAGGCGGGAGGACGGGAACATCCCTACTTCTGGTACACGCTCGCCCTGGAATGGTGGCTGCGGCTCCACGGCTGACCGGTGCGCTCGCCGGACCGGTGGCCGATCGGTCATCCGGCCCGCCTGTTGCGTGTATATTCTCCGGGCATGGACCTATCCCGGGATACCGTTGTCACCAGGACCAACGGCCAGGTCTCCTCCGACCTGGGCGGCGAGGTCGTCATCTTCGATGTCGACGCCGGCACCTACTTCGGCCTCGAAGGCGTGGGGGCGCGCGTGTGGGAGCTGCTCGGCCAGTCCGTGACGATGGGAGAGATCGAGCGAATCCTCCTCGAAGAGTACGACGTCGAGCCGGAGCGGTGCTGGCGGGATCTCGTCCACCTCCTCTCCGGCCTGATCGAGCGGGGCCTGGTGGAGGTGCCGGATTGATCAACGCCCGAAGGTTGCTCCGCCGCTCGCCGGCCGAGTGGCGCGCCCTCGTTGCGGCTGCCACCCTGTCCGTCGCCGTGCGCCTTGTCCTGGCGGTCCTACCGTTCCGGAGCGCGCTCAAGCTGGTCCGCCGGCTCGCCCGCCCCTCCCGATTCGCCTCCCGCCCGGCGGGTGAGCGGGAGCGCGTCGTCTGGGCGGTGCACGCGGTCGGCCGCCGGCTCTTCCCCTCCAAGCCGTGCCTGACCGAAGCCCTGGTGGGCTTCCTCCTCCTCCGACGACGCGGGATCCCCGCCGAGCTGCACCTGGGCGTCGAGAAGGACGACGAGAAGCCGGGGATCCGCGCCCACGCCTGGCTGGAGAGCGAAGGCCGGGTCGTGGTGGGCGGCGAGGAGTCGCCCTCGCGCTACCGGCGATTGCCCTCCCTGGAAACGATCGGGCGTTGAGACCCCGGAGCCGCCCCCGGTAGCCGGAGGGCCGGTTGCGCGCACCCCGGAACCTTCTGGAAAGGGTGCGGGGCACGCTGCGCATCGGCCGTGCGCTCCGCCTCGTGTGGGCCAGCTCGCCGCGCTGGACCACTCTCGGGCTCGTCCTGGTGCTCGTCCAGGCGCTCCTGCCGCTGCTCGCGCTCTACCTGACCAAGCTGGTCGTGGACGCGGTGGCGGCCGGCGCGCGGGACCCTTCCGCGGGCGGCTTCGGCGAGGTGCTCGTCCTGATCGGCCTGGCGGCGGTGGTCGGTCTGGCGGCGGCCGTGGCCGACACGCTCTCCGGGCTGGCCACCGAAGCCCAGAGCGAAATGGTCACCGACCACGTGCTGAACGTGCTGCACGATCGCTCCGTCCAGGCCGACCTGGAGTACTACGAGAACCCCGCCTACCACGACACGCTCCACCGGGCCCAGCGCGAGGCTCCGTACCGGCCGCCGCGCGTGCTGAGCGGCCTGCTGTCGGTCGCACGCAGCTCGATCACGGTCGTCGGGATCGTGCTCCTCCTCGCCACCGTGCACTGGATGCTCGCGGCTCTCCTGTTCGTCGCGGTCCTCCCCGGACTCTTCGTCCGGCTCCGCCACTCGACCCGCAAGTACCGCTGGCAGCGCGACCAGGCCCCGAGCGAGCGCAAGGCCCAGTATCTGGGATGGCTCCTCGTTCACCCCGGACACGCGAAGGAGGTCCGGGTGTTCGGGCTGGGGTCCGAGCTGATCGGCCGGTTCCGGCGGCTCCGGGACCGCCTCCGGCGAGGGCGGCTCGAGCTCGTCAAGCGCCGCACCCTCGGAGAGATCGCCGCGCAGGTCGCGGCGGCTCTCGCGGTGTTTGCCTCGTACGGTCTCATCGGCTACGAGACGTTCCAGGGAACGCTGACGATCGGCGACCTCGTCATGTATTTCGGCGCGGTCCAGCGCGGACAGGCCCTTCTGCGGACGCTGTCCGACGCGTTGGGAGGGCTCTACGAGGACAACCTCTTCCTCGCCATGCTCGACGAGTTCCTTGGGGTGGAGCCGCGGGTCCTCGCGCCGGCGGATCCAAAGGTGGTGCCCCGGCCGTTCCGGAAGGGCTTCGTGTTCGAGGATGTCTCCTTCAGCTACCCGGGCATCGACCGCCCGCTGATCCACGGAGTCGATCTGGAGCTGCGGCCGGGGCGGGTGGTCGCGCTGGTGGGCGAGAACGGGGCCGGCAAGACGACGCTGGTCAAGCTCCTCTGCCGCCTCTACGACCCCACCTCCGGCAGGATCACCCTCGACGGGATCGATCTGCGCGACTTCGATCCCAAGGAGTTGAGGCGTCAGATCGGGATCCTCTTCCAGGACTACGGGCAGTACTACCTCTCGGCCAATGACAACATCTGGTTTGGCGCCGTGCACGAGCCACCCCGGCCGGAGCGGCTCGAGGAGGCCGCACGCCGGGCGGGAGCCGACCGGTTGATCGGGCGCTTGCCGCGCGGCTACGAGACGATCCTCGGCCGTTGGTTCGAAGGCGGCGAGGAGCTGAGCATCGGCGAATGGCAGCGGGTCGCCCTCGCTCGGGCCTTCGCGAGCGACTCGCAGCTCCTGGTCGTCGACGAGCCGACGAGCGCCCTCGACGCGGCGGCCGAGGCGGAGGTCTTCGACTCCATCCGGCGGTTGGTCGAGGGCCGGACGGCGCTCATCATCAGCCACCGGTTCTCGACCGTCCGCACGGCGGATCGCATCTACGTGCTGGAGGAGGGGCGGATCATCGAGAGCGGCGACCACGACGAGCTGATGCGACAGGGCGGCAGGTACGCGGAGCTATTTCACATCCAGGCGGCTCCGTACGCCGATCCGGGCTCCGCAAGGGCGCAAGCGTCGATCTCGCGTCGTCCGTGACACCCGTCGTTCGTGCCGTCGATTCCCCGCACGAGCTGCGGCGCGGCCGCTGGTTCGGAGGCAGGCGGCCGGTCGCGGGCGGCTCCGTCTGGCCCGGTCCGCGCCAGGAGCTCCTCCTGAAGGCCGCGCTGCTCGAGGGCGACGCCGCCCGCCGCGCCTGGCTGGAATGGGCGGACGGGGCCGACCTGGGCCGCGTCGAGGGCCGCTCGGCCAAGCTCCTGGCGCTCGCCCATCGGAACCTGCTCGCGCAGGGTGTTCATGATCCCCGGCTGGAGCGGCTCAAACCGTACCGCCGCCGGACGTGGGGCCGTAACCAGCAGATCTTCCAACGACTGAATCGGGCGCTGGGCGTGCTGCATGCGTCGGGAATCGAGACCCTGGTCGTCAAGGGTGCGGCCCTGGTGCCTTGCTACTACCGGGACGCGAGCGCCCGCGGGATGGGGGATTTCGACGTCCTCGTCCGCGAGGACCGGTTTCAGGAGGCGTACGAGGCGCTGCGGGAGAGCGGGTGGTCGAGCCGGTACTGGCTTCCCGAGCATTTCGACACCCGCTTCGAGCACGCGATCGCCCTGTTCGACGCCGACGGGTACTCGATCGACCTGCACTGCCATCTGCTGATGGCGTGCTGCGGGCGCGGGGCGGACGACCCGTTCTGGGAGGCGAGCGTGCCCGCCACGATCGCGGGCGTGGAGACCCGGACCCTCTGCGCCGCCGATCACCTGATCCACGCCTGTGTCCACGGGATGAACTGGGTCAACGAAGCCCCGCTGCGCTGGGTCGCGGACGCGGTGACGGTGATCCGGTCGGCCCCGGATGGGATCGACTGGGAGCATCTGATCCGGACCTCCCGGCAGTTGAGGCTCACGAGTCCGGTCGTGGAGCCCCTGGAGTACCTCGCGCGGACGTTCGGGGTGCCGATCCCGCCGGCGGTCCGCGATCGCCTCCACGCGGTCCCCGTCACCCGCGCCGACCGGCAGCGCTTCCGGCTCTGGACGAGGAATCGGCGCGGGCGTCCGGTCGCCCTGTTCCTCCACCACTACCACATGTACGCCAGGGGAGTCGGGGAGGCGGGCCTGGCGGAGCGGGTGCGTTCGGTTCCCGAGTATCTGCGCTTCTGGGCCCACACGGACCGGTTATGGAGGATCCCGCTCCGACTCGGGCTCAAGGCGTGGCGCGTGATCGGCTACCGGCTCGGTCTGTACCGCTACTGGGATGGCTGAATACGATCCCGGGAGCCTGCGCGCCGCGGCCCTGCGGGGGACCCTCTGGTCCGCTGTCCAGCAGATCGGCAACAAGGGCCTCCTGCTCCCTCTCTACCTCGTTCTGGCGCGGCTGCTCCCGGTGGAATCGTTCGGCCTCGTCGCGCTCGCGGCCGCGTACATCGATTTCGTGATGCTGTTCCTCCACCAGGGTCTGACTGCTGCCATCGTCCAGCGGGAGGACCTCGAACGCGAGCACCTCGACAGCGCGTTCTGGGGCAACATCGGCTTTGCCCTCCTGCTGGCCGGCTTCGGCGTCGCCTCGGCCGAGACGTTCGCCCGCCTCGCCGGCCGCCCCGAGCTGGCGTCGATCGTACGCTGGCTCTCGATCGCTTTCCTGCTGAGCGGCCTCATCTCGGTGCAGGACGCGATCCTCCGCCGGGGCCTCCGGTTCAAGGCGCTCGCCATCCGTGCCGTGGTGGGGCAGGCCACGGCCGGCACGATCGGAATCGTCCTCGCGTTTTCCGGCTATGGCGTCTGGAGCCTGGTCGCGATGCAGCTCATCAACCAGGCGCTGGGATGCGTGCTCCTCTGGCGGGCGAGCGATTGGCGGCCCCGGATGCGGTTCTCGTTTCGGCGCTACCTGGAGCTGCTCGCCTTCGGGGTCAACATCCTCGGCCTCAACCTCATCCGGTTCGCTCGCGTGCGGGCGGACAACTTCCTGATCGGCTTCGCCCTGGGGACGATCCCGCTGGGCTACTACACGATCGCGCGGCAGCTCACGAATGGCCTGTCGGTGCTGGTGACGGGGAGCATAGCTCCGGTGCTGTGGTCGACGCTCCCCCGCCTCCAGCGCCAGCCCGAGCGGATGGCGCGGGCGATCTACCAGGGCGCCGAGATGCTGGCCCTTATGACCTGGCCGGCGTACTTCGGCCTGGCCGCAGTCGCCGCGCTGATGGTCCCGCTCTTCCTCGGAGACGAATGGCTGCCCAGCATTCCGATCCTGGTGGCGTTCTCGCTGGCGGCGGCGACCCACTCGATCACCGGTCTCAACTTTTCGGCGTTGCTCGCGATCGGCGAGACGGGGTGGCGGGTCCGGATCGAGATCTTGTCGACCGTGGTCTCCCTGCTCGCGATGATCGTGGCGCTGCCGGGGGGGATCGTCGCGGTCGCGTGGGCGTACGCCGGCGCCCTCTACCTGCTGCTCCCCGTCCAGGTGGGCCTGGCGGTCCGGCTGCTGCCGATCGAGCTGAGGCCCTACTTGCGGAGATACCGGATTCCGGCCGGCGGCTCCGTTCTGATGCTTGCCGCCGTGCTGATCGCCCGCCCGTGGGCCGTCGCCGGCCTGGCGGCGCCCGCGGCGCTCGCGACCCTGATCCTGCTCGGCGCGTTCGTTTTCGCCGGCTTCGTCTGGCTGACGGCCCCGGATCTCGCCCGCCGCGCAGCGGGCAACCTGCGGCTCGCGCTCAGTCGCGGCGGCGAGGATGACACGCGCGAAATCGAGTCCTTGACCTCCTGACCCGGCCGTCGCGCGAGATCGCTTCCGTCGCGCTCTTGCAGCCGTGGGCCGGGTTCGTGACATTCTCCACGGCCCGTGGTGGGGGGCATAGCTCAGTTGGGAGAGCGTCGGCTTTGCAAGCCGAAGGTCGCCGGTTCGAGCCCGGTTGCCTCCACCACTCGACGAGGTCCTCCATGCCCCAGCAGGAGATCGAGATCATCCTGGCGCGGCAGCTCGCGAGCTACCTCGCGGTGCCGATCTTCCTCGTCGATCCCCAGGGGACGCTGCTCTTCTACAACGAACCCGCGGAGTCGATCCTGGGCCGCCGCTTCGAGGAGTCGGGACCGATGTCGCTCGACGAATGGGCGACGGTCTTCGAGCCCTCGGACGAGAGCGGCGCGCCGCTCCCGCCGGCGGAGCTGCCGCTCGTCACCGCGTTGAACCAGGGCCGGCCGGCCCATAAGAGCTTCCGGATCCGCGGCTTGGATGGCGGGCGCCGATCGATCGAAGTCACGAGCTATCCCCTCGTCGGCCAGGCGGGGCGGCAGCTCGGAGCGCTCGCGGTCTTCTGGGAGGAGGACTAGGGTACGCGCGTCACGCTGTGGGGAACACGGGGCTCGCTCCCCGCGCCCGGCCCCGACACCGCGCGATACGGCGGGAACACTTCCTGTGTCGAGGTCGAGGGCCGGGACGGGACCCGGCTCATCCTCGATGCGGGCACCGGCATCCGCCGCTTGACGCCGAACCCGTCCGCCCGGGTCGACATCCTACTGACCCACCTCCACCTGGATCACATCCAGGGGCTGGGCTTCTTCGGGCCGCTGTACGAGCCCGGCCTCGAGGTCCACATCTGGGGGCCGGGCAGTGCCACGCTCGACCTGCGGAGCCGGCTCAGCCGCTACATGTCGCCGCCCCTCTTTCCCGTCCACCTGCGGGACCTGCCCTGCGCGATGCAGATCCACGAGGTACCCGACGGCGACTTCGAGATCGGGGAGCTCGGCGTCTCGGCGGCGTTCGTCTGTCATCCCGGACCCACGGTGGGATACCGGATCACGGGCCCGGCCGGGGTCGTCACCTACCTGCCGGATCACGAACCCGCCCTGGGAGTGCGCGACTTCCCGCTCGGCGGCGAGTGGACTTCGGGCTACGGGCTGGCCGCCGGGAGCGATCTCCTGATCCACGACGCCCAGTACAGCGACGAGGACTACCCCGCTCGCGCCGGATGGGGCCACAGCTCGCTGCGCCAGGCGCTCGATTTCGCCGCCCTCGCCGGCGCCCGGCACCTGGTGCTGTTCCACCACGACCCGAAGTACAGCGATGACGCACTCGACCGGTTGGTGGCCCAGGCGTTGGTTTTCGCCGCCCCCTCGCTCACGGTCACGGCGGGTTCCGAGGCGGCGACGTTCGAAATCGGCGGACCTTGACGCTGTGACAGCAAGAGTAGTATCAAGATCGCTGGCCGGAAATTGGGCCACCCCATCCGCCAACCCAGGAGGGTCGCAATGAGTCTCTCACGCTGGACTCTGTCGATGTTCGCTTTTCTCGCTCTTCTTTTTTCCGCGCGTCCGGGAATCGCCCAGGACCGCCCCTACACGGAGGGAACGGTCTGGGAGGTAACGTACGTACGCACCGAGCCAGGGAGGACCGAGGATTATCTGAAGAACCTTCAGGCGAACTGGAAGCGGGTAAACGACGCGGCGATCGAGAAGGGGTACATCGTGTCCTACAAGATCCTCTCGTCCCCGCCCGGGGATCAGGACGATTGGGATCTCCTGCTACTCGTCGAGTACCCGAACATGGCCGTCTTCGATGGGGCCGACGAGAAATTCGATCCCATCGCGGAAAGCCTGGTGGGCGCGCGGTCGCAGCAGCAGCAGGCTACCGTGGAGCGGGGCCAGCTACGGACGATCATGGGTGAAAGGCTCGCGCGCGAGCTTGTCCTGAAGTAGACCGGGTGCGCCGTTGCGTTATCGTGCGCGGATCTGCGCGCGAAGCCCGCCCGTCGGGCGCAGCGTGATGCTGGTGAAGGGCCTGGGCGGCTCGGCCGCCCATTCGATCCGAAACCGGCGGGCGATCGCGGCCACGATCAGCACCGCCTCGATCATCGCGAAACCGCGTCCGATGCAGAGCCGGGGCCCGCTCCCGAAAGGGAGGTAGGCGTAACGGGGGAGACGGTCCTCGAATCCGTCCGCCCACCGCTCGGGTCGGAATGCGAGCGGGTCGTCATACCAGCGGGCGTCGCGGTGAAGCACCCAGGGGAAGATGAAGAGGGTCGTCCCCGCGGGGACACGGTAGCCCGCGATCTTGCACTCCTGGAGCGCCTCGCGGCCGAACGAGTAGGCCGGAGGGTACAAACGCAACGATTCCTTCACCACCGCTTCGGTCCAGGCGAGGCGCGGCAGGTCCTCGACCCGCGGCGGCCGGCCGGCCAGGACGGCGTCGAGCTCGACCTCGAGCCGCCCGGCCGCGGCCGGGTGCTGCGACAGGAGCCACCACGTCCAGGTGAGCGCCAGCGCGGTCGTCTCGTGGCCCGCGAGGAGCATCGTGATCGTCTCGTCGCGGAGCTGCTCTTCGGACATCGGACGGTCCTCGTCGTCCCGGACCCGCATCAGGACCGAGAGGAGATCGTCCCCGCCGGCGCCGCGATCGCGATGCTCGGCGATAATCCGGTAGATCAACGCGTCCATGCGAGCAACCGCCCGGCGGTAGCGCCGGTTACCCGGCGTGGGAACCCGGTCGGGGATTCGGTACGGCCGCCGGAAGCGCGCGGCGATCTGCTCGATCCCGGTGTTGAACGCCTCCCCGATCTCCTCGACCTCGGCAGCCACCTCGGCGTCGAACAGACTGCGGGCCACGATCTCGAAGGTGAGCGAGTTCATCTCGGCGCGGACGTCGAACGTGTCACCGTCCCGCCAGCGCGCGAGTCGCCGCTCGGTGTACTCGACCATGATCCGTCCGTATCCGGCGATACGCTCGTGATGGAAGGCAGGTTGGATCAGGCGCCGCTGGCGCAGCCAGAAATCTCCCTCGTTGGTCAGGAGGCCGGCCCCGAAGATCGCCCGCACGTGACGCCAGAAGAAGGTGTGCTTGATGAAGTTCCGGTGATCGGTGACGAGCACGTGCTCGATAGCGTCGAGGTCGTTGAGAAGGTAAGCGGTCCGCCCCGCCAGGCGGAAGCGAACGATGTCGCCGTACCCGCGCGCGGCGGCTTCGACGAAACCCAGCGTGTCGCGCGCGAACTCCGGCAGGTGGCCGAGCAGGAAGTGGCCCGGCGGACCGGGCGGCGTCGAGTCCATGCCGTCTCTAGGCCTGGTTCGAGTCGGTGCGGCGTTTCTGGCGATCGCGAAGCCGCGTGCGGAGCCGTGCCTTGTTCCGCGCGGCCTGGGACACGTGCCGTACCCATGGCAGAAAACGCCTCCTGCAGGAACGCGGAACGAAGAGCGCGAGATAGCGACGGTCGGGAGGGGACTTCAGGAACTCGGGGAAATCGGGTGACGCCAGGGCGACCTCCTCGAAAGAGCGCTCCAGCAGATCCGCCAGCTTCTCCTGATCCAATCGTCGAGCGATGGTGACCAGATTCTTCCCATACTGCTCGGTCCTCTCGGTCATCCAGAGATTATCCCCGAAATAGAGGACTCCCAGATCGACGTATTTCTCCAGGTGGTCCGCCAGGTCGATCAGGACGAGGTTCCGCTCGTCGGCGTCCAGATCGTCCAGCGATCCCTCGATGCGTTCGATCGTCTCGGGACTGACGCGGCAATCGCGGAAGCGGATGACCAGCGACTCGATACGCTCGCCGATCGCGTCCTGCACCAGGCGGCGACGCTTCCGGGTGACGGCGGAAGCGCGGCCATCCCCGAAATCACCGTTTCCGTAAATGTTGTGCAGGAGGGCTGTTGCGACGAACTCGGCGGGCACCCCGAGGTGGGCGACGGCGCTGGCCACCCCCACACCATGGGCGGGGAACGGCTTGCCATCGGCCTGGTAGTAACCCGGATACATCGTGGCGAGAAAGTCGTAGGCGCGCTTTACGAGTGCGAGTTCCTCGGGAGGTCTTCCCTCGGCTCGGAGCTGGTTGTAGAGCTGCACGTTCGTCCGCGCGATTCGCACGCCGACATAATAAATCCAAGTGGACGTCCAGACCCGCGCGATGTACTCCGGTACTGGTAGGTTCCATATTTTGCCAAGGGCGGGCTGACACCGGGCAGCCAGGCTTGTCGTGATGAACCGCTACCACTCAGCCGGGGAGTTGACTTGAACGTCAAAGAAGGGTTGCTGACGAGGTTTCTTTATTATGACGTGCGCCTGGCAAATTTGGCGTTGGGCTCCTCCGCATATTCATTCACCGAACATTACGGAGACCAGTTCAGGCCTCTATGGGACAGATATCTGGCTGAATTCAAGGGACAGGAGAACATACAGCTCCTCGAAATCGGAAGTTTCGAGGGACGTTCGGCGCTCTGGTTTCTGAGGAACATCCTCACTCACTCGACCTCGTCGATCATTTGCATCGACGTTTTTCGTAACCGGATGCATGAGCTGCGGTTCGATCACAATATGGAATTGTCGGGGCTGGCGACCAAGGTCACAAAGATCAAAGCCAGATCTCAGGATACTCTAAAACTCATGAAGAACGATATCTTTAACGTCGTTTATATTGATGGGAGTCATCGTGCGGCAGATGTTCAGGCCGATGCATCGCTGAGTTGGCCTTTGCTGAAGCCAGGCGGGGTCGTGATCCTGGATGACTATCTGTGGAAAATGGAGAAGCCGTCCGAAGAGCGACCCCAGATGGGCATCGATAACTTCCTGGCAAAATACGGTCCAGACCTCGATGTACTGCACAAGGAGTATCAAGTGATCGTCAGAAAATCGAAGTGACGACCCGGCGCTCGACCGCTCGGAAACTTCGACGATTCCTGAGTTGATTTCATGAAGCCGTACCGCTTCCTGTGCCAGTGTCTCGATTCATTCGCGTCTTTGCACGAAACACTTGAGGATCGGGAATGGGAGACGTTTGTTCGGTTCGCCCGACAGGAGTTCGTGGAAGGAGCCGTCTATGCGGCGTTGCGCCGCAAGGACGAACTCGACCGGCTGCCGCCGCCCATCCGCCAAAAGCTGAAGCACATGTACCATCTCAATTCGGTCCGCCACGAACGTCTCAAGGGAAGGCTCACCGAGGCGATCCGGCTGTTGAACGATCGGGGAATCGAGCCGATGATTCTGAAGGGGGGCCTCCGCATCCTCGATCCACGTGTCGATCCCGGCTCGGCATTCATGTGGGACATCGACATGGTCGTGCCGATGGCCGCGCTCGATGAGAGCGTCGGCGCGCTCGTCGGAGCCGGATACCGTCCCCAAGGCGAAGGAAAGGAATGGACATACCATTACCGGCCGCTGATTCATCCATCCCGTGTTTCCGTCGAGCTCCACGTCCGGGTGGGAGAGCAGCGCGATTTCCTGACGCCGGATGAAGCGTGGGCTGAAGCGGAAGCGATCCCGCTGGATGGATCGCGCGCGCTTCGGTTGGGGGCGACCCATCGACTCCTCCACAACGTCTTCCATTCGGAGGTGATGGATCGGGGCTATTTCCTGGGGTTTTTCGGCCTGCGACGGCTCCTCGTTTTTGTCGAACTGTGCCGCGATCATGCGGAGACAATCGACTGGACGGCGGCCGCCGACCGGATGGAACGCCACCATTTGGCACACATCCTGCGAAATCGCTTCCATCAGGCGCAGAAGTTGCTCGGCCTACCCACCCCGGACGGTTTCGAACCGGACCGCCGGGCGCGGCTGCACTTCCGCCGTTGCATGCTGAGCATCCGTTGGGGCAGGTTTCATTCCGCGGCTGGACATTTCGATCGGCTGCTCCTGCCGTTCGATCGTCATCGGATCGACCTCATGTACGATTGTGGGGGCGATTCCGTACGGATCGCTATGTCTCGCGCCCGGCATGGTTTGCGTTTGTTCCGCCGGTATCGTTGGAATGCGTGGCGTGAAATCGCGCACGGAGGCGGCCGGGGATGAAGAAGAACATGGTCGTGCTCCAGGACGGGGAGGCGGCCTATGCCGCCGTCCGGGCGGGCTTCGGGGCCGCCCTCCTGGCTCGGCCGGACGAGGCGGTCGAGGCCAGCTATGTGCTCGGGGGCGCGCCGGTCCGGTTCCGTGTCGTCGGCTCCCGGCTCGCGGAGGAGATCGAGCGGGTCCTCGCCCATCTCGCGCTCGGCGGACAGGCCGCAGAGGGCGATTTCCGAGCCGGGCCGGCCCTGACGATCGACTTCTGGGACGCGGAGGCGGCGGGTGTCCCGGCGCCCCTGCGGCCCGTGCCGGAAGGGCTCGGTCCTTATGGCTTGACCCAGGCCACCGCCGACGGACGGTACGTCGCGGACATCCGCGGCGGCACGATCGCCGTCCTCGATCGATCCAACGGGCGCATCGCCGGCGGCACGGTATCCGTCCATGACATGTATCTGGACGAGCGGGCACGCCCGTTCCACCGCCTGCTTTCCCTCTGGATCCGAACCCGGGGCGTCCAGTACATGCACAGCGCGCTGGTCGCGGCCGAGGACGAGGGCATCCTGCTGACCGGCGCCGGTGGATCCGGCAAGTCGACGACCTCGCTCCTCTGCCTGCAGGACGGGTTCGATTTTCTGGGCGACGATTTCATCGGCCTGGAGCGGCGTCGCGCAGGGGGGTTCGTCGGCCACAGCCTGTACGGATCGACGGTCGTCGGGCTCTCGGCGCTCGAGGACTTCCCGCAGTTCACCTCGCGCGCCGTGCCTCCCAACGCGCCGGGTGAGGAGAAATGGCTAATCTATCTGAACGACATCTATCCGGAGCGGATGCGCCGGGAGGTCGAGATCCGCGCCCTGGCGGTGGCCAAAGTAGTGGGGCGGGAGCGGACGGAAGTACGTCCGGTGAGCCGGAAGGAGGCGATGCTGGGATTGGCGCCGAGCTCGCTGATGCTCATGACCGGCGCCGGGACGAGCTCGTTCGAGGTGCTGTGTGACCTGGCCGCCGCGATTCCCTGCTACCGGCTCGAGCTCGGTCGCGACATGCACGACATCCCGGGCGTCGTCGCGGAGCTGCTGGACGGGGTCCCGGCGTGAGCAACGTTGGCCGTATCAGTTGCGTCGTTCCGGTCTTCAACGGGGATCGCTACCTGGCGGAATCGCTGGACAGCATCCTCGCTCAATCGCTGCCGGCGGACGAGATCGTGGTCGTGGACGACGGATCGACCGACGGCACCGCCGAGGTGGCCGCGCGCTACGTCGATGCCGTGCGTCTCGTGCGACAGGAGAACGCGGGCTCGCCGGCGGCGCGGAACCGCGGGGTGACCGAGTCTCGCGGGGACCTGATCGCGTTCGGCGACGCGGACGACCTGTGGCATCCCGACCGGCTCGCCCGCCAGATCGAGCGGTTCGAACAGCGCGCGGATCTCGATTGCTGCATCGCGCACGTCCAGAATTTCTGGTCTCCCGAAGCCACGGTCGAGAAGGAAATGGATCTCCGCCACGGCGATTTCACGCTCCCCCACGCCGGTGTGATCACGATGACGGGCCTGGTGCGCCGGTCGATCTTCGACCGGGTGGGGTTGTTCCTGCCGTCGCTCCGCCACCACGACGGACAGGAGTGGCAGGTCCGGGCGCGGGACCACGGGGCGGTCATCGAAGTGATCCCCGAGGTCCTCATGTCGCGGCGCGTCCACGACGGCAACGAGAGCCGGCGCCGCCGGGCGGACGAAAGCGAGGGACTGCTGGCGGCGATCAAGATGTCGCTCGACCGGCGTCGCGCTGCGCTCACACCCACAGAATCCTATAGTCCGGAGGAGGAAGGATGCTGAACGGATCGACGCGGTTGCAGGTCGTGGGGCCACACGTGGCTGCCAAGGTGATGGACGGTGAAGCGATCTTCATCAACCTGGCCAGCGGGATGTACTATAGCATGGACGAAGTCGGCGGCACGATGTGGGTCCTTCTCGGTTCGGACCACAGCCTGGAGGAGACGTCGCGGTTGATCGCCGAGCGTTACGGGATCGCGGAGGAACGCGCCTACGAGGATGTCGAAGCTCTGGCGCGGAAGCTCCTGGAGGAGGAGCTGGTGCAGCCGTCGAGCGCCGAGTCCGCGGCGCCGCAACCGGAACTGCCGTCGACGGACGGCGCGGGACCCTACACGGCGCCCGAGCTCAGCCGCTACGAGGACATGGCCGAGCTGTTCGCGCTCGACCCGCCCCTCCCGGA
This sequence comes from Gemmatimonadota bacterium, assembly GCA_035524965.1. GTDB lineage: Bacteria > Gemmatimonadota > Gemmatimonadetes > JACCXV01 > JAHWKZ01 > DATLFH01. The sequence continues at coordinate 15,418 of DATLFH010000048.1, read as the reverse complement.
GCTGCCCGACGCTCCGGCGAGCTGAGGCAACGCCTGTGGCCCGGTCGTCACGGATCAGTTGCCTCGTCCCCGTCTATAACGGGGAGCGCTACATCGCGGAAGCGCTTGACAGCCTCCTCGCCCAGACGCTCCTTCCTCGGGAGATCATCGTCGTGGACGACGGCTCGACCGACGGCACGGCGGAAATCGTGCGCGGATACGGCCCGCCCGTCTTTTGCTTGCATCAGGAGAACGCCGCGGCGGCCCGGAACCGCGGCCTGCAAGAGGTTCAGGGCGATCTGGTCGCGTACCTCGATGCCGACGACATCGCGGTGCCGGAGCGTATCGAGCGCCAGATGGCCCGCTTCGAGATCCGTCCCGAGCTCGACGCCTCGCTGGCCTACGTCGAGAACTTCTGGGACGACGATCTGCGGCACGAGATGGAGGGTCTCGACAGCGACAATCCATGGAGGAAGCCTCTGCCGGGCACGGTGACCCAGGCGGGTCTCGCGCGCCGCGGAGTTCTGACCTCGATTCCGTTCGATCCGGAGATCCCGATCTGCCATGATCAGGACTGGTACGTGCGGGCCACGGAGTGCGGGACCGTGATCGAGGTGCTCCCCGAAATCCTGGTCAAGCGGCGGATGCACCGGAACAGCCTGAGCCACTCGGGGCGCGATGCGGTCGAGCAGGACATGCTGCTGTGGGTCAAGAAGGCGCTCGATCGGCGACGATCGGTGGAGCCGTGATGAAAGCTTCGCCGGACATCAGCTGCGTGGTCCCGGCGTACAATGGCGAACGGTTCATCGCGGAAGCACTGGACAGCCTGATCGCCCAGACACTCACTCCGCTCGAGATCATCGTCATGGACGACGGCTCGACCGACCGCACGGCCGAAATCGTTCGGGAGTATGGCCCACCGGTCGTATATGTCCACCAGGCGAACGCCGGCGCAGCGACGGCCCGCAACCGCGGCGTGGAGAAGTCCCGGGGCGCGTTCGTCGCATTTCTCGACGCCGACGATATCGCCATTCCCGAGCGGCTGGAACTACAGATGGAGCGCTTCCGGGCCCGCCCCGAGCTCCAGGTCTCCCTCGCCCGCGTCGAGAACTTCTGGGAGGACGAGTTGCGGGCGGAGATGGTGCTGCTCGGCGACCACGCCATCACCAGGCCGAGGAGCGGCACTGTGACCCAGGCCGGGCTCGTCCGCCGTGAGATCCTCGAATCGATCCGATTCGACCCGGCCCTCGTAATCTGCCACGACTCGGACTGGCAGCTGCGGGCGGAGGAGGTCCAGACAGCGATCGAAGTGATCCCCGAGATTCTCGTCCGGCGACGCATGCACGGAAGCAGCCTGATCCACTCGGGCAGGGAAGTGTTCCAGAGGGACCAGCTCCTGATGATCAAGAAGGCGCTCGACCGGCGCCGCTCCGCGCCGGGTTCCTGAACCCCCGGCCCATGAGCTCCAGGCACTCGATCATCGCCCGTCCGTGGTGGTAGGGCTCCTTCCAGAGGCCGGCCTTGTCGCCGGTCGCCCGGCCCGACGTTTCGACCACCAGATGCCATTCGCCGCGCTCCCAGTCCACCTGCCGGTTCTCGATCCAGCCCAGCGTCTCAAGGAAAGTCTCCGCGTAGATATCGTGGCCCGTCAGGTGGAGCATGCGGGCGCACCCCAGGAGGATCTCGGCCTGCACCCAGAACACCTTCTCGCGGCGGTGCGCCGGAAGGCCGGGCCATCCAGCCAGAAAGAAGCCTCCTGCCCGCCGATCCCGTCCATAGATCAAAGCCGTCTCGAAAAGGCTCACGTAGAGGTCGATGAACGGCGCCTGCGGCCAGCCGAGCGCTTCACAAGCCACGATGAGCAAATGAACGTTTTCGATGTCGTGGCCATAGGAAACCGTGGTCCTGTGGCCTACGAGCGGAATCCAATCCACGTAATGGGCGTTCGTGCCGGCTGCGTGCCGCTTGCGGATGACGGCGCTCGTCATGATGCGGGTCATCTCGATCAACCGCTCGCGGACCAGGGAATCCTTCGACAGGGGATAGTACTCGTTCAGGGCCTCCATTACGTGGAGGTGGGTGTTCATTGTGCGCCATACGACCGGGGGATTCATCAGGTTCGGAGTGCCCGACGGGAGTTCGGACCCGTCCCGCGCGAGGTGCTCCCGGTAGCCGCCGTGCCGGGGGTCGTGGTGGCGCTCTTCGGTCACCTCGAAGAGGCGGTCGGCCAAGGCCCGCGCTGACGCATCGCCCGTCGTGCGCGCATACTCGGCCAGGGCGAAAAGGGCGAACGCCTGAGCGAAGAGGTGCTTGTCGGCAATGGTGGGCTCCCGTCCGGCGGCGTCCACCTCCCAGTAGACGCCGCCGTGATCATGATCCCACAGCCGCTCGGCCAGGAACTCGAATCCGTGGCGGGCGGCTTCGCGATGAGTTCCTTCGTATCCGGCCCGGTGCATGCGCGAGAAGTACCAGAGCGATCGGACCTGGGAGACGGTCCGCTTCGGCGCCGGCCCGCGCCAGGCGCCCGCCGAATCGTGGTTGATGCGATACCCGCCGTTCTCGTGGTCGAGGGTCCCCTCCGACCAGAAGGGATCGATGTTCGTCGTAAGGATGTTCTCGAGCCGGGGCGCGGTTCCGCGCACCCGCGCCAGTGGATCCACATCGGGCGGCATGGGTCGTGGAGAGGGTCGGGTGGTGGGCCATGGCGCCGGCAGAACCCTCAGCGCGGATAGCCCCCGGGTGCGGACCAGATCCGCCGCCCACCCGGCGCCCGTCCGCAGCGCATCCTTCACGGCCTTGCCTTCGTCCGCCCGAGCCGCTGAAGCCGATCGCCCAGCATGCGGATTGGACCCCGGAGATAGCCCCCCATGCGATTGCGCAGCGGAGGCGTGACGGGGAGCGACGACTGCCGGGGCTCATAGCCGAGCAGCCGCCGGGTCTCGGTCAGGTCCCAGCGCATGCCGGCGTTATCGGAGACGGCGTTCAGGATGGCGAAGCCGACGTCTTCGGCCAGGATCGCCCGCTCCATGATCTGGCAGTAGTCCTGGTTGCCGAGCCATGCTCTTTGCCACCAGAGCGAACCGTTGCGGGGAGGCGGGTTCGGACCCGGCGAGATCGCCCCCAGGCGTAGGCAGATCGTGGGGAGGTGATGCCGTTCGCCGTAGTGCCGTGCCATCCGCTCGCCCACCAGTTTCGTGACGGCGTAGTCCGTAGTCGGAAGTGGCGGCAGATCGGTGGTCAGCGTTTGGGTCTCGTTCCGATATCCCTCCATGACCTTCACCGAGCTGGCGAAAACGACCCGGGTGCCGCCTTCTGCCCCGGCGGTGAGGACGTTCAGCGTGGCATCGACGTCGCGTTGAAGCGCGTTCCAGTCGGCCAGTGGATCGACGTTGGCGGCCAGGTGCACGACCACCTCGGCATCGTGAACAGGCTCGGTCCAGGAAGGCTCGTAGAGGCTGACATCAGCCTTCACGATCCCGTCGCCCGGGCGTCTGTCGAGGCGCACGATCTCGAGGCCGCCACGTTCGACCAGATGACGGTACAGCTTGGTGCCCAGGTTGCCGGCCGCTCCGGTGATGACCACCCGCATTCGGTGGAAACTACCTCTATCCGATATCTTACGGTGTTCGTGGTTGGCCGCGGCCAGGGGAGGCTGAGGTGGCTTCGTAGGGCCGGTTCCGCTCGACGATCACCGCTTCGCGGCCCTTCTCGACAAGCGTTCGGGCGAACGGTTCCATGATGGGCTCTTCGCCGTGGACGAGAAAGACCCTGGCCTCGCCGGTGGGCTCGAGCCAGGCGAGCAGGTCGTCCCGGTCGGCGTGGGCGGAAAACCCGTTGATCGTCGCGATCCGCGCCCGGACCGGTATCTCATCGCCCAGGATCCGGACGCGTTGGGCGCCGTCCACGATCCGCCGGCCGAGCGTTCCCTCGGCCTGGTAGCCGACGACGACGACGCTCGCCTCCTCGCGCCACAGGTTGTGCTTCAGGTGGTGGACGATCCGTCCGCCCGTCATCATGCCGGACCCGGCGACGATGATCGCGCCCCCCTCGATCTCGTTGATCGCCTTCGACTCCTCGACCGAGGCGATCGTTCGTAGCGTATCCGGCTCGAACGGGTTCTGGCCCTTCTCGAGGGCGCGCGCGATCTCCGGCAGGAACTCGTTGGGAGCGGTCTCGTACAGATCCGTCATCTTCGACGCCATCGGAGAGTCGAGATAGATCGGCGCGCGCGGGACCTCGCCCGAGTCCATCAGGCGCTTGAGGTGGTAGAGGACGCTCTGCGTCCGCTCGAGGGCGAAGCTCGGGATCATCACGTTGCCGCCTGCCTCGAGGCTCGTTCCGAGGACGTCCCGGAACTCGGCCACCGTCTCTTCGCGCGAGCGGTGGGTGCGGTCGGCGTAGGTCGTCTCGATCAGCGCGACGTCGCAGGGGCCGGGCATCGCGGCGTCGGCCTGGAGGACGCTCTCCCGGTTCCCGAGGTCGCCCGAGGCAGCCAGCCGGCCTGCGGAGCTCTCCAGCTCGATCCAGGCGCTCCCCAGGATGTGGCCGGCCGGGCGGAACGTCGCGCGGACGCCGCCCCCCAGATCGAGTGGCGCGTCGAAGCGTATCTCCTCGACGAGCGCCAGCGTCTGCTCGACGTCGTCCTCCGAGTAGAGCGGCGGCGGCGCCTTGCCATGGCCGGCGCGATTCCCGGGGCGAGCCGCGCGCTCGTGATCCTCGCGCTGGATCTTGGCCGAGTCGAGGAGGATGATCTCGGCGATCTTGCGGGTCGAGGCCAGGGTGTGGATCGGTCCCTCGTAGCCGCGGCGGACGAGGAGCGGCAGCCGCCCGACGTGGTCCAGGTGGCCGTGGGTGAGGAGTAGCGCGTCGATCTCGGCTGGCTCGAACGGGAAGGGCTCGTGGTTGAGCGCCTCGAGCTCGGGCGGACCCTGGAAGAACCCGCAGTCGACGAGGATCCGGCGCCCGTCCGTCTCGATCAGGTGGCAGCTTCCGGTGACGGTGCGCGCGGCGCCGGCGCTGACGAGCTTCATGGCGGCGGCAATCTAGCCGCGTGGGTTGCGACTACAACCAGGGCCTCGCCGGGAGGGGATGTTGCACATCGCGCGGGTCGCACTGCGGGTGTCGGATCTCGAACGCAGCGTCAGGTTCTACATACAGGTCGCCGGGCTGGAATCGCGGGAAAGAGGTGGGCGGCGTGCGATGCTGGCGGCTCCCGGCGGCGGCCCGGTCGTCCTCGAGCTCCGGCGCGCCGAGCGAAGCGGCGTGGCGCCCCGAAACGCGACCGGTCTCTTCCACACCGCGCTGCGCTACCCGACGCGGGCTGCTCTCGCGGTCGCGCTCCGCCGGACGATCGCGGCGCGCCACGCGCTGACCGGGGCTTCCGATCACGGCGTCTCCGAGGCGCTCTACCTCGACGACCCGGACGGCCTCGGGGTGGAGCTCTACCGGGATCGACCCCGTGACCGCTGGCCCGCCCCGCGTACGGGGGAGCGCGTGCGGATGGTCACGCTTCCGCTGGATCTCGAGAGCGTCCTCTCCGCGGCGGACGCCGAGCGGGCGGACGGTGAGCGGACGGGCGATGCACAGCCGGGCGGCGAGTGGAGCGTCGATGTGGGGCACGTGCACCTCAAGGTGTCGAGCATCGAGGAGGCGGTCGCCTTCTGGACCCGGGCGATCGGGATGGAGCTGACGACGCGGATCGGCGCGGAGGCCGCGTTCCTCGCGACGGGCGGCTATCACCACCACATCGGCGTCAACACATGGTGGTCGCGCGGAGCGGCGCCCGAGCCGCCGGCGGGACCGGGGCTCGATGGCATCGCGATCGGCGTCGCGGGAGATCCGGCGGGTCTCGAAAGAGCCCGCGAGCGGCTGCGCGGCGCCGGCGCGCCCGTGGCGGAGCGCGGCGGGGGCCTCGAGACCCGGACGCCCGACGGGGTTTGCGTACGGCTGGAAGCCGCCTGAGCGATCCGCGCGGCGGTCACCAGCGGCGGTTTGCCCGGAAGGCCTCCTCGGTCAGCTCCCGGATGCGGGCCTTGAGCTCGGCCACGACTCCGCCGAGATCGGCCCCCGGCGAGGGAGGTGGGAGCGGGGCGCCGAAGCGGACCGCCACGGGCGCCCGACCCCGCCAGCAGTTCCGCGCCCAGTGGGACCCTTTGGGGAGAACGGACAGGAGTCCGGCCGTTCCGCACGGGACGATCGGCAGATGGAGCTCCTGCGCCATGACCGACACCCCGGGGTGGAAGGGAAGCAGCGCGCCATCCAGCGAGCGCTCTCCCTCGGGGTAGACGAGCGGGCAGCCTCCGGCGTCGGCGACCGCGCCGGCGATCCGCAGAGTCGGACGCCAATCGCCGGCCTGGGCGAGCGGAATCAGGTTCAGGCCCCAGACGGCCAGCGCGTACAGCGCCGGACCCGTCCGGGCCCGCGGGAAGTACTCCCACATCGCCGTCGTCGCGACCGGCGACGACCGTGCACGCGGCAGCCCGAAGAGGACCGCGCCGGGATCGAGCTCGCTCAGATGGTTGGCCGCCAGGATGTAGGGTGGGGCCATCCCGTCCAGAAACTCCAGCCCCCCGACATCCATCGCGAAGAAGGTCCCCCAGAATGGCCGCAGGCACGCCTCGCGAAAGGCGAAGCGGGTCGCCCGGACCGCCGGCCAGAATCGCCACCGTGCCGGCGGGATCTCCGTTCTGACCGCGGGGGCGGCGGGCGCCGGCTCCGCCGTCCCGCGCGTGGCGATCCGGGCGGGGGCGGCCCCGGACACGGCCCCCGCCCCGGACACGGACGCCGCCGCGTCCGCCAGAGTCCACTCGCCGTCGAAGGCCTCCGGCCCCATCGTCACCCCGTACGTCGACTCGAGCCGGGTCACGAGCTCGACCCGGTCGAGCGAGGTCAGGAGATCGCCGAGGCGGGTCTCGGGCGTCAGCTCGGAGGGGGGTACGCCGGCGATCTCTGCCACCAGCCGGGCGATGCCGGCTTGGGGGCCGGCGTCCCCCGGGGGCGGCACCGCCGGCAGCTGCGGGACCACCGGACCCTTCGCAGCCCGCCGTTCGTCCGCCGGGGCCTGCCGGTCGAGCCAGGCGCGGATCGGCGCCCGCTGCGGCTTGCCGGTCGGCGTCCGCGGGAAGTCGGGCTCCGGCCAGACGTGCCACGATCGAACCCGCGCGGAATCCGGCAGATCCTCGTTCGCCGAGCGGACCGCGGCCCGGACATCGGCGCCGGGACGGGCCAGGAGGACGCCGCAGACGATCCCGCGCTCCCCCCACGGGCGCTCCAGCACGACGGCGTCCTGGATTCCGTCCTCGCGGAGGAGGCGCTCGACCACCGGTCCGGGGTCGACGTTGACGCCCGCCGGGGTGACGATCCGCTCCCCCTTGCGACCGAGATAGGCCAGCCGCCCGCTCGCGTCGATCCGTCCGAGATCGCCCGTATGGAGCCACCCGCCGGCGTCGACCGCCGGGCCGCCACGGCTCCCGGCGACGACGTTCGGACCCCGCACCAGGATCTCGCCATCGCCGGCGATTCGGATGTCGACGCCGGGGAGCGGCCGGCCGAGCGAGCCCGGCGCGGTACGGAACGGGTGGGTCAAGGTCACGAGCGGCGCCGTCTCCGTCAGGCCGTAGCCCTGGATCACGAGGTAGCCGAGCGCCCGCCAGAGCGCCTCGGTCTCGGGGTCGAGCGCGGCGCCGCCCGAGACGACCGCGAAGAGCCGCCGTCCGAGGAGCCGCCGGAGCGGATCGAACTCGGCCCAGCGCCGCGGCCAGGGCCGCTCCTCGGCTCTGGCCAGCCGGGCCGCCATCCCTGCCACGCCCCACCGCGCCTCCCCGCGCGCCCTGAGATAGCGTCCGAGGAGGGTCAGCGTACGGGGGACCGTGGCCAGGACCCAGGCGCCCTCGGCTCGAAGCGCCCGCGCCAGATCGGCCGCCGGCATGGCCGGGAAGAGTCCCGCCCGCGCGCCGAGGAGGGCGGGGACGAACGCGCCCATGACCTGGCCATAGAGGTGGGAGAGGGGGAGCGCCACGGCGAGCGAGATCGGCGGCGCGATCCGGAGCGCCCAGCGGTAGCGCTCGATCCCGGCCTCCAGACCGTCGAGCACCGCCCGCAGGTTCCGGTGGTGGATCGTGACCGCCTGCGGGACCCCGCTCGTCCCCGAGGTGAGGACGATCTCGGCCGTCCGGTCCGGGTCGTCGGCGGGCCAGGGGAGTGGCGCGAGGTTGGAGATCGCGGCGGCCGGTCGCCCCGCGCCGCCGACCCGGGGGCTCCCCGCCCAGCCCAGCTCGACCCGCGGTCCGTCGACCGGGAGCGCGGCGGGCTCGCGCTCGAGGCACCACGCCGCGACACCCAGGTCGCGGGCGATCTCGCGGAGGAAATGGGGCTCGTACGAAAGGTCGAGCGGCACCGCGACCGCGCCCGCGCGCAGGGCCCCGAAGAACGCGGCGTGCCAGAGGGGCCCGTCCGCCAGGTGGAGGGCGATCCGGTCGCCGGGCCTGACCTCGAGCGCGTGGAGCGCCGCCGCCACCCGTTCCGCCTCGCAGGCGATCCGCCCGAAGGACCAGCCGCGGCTCCGCCAGCGCTCCACTCGCCGGATCTCGAGCCCCGGCCGTGAAGTGTAGCGCGTCAGGATCGCGAGGAGATCGGAGCGGGATTCGGCGGCCATGGCTCGAAGCTAGCGCGGAGCCGTTGGCCCGGCGGTGGTTGACAGCGGCGGGCAGCGGCCACGATGTTCCGTTGAAACGTCATCAAAACAGAGGAGCCGACAGAGGAGGAACCGATGGGAAAGATGATCGACTGCGGGAAGGTCAACCCGGCTTCCGGATGCGAGCACGTGATCCGCGCCGAGTCCGAGGAGGAAGTGATGCGGCTCGCGGCCGAGCACGCCAAGAGGGATCACGGCATGGAGCCCACGCCGGAGCTGATAGACGCGGTCAGGTCGCACATCGAAGACGACTGAGCGCGCTCGACGGGCCTTCCTGAGACGTTCGCTCCTGGTCCCCGGCGGGATCGTCGCCGCGCTCTTGCTGGGCGCCGTCGCCTTCGTGGCCTCGTCGCTGCGCCGGCCGGAGCCGCCCGTGTTCGCCCCCAGCGCGGTCGATCCACGCCCCGCCGGCGATGCGCTCGTCGGCCCGGCCCTCTACACGATCGATGCGTCGCACGAACGGGCGTGGCGCCATTTCGACTTCTCGAGCGGATCGCGGGTCGATGGGCCCGGGCCGCTGGAATGGGACCTCGCCTTTCGACGCAACCGGATCATCGTGAACGGAGGAGTCGGGTTCGCCGGGCAGGCGGGGGCCGCGGACCTCGGAGCGGTGGACTTCGAGACGCTGTCGGTGGCGCCCGAGGAAGGCTACCGGCCGACAGAGGCCGGCCGCGACTCCGTCCATTCGGCGCTCGACGGGTGGTACGACTACGGCTTCACCACGCATGTGCTGATGCCGAAGCCGACGGTCTACGCGATCCGGACCGCGGACGGCCGCTATGCCAAGCTGGAGATCGTGAGCTACTACTGTCCCGGGGCGCGGGCCGGCTGCACGACTTTCCGGTACGTCTATCAGGGTGACGGCTCGCGAAGCTTCCGGCGCACGGCCAGAGCCGGGCGGAGGCAGGGGACCCGCGCTCGATGAGGCTCGACGCGGTCGTAGTCGGCTCGGGACCGAATGGCCTCGCCGCGGCGATCGCGCTGGCGCGGGAGGGGTTCCGGGTCCAGGTCCTCGAGGCGGCGCCCACGATCGGCGGCGGCGTGCGCTCGGCCGCGCTGACGCTGCCCGGTTTCGTCCACGACGTCTGCTCGGCGATCCACCCGCTGGGCGCGGCCTCGCCGTTCCTGCGTTCGCTTCCGCTATCGGATCACGGGCTCGAGTGGGTCCATCCGCCGGCCCCGCTGGCACACCCCTTCGACGACGGCACGGCGGCGATCCTCGAGCGCGATCCCGTAGCGACGGCGGCTACGCTCGGAGAGGACGCCTCCCGGTACCGTGCGCTCCTGGAACCGCTCGTCGAGGACTGGGAGCGAATCGCCCCGGATCTCCTCGGGCCCGCCCGCCTGCCCCGTCATCCGCTGGCCATGGCCCGCTTCGGTTGGGTCGCCTCGAGCTCGGCCCGGGGTCTGGCGGAGAGCCGGTTCTCGGGACGGCTCGCGCGCGGGCTCTTCGCCGGCCTCGCCGCCCATTCCATGCTGCCGCTCGAGCGGAGCTTTTCGGCTGCCGTCGGGCTCGTTCTGGGCGTCCTCGGACACGTCGCGGGCTGGCCCTTCCCACGGGGGGGCGCCCAGCGGCTGACGGACGCGATGGCCTCCTACTTCCGGTACCTCGGCGGCGAGATCGCGACCGATTGGCCGGTTCATTCGCCGGCCGATCTTCCGCCGGCCCGCGCCGTCCTCCTCGACCTGGCGCCGCGGGGAGTCCTGCGAATCTTCGGCGATCAGCTCCCCGCGCGATACCGGCGACAGTTGGAGGGCTACCGGCACGGTCCCGGGGCATTCAAGCTGGACTATGCGCTGGATGGCCCGATCCCGTGGGCGGCCGCGGAGTGCAGTCGGGCGGGAACGGTCCACCTGGGCGGACCGATCGGGGAGATCGCCGCCTCCGAGCGGGCCGTGTGGAACGGGCGCGCCGCCCCGCGACCCTTCGTGCTCCTGGCGCAGCAGAGCGTGTTCGACACCGGTCGCGCGCCGGCCGGCCAGCACGCCGTGTGGGCCTACTGCCACGTTCCCAACGGCGCCGCCTTCGACATGACGGACCGGATCGAGTCCCAGATCGAGCGATTCGCGCCCGGCTTCCGGGATCGAATCCTCGCCCGGCACATTCTGGATCCAGCGCGGATGGAAGCGGGCAACCCGAACTACGTCGGCGGAGATATCAGCGGCGGGGTACAGGACCTCGGACAGCTCTTTGCGCGGCCCGCGCCCCGGCTCGACCCGTATGCCGTTCCCATCGAGGGAGAGCTTCCCATCGAGGGGGTCTTCCTATGCTCCTCGTCGACGCCGCCGGGGGGCGGCGTGCACGGCATGTGCGGCTATCACGCCGCCCGCTCGGTCCTGCGCAAGGTTCTCCAGGGTTGAGGATGCGGCGGGACGATGATGTGGCGGGACGGGCGGGTCCACTCTTGAGCGGCCCGCCCGCGCGTGGGAAGAATCCTAGGAGGTGGGTTCAGGGTGGGCTGTCCCAGAACTCGGATGATTGTAGAGCACCCTTCGCCGCCGGTCTGTCGCCTACCATACACGCCGTGGCGCGATGGGCGAAGATGTCAGCTTTAATACAGCGCCGTCGGAGAGCGGAGCATTAAGCTGCGGACGAAATGGCACGCACTGTCCGAATGCCGGGGCCGGATGGCCCGAGCCCGGGTTGGCTGGAGCGCTCGTGGCGGGCGCCGGAGCCCAATCCCGATCCCACGCCCGATCCCAACCCGGACCCCACGCCCGATCCCAACCCGGATCCGAGCCGGGGGGATCCCGGCGTCCCAGCCCCCGATCGACCGGACCGCGGGGTTCCACGCCCGGATCAGCCCGATCCGGGGGTTCCACGGCCGGATCGCGGCCACTTCAGCCGCCCTGGCCGGGACATCCAGCCGCTCTTCTGAGGCCCGCCGCTCTTCTGAGAATCGCCGCTTAGATCGGCCGCGAAGCCGCACCCCCCTGCGGGCGGCCTGCGCCCTGCGGGCGGCCTGCGCCCTGCGGGCGGCCTGCGCCCTGCTGGCGTGCGGTCTCCTCCTCGCCGCTCCACCGGTCGCCGGCCAGACGTCGCCGCCGCAGCTGTACTATGAGCTCGACGGCCGGGGCCCGGCCGTGATCTTCATCGAGGACTGGGCCCAGGACACGTCCACCTGGTTCCGGATCCTCCCGCTCCTCCGGCCGGGTCGCCAGCTCGTCCGCTACGATCTGCGCGGCCAGGGACGCTCGGGCATCCCGGCGGACGGAGATTACAGCCTCGAGGCGCACGTCGAGGATCTCTTTCGTCTGTTCGACGGACTTGCCATCGATCGCGCGCACCTGGTCGCGTCGGGCCTGGGCGCCCGAGTGGCGATCACCGCCGCGGCCGGATCGCCCGACCGCATCCGATCGCTGACGCTCTTGAACCCCCACACCGCCTGGAGTCGGGCGGAGCTGGAGGGGTGGGAGCGGTTTCTGGAAGCGTACGAGCGGGTCGGACGACCTACGCTCGGCGAGTACGCGGCGTTCCTGGTCGACGGCTGGGTCGCCCCGCCGTTCGCCCGCCGTGAGCCATGGTTGATTCCGTTCTACGACCTGGTGCTCCGCCGCCAGGATCCGGAGGCGCTCGTGGCCGCGCTGCGCGCATGGCTGTCGTCGGACCTCGCGCTCGACGCCGCGGCCACGCTGGACATCCCCCTCCTGGTCGTTCGCGGCGGCCACGCCGGGGGGGTTTCAGGCGAAGCCCGGCTGAGGAGCGCCTTCCCGCGCTACGGGGCCGTCATCCTGCCCGAGTCCGGGCGCTTTCCGCAGCTCGAGGCGCCGGCTCGTCTCGGGAAGGCGATTGCGGAGAGGATCGAGCCGGCCGCGAGATGACTCACGGACCGGGCGCCGTCTCTTCCGGAGACCAGTCCAGAACGGACCGCGTATGCGACAGATCGTACGGCGCCTCGGCCTGGGCCGAGACGCCGTAGACGACGTGATAGCCCGCGAAATCGGCTTCGACACACCGCCGCAGGAGGCGCCTGCCGTCGCCGAATCCGAGCCAGCGGTGTCGCACGACCGCGTTCTCCTGTATGGCCACCTGCTCCCGCTGAGCGCACCAGCCGATGCGAACCGCCAGGAAGGAAGTTAGTCGCCCTTCGTCGACGAACATGCGTCCGGCGGCTTCTCCGGCCGCTTTCGAGAAGCCGTAGGCGGTCCGTGGTCGCGGCGGCGCTTCGGAATCGATCTTGGGTCCGTCCGGCGCGTAACAGTCCGGCGCGAGCTCCTCCTCCAAGACCTTCACCGCCCAGTTCGAGCTCGCGAAGACGACCCGCGGGACGCGGTGGTGGGCGGCCGCGTGGAGCACGTGCCAGGTGGCCTCGATGTTGTTCGACAGGACGCTTCGCCAGGGCGCGCTCGTGTCAGATTCGGCCGCCAGATGGAGGACGACGTCGGCGCCCTGGAACCAACGCGGCCAGCGTGCGAACCGGTCGCGAGGCGACCAGCGCCCGCGGACGGGATGGCGGGAGAGGTCTGCGGTTTGAGCGTCGCGGCCTGCCACCGGCCGCCGGTCGACCAGGACCAGCCGATGGTCACCGCGAAGCTCCTCGGCCGCGAGTGTCCCGATCGTCCCCGCGGCGCCCGTGATGACCACGCGCATCACGCGGGGGTGCGCGGGGGTCGTGCGTCGCCGCCAACAAGCCACCGTGCGCCCCGCGCGGCCAGTCGTACCGGTCGAGCGAGGCAGAAGAAGGGGTACTCCCACTTCGATGTGATCCGAGCGGCCGACAGCAAAGCTTCGGGCGACGGCGCGAGCCGCCAACGGATGACCGTGGCGCGGTCCCGCCAGCTTTCGGCGCGACGCAACGAGGGGACGATCTTGGAGCCGGCCCCCGTCCAGGCGCCCAGCAGCGCGAGATCCAGGGTGAAGCGCGGCTGGTTCGCGGCGGCGGTCTGCAATCGTTCGACGACACGGCCGGGGATCGGCGCCTCCATCGCGCGCGCGAGGTAATTGAGGGTGATCGCGAGGGGGAGCACGGCGTGGGCGCGGACGGCGGTCGCACCAACGAGGTCCCAGTCGATCTCCGGCGTTCGCTCCAGCACCAGCCAGGCGTCGCACACCCAGAGGAGGTCCGCGCGGTGGCCTCCCGTCATCGCATGGACACAGACATGGAACAGCTGGTCCTCGGGAATCAGGACCTTCACCGCCGTCCCGAGAATCTCGCGCGACTCGGCCCGCTCCCACATCTCTGTTTGTGGAAGGTTGTAATGGCGATAGCGGAACAGCCCCCTGTGCAGCACGAGGGGAAGCCCGCTCTCGTGCACCTGGTGGCGGATTCTGTCGGGTCCCCGCTCGTCGGCGGCGCGGAATCCGATCCGCTCCACGATGCCGGCGGCGCGGGGGATATCCTCCACCCGGAGCAGGAGGTCGATCGCAGCCGAGTGCCGGAGCCGCGGATCGGGGTAGAACAGCTCGGACAACGCCGCCCCGAGGACGGGCAGGACCGGAACCTCCGCCTCGGTCAACGCGAGGAGCACGTTGGCGTAAATCCGGCGGAACTCGTCCCCTCTCGCCGCCTCCCGCACGGCGGCCGTCCGCAGGTAGGTGAGGAGCCGGCCGTCGAGCCCGCCGGCGTCGCCTGCGATGACCCTGCCGATGTGCGGCGCGAGGTGTCTCCCTCCTCCCGGGTGGCGCGCTAGAGCAGCCGTGGGGTGGGGGGTCTTGGCCTGCCATGCGAGGAGCGATTGGCGCGCCCTCTCTGGCGGCCAGAGCGCGCTGCGAAGGAGCAGGTCCTGCTCGGCGCTCGGCAGAGCGAGCGACAGGACACCCTTCAGCGGGAGTCGAGCGGGCGGCACGTCAGCTCCGGCGCCACGTGATCGGAACGCCGTTCATGTCGTCAGGGAGGGTACCACCTTGCCCCCTCGTGAGCGTTGACACTCCCTGCCCATGCGTGTATTTTAGCGTTCCCCCTGAAAAATGGGCACGGGACTCCGCTCTCTGACAATTGAAGTGTCTGTCCTAAGTAAAGCGCAGCCGAAAACCTCTCTCGAGAGGAATTTGGTCAAGCTACTAAGGGCGCACGGTGAATGCCTTGGCTCAAGCAGGCGACGAAGGACGTGGTAAGCTGCGATAAGCCTCGGGGAGGTGCAAACAACCTTTGATCCGGGGATTTCCGAATGGGGCAACCCACCGCGCTTCATCGCGCGGTATCCGCCGGCCGAATTCATAAGCCGGTGGAGGCGAACCCGGGGAACTGAAACATCTAAGTACCCGGAGGAAGAGAAAGCAACCGCGATCCCCTTAGTAGCGGCGAGCGAACGGGGGCCAGCCCAAACCAGTCGTGCTTGCACGGCTGGGGTTGTGGGACCGCGACATGGGAGCACGACACCAAACCGAAGCGGCCTGGAACGGCCCGCCATAGACGGTGACAGCCCGGTAGGTCTACGTGTACGGCCCCTAGCGGCATCCCGAGTAACGCGGGACACGTGTAATCCTGCGTGAAGCTGGGGGGACCACCCTCCAAGGCTAAACACTCCCCTGTGACCGATAGTGCACTAGTACCGTGAGGGAAAGGTGAAAAGTACGCCAGGTGGCGAGTGAAACAGATCCTGAAACCGTGTGCCTACAAGCGGTCGAAGGCAGCGGCGGGCTTCGGTCCGTTGTCTGCTGACGGCGTGCCTTTTGCATTATGACGCAGCGAGTTACTGGTCACGCGCAGCTTAAGGCCCTCAGGGCCGGAGGCAGAGCGAAAGCGAGTCTGAATAGGGCGATCAGGTGCGTGGCCGTAGACCCGAAGCCGTGGCGATCTACCCAGG
>DATLFH010000047.1:0-29702 GCA_035524965.1 Gemmatimonadota bacterium | reverse complement strand
GGAGACGTCGAGGTCCTGGAGACGATCCGCGGCCTGACCGAAAAGCCGATCCGGGTCGACGCCAACGAAGGTTGGACGCGGGCGGGCGCGCTGGCCCGCATCCCGGTCCTCGAGGAGCTGGCGGTGGAGCTCCTCGAGCAGCCGGTCGCGGCGGCGGACCTGGAGGGGTTGGCGGCGGTCGCCGCGGCGACCACGATCCCGGTCGTCGCCGACGAGGCGTGCCGCACGAGCGCCGACCTGGCGGGGCTCCAGGGCGTGGTTGACGTCGTCAACGTGAAGCTGGCGAAATGCGGCTCGATCCGCGAGGCGGTCCGCACGATGGAGACCGCCCGCGCGCTCCACTTCGGGGTGTTTCTCGGCTGCATGGTCGAATCGTCGCTGGGGATCGCGGCCGCGGCCCACCTGTCGCCCCTCGCCGACTACGTGGACCTGGACGGTCACCTGCTCCTGTCCGACGACCCGTTCACCGGCCTCTCCTTCGAGGCCGGTCGCGTCCTTCCGGACCTCGAAGCGCCGGGCCTCGGCGTCGAGCCCGCACCTGCTCTCGGCGCTGCCTCCGCGGGATCGACGGGCTGAAGCTAGGCCCCATTCGGACTCTCGGCCCTAACCGCGGCCGCGCAGGGCGGCATGAGGTTTGCGCCATCGTTTCCCCGCACGTTCGGGCGCAGGGGGGGTCTCTCACAGCCCAAGCGCTTGCAGGACAAAAGCTTGTTGGTCGAGACGGCGGGCCGCCCCCGTGTTCGAGCGGGCCGCCGGGATCTCAGATATCTGAAGTGCGTTCAGAAATCTGAGGTTGAGCCGGAGTGTCTCCGGCGCGAAACGCAAGGGATTCGGCCGCGGAGGCGGCCCACCGGAATGAACGATACGCAACCTGACACGAGCCAGGCGAGGAGGTGGCCTTCAAGCGCACGCACGCTCTTGGACACCCTGTTGTTCCGCAGCACCCTGACCGAGCTACACGTCGGGGACGAACCGCTCTCTGGTACCTGCCACAGAGGAGAAAACCGAGCATGAGTTTCCTTGACAGAATTTGGCGGATCCCGGTCCTCGCGCTGGCGATCGCGCTGCCGCTCGCGGTGGCGTGCGCCGACGACGACGGGGCCCTGATCAGTCAGCCCCCGGGTGTCGGCACCGGGGCGATCGCCGGCCAGGTCACGAACGCGGCGACCGGCGTGGGGATCGTCGGGGCCCTGGTCGGCACGTCGCCGGCCACGACGACGGCCCTGACCGATGCGAACGGCAACTACCGGATCGAGAACGTGGCTCCGGGCTCGTACGCGGTCACCGCGTCGAAGGAGGGGTTCAACTCGGCCTCAACATCGGTCACGGTCGCCAGGGACCAGACCGCCACGGCCAACCTGGCCCTGACGCCGGGCGCGCCGGACGTGCCGACCACCGGCGACCTCAACGTGCTGGTCACCGACCGTAACGGCGCACCGCAGAGCGACGCCAGCGTCACCGTCGTCAGCTCGGCGGGCGACACGGTGGCCACCCAGGCGACCGACGCGAACGGCTTCGCGCTGTTCAGCGATCTGGCCGTCGGCTCGTACACGGTGTTCGCCAGCAAGACGATCGGCGGGTTCAACTTCCGCGCCGCAGGCGGCGTCGGGATTCAGGGCGGTGAGACGGCGTTCCTGCAGCTCACCCTGACCCGCGACTTCGACCAGAGCGTGTTCCCGAACGTCGACGGCGAGCCGGTGACGCTCGATGGGGACGCCGACATCGAGTTCGTCACGGTGCCGGGCGGCGACTCGAACCCCGAGGTCGACTGCAACATCATCCGTACCCAGCACATGTTCATCGTCGAGGTCACGAACGGCGACGGCGAGCCGGTCTCGGGCGTCAAGGTCCAGTGGGACCTGAACATCTCCGAGAACGGCACGATCTCCGTCACCTGCCCCGAGCTCTCCCCGAATCCGGCGGGCTGCACGATCCCGACGGTTCCCGGGAACACGGGCTCGATCGTCGATTCGGACGATCCGGACCTCGATCCGACGGTGGCGCGCTCGGGCCTCGCCCCGGCGTTCAACGTCGACACGCGCAAGGCGATCACGTTCACCAACGACGGCGACCAGCAGGTCTCCTTCGGCGGCGTGCAGAACGTCACCGTCGGGGCCGGCCAGACGTGGATCATCATCACGTCGCCGGTCGAGGGGTTGACGGACGTCATCGCGTTCACGCCCGACATCCCGCTCGTCGATCCCGACTGCGGGCTCGACGACGACGCGCCGTGCGACAAGGATTTCGCGATCAAGCGGTGGGTCAACTGGGAGACCCGCGTCCACGAGCTCGACTGGGTCGAGGACGACGGGATCTGTAACGATCCATTCAACGAGGCGTGCATCGACGCCGGCCTGTCGGACTTCTCGGCGCCCATCGCCGACGGCGCGACGGTCACCAACGTCCTCGCTCGGGCGGACACGCTGTGCGTGCCGATCAACGGCACCGTGGCTGGCGCCGGCGCCCAGTGCCTGCTGGACAACTACACCCAGTTCATCTCGGTGGTCGAACGGCTCCGGGACGACTCGCCGTTCAACCTCTCGAAGGGCACGATGGTCTGGGACATCACGGACGACGACCCGGACGTCGACTTCCTGGGCGGCACGGGCGGCTGTAACGGCGTCGGCACCGAGCCCGCGGGCGAAGGGCCTCCGGGTCGCGTCCGCAACGCCGAGTGCAACGGTTCGTCCGACGACGAGGCGACCGTCAGCGCGAACGGCAACAGCTCGACGATCGAGTTCGACGCCAACAACAACGTGTTCGACGGCGGCCTGGTCGGGCAGTTCGGCCTTGAAGACGAGGACGACTTCATCGGCTGGGGCATCGTCGAGGTCCAGCTCGACACCCTGCAGTTCTTCTGCGTGGATGTCGACGGCGACGGCGACTGCCAGCCCGGTGATGCCGGCTCGCTCGACACGCTGAGCACCGCCTACCAGCGGCTGCTGGCGGGCACGACCGACAACACGGTCTCCTTCCGCGTACGCTTCGTGGACGACTTCGGCGAGGTGTGCGACGAGCTGACGTTTAGCAAGGAGTTCGTGGCCAGCCGGATCCAGGTCATCAAGAGCACGCCGGACGCGACCATCCGGACCGTGTCTGAAACCGTTGGCGGCCCGCTGATCCAGCCGGGCAGCACGGCGCGGCCGGTCAAGACCCACACGATCCAGGTCGGCCAGTCGTTCAGCTACACGGTCACGGCGATCAACGACGGCGAGGTGCAGGCAGAGAACGTCCGCATCACGGACACCCTGCCGCGCTTCGGCTTCCAGTTCGACGACTCCGGGCCGGACGATGGCGCGCCGACGATGCGGAACGGCAGCCAGGCGTTCAAGTTCGTGACCGACCGGCCGGCGTTCGATCCGAACGCGGTCGTGTACGCGATCGATACGGACAACGACGATCCGGGCGACACGATCGATCTCTGCATCCGCGGCGACGACGGGTCGACGGGGGGCAACGCGTACGTGGAGCCGGCGGAGTGCACCGGCATCACGACCGATGCCGG
The DNA here is from genome assembly GCA_035524965.1 of Gemmatimonadota bacterium. Classification (GTDB taxonomy): domain Bacteria; phylum Gemmatimonadota; class Gemmatimonadetes; order JACCXV01; family JAHWKZ01; genus DATLFH01. The sequence continues at coordinate 26,197 of DATLFH010000047.1, read as the reverse complement.
CTCGATCGATGCCGCTCGCGCGGCCGCGGTCGACGCCTCGGACGACGGCGACCAGGTCGTCTGGATCCAGTGGTTCGACTTGACGATCCTCGGCCGGCAGCAGCCGGGCGGCTCGATCGAGACCGAGGATTCGGTCGAGGTCACCCTCGCGGCCGACGAGGAGTTCATCGACTTCGACGACGCCGGGCCCGGAACGGGCTACCCGCCGCTTCCCGGCACGTGGTGCAACATCTCCACGGTGACGGACGGTCCGGGCAACCAGGGGCCGGCCCCGCTGGTGACGCAGTCCTTCGACGCTGACACCCTGTGCCACGAGGTACGGGAGGCGTTGCTGGACATCCGCAAGACGACGGAAGACGCGGTCATCAGCGCCGGCGCGGAGGCCGTGTTCGAGATCGAGATCGCCAACGCTGGCAGCGCGACGCTGACCAACGTGGTGATCGTCGATACGCTCGATCAGGCGTTCATCGACGCCGACCCCACGTTCAGCGCGGCCGACGTCGAGCTAGACCCGGCGTTCGCGACCGCGACCGTGACGGTCAACGGGCGCATCATCACGATCAACATCGGCAATCTGCCTCCGACGCCTGGGGGTGGGTTCGTAACGGTGGCCACGATCCGTGTGTCGACGCCGGGCATCGAGAGCGTCTTCTGCAACCGCGTGACGGTGACGGGCACCAACCCGGCCGGCACGCTGAGCGCTTCCGACATCGCCTGCGTCACGACGACGGTCACGATCGAGCTGGACATCCAGAACGAGGATGGCTCCATCGATGCGGGTGGAGTGTTCCAGTCCGCGAAGGAGGTCTTCGTCGTCGGTGACGGCGGCGCGGCCCGGCCGGACAGCCTCGTGTACAAGGTGACGATCACCAACCAGAGTCAGTTCGCCGCGACGAACGTCGTCGTCGTGGACCAGGTGGCCCCGAACACGGGCGCCATCGTGTGCCGCGCGATTCTGGCCACGGTGCCGGCTGGCGAACCGGGTGGGGGCGGTGCGAACCCGACCGTGGGCAGCGCTGGCCCCGCCGCCTGCGCGACGACCGGGTTCACCTGGAACATCGGAACCCTCGGTGCGGGTCAGGCAGCGGTGATCTACTTCCGCGCCGAAGCCCTCTCGCCGCAGAGTGGCGTCGGTAACCGGGTCAGACTGACCGCCGATCAGTTGACAGGCGAAATCGTCAACGAGGAGCCGACCACGGTAACGGCCAACTAGCCGGGGTCGGCGTCCGAAAGGACGCCGGGAGAGGGGGGGCGGCCATTGCGCCGCTCCCCCGACTCCGGTAGCCTCGTAACCTGGAAACTGACGTTAAAGCGGAGGAGAAAACCGATGAGGAAGCTGATGACGACCGTGGCCCTGGGGGCGCTGACGCTGTTCGGCGCCGGCCTGGGGTACGGCCAAACCCTCCACCGGAGCTTCGAGATCACGGGCTACGGGGGGATCCGGGTGTACGACGACGATGTCGTCTTCATGGACTCGGGATGGGTCCTCGGCGGCAAGGCAGCCTGGTTCCCGCACGCCAACATCGGCGTCGAGTTCACGGGCAGCTACTCGCAGGCGGACATCCTGGTCGAGGACTTCGCCGACGACGATCTGGGGGACGAGTTCGGGGACATCTTCGGGGCCGAGGACATCCAGGTCATCGAGGTTCGGCTCGACGCCGTCTACCAGTTCCTGTTCGACTTCGACCAGAGAGTCATTCCGTACCTTTCGGCCGGCGTGGGACAGTTCGTCTTCGAACCGGGTGGCGATACCCCCGACGCGATCGACGAGCCGAACACGACGTTCAACTGGGGCGGAGGCATCAAGTGGTTCCTGGGTGACCGGTTCGCTCTGCGCCTGGATGCGCGCGACAACGTTGCGATCGTCGAGCGCTTCTTCGGCCGGAGCGACCTGCCGCCGGGGTCCAACACGAAGACGTTTCAGGCCAACAACCCCGAGTTCCTGGTCGGTCTTACGATCGGGTTCGGCGGGTCGGAAGAGGAGTTCGGCGTTCGAGACAGCGACTTCGACGGCGTGCCCGATCGGGACGACCTCTGTCCGAACACGCCGCGGGGCGTCATCGTCGACGAGACCGGCTGCCCGATCGACAGCGACGGCGACGGCGTGCCGGACGGGCTGGACGCCTGCCCGGGCACCCCGCAGGGCGCGATCGTGGACGAGCGTGGCTGTCCGCTGGACTCCGACAACGACGGGGTCTTCGACGGCCTCGATCAGTGTCCGAACACGCCGGCGGGTGTGCAGGTCGACGAGACCGGGTGCCCGCTCGAGGAAGTGGTCGAGGCGGCCTGCCTCGAGACGCAGGATTGGTACACGGGTGACGCGACGATCAACTTCGACGGCCGGAACTGGGTCAAGTTCGGAGCGACGCAGACGGCGGCCATGGACCAGCTCACCCAGGTGGGCGAGTACCAGGGCGTGCCGATCTACGTCGGACGGAACGCCCAGCGGCCGTATCGCGAAGTCTGGCTGCCGTTGTGCAGCCCGGCGGATACCTACCAGCCGTACCGGCCGGAGCAGGAGATCCGCGGGACGACCGGTTTCATCCGGGACGCGAACTAGGCAGTCGGTCCTCCGCAAGGCGTCACATGCAGGGGCCCCCGTTCGGTCGTTTCCGAGCGGGGGCTTTCTGCTTCAGGGAAGCGGTCGCGGTGGACCACTCATGGGGCGAACAGGGATCTACTTTGCAGGGCAACACCTCCACGCACCGGGGCTTGATCGCCCCATGAGTGGTCCACCGCGACCGCCGTGCTGAAACGAAAACCTGTCCCGGGAGTGAACAGAGCGGGGCGAGAGTGGTATAATCTGCCGAGGTCCGAGGCGGACGCGGTAGCGAATGCCTTCAATCCACAAGATTCATCGAAGGGGGAGATTTATGCGAGGGACGCGCTGGTTCGAGTCCGGCATCGGAAAGGGCAGGCTGGCGGTCTGGCTGGTGGGGCTGGGGGTGGTCGGCCTCTGGGCTGGCGCCGGCGCCGGACCAGCTAGGGGTCAGACGCTCCTCGCGGTAGGGGAGACCGCCCATCTCGATTTCTCGGGAACGATGCCAGGAGCGAGCTATCACGCGCCGGGCGACGACGACATCTACCTGCACGTGTCGATCGGCGAGCGCCGACTCTCCGTCATGCGGGGGCAGGAAGTCCTGCACCGCTTCCCGGTCGCGGTCGGGAAGGGAGCCTACCTGCGCCATCGCGACGCCGAGAGCGGCGGCTGGCTCTTCGAGACCCCCGAAGGGGTCTTCTCGGTGGGTCGCAAGGAGGAAGACCCGGTCTGGTACGCCCCCGACTGGCACTTCATCGAGAAGGGGCAGCCGGTCCCTGCGGCCAGCAGCGCGCGTCGCTACTTCCCGGGGGAGATGGGCGAGTACGCCCTATATCTCGGAGATGGCCTCGCGATCCACGGGACCAAGGTGCAGGCCTCGGTCGGACAGGCCGTCAGCCACGGCTGCATGCGTCTTTCCAAGGAGGGGATCGCGACCGTCTATCCGCTGGCGCGGGTCGGAACGAAAGTGATCATCACCTCGTAGCGCCACGCTCGTAGCGCCACGCTCTTAGCGACGGTCTCGTAAGCGTAGCCGGCGCGATCCTCAGCAGTCGACCTTGAAGTTGAACCAGCCCAGCTCGTTGAGCGGCTGGCCGTCGACCCAGCCCTTGATGATCTGAGCCTGATCGGCCGCCTTCGTCGTGTACCTGAAGATGACCTCGCCGGCCGAGTCCGTTCGCCGATTCGCATAGCCCGGCGCAGGCTGCACGGGGAGCAAGGCCGGATTCGAGAACTGACCCCAACGGATCTCCGTGTACTTGCCTTTCGCCGGCGAGCCCGCCGGGAGGGGTGTGCCCGCACGGACCTTCGCCACGACGCGGATCTCCACCGTGTCGCCAGGACAGTACCCTACCTTGTTCCCGATGGCATTGGTGAAGACCCGCCCCCCGTCCCCCCCCGAGACGACGGTCTCCGCGTTGATCGCCGATATGTGACCGACCTCGATCCATTGCCCATGCCCTCTGTCAGCCTCGACAACGAGAGCGAACGGCTGGAAGCCGATCCCGGGGACGGCTTCCACACGCGTGCTGGTCAGGGACGTGAGGTGGACGGTCGCTCGGCCGTCGGCCGCGGTTCTGGGTGAATCGGGTGCGAGTTTCTCGCTGCCATTGAGAACGCTCGCGAGGGAACCGTTGAGAGTGGATCGCAAGGAGCGGATACGCAGCGGAACATCAGCCGCGGGTCCGCCATCGGACGCTTTCACCTGGATATCGATTCTCAGAGGATCCTGGCCATCTGCGAATACGGCCGGGGCGATCGAAAGGGTGTTGAACCGGGGGTTCCCGGTCGCGGAGGAACTCGACAGCGGGCCGCTGATGGCACGGAAGACCACGACCTGAACGTCGGCTTCGATGATCGCGGAATCGCCGTCGTCGTCGGTCAGCCGGAGGAGCGGCCGGTAGGGAACTTCGCGGAAGTCGTACGACACCTGGATCTGCTCGAACGGCTGGATCTGCCGGAACTTTCCGTCGCCCTCGTCGATCTCCCACGTGACGATCGTCCCGTCGGAATCGGCGCCACTGGGGATCAGCGTCGCGGCGAGCGGCGCGTCCCCCTCCGTGGGGCCGCTGACCGTGAGCGAACCGGTCGGAAGCTGGTTCGGGGGCAGGACATCGATCTGCACGCTGTCGGACGAGCTGATCTGCACGCTGTCGGTCACTGTGGCCCGGACCCAGTAGTTTCCGGGCGCCGCGTAGACGTGCGCGGCCTGGAATTGCGTGTTCTTCCCGATCGAGGTCGCGACGACCCCATCGCCGAAATCGATCGCGATGCTCTGAACGGATCCGTCGGGATCGCGCACGATGGTGCTCGCTCGGACCGTGTCCCGCTCCGCCTCCCGGCCGGTGTCGACGTTGAGGACCACGACCTCCGGCGGGATGTTGCCGGGGACCTCGACGACGACGAGGAAATCCTTTTCCAGCAGCGTCGCCACGGGTCCGGTCGAGCGTACGACCGCGGTCACGATGTGCGAACCGTTGGTGGGCCGGAAGAGCAGGAGCGGCCCCGGTTCGGTCCGCTGATCGTCGATGACGTACTCCACCGCGATTCCGGGATCGATCTGGATCTCGAATCGAACGCTGCCGCCGGGAAGGACCGAGACGGTGTCCGAAGACGGACTCAGGATGTTGAAGGGCGGCGGCGAGGTCGGCGAATCGCAGCCGGCCAGGGAGACCAGGGAAAACGCGAAAAAGGCGCGGGTCAGGCGCGAGATGCTCGAGTAGAGGAGGGTCGTAGGCACTGGGTTACAGACGGGTACATCGACGCGGCCTGACATCACTCTGCCTTTCTCCCTGCAACCCCCGTGCCTGACGCCACCGCGAAGCCCTGGAGGGCTTGACGGCTTATCATGCGTCGGCGACGAGCAGGCTGCCTGTCTCGGATGGGGGGAAAACTGTTGCTATATACGAAACCCGATGATCGGCTGCAACCTAATGGGCGGGGGGGCGAAGATCAACCCGACCGTGGCCACCGGCAGTGGGTGGCCACCGGCAGGTCGCGGGACCTTGCGGTAGATTGCACGAATGGGGAAGGCGACGGCGATAGCGCTCGGGGTCCTGGCGGCCTCGGCGCCCGCGGCCTCCGCCCAGGAGTTCGACGGCCCCTATCCCGCCCGCCTTCTGACGATCGAGTCGGGAGAGCTCCACGATCGCGGGCGCGGCGTGGTCGGGCTCGGCGATGCGCGCGTCGCCCTGGTCGGCTCCCGGATCGAGATCCTCACGAACACGATCGCCGACGCGTTCGGGGTCTTGAACGCGGGTTTCAAGCTGGGCGTTTTCGAAGCTCGCGGCGACCGTCCCGCGCTCGCCCTGGGACTGAAGTACTACCACTCCATCGGTGGTCTCATCGACGCCGGCGTACGGCGGATCGCGGAGTCGTTCGCCACCGTCACCGACTCCGACGTGGATGTACGGGGCTGGGTGGCACATGCCACCGCCACGTGGCCGGTCCCGGGAGAGCGCACCCGCGTCCACTTCACCGCGCAGCTTCATCGGCCGATCGAATCGCGGTTCACGGTCGAGGACGATGTGGCGGGCGGCGGCGGGAGCGTGCGGTTCGTGGACGGTGAGGACGTCAGCGCGCTCGTCGGTATCGATCACGCCCTGGCCGGGAGAAGGTTGATCCTCCTCACCGAGGCGGGCGTTTCGTGGGGCCTGGACCGGCCGCGGCTCGGGATCGGCCTGGATGCCGGCTCCGAGAACTGGCGGGTCGTCGCCGGCGTCCTCCTGCCAGGGGTCGAGACCGATCTCGCCAGCGATCCGCGCGATTTCGAGGTGACGCCCGTCTTCAGCCTGCACCGCCGATTCTGAATCGATCTGTCCATCGAAGCCGGTGCGCGGCGTTCGGCCTCTGCCTGCTGGGGCTCGCCGGCCTCGGGCTCGCCGGCCTCGGGCTCGCCGCCCTCACCGGCTGCCGGGAGACGCTGTTCGACATCCTGACGCGGGAGAGGATCGTCCGGGTTCCGCGCGTCAGCGGGACCGAGTTCGTCGTAGAGACGGGACCGATCGAGCTGCCGGCCTCGCTGGGCACCGACAAGATCGTGGACTCGGCCACGCTCGATCTGAGGGCGGTCAATGAAAACGCGGAAAACGCGGCCACGATCGCGATCTCGGTCGCCGATTCGCGCCGACCGAACGCCTTCGGTCCGGTGGCGACTTTCGACCTCGCGGCGGGCGAGGCGCGCGAGATTCGGATCGTGCAGCGCGATCCCGGCGACGCCCTCGTTCGGGCCGTCCAGAGCGAGGCGATCAACGTCCGCTTCGAGTCGCGCTCCACGCGACCGGGGATCGGGGAGATCGAGTTCCGTTTCACGGTCCGGGTGCGGGCGCACAAGGAGACGGACGGGACGGGACCGGGAATCTTCCTGTTCTACTGACGGCCGATGAAAACGCGACTGATCGAGGTCGCCCTGCCGCTGCCGGTCGAGCAGCGGTTTACGTACTCGCTCGCGGACGGCGAGCCGTCGCCGCCGCGGGGAGCGCGGGTGGTCGTGGGGTTCGGCAAGCGCCGGATCGTCGGCTTCGTCCTGGGGGAGGCGGTCCGGTCGCCGGCGGGGGTGCGGGTCAGGCCGGTCCGCGAGATCCTGGACCGGGAACCCGTCCTCTCGGAGACGGAGTGGCGGCTGGCGGAGTGGATCGCGCGGTATTACGTGGCGCCGCCGGGCCTCGTGCTCAGGCTCTTCCATCCACCGGGAGCGACGTTCTCGGTCCGCGAAGGCGATCCGGCGGAGGCGGTCGGGTCGGCGGAGCGCCTCCACGTGCTGCCGGTCGGCGACCTGCCGGCGGCGGCGGTCGAGGCGGCCCTGCGAACGCTGGCGCGAGCACCCGAGCAGCGGCACGCCTGGGAGGCCGCCCGGGCGCTCGAGCGCGCGGTCGAGCGGGCCGCCTTCTGCGACCTCCACGGCGTCTCCCCGGCGACCCTGCGGGCGCTGGCCGGGCGCGGGCTCCTGCGGGTCGAGCCACGGGCGGTCGTGCGCGAACCGTATGGGGGCGGCGCCGAGCTCCCCCGGTCCGCCGCCGAAGGGGCGCCGACCGGGGAGCAGGCTGCCGCGCTCGCCGCGATCCAAGGCGCGCTGGAGGCTCCTGCGGGGGGGCGCACGCTCCTCCTCCAGGGGATCACCGGCAGCGGCAAGACGCGGGTCTACGTGGAGGCCGCCGATCTCGCGGTCCGAGCCGGCGGGCGGGCGATCATGCTGGTCCCGGAGATCTCCCTGACCGCCCTGGCAGTGAGCCGCTTCCGGGCGCGGTTCGGGGACCGGGTGGCGGTCCTCCACAGCGCGCTCTCCCAGGGCGAGCGGTTCGACGCCTGGAGGCGGATCCGTTCCGGGGACGCGGCGGTCGTGGTCGGCGCCCGGTCGGCCCTCTTCGCGCCGGTCGGCCGGGCGGCGCTGATCGTCGTCGACGAGGAACACGAGACCGCCTACAAGCAGGACGAGACGCCGCGCTATCTGGCGCGCGACGTGGCCGTATACCGGGCGGCGCTCGAGGACGGGGTGGTTCTGCTGGGGTCGGCCACCCCTTCCCTCGAGAGCCGGGCCAACGCCGAAACCGGGAAGTACGCGAGAATCCGGCTCCATCGGCGGGTCGGCGGCCAGCCGCTTCCAGAAGTGGAGATCGTCGATCTGGCGGCGGGGCGCCTCGGGGGGGCCGCGAGCGACGTCACGAGCGGCGTCCTGGTCGGGCCGGGTCTCTCCGCCCGGCTCGCCGGCGCCCTGGAGGAGACGCTCGCGGCCGGGGACCAGGCGCTCCTCTTCCTCAACCGCCGGGGGTTCGCGGCCTTCGTCCAGTGCACCGACTGCGGCTGGGTCGCGGAGTGCCCCAACTGCCGGATCTCCCTCACGCTCCACCGCGGCGCGCCGCGGCTCCTGTGCCACTACTGCGCGCACTTCGAGCGCGTGGCGGAAGCGTGCCCGGCGTGCGCCGGCCGCCGTCTCGATCATCGGGGGCTCGGGACCCAGCAGGTCGAGAGCGCGGTCCAGGCCCGCTTCCCGGGCGCGCGGGTCGTGCGCATGGACGTGGACACGACCGGCAGGAAGGGCTCCCACGCGCGGATCTATCGCGCGATGCAGGCGCGCGAGATCGACGTCCTGATCGGAACCCAGATGATCGCCAAGGGCTTCGACCTGCCGGGGGTGGCCCTGGTCGGCGTCGTCTCGGCCGACACCGCCCTCCACTTTCCCGACTTTCGCGCAACCGAGCGAACGTTCCAGCTCCTCGTTCAGGTCGCCGGCCGGGCCGGGCGCGGCGAGCGCCCGGGGCGGGTGGTCTTCCAGACGTACCTGCCGGAGCACCACGCGATCACGGCCGCCGCCGCTCACGACTACGAGGGGTTCTACCGGCGCGAGGCGGAGTCGCGCCGCGGCCTCGGCTACCCGCCGTGGACGCGGCTGGCGAACGTCGTCGTCAGCGGCCGGGAGGCGGGTCGGGTTGCCGACGCGGCGACCCGGGTCGCGGACCGCGTCCGCGAACGGCTCCCGAAGGGGCTCCTGGTCGTCGGTCCCGCGCCCTGCCCGATCGAGCGCCTCCGCGGCCGGACGCGGCACCACATCCTCCTCAAGTCCGAGTCGCCCGCGCTCCTCGACCGCGCGCTCGCCGACCTCGCCCGCCGCGAGGCGGACCTGGTCGGCCCCGCCGGCCGCCTCGAGATCGACCGCGACCCCCTGAGCCTGCTCTGATGTGGCGCGCGCGACCCCGCGCGCCATGTTCAGATCGAATTGAACATCGCTCCGGCAGGGAATGTGCGGGGCGGTAGCGGTCCGGTAAATTCCCACCATGCGCGCCGACCACATCCGCAACTTCGCCATCATCGCGCACATCGATCACGGCAAGTCGACCCTCGCCGACCGGCTCCTCGAGCGGACCGGTACGGTCGCCGGGCGCGAGATGCGGGCCCAGGTCCTGGACGCGATGGACCTGGAGCGTGAGCGGGGCATCACGATCAAGATGCACGCGATCTCGATGGCGTACACCGCCCGGGACGGCGAGACCTACGAGCTCAACCTGATCGACACGCCCGGGCACGTCGACTTCGCGTACGAGGTGTCACGCTCGATGGCCGCGGCGGAGGGGGCGCTCCTGGTCGTCGACGCGGCGCAGGGAATCGAGGCGCAGACCCTCTCGAACCTGTTCCTGGCGCTCGAGAACGACCTCGAGATCGTGCCCGTCCTCAACAAGATCGACCTGCCGAACGCTCGCCCCGACCTGGTGACCGAGGAGCTCGTGAACCTGCTCGGCGTCGACGAGGACGAGATCATCGCGGTCTCGGCCAAGCTGGGGACCAACATCGATGCCGTGCTGGAGGCGATCGTCGAGCGGATCCCGGCGCCGGAGGGCGACCCCGAGGGGCCGCTCAGGGCCCTCATCTTCGACTCGCAGTTCGACAAGTACCGGGGGGCCGTGCCGTATATCCGGGTCGTCGACGGGCGGATCGCGCCGGGCCTCGAGATCGCGTTCTTCTCCAACGACGCGACATACGAGGTCACCGAGGTGGGACGGTTGAGGCTCGGCATGCAGCCCGCCCCCGAGCTGAGGTCCGGGGAGGTGGGGTACCTGGTGGCGAGCATCAAGCGGGTGGCGGACACGAAGGTCGGGGACACGATCACGGAGGCGATGAACCGCGCGGCGGAGCCGTTGCCCGGATACCGAGAGGTCCACCCGATGGTCTTCGCGGGGCTCTACCCGACCGAGGCCGACCGGTACACCGACCTGCGGGACGCGCTGGAGAAGCTCAGGCTCAACGACTCGTCGCTGTTCTACGAGCCAGAGACCTCCAGCGCGCTGGGCTTCGGCTTCCGGTGTGGGTTCCTGGGGATGCTCCACCGCGAGATCGTACAGGAGCGGCTCGAGCGCGAGTTCGATCTGGACCTGATCACGACCGTCCCCAACGTCGAGTACCACGTCCATCTCGAGGATGGGGAGAGGCTCGTCATCGAGAACCCGAGCCGGATGCCGAACGCCGGCCGGATCGCGCGCGTCGAGGAGCCTTTCGTCCGCGGGCGGTTCATCCTGCCGGCGACCTACATCGGGGGCGTGCTGAAGCTGTGCGAGGAGCGGCGGGGATCGCACGTCAAGATGGAGTATATCGACAGCGAACGGGTCGAGATCGAGTACGACCTGCCGCTCGCCGAGATCATCACTGACTTCTACGACCGGCTGAAGTCGGCGACCCGCGGGTACGCCTCGTTCGACTACGAGTTCCGGGAGTACGGCGCGAGCGATCTCGTGAAGCTCGATATCCTCGTGAACGGCGATCCGCTGGACGCGCTGTCGGTCATCCTGCACCGCGATCGCGCCTACGACTGGGGACGCCAGCTCTCGGAGAAGCTGAAGGAGCTGATTCCGCGGCAGATGTTCGAGGTCGTGATCCAGGCCGCGATCGGCACGCGCGTGATCAGCCGCGAGGTCGTGCGCCCCTTGCGGAAGAACGTGACCGCCAAGTGCTACGGCGGCGACATCACCCGGAAACGGAAGCTCCTCGAGCGGCAGCGGGAGGGGAAGCGGCGGATGAAGCAGGTGGGCACGGTCGAGATCCCGCAGGAGGCCTTCCTGGCGGCGCTCCAGCTGGAGAGTTAGGACCTCGGTCGCGGTCGTGACACCGCCGGCCCCGGTCGTGACACCGCCGGCCTCGGTCGTGATGCCGCCGGCCGGGGTCAGGCCCGCGGACCCCGCATTCTTCGAGGCGCTCGTGCTGCGCGTCCCGAACTGGATCGGGGACGCCGTGCTCGCCCTGCCCGCCGTGACGGCGCTGGTCGAGGCCTTCCGCGACCGCACGATCGTGGCCGTGGCGCGCCCCGTCGTAGCACCGCTCTTCGCGGGACAGGCCGGAATCGACGAAGTCGTGCGGATGACCGACCGTGGCGCCGGACGTTTCGCCCGCGCCCGGCGCGGGATCGCGGCCGCGCTCCGGGGGTCGGCGCCGGCTGTGGGCGTGGTGTTTCCACACTCGCTGAGCGCGGCGGGCGAGCTGGCCGCCGCCGGCGTCCAGGCGGTCTGGGGGTACGGTGGGTGGGCGCGCCGTCTGGCGCTGGACGTCGCGCTGCCGCGCCGGTGGGTGGCCGGCCGCCACCGCTGGGAGGAGTACGCACTCCTCGCGGCCGCCGTCACCGGCCGGCCGGCGGCGGAGCGCTACACGCTCGCGACGGGAGCGGGGGACAGGACGGCCGCCGACCGGCTGTTTGCGGAAGATCCGACGGGGGGGCGCGGACCGAGAGTCGGCATCGTGCCCGGGGCGCACGCGTCGTCGCGGCGCTGGCCGGTCGCGCGCTTCACCGAGATAGCGGGGCGTCTCGGCCGCGACGGGATGCGGGTGATCCTGTTCGGATCCGCGGCCGATCGCGAGCGGACCGCGGCGATCGCCGCCGCCGCCGACCCCCCGCCGCTCGACTGGGCCGGGCGGACCCCGCTCCCGGTTCTGGTCGAGTGCTTCCGGCGGCTCGATTTCCTCCTGACGAACGACACCGGACCGATGCACCTCGCGGCCGCGGTCGGCACCCCGCTCCTGGACCTGTGCGGCGCGGCCGACGAGCGGGTGACGGGGCCCCGCGGCCCCGCGAGCGAGGTGATGGTGCACCCGATCCACTGCCGGCCGTGCGTCAAGAACTCGTGCGCCTACAATCTTGGTTGTATGACCGGGATCCCGGTCGAGAGCGTGTACCGGCACATTCGGTCCCGGTTGGAGATGGTTTAGGGAGCGGGCGGAGGGAAGGGGCCGACCCCTGCGTTCCCAACACTCCAACCTCGCTGCCCTTATTCCCCGACCAACCATAGATTCAAGACCATGGCCGAGATCGACATCTCTCCGGACGTGATCGCCTGCGGCGTCGACGTCGGGGGGACGGATTGCAAGGTCGGGATCGTGGACGGCGCCGGCCGGGTGGGGGCCGAGCGTCAGTTCCCCACTTCGCGGGATCCCGCGGAGACCGTCCGGACGATCACGCGCGCGTGCCGCGAGATCGGCGAGGAAGCGGATCAGAAGATCGAACTTCTGGGCGTGGGTGCACCGGGTCCGATGCGGCTCGAGGAGGGCGTGATTGTCCACGCGCCCAACCTGGGGTGGCGCGACGTGCCGCTCCGCGAGATGGTGTCGCAGGCGGTCGGGTGCCGGGTCGTCCTCGACAACGACGCCAACGCGGCCGCGTTCGGCGAAGCGTGGGTGGGCGCCGGACGCGGGGCCCGCGTGCTTCTCCTCGTGACGCTGGGGACCGGCGTCGGCGGCGGCGTCGTCGAGGCGGGCCGCGTGTTCCACGGTGCGCGCGGCCTGGCGGTCGAGATCGGGCACCAGGTCGTCGTGCCCGGCGGGCGGGCGTGTCCCTGCGGGAAGCGAGGTTGCGTGGAGGCGTACTTCAGCGGCCACGCGCTGACCGAGCAGGCGACCGAGGAGCGTGGGGACGGGGGGGTTCAGGGCGATGACCCGACCGAGCACCGCGCGTTGTTCGCCGCCTACGCCGGCGGCGACCCCCGGGTGACCGCGTGGATGGACCGCGCCCTCGACGCCCTGGCCGACGGGGTCGCGCACGCCGGCGTGCTGTTCGACCCGGACCGGATCGTCTTCACCGGCGGGCTCACCCGGTCGTGGCCGATCTTCGGCCCTCGGCTCGTCCGCAGGATCCGGGACGGGCTCGGGCCGGCGGGGCCGCCACCGGAGGGGATCGGGCTCTCGGGCCTCGACGGGAGGGCGGGCGTGATCGGCGCGGCGGGCCTGGCGCTCCGCGGATCGTGAGCGCGACCGGTCTTCGGACCCTCGGCGTATCCGGCACCTTCGTCCAGGACACGATCGATACCGTGGACGGGGTCCGGACGCGGGACCTCGGCGGGATCACGTACGCGCTGGCCACCCTCAGCGCGCTTCTGCCGGACGGAGTGCGCGCGCGTCCCGTGGTCGCCGTCGGTGAGGACGCTCTGCCTTCGGTGCGGGATTTTCTCGCGACCCTCCCAGGGATCGTCCTGGACGGGCTCGTTCCGGTTACGGCCGTGAACAACAAGGTCAGGCTCGAGTACTTCGACGACGGCACCCGCGAGGAGACGCTGACCGGCGGCGTCCCGCCTCTCGGCTGGTCCGCCTTCCAGCGCTGGATCCCGAGTCACGACATCTGGCTGTGGAATCTCATCTCGGGGATGGAGATCGATCTCGCGACCTTCGAGCGGATCAAATCCGAATGCGGCGCTCCGGTCTACCTCGACCTCCACAACCTCTGCCTCGAGCACGTGCCGGAGGGTCCGCGACGCCTCCGCCGGCCGGCCGATTGGAAAGCCTGGGTGTCGGGGGTGCGGTGGCTCCAGTTGAACGCCCAGGAGGCGGGGCTCCTCCAGCGCGGTGATCCGGCGACCCTTGAAGCCGGGGCCGAGGCCGCGCTGGCGGCTCGGGTCCACGAGCTGGGAGCGGAGGCGATGTTCGTCACGCGCGGCGCGGAGGGCGCGACCTGGTACGGCGCCGGCGGGGAGGTCGTTGTCGCGCCCGGCGTGCACGCCGAGGACGCGATCGACCCGACGGGGTGCGGCGACGTCTTCGGAGCCGCCTGGCTCGCGCTTCACCTCGCCCACGGCTGGAGTCCGGAAGAGGCTCTGGCCGGAGCGGTGGAGGCGGCCGGAATCGCGGCCACGCTGCGCGGCACGCGAGAGCTGAGGTCCGCGCTCGTGGAGGCGTCCATCGGCCTGGCGCTCACGCCAGGAAGGCGCGCCCATGGGGACTGACGACGGCAGGTCCGCGCGATCGCCCCGGCCCGATACGCTCGCCGTCCACGCCGGCAGCCGGGCGGACGCCGAGGGCGCCGTCGTCACGCCGATCTACCAGTCGGCGACCTTCGCCTTCCCCTCCGGCGAGCGGCCTCTCGTGTACACCCGCTACGGCAACAACCCGACCCAGATCGCGGTCCAGGAGAAGCTAGCCGCGCTCGAGGGGGCCGAGGCGGCGCTCGTCCTGGCGTCGGGGATGGCCGCGCTGGCGACCGCGATCCTGTCGGTCTGCGGCCACGGCGATCACGTCGTCGCGGCGCCCAGCCTCTACGGCGGAACACACATCCTCCTCGACCGGGAGCTGCCGCGGCTGGGGATCGAAGTCACGTACGCGGCCGGACTCGAGCCGTCGGAATGGGAGGCGGCGATTCGGCCGCGTACCCGCCTCCTCTTGTGGGAGGCGATCTCGAACCCGCTCCTGCGGGTCCCCGACGCGCCGATTCTGGCCGGCCTGGCGCGCGAGCGGGGACTCACCTCGCTGGTCGATGCCACGTTCGCCACGCCGATCAACCAGCGGCCGCTCGATCTCGGCGTCGACCTCGTCATGCACAGCGCGACCAAGTACCTGGGCGGCCACTCCGACCTGATCGGGGGCGTGCTGGCGGGAAGCGCGGAGCGGATCGAGTGGACGACCGAGGCGATGCACAGCTTCGGCGGGTCGGCGGATCCGCACGCGGTGTTCCTCCTGGAGCGGGGCTTGAAGACCCTGGCCCTGCGGGTCGCGCGCCAGAACGCGAACGGGCGCCAGGTGGCGGAGTTCCTGGCCGGCCATCCGAAAATCGAGCGCGTGATCTATCCCACCCTGAAGGATCATCCGGACCGAGCGGTGGCGGAGCGGCTGCTCGCGGGGGCGGGCGGGATCGTGACGTTCCTTCCGCGCGCGGCCGGGCCCCGGGCCGAACGGCTGGTCGAGAGCTTCCGCTGGATCCGCCTGGCGCCGAGCCTTGGAGGCGTCGACTCGCTCGTGTCGATGCCGTCGAAAACGTCGCACCGGTCGCTTGCGCCCGCCGATCGCGCCGCGCTCGGGATCCCCGATTCGATGATCCGGCTGGCGCTCGGGATCGAGGCCGCGGAGGACCTGATCGAGGACCTGGATCGCGCGCTCGCCGGGCTGTGAGCCGCCGTCCGCGGGGCCGCCCTCCGGCCGCCAGACTGCGCGTCGTCCTCGCGCCGAACTCGTTCAAGGGGACGTTCGACGCGGTGGCGGTGGCGGAGGCGTGGCGGGGGGCGCTGGCGACGTTGCCCGGGGTCGTTCCGGTCCTGCGGCCGATGGGGGACGGCGGAGACGGCTTCCTCGCGGTCGTTCGCCGTTACCGCCCGCATGTCCTCGAGGTCGCCGCGCGGGTGCCGGACCCGCTCGGCCGGCCGGTCGCCGCAGCCTGGGGGTGGGACCCGGGCGCGCGCGCGGCGTACCTGGAGAGCGCGGCCGCGATCGGGCTCGGGCGTATGGCGGCCGAGGAGCGCCGGCCGCTGGAAGCCGACTCGGCCGGCCTGGGGAGGCTGCTCGCGACCGCCGCCGGGATCGGCGTCCGCCGCTTCCTGATCGGGCTGGGCGGCTCCGCCACGGTCGACGGCGGGCTCGGGATGGCGCGCGCGCTCGGCTTCCGGTTCGAGGACGCGCGCGGAAGGGCGATCGGCGGACCCGGAAGCCTGGAGCGACTGGCCCGGATCCACCCCCCGGTCGCGCCTCCGCTCGGGAAGGGCGCGCGCGTGACGGCCCTGGCGGATGTCGAAAGCCCGCTCCTGGGGCCGTCGGGCGCGGCGGCCGTCTTCGGCCCCCAGAAGGGGGCCGACCCGGAGGCTGTCGCCCGGCTCGAGGCGGGGCTCGCCCGGCTGGCCGAGCGATGGGTGGCGGACCTGGGCGCGCCGACCGGCCTGCCGGAGGCCAGGGGAGCGGGAGCCGCGGGCGGCCTGGGTGCGGGATCGGTCGCGTTTCTCGGCGCGCAGCTCGCCTCCGGTGCGGCTTGGTGCGCGCGGCTGGCGGGCTTGGGCCCGGCCCTCGCCGGGGCCGACCTCGTCCTGACCGGCGAGGGGTCGTACGACGCCCAGAGCGGCGCCGGTAAGGCCACCGGCTACGTCGTCGCCCGCGCCCGCCGCGCCAGGGTCCCCGCGGAGGTGTTGGACGGAGGCGCGCTCGAGGGAGCGCGGCCGGGGGCACAGCTCACGCTCGACGACCTGGGAGCGCTCGCGCGGCTCACGGTCGAGCGGTTCGGTGCCCGGACGCGATCCTGAAGCGGCTCGGGCGCCACTCCGGATCGGCGGATATATTCGCGCGTTTGGTGAAGCGCTCGACGTCCCGAGCAGGCCCATCTCTCTCCGGCACGATCATGGTCGGCATGATCACGGTCGGAGCGGCGATCCCCATCGCCTGCGGGAACGGTTCCACCGGTCCCGAACTGCGCACCGTACGGGTCCTGGCCGTGGGCGTCGCGCGGCAGGACGTCTCCCCGCAGGATCCCCTGGAGGGGTTTCTCGTCTTCTTCTACGATCTGCAGGCGGACAGCCTGCTCACGGCCGATGCGCGGGTCCTCGAGACCTCGGGGATTCCGGTCGACACGATCGCGGTCGCAACGCCGCTCGTTGCGGGTTTCGTCCCGGGCGTGGTCTACGTGCAGGGGGCCAACGTCCTTTCCGGTGCCACCTACCGGCTGGCGGCGACCCTCACGATCGGTGGGAGTCCGGTCGAGATCCTGTCTGAGCCCGTCACCGTGCCCGCCGTGTTCGAGATCGAGGTGCCGGATCGTCATGCGATCGGCGATTCCCTCACGGTCAACTGGGAGCCGACGCCCGACGCGTCATCGATCAACGTCTCGGCGGGGAGCGGCTTCACGGTCGATGTCCCCGCCGCACAGACCGGCGTCACGATCCCCCCCGACGCGTTCGCGGGCCTCGTTGCCGGCGCCATGCTCGAGATCGAGGTGACCGCCTACAACCAGTTCTATATCCCCCTCGCGGGCGGGATCGCCTCGCTGTCGGACGCCGAGGCGTTCGCCGAACGGCTGCGCCCGGTCGAGAACATCGACGGCGCGGACGGGGCAGGGGGCGCGTTCGGCGCGGCCACGACGGTGGGCCGGGTCGTGACCCTCGAATGAGCCCGAGGTCCCGAGCCACATTCCGACCAGAGAGGACGACGATGCGACTGCCTTCCGTTCTGACCGCGTGCGCGTGCGCGCTGCTGCTGGCCGCCTGCGGCGGCGAGGGTCCCGAGGAAGGAGCGATCCCCGGCGATGAAGCGGCGGCGCCGTCGGGCGCTCCGCAGGATGACGAGGCCGCCGAGCCGGCTCCCGGGCGCGCCCGGGACGACGTGAGCGGAGAGGCGGTCTATGCCGCCAACTGCCTGGCGTGCCATGGCGAGGACGGCCGCGGCCAGGGGCCGGCCGCCATCGGGCTGGAGCCGCCGCCCGGGGATCTCACCGATGCCCAGTGGACGACCGGGGACGGATCGACGGGGGCGATCCGCAACACGATCGTGAACGGCAGTCCGGGCACGGCGATGATCGCCTGGCAAGGGACGCTGACCGAGGCCGAGATCGATGCCGTGACCCGCTACGTCCATTTGCTCGGCGGGGGCGGTCCATAGAGATCGTCTGCCAGGACCTGTCCAAGCAGTACGCTCTGGACGATCGGCGGATCGATGCTCTGCGCGACGTGTCCTGCGCGCTCCATTCGGGCGAGATCACCGTCGTGATGGGCCGCTCGGGATCGGGGAAGACGACCCTGCTCAACATCGTGGGTGGTCTCGATCGCCCGACCTCCGGCACGGTTCGGGTCGATGGCGCGGACCTTTACGCGCTCGGCGACCGGGCCCTTTCCCGCTACCGCAACGAACGGATCGGGTTCGTCTTCCAGTCTTTCCACCTGACCGCTGAGGAGACGGCGCTGGAGAACGTGCTCGTTCCCTTCCTCTTCGCCCGCCGGCCACCGCGCGACCGCGAGACGCGTGGGGAGGAGGTCCTGGCGGCGGTCGGACTCGCCGATCAGCGGGATCAGCCGGCCGGCACGCTCTCGGCGGGCCAGAAGCAGCGGGTGGCGATCGCCCGGGCCCTCGTCAACACGCCCGATTTCGTTCTCGCCGACGAGCCGACCGGGAACCTCGACGAGGAGACCGGCGCGGGGATCATCGAACAACTGGAGGGGCTCGGCCGCCAGCGGGGCATCGGCATCGTGATCGTGACCCACGACCCGGCGATCACCGCGGTCGCCGATCGCGTGGTGCGCCTCGAAGGCGGGCGAGGGGTCGGAGGCGGCTGATGCGCGGGCCCGGCCGCCCGACGGATTCACGCTGATGGGCCCCGCGCGGGCCCTGGCACGGGCGACGCACAACGTGCGCCGGCACGGTCTGCGCGCGCTGCTTCTGGCCGGCGGGGTCGCGCTCGGCACCGGGCTTCTGGTCTTCCTGCTGGCGTTCGTGTCCGGCACGCGCCGGGCCCTCCTCGACCGGGTCGTGTCGTCGCTGCCCATTACCCACCTGACCGTCGTCCCGCGCGCGTTTTCCCTTTCCGTCCTCCGGTTCGAGAGTCCCTTCTCGAGCCTCGACCAGGGCGCGGTCGTCCGGATCGCATCGATCGAGGGCGTCGAGCGGGTGATGCCGATGGCGGGCCTCGGGCTCCCGGCCCAGCTCCGAGCGCGCTTCTTCGGGCAGGGGTTCGTGACCGATACGGGCGTGTTCGGGATCGAGCCGGCGCTCGTCGCCGACCAGCTCCCGCCGGAGGCGGGCTTCGCTTCCGGTGTCGCGGCCCAGGGAGCAACCGGCGCCGCGGCCGATGAGCCGATCCCGGCCGTCATCTCGGCGGACCTGATCGACATGTACAATACCGGCTTCGCCAAGGCGAACGACCTTCCGCAGCTCACACCCGAGATCCTGCGCGGCCAGGATGCCGTCCTCATCCTGGGCTCGTCCTCGTTCAACCCGCGGCCCGGCGAAGCGACGCGAGCGGTGCCGATCCGCCTGGTCGGGGTGAGCGACCGAGTACCGCTCGTGGGCGTCAGCCTACCGCTTCCCGTGGTCGTCGGGTGGAACCGCGACCTGGCCGGCGAGGGGTCGCCTCAGTACGTCCAGCTCGTCGTCGTGGCGGAGCGGGCGGAAGAGGTCGACCAGGTCGCGGGCCAGATCGAATCGATGGGGTACACGGTCACGACCGGCCGCGAGATCGCCGAGCGGGTGCGGACGCTGACGCGCGTCCTGGAGGCGGCGTTCGCCACGATCGGGCTGGTCGTCCTGGCGGTGGCGGGTGTGGGGATCGCCAACGCGCTCCTGCTGTCGGTCATGGAGCGGCGGCACGAGATCGGGATCTTCCGCTCTGTGGGCGCGAGCCGGTCCGACATCCGGCTCCTCTTCCTGTGCGAGGCGGCGCTGATCGGCGCGCTCGGCGCCGTGGCCGGAGCGGGGCTGGCGATCCTGGCCTCTTACGGGGCGGACCGGGCGCTCGACCTCGCGCTGCCCGACCTGCCGCTGCTCCCGGAGTCGTTCTTCCATCTCTCTTGGCCGATCCTTGCCGTCGGCCTTATGTTGGGCCTATTCGTGAGCGTCCTGGCCGCGGTTTCGCCTGCCCACAGGGCGGCTAGACTCGACCCGGCCCGCATCCTCAAGGCAGGCTGAATGGCCGAGGTCGGCAAGGCGCGCACTCACCCGAGCGTCCGCTCGATCCTCCGGCGCTACGACAGGATCGCCCTCCGAACCGAGCCGCTCGACCGGCTGGTCGATTTCCTGACCGGCACGCCGGATCCGCTCGAGTGGGGGGACCGGGACCTCGTCATTGGACGCCAGGAATGGGAGTCGTGGGATACCCGCAGGCGCCACCGGGCGGTGGGGTTCCTGCGGCGCCGGTTCCTGGTCGCACGGCACGCGCTGCGGCCCCCCATCTACTACAGTCGGACCGCCCGCAACGATCTCTTCGACCGCGCGCACTCCCAGGCGATCGGTGAGCTGAAGGTCGTCTTCCGGCACAAGGACGTCCCGATGGCGGCGCTGGCGCCGAAGTACCTGCTGCCGGTGGCGCCGCTGCTGGGCTTGTCCCCGCGGCTCAAGTTCACACCGATCGAGGACCTGGCGGTGATCCTCAACTCGCGGCTCTTCCATTTTTTCTGGCAGCATTGCTTCTCGCGTAGACCGGGCCACACCCCCCCCTCGCCGTTGGAGCGACTCGCCCGGTTCAAGGTGCCGATGCTGACCAAGCGGATCGGCGGGCCGTTTCGCGCGACCCGCGACTCTATCCTCAAGCTCGCCGCCGAGAACTCCGACCGTCTTTCCGCGATGGATCAGGTCGAGGAGATCGCCGAGGCCGGTGGCGTCCCCCTCATGCCGCTCGGCCAGACGGAGGGGATCATTCGCGAGATCAACGTCCCCAAGCCGCTGGGCGAGCTGACCGACGTCAAGCGCCGCGGCCCGGTCGTCATCTTCCGCCGGGGCTCGACGATCGTTACCACCACGGAGGAGGCGGCGACGTACCTCGAGCTCTGGCTCCAGGAGCGGTTCGATTGGTTGCGCGGCTTGGACCGCGAGGACCTGGAGGAGCACATCCGGATGCCGCTTTCGACCGCTCACGTGGTCGTCGTCCTGCAGCGCCGCGCGCGCATCCAGGCCGAGATCGACCGGGTCCAATCGCGGATCGACGAGCTCCAGCTCCAGGCCGAGGACCAGCTGTACGACCTGTACGGCCTGAACGATGCCGAGCGCGGCTACCTGCGCTCGTCCATCGCGTAGGTGCTGCGTGGCTCGAACGATCACCCTGGGCATCGAGGAGGAGTTCCAGCTCTGTGACCCGGAGACGGGCGACCTCACGCCCGCCGTGGACAGCCTGCTCGCCGCCGCCGCTCCGCCGCTCCGCGGCCGGCTCGCGTACGAGCTCTTGCACACCGTCCTCGAGGGGAACATCGCCGTGGCGGACGATCTCGACCAGGCGATGGAGCGCGTGCGCGAGCTCCGCTGCTCGATCCTGGAGCTGGCCGACGCGCACGGGGTGGCGATCGGGATCGGCGGCGTCCATCCGTTCGCGCGCTGGCAGGATCAGGACTTCGTCGACACGCCGGGCTACCAGTGGGTCGGCGATCAGCTCCAGTATTTGGCCCGGCGGAACCTCTCCTTCGGCCTCCACGTGCACGTCGGCATCGAGGACGGGGACGCGCGGGTCTACGTGGCCAACCAGTTCCGGCGCTGGTGCGCGCCGCTTCTCGCCCTGTCCGCCAATGCGCCGTTCTTCGAGGGGGCCGACACTGGATTTCGCACGATCCGCATGCACGTTTTCGGCTCGTTTCCGCGGACCGGCTTCGCGCCGCCTTTCCGGAGCTGGAGACACTATATGCGGGTCCTCGATCGGCTCACCGCTTCGGGCGCAATCACCGCTCCCCGCCAGGCGTGGTGGAACGTCCGTCCTCACGTCACGTATGGCACGGTCGAGCTCCGGATGCTCGACATGCAGATCGACTTGGGCCGGACGCGCACATTCGTTGCGCTGGCGCAGGCACTGACGGCCGGCCTGCTGGCCGACTACGAAGCCGGCGTACCGGAGTGGGATCTGGAGCCTGCATTCCTCGCCGACGGCTGGTTCAAGGCGCAGCGGTTCGGCTGGGAGGCCAGGGTCGCGCACCCCGCGAGCGGGGAAACGGTGACGCTGCTGGACGAGATCCGTGCGCTCGAGGACGCGGCCCGGCCATGGGCCGAGGAGCTCGGGATCGAGGACGCGGCGATCGAGGGGCTCGAGCAGATCCTCGCCTCGGGCCCCGAGGCCGACTGGCAGCGCGCCCGATGGCGGGAGACGCGCCAGGACTTGGGAGCGCTCCAGCGCCGGATCTTCGCCCGGGTAAGGCAGGGCGCACGCTGCGGCGAGCTCGTCCTGCGGGAATAAGAGGCGCGCCGAGAGAGTTTCGGTAGACGTGAGCGAATGTCGTGAGATCCGCGGCCGCTGCTATCCGTATCTCGACGGCGAGCTGGATGACTCCAGGGCGGCCGAGGTCGAAGCGCATCTGGCCGGCTGCGAGAGCTGCGAGGGCTTCTACGCCGGGAAGCGCCGCCTCCTTCAGAAGATCGTAGCCGCCGGACGGCAGCCTGCGCCGGCGGCGCTCCGGGAGCGGGTGGGGAGCCTGCTCGAAATCGAGCGGACGGTGGATCGGCGCTCGTGGACGTGGCGGCGCGCCCTGGTGCCGCTGGCGGCCGCGGCGGCGCTCGCACTCCTCCTCGCCCAGCCGTGGGGTGGAAGCCCGACCGCCGCGCGGGCGGCGGGCTTCGCATCCGATCACGCGCACCACGCCGTCTCCGACCCCGACATCCACCCCTTCGCAACGGCCGCACCCGCCCCGCCTGGCATCGCCGGCGGCCGGCTCGTCGGGTTGAGCGAATGCGTGGTCGATGGGCGCAGCTACGCCCACTACGTGTACACGGTCCAGGGGGGTCTGGTGTCCGTGTACCTGCCGGTCGAAAGCGGCCCGCTTCCCGCGCCCGGCCCCGAGACGGTCGGCTCGCAGACGGTCCTCTCCGTGGCCGCGACCGAGGGGTCGCCGGCGGCCGTGCTCGTGTCGGAGGACCTGTCCGCAGGCGAGATGGCCGCGCTCTGAACCCGAGCGTACCGAAGAAGGCGCGCGCGCGGGCGGCGGCGCTCCGCAAGCAGATCGAGGAGCACAACCGCCGCTACTACCTCGACAACGCTCCGGTCGTCACCGACGCCGAGTTCGATGCGCTGATCCGGGAGCTCCAGGGGCTCGAGGCCGAGCACCCCGCGCTCCTCACCCCCGACTCGCCGACCCAGCGCGTGGGCGGCGCGCCGCAGGCGGCGTTCCCCCGCGCCCGGCACGAGCGGCCGATGCTGTCGCTCGACAACGCCTACGGTGCCGACGAGCTGGCGGAGTGGATCGGGCGCGCGCGCCGCGGGGTCGATGATCCCGACCGGCTGGCGTACGTCGTGGAACTCAAGATCGACGGGCTCTCGATCTCGCTGACGTACGAGGACGGCCTGCTCGCCCAGGGCGCCACCCGCGGGGACGGCCGGGTCGGTGAGGACGTGACCGCGAACCTGAGGACGATCCGCGAGATCCCGCTCCGGATCGCGGCCCGGGGGGTCCCGCCGCGGCTCGTCGTCCGCGGGGAGGTGTACATGACGCGAAGCGGCTTCCGGCGCATGAACGCCGCCCGCGAGGAGGCCGGCGAGCCGCCCTTCGCCAACCCACGGAACGCCGGCGCGGGCGCCGTGCGCCAGCTCGACCCCCGGATCACGGCCCGCCGCCCCCTCCATTTCTACGGCTACACGTTGATGGGAGTGAAAGGCGTCGAGTCGCAGGCGGCGGCGCTCGAGCGACTCCAGGCCTGGGGCTTTCCGGTCAACCCCGAGTGGCGGCGGTTCACGTCCGTGGAGGAGCTCGGCGCGTTCTGCGAGGGGTGGCGCGAGAAGCGCCGCGAGCTCGACTACGAGATCGACGGGGTCGTGATCAAGATCGACGACTTCGACGATCAGGTCGCGCTCGGATACACCGCCAAGCATCCGCGCTGGGCGGTCGCCTACAAGTTCCCCGCCGAGGAGGCGACCTCGGTCGTCCGTGACATCATGATCACGGTCGGGAGGACGGGCAAGCTGACGCCGACCGCGCTCCTCGATCCGGTCGAGATCGGAGGCGCGACCGTCCAGATGGCCGGGCTACACAACGCCGACGAGGTGGCGCGGAAGGACGTGCGGCGCGGGGACACGGTCGTGGTCGCTCGCGGCGGCGACGTGATCCCGCAGATCGTGCGGGTCGTCCGGGAGAAACGGCCGCGGGGGAGCAAGCCCTTCCCGTGGCCCGACAAGTGCCCGGCCTGCGGGACGAAGGTCGTGCGGCTCGAGGGCGAGGTCGCCCACCGCTGCCCCAACGCTTCGTGCCCGGCCCAGCTCCGGGAACGGATCCTCCACTGGGGCGGTCGCGGGGCGATGGACGTGGGCGGGCTCGGCGACGCGCTCGCCCGGCAGCTCGTCGAGCGCGAGCTGGTGCGGGACCTGGCCGACCTGTACGAGCTGGACGCCGTCACCCTGGCCGGACTCGACCGGATGGGCGAGCTGTCGGCGGCGAACCTCGTGGCCGCCCTCGAGCGCTCCCGGTCGCGCGGTTTTCGGCACGCCCTCTACGGGCTGGGGATCCGGTACGTCGGGCAGACGGTGGCGGCGATCCTGGCCGAGGCGTTCGATTCGGTCGCAGATCTGATGGAGGCCGACGCCGAACGGCTCGAAGGGATCCCCGGCGTGGGTCCCGTGGTCGCCGAGTCGGTGACCGCGTTCTTCGGGCGGCGCGAGAACCGCCGCGTCGTCGAGCGGCTCGTCGCGCACGGGGTCGACTTCGAGCGCCGGGGTCCGCGGCCTGCGGCGACGGGGCCCCTGTCGGGCAAGGCCGTCGTCGTGACCGGCTCGCTCGAAGGTTTCACGCGGGCCGAGGCGACGGCGGCCGTCGAGGAGCGGGGGGGTCGGGTGACCGGCTCGGTCTCGAAGAGAACCGATTACGTGGTGGCCGGCGCCGAGCCGGGCTCGAAGCTCGACCGCGCGCGCGCGCTGGGCGTGGCGGTCCTCGACGAGGCGGAGTTCCGGAAGCTGCTCGGGGGAGGGTAGAGGTCCCACCCAGAGATCGTGCCCCGCCCCTCGACGGGCGCCTATATTTCGGCCCCCGATGGAGCCGACGAGACCGCCGCGAAAGATCCCCATCGAGAAGATCCCCATCGAGAAGGCGGAGGACGAGGGTCCCGAACCCGGCCGCGCCGCCGCCGGCGAGCCCCGGGGGTCCGCCGAGGCCGGCGGCGCCAGCGAGGCGATCGCGACCGAGGAGGCCGAGGAGGCGGCCGAGCTCGAGCGGGCCGCCGGGCTCGAGCAGGCCGTCGAGGAGCTCAATGGGGAGCTGCGGGCCGCTCACGACCGCCTCCTCCGCCTCCAGGCGGAGTTCGACAACTACCGGAAGCGGGAGGCGCGGGAGCGGGCCGCCGCCTGGGCGCGCGCCAAGGGCGACCTGACCCAGAAGCTCCTCGGCGCGCTCGACGACCTGAGCCGGGTCGCCCATCTCGATCCATCGCTGACCCCGACACAGGCGGTGATCGACGGGATCCTGCTGGTCGAGAACAAGATGCTGGAGGCCCTGCGGCGCGAAGGGTTGACGACGGTCGGCGAGGTCGGCGAACCGTTCGATCCCCGGATCCACGAGGCGATCGGCGTCTGGCCCGCGCCGACTCCCGACCGGGCGGGGCGGGTCGCGGCCGTCACGCTGCGCGGCTACCAGTTCGGCCACCAGCTCCTGAGGCCGGCCCAGGTCCAGGTCTACGAGCAACGCGCCGAGACCGGCGGTCCCGGCCCGGCCGGTCCGAGCCCGGCCGGTTCCTGACCCCCCCGGCCGCTGATCCTTAGGTGGCCGCCAGGGACTATTACCAGAGCCTCGGCGTCTCCGAGGGCGCGAGCGCCGACGAGATCAAGAAGACGTACCGGAAGCTCGCCCGCCGGTATCATCCCGACGCCAACCCGGACGATCCCTCCGCCGAGGAACGGTTCAAGGAGATTTCAGCCGCCTACCAGGTTCTCTCCGATCCTGACAAGCGCCGCCAGTACGACCAGATGCGGAGGGCAGGCGCCGCCGGATTCGGCGGATTCGGGCGGGCGGGGGCGGGCGCGCCCGGCGGCTGGCAGTCGATCGACCTGGAGGACCTGCAGGCGATGGGGGGCCTGGGCGACCTCTTCGCCTCGATCTTCGGCGGCCGGGGCCGCGCCCGGGGCGCCACTGCGGGCCAGCGCCGCCGCGGCCCGGAGCGCAACATCGACGTTCAGGTGTCGTTCGCGACCGCGGCCCGCGGAGGGGAGATCGCGGTCACGGTGCCGCTCGAGGAGGAGTGCCCGCGGTGCAAGGGGTCGGGCGCCGAGCCGGGGACGCCGGTCGAGACCTGCCCCCAGTGCGGCGGCAGCGGCCAGGTGTCGCTCGTCCAGGGCGGGTTCGCCGT
>DATLFH010000046.1:0-14443 GCA_035524965.1 Gemmatimonadota bacterium | reverse complement strand
TCCGCGCCTTGATCGAAGAGGAAGTCAGGCAGTCGGCCCTGGGGATCGCCCGGGCCACGGCGCGTTCGCGCACGAACGGAGATTTCAAGGCCGAGCTGGAGACCGCCCGCGGGGCGCTGCACGCCGCCGCGGCCGCGCTCGATCAGGCGATCCGCCGGGGCGACGCGGCGCAGGACGAGCTCAGGACGCTGATCGTGGACAGCAGCCGGATGCTGGGGGCTCTCATCCGTAGCGTTTCTTCGTCGTCCGCGCAGACGGCCCGCGCCGAGGCGGAAGAGGTGGCCGTGTAACAACGATCTGAATGCGGAGAGGTGGCCGAGTGGTCGAAGGCGGCACCCTGCTAAGGTGTTATACGGGTAATCCCCGTATCGAGGGTTCGAATCCCTCCCTCTCCGCCATTCCCCGGCCCTAGTCGGCCGCTGAAGAGCTCACCGGTCGCCCCTTCGCGACCGTTCAGAGCAGAGATCCTCGATCTCCTGGCGCGCGTCCCGGATCGCGCAGCAGGTTTCCCATAGCCGGCTTCGCGTCGGCAGCGGCAGATCGCCGCGCCGGAAATGCTCATACTCCTCCGGAAAATGCTCGGCCATGATGGGGATGATCTCGCCCGGCGGGTAGCTCTCAACCGGGTCGGGTGCGGGCGAGGAGTCCGACAGTTCGAGATCCCGACGCCGGGAGCTGCGCCACAGGACGAGAACGAGGATCACGGTGCAGACGAGACCGTGAAGCGCGAGCACGGCGACGACGAAGAACTCGAGCACGGGGCCAATATCTCCGGCGGCCGGGAGGCGGTCAACGAATGACGGAATCGCAAGGTGTTCGTGTCCGGTTCGCGCCCAGTCCGACCGGGTTCTTGCACGTCGGCGGCGCGCGGACGGCGCTCTTCAACTGGCTCTGGGCGCGGCACACCGGAGGGGTCTTCATATTGCGGATCGAGGACACCGATCTCGAGCGATCGACGGACGCGATGATCGCCGAGATCCTGGACGGCCTCCGCTGGCTCGGGATCGACTGGGATGAGGGCCCGTTCTATCAGTCCCAGCGTGGGGACCGCCACCGCGAAGCGGCCGAGCAGATGCTGTCGAGCGGTCGCGCCTACGCCTGCTTCTGCACCGTCGAGGAGCTGGCGGCCGAGAAGGAGGCGGCGCTCGAGCGCAAGGAGTCGTACGTCTACAGCGGGCGCTGCCGGGCGGTCGACCCGGCGCGGGCGCGGGAGCGGCGGGCCCGCGGTGAGCCGCACACGATCCGCTTCCTGGTCCCGGCGGGAGAAGCCGCCTGGAACGACCTCGTCCATGGCCCGACATCGTTCGACAACCGGACGATCGGCGACTTCATCGTCCTGCGATCGGACGGCGCGCCGGTCTACAACCTGGCGGTCACGGTCGATGACCGGGACATGGGGATCACCCACGTGGTGCGGGGCGACGACCACATCTCCAATACCCCGAAGCAGATCCTCCTCTACGATGCGCTGGTGGCGCCGGTGCCCGGATTCGCGCACGTGCCGCTGATCCTGGGGCCCGACAAACGCAAGCTCTCCAAGCGCCACGGCGCGGCGGCGGTCACGACCTATCGTGACGAGGGGTATCTGCCGGAGGCGTTCGCGAACTTTCTTGCGCTCCTCGGCTGGTCGCCGGGGGACGACCGCGAGGTCATGACGCTGAGCGAGCTCATCGATGCGTTCACTCTCGACCGTATCACGGGCAAGAGCGCGGTCTTCGATATCCAGAAGCTGGAGTGGTTGAACGGCCAGCACCTCTCGCGCTTGTCCGGCGAGGATGTCGCCGCCGCGGTTCGGCCGTGGTTCATCCGCGCGGGCGTGACGACCGAGGTGGAGCTTCGGGACAAGGCCGGCTGGTTCAGTGAGCTGATGACGCTCGTCAAGGCGCGCTCGCGGACGCTGACCGATCTGGTCGCCCAGGGAAGGCCGTTCTTTCCCGGGCCGATCGAGTACCAGCCGGACGCGGTCGCCAAGTTCTGGCAGGATCCGGCGGCGGCGCGGACCGCGCTCGGGATCGCAGGCGAGTTCGTCCAGGCGGAGCCGGCGCTCGAGGATCTCGAGGGGATGGAGTCCCGGCTCCGCACCTTGTGCGAGGAGCGAGGGGTATCGGCCGGGAAGGTGATGCAGGCCCTTCGGGTCGCGCTGACCGGCGCCCGCGTGAGTCCGGGCATCTTCGAGACGATGGCGATGATGGGGAAGCCACTGGTGGCCGAGCGTATCGAGACGGCGCGCGAGTGGCTGTCGGCTCGGTGAACGGCAAAATGAGCGGGGGCGGTCGCCGTATAGACCGGCTCGTGGCGCTCGACCCGCGGCCCGAGGTCCTCTCCTTTGGTCCCGATGCGCTGCGGGCGAATCTAGGGCGCTGGCTCGACGAGCGGAGGGAGCCCGGCTTTCGGCTGGAGCAGATCGTCCACGGCCTCTACCGTCAGCATGCCGTCGGCTGGTCCGCGATGTCGGCCCTGCCCAAAGAGCTGCGATCCGAGCTCGAGCGGGCGTTTCGACTTCCCTCGGTGACGTTCGACGAGGAGCGGGAGTCGGCCGACGGTACACGGAAGCTCCTGTGGCGCCTGATCGACGGTGAGGCGGTCGAGTCGGTCCTGATCCCGACCCCGAGCCGCGACACGCTCTGTATCTCGAGCCAGGCGGGTTGCGCCCTCCGGTGCGCCTTCTGCGCCACCGGCATGTTCGGGTTTCGGCGGGATCTGACCGCCGGCGAGATCGTCGATCAGGTGCGGCAGCTCGTGGGCCGCCGGGGGCAGGCCGGCTACGGGGTCAACGTCGTCTTCATGGGGATGGGCGAGCCGCTCCTCAACTGGGAGAACCTGGCGACCGCGCTCGACACGCTGATCGATGCGCGGGGGCTCGACATCGGTGCGCGGCGAATCACCGTGTCGACGGTCGGCGTGCCGGACCGGATCGTGGCTCTCGGTGAGCGCTTCCCGCAGGTCCGCCTCGCGGTGTCGCTCCACGCCGCCGTAGACGGTGTGAGGAACGAGATCGTGCCCTTGAACCGGCGCTATCCCTTGCGGCAGCTCCTGGCCGCGTGCCGGCTGTGGGCGGAGTCGACCGGCAAGCGGCTGTCGTTCGAGGTCCTGCACCTGCCGGGCGTCAACGACCGGCCGGAGGACGTGGCCGCGCTGGCGCGGGTCCTGCACGAAGTGCCGGCGAAGGTCAACCTCATGCGCTATAACCCGGTCCCCGGCGCTCCCTACCGGCGGCCGGCGGTCGCTGAAACCGTGGCCTTTCGGGACGCCATCCTCCAGCGCGCCGGGCACTCACCGGGGCATCCACCAAGCGGGCCCCCGGGCCGGTCGCGGTCAGGCGCGACCGTCACGGTGCGGCGAAGCCGGGGAATGGACATCGAGGCGGCCTGCGGTCAGCTCCGGTTGGCGCGGGCGGGGAATAAAGGGGAACCGGAAGAGTGAAGCCGAGGATCGGGATCCTCCGGCCGGGCTCGACTTTCGGGGGAATGATCGAGCGGTTCGGCGACTACGACGCCTGGTTCGCGCGGGAGCTCGGGTCCCTCCAGGTGCGTTGCGACGTCTACGATCTGGAAGCCGGCCCGCCGCCCGATCCGGACCAGGCCGACGGATGGGTTATCACCGGGGCGCGTAGCTCGCTGACCGACGGAACGGCCTCGACCGAGCGGCTCCTCGCCTGGACCGCCGAGGCGATCGCCCGCGAGCGGCCCCTCCTCGGCGTTTGCTACGGCCATCAGGTGGTATGCGCGGCGGCGGGCGGACGGGTGGAGAGAAACCCGGCGGGCTGGGAGCTGGGAACGGTGGAGGTCGAGCTGACCCCGGCCGGCTGCGAGGATCCACTGTTCGCGGGGTTTCCGCGCCGGTTCAGAGTCCAGACGACCCACGAAGACTTCGTGTCCCGTCCGCCTCCCGGCGCGACGGTTCTGGCCGAAAACGACCACACGCCCGTTCAGGCGGTGGCGATCGGCCCGGCGTGCCGGGGAGTCCAGTTCCACCCCGAGGTCACCCCGCCGATTGCGCGTGACTTCGTCACCCGGCGGGGCCATCTCGTGAGCCCACCGGCGCAGGTCTCGGACGCGCCCCTGGCCGGGCGGGTCCTCGCCAATTTCGTGGAATCGTTCGTCCAGCCCCGCGCGACCTGACGGCTCAGGCCGTCGGCGGCACGGGGGGCTCGGGGTTGTCGAACGGTTCCTCGGCGTCACCGGCGCCCAACACGCGTGCGATGCACCAGGCCGTGAGGAACAGAATCCCGCCCCACGCCAGGATCATGAGGATCCAGCCGGCCGGGGTCACGCGGGCCTCGCCGCCCGGCGGCTGCGCCAGGCGCGGCGGATCAGGTACAGAAGGCCGCCCAGGACCGCAAGCATGAACAGCCGCGCGCCCAGCACGAAGGGCCGCGTGCTCTCCTCGACCCCCTGCATGAGCGCCGTGTCGATCGCGCTCTGGAGCGTCCAGGCGATGAAGATCCCGATCATGAGGACCGGCGTCACCCACGCCAGGATGAACTTGAAGATCCTCGGCGGCCGGATGTCGGCCCCCAGGTTGATCTCCCGCCACCCCCGGTCGATCCCGAAAACCCACGAGAAGAGGATGATCTCGATCGCGCCGAAGACGAAGAGGCCGAAAGTGCCGGCCCAGAAATCGAGCTCATCCATGTAGCCATGCTCGATGAAGAGCACGACCGGCTGGACGCAGACGAACACGAGCGCGCCGAGGATCAGGACGGCGCGTTTGCGGGGCATCCCGAACTCGTCCTCGAGGAAGGCGATCACGACCTGGCCCATGGCGAGCGACGAGGTGATGCCGGCGATGAAAAGGAGGAAGAACCAGAGCGCCCCGAAGAGGCTTCCGGCCGGAATCTGCTGAAAGATGACGGGCAGAGTGACGAACCCCAGGTTGAACGCTCCGCCGGCCGCGAGCTGCATGGTGGCGGCGACGCCGAAGAAGGCGACCGCGGCGGGGATCGCGATCGTGCCGCCCAGGACGACCTCGGCGGTCTCGTTCGTGGCCGCCGTCGAGAGGCCCGAAAGGGCGACGTCGTCCTTGTTCCTCAGATAAGAGGCGTAGCAGTGGATCGAGCCCATCCCGAGCGAGAGGGTGAAGAAGATCTGCCCGGCCGCCGCCAGCCACACGCCGGGGTCGCCGAGCGCCGTGAGGTTCGGGTTCCAGATGAAGGCCAGCCCGTTCATGACCGAGTTCTCGGGCTGGGTCGGATCGGGCGTTCCGAGCGTCAGCACCCGGACCATGAGGATGACCGCGAACAGGAAGAGCGCGGGCAGCGCATAGAGCGCGACCTTCTCGATCCCGCCGCGCACGCCCCGGTACAGAAAGTACAGGTTGAGCGCCATCGTGATGAGAAAGAACCCGTAGGCCATGGTGGGAAAGATGAACCAGCCGAAATCCACGTTGCCGAACATTCCGGTCGCGTGGATCTCCGCGCCCTGGTAGGCCCGCAGGAACGAGCTCATACCCTCGATCCCCTCGGCCTGATTGAAGGCTCCCACGAGTGACAGGAGCGAGAACCCGAGCGACCACGACTCGACGTAGGTGTAGTAGACCATCACGATGAACGGCATGAAGATGCCGAGCGCCCCGAGATACTTGGCTACGGGACTCTTCCAGATCGCGTCCAGGATTCCGGGCGTCGAGCCGTGCCCGCGAACGCCACCGTACCGGCCGAGCGACCACTCGACCCACATGAGCGGGATCCCCAGCAGCAGGAGCGAGATGAAGTAGGGGATCATGAACGCGCCGCCGCCGTTCTCGGCCGCCTGGACGGGGAACCGCAGGAAGTTGCCGAGGCCGACCGCGTTCCCGGCCATGGCGAGGATCAGGCCGATCCGGGTGCCCCACGTCTCGCGTCCGCCCGCGGCGCCGACGATCGACGTGGTCGAAGGGTCTTGGAAGGCCATGGACGCTCCTCTCAGAAGTCGAGGAAGTGAGCGATTCTATCGACCCATGAGGCGGGGGGTCAAGGGCTTCCTCGATCTTCTCCGTGTGGTCGCGTCGGTGTTGTCGCTCTTCGCCGTCGCGGTTATCGTTATCCCGCCTCCAGATCGTGGGCGGCTAGCTCAGCTGGTTAGAGTGCCTGCTTGACATGCAGGAGGTCAGAGGTTCGAGTCCTCTGCCGCCCACCACTAGAAATATCTACACCGTAAGCGATTACGCTGACGACAATGGACCATCCGGAAGCGGCCGCCTCGCTATGGTGTCGTCCGCGGTGACAAAAAGCCCTCCGAGTTGCCATCTTGTCAGCCGTCAGCGCGTGTTGGTGCTGACGGTCGGTTCCACTATCACGAGGAGGACAGATGGCGAGTAGGAAGCGAGGTCGCAGTAAGGGCTCGCGGGTCTACTGGCGGAACCGCCGTGAGGTGCGCCGCGCGTATGGCGACTTTCGGGACCTCGCCGACGCCGGCGGCGGTCGCGAGGCGCTCATCCCGCGCGGCGAGTCATTCGCCACGACCGACCCCGACGTTGCCGAACGGCTCGCCGCCGAGCGGGTGCGCGAGCTGACGCGGATGCGCCGCGACAAGACGCTGATCGGCGCGACGGGGGCGCGGCTCGAAGACTTCGCCGCCCACCACCTGGAGGCGAAGGCGCGGGCCGGGACCGTGACGAGAAAACACCTCGACGACGTGACGCACCGGCTCCGCGTCGCGGTGGAGCACTTCGGCGCTGACCGGACGCTCGACTCGATCGGCGTGCGCGACGTGGAGGCGTGGCTCGCGCGCCTCGGGGAAGGGGGCCGCTCGGCGATGACCCTGCGCCACTACCTAGCCGCGCTCTCGAACCTGTACCGCCGGGCAGCCAGCGAGGGCGTAGTCCTGCCCGGCTTCAACCCCTGCGCGGCGCTGATGGACAAGCCGGTAGCGCGGCGGGTCGAGGCGCGGTGGCTCCAAGTCCACGAGGCGGCGCTGCTCCTGGAGTCGGCGCGCACCTACCGCCCCGCGCGTCCCGACATGGCGACCCCCGGCGTTCATGCTGTCCTCGCGACGCTTCTCCTGACTGGCGGCCGCAAGAGCGAGGTTCTCGGGCTCGACGTGGAGGACGTGAGTTTCGACCGCCGGACGGTGACCTTCCGGCCGAACAAGCACCGCCGCTTGAAAACGCTCACGAGTCGTCGGGCGGTGCCAATGTGGCCGCAGTTGGAAGAGGTCCTCCGCCGCCACGTCTTCGAGCGCAGCGGTCCACTCGCCGGGCTCCTGTTCCCCGGCCGCGGTGGCCGCATGGTGGGCGACCTCGACAAGACGCTGGACGCGATCGCGGCCCGCGGCGGGTGGGAGGCCGGCGAAGTCCGCTCAAAAATGTTCCGGCACACGTACTGCGCCGCCCGGCTCCAGACGCTCGACCGCGGCGCGCCGGTGTCGGCGTTCACGGTCAGCCGCGAACTCGGTCACGGCGGCTTGCGCCTCGTCGATCGCATCTACGGCCACCTCGGCGAGGTACGTCATTCCCCTAGAAACCGTAGGATTCTCTCCACGGCAGCTCTCAGCTCGGCGACGAAGTCCGCAAGCCCGACGTGACCATTGATCGAGTACAGGCTGACAGCGTCAGCTTGCCTCACCCCTCAGTAGAGGGCCCACCGGGACGAGGGTCCAACCATGCGGAGAGGTCCCGTCCCAGGAACCCGCCGAGGCGCTCGACGTCGGGCCGGAAGATCTCGATCAGGCGGAGCCTGGTCACGGGATTCATCGGCGGCGGGCGCCGGACGTTCCTGCGCCACACGGTTCCCTTGAGGTCGCGTAGATGCGGACCCCACCGCTGTACGAGCCAACGCCTCCCCGGGAATGGACGAACCATGAGCCATCCCAGGATCCGGCTTCGAACGAGGCCGCTGGGGTAATACACGACGCTCGTGTCCAAAGACCAGTCGGGATCCACGTCCAGGAAAGACAAAATGTCCCGGCAGAGAGCCCCGGCGTCCGAACGGAGGTCGTCGAACAGATACACGCGGAACCGCTCCCCAAACGCATCCGCGAAGCGCTTCACCTGCTCGTAGTAGAGGCCGGTCTGGACGTACAGGAATCCGTGTGTGAGGCCGCTCTGGTCCCTTCGCGGCTCATCGTCGAGCGCGTCCTCGAAGCTCAGCTCCTCCTGAAGCGTCGCACGCTTGTTCCAGTAGTTGGAGTACGCGCGATCGACAGGATCACGAAGCACGGCGATGATCCTGGCGTCCGGACGCGCGCTCCGGATCCGGAGCGCGGCAGTTGGCGAGGGGAGATACGAGGTGGATGCATCTCCCGCCAGCACCCCGGGGGGGCAACTCTCGTACATCCGGAGGTACGACTCGCGCTTCCGGAACCGACCGCCGTGAGGGTGCGACCTGTCGGCGAAATAGTGCAGCTCCTTGACCCAGGGAATGAAGATAGAAGGATGTTGCCGGAGATAATGGAAGAGCGAGGTCGTTCCCGACTTCGCCGCCCCGACGATGTAGAAGTCCGGAAATCTCGGATCGGAGGAGTTCGGCTTCACTCGCTGCAGGCGATGCGGTAGATCGCTCCGGCCCGGTCGTCGGTGACGAGGAGCGCGCCGTCCGGCGTGACGATGACGTCCACCGGGCGGCTCCACGCTTCCTTGGCCCGCGGGCGGGCCGGGTTCCCATTCCCGCACCCTTCTGAGGGCTGCAA
Organism: Gemmatimonadota bacterium; assembly: GCA_035524965.1. Classification (GTDB taxonomy): domain Bacteria; phylum Gemmatimonadota; class Gemmatimonadetes; order JACCXV01; family JAHWKZ01; genus DATLFH01. Next base: position 5,837 of record DATLFH010000046.1, on the reverse strand, counting down.
GATCGCTGCCATCTGCCGAAGCGAGCGCCGGGGAAAGTTCTGACCCTCCCTGCAAGATAGACCCGCTGAGTCTGACAGGAAGGTTACGACGTTGAAGGTTCGACTGACCGATAAGAGGCTCCGATCCCTGGCCGCCCCCAAAGGGAAGTACGGCGAGTACTGGGACACCACCTTCACCATGACGGGCGCTTCCTTCGGTGTCCGCGTGAGCGGCTCGAAACAGTTTATGATGATCTACCGCCGCGACGACACCGAGAAGCGCATGACGTTGGGCGAGTACCCGGCCATGAAGCTCGGTGAGGCCAGGGACAAGGCCGAAGGTATCGCCAGTAGCGTCCGGGTCAACCATGCCGACCCGGCCGCCGAGCGGAAGGCCGAGCGGGCCGCCCCCACCTTCGAGGCCGTAGCGGAGCGGTTCCTACTGACGGCGGCCCTGACGCCGGCGGTCGATCTCGACACAAAGCCACGTTCGTTTCGATCAGGCTCGCTGAACAAGAACGGCTGCCGCCCCGTGACCTCCTCTGCCTCGATTCATAGGTTAGACTACTAGACTACTGGTCAACCGACTAGGAGGAGAGGCTCAATGGCCGACATCGGACTACATCGTGAGGACACAGAGCTCTTCAGACGCTACGCAAACTCACGCCCTTGGAATCAAGCACCAGAGGAAGACCAACAGCGCTTCCGAAACATCCGCGATCGCTTGAAAGTGATGGCACGAGCTGCACGGGACGGTTACAGGGGCAGGATACCTGTCCAGGATTTCGTCTCGGTCCTCAATCCCAACGGGCGAACGCCAAGAGATTACTGGTGTGTCCCGCCGGGGAAGCCCTCCGGTAGCCACGGCGCTCCAAGCATGGTTCCGGCTTGGCCTCATCGAGGCCGGCGCGAAGGACCGCCGCGGCGTCGTCCAGGCGCTGCGGAGGTTCTCCGACGCCTGCAAAACGGAGCAGGTTCCCGATCGGCAGCAGGAGGTTGTTGAACCGTGAACCTAGACGACCTTCTTGGCGGGGTTGCGAGCGCCGCCGGACGGGGTGCGTGCCCCATTTGTAATGCTACCTCTGAGCGGGGCGGGCTCGTTGTGTTCGTCGGCCAGCCGCCGCCGGAGTGCCCGGGTTGCGGCCGCCCGCCTGCTATGGCCCTGCCTCACAACTGCCGTGACGAGAGCGAACGGTTGGTATACTGGCCGCTGGAATCGGCACCATGACCACGAATGGGGAGGGGCGGAAGAACCGGAGTAAGACCGGTGAAAAGCCCGGCGGTCCGCGATTGGTAGAGCAAGCGCATGGCGGAATGCTCTGGCAGGGGGGGCACCCGAACCCGACCGCCGGCCCCGGCCGGCCGCCTTCGGAGCTGCGTGCCCGGATGCGCGGTTCCTTAGAGGAGCGTCTCGCCGTGGTGGAGGAGATCGCCGACGATCCCGACGCTCGCCCGGCCGACCGTATCCGCGCGCTAGAGCTGCTGGCGCGGTTCGGAATCGGCCAAGCGCACGAGGTCAGCGGACCGGACGGCGAGCCGGTGGTTATCGATGAGTGGAAAAGCAACATACGAGCGGAACTCCTCGCTTCGATTCGGCGGCTCGGCCCTGAGCGGTTCGTCAGGGTCCTTCAGCAGGAACTTGATGAGGAATCAGCCTACTCAACGCGACCTTGATCCTATCTTTCTTGGATATCGATGCTAACCAACCTATAGGTCCCGTTTCCTTCGTATTCGAGTATGCAGTCGAATCGATGACGGATCGAGGCCCCAAAGCGGTTCTCCGCATCGAACTCGGAAGATGCTTTCCAACGCTTACCGGTCTGGACAACCTTATCCGAGAAGCCCCAGGGAAAATCCGCTGAGCGAGGTGATACCAGTCGATCTTTTACTGCTTCAGTGCAGTATGTCCAAACCTCGGCGGTTTCCCCCTCTTCAGCATCACTGTCTCGCTCTCTTTGCCTCCGGTCCTCATCTTCCGCACTCTGATGGCGCTCCCGCATATCATCCTGTTGCTCACGCCACCAGGCTTCGTCGTCTCGACGGGCCCTGCCCTCCGGTGATTCTGCTACTGAGGCCAAGACGATACCTCCAAAAAACAGTATAAGTGCCCACCACTTGTTAGGTAAACGGAACCACCGGGAGCGAAAGAAAGCAACAAAGCTGGCCAGAAACATTAGGAAAGCAACTAGAATCAAGAGAGTACGGCCTGGTCCGGTCGCGCCGGGGGCCTTCTCGGCGATACCCATTCCACCGACGGAGAACATCATGAGAAGCAGCGTACCACCGCAGCCCCACTTCAAGAGTGATTTCATGGACTCTGATCTGTCCCGGATAGTGCCAGGGGCTGCGGTCTCGCTGCTAGATGGAAGCACGGGAGGAGGAGGTTGGATTGTCGGAATTGGTTGATCCTCGAAAGGATGATCGGCTGTCGGCTTAGGAACTCCGCAGTGCGGGCAGTATGCGGCCTCAGTGCTCACATCTCTGCCGCACTCACGACACGGCTGGAGTGCCATTGCTCAACCTTCTCCTTCGTTTCGGCCGGTCACGGTAGACCGATTTTGACTCCGCCCGTGCCCACAACTTTCGCAGATCCAAGGGGAACCGAACCCGAGGCACCCGCCCAGCTCGATCTTTCCCGCGTCCGCAAGCCGTTGGGCCTCGGGAGACGGATACCCATAAAGGATCGGCACTATCTCCTCTGCCCCGCATAGGGGGCAATTTGAGGGCAGCCCGTGAGCGAGCTGCTCGAACAGGTTCCCTGTCGGATGATCCTCCTGCTCGGCCGCGTCCTGCTTCATGTTGTCGATCTTCCCAATCCTCCAAAGTAGGACCTTGCCACGATTCGTTGATTCAGGTCCTCCACAACGGTCCGTCAAATCTCAAGGTTTCTTCAAGGGCGGTTTTCCTGTATCCTTCAGTCTCTGATTAATCCTGGACCTGAGTGCAGCCGCCTTACTGGGCGCGACGTAATAGAAGTCAAAGAGATGCTGCAGAACTTCGAGTAGCGCCTCTGCCTCGCCTTCCTCCACATCAACAATGGCTCCCCGAGTAGTCCCGTGCAATTTCATCGGGAATCTCGGGAGGGACATTTGCTTCCGGTGCATCTGGCCATAGGAGCCTTTTGAACTGGGCGGGAATCTTTTGCTCGATGCTAGTAGGGATCGTCGCAACGACGATCACTTTCCTGCAAGAGGGACACTCAGAGCAAGTTAGCTGGAAACTGCCGGGCTCTTCATCGTAGCGGTATTCCGGAGTCTGATTGGGTGCAGGCGGGTAGTTGCTCTCGGGAGGAGGAGGACCACTTGCAGAGAATCCTATATGATGCTTAGGCGTGTCGAAACGAACTCCCGTACCGCAATGCGGGCAATTCCCATTGGTGCTTTTTTCGTACATCGTTCCCTTTAAAAGGGTTTGCAGGTACTTAGATCAGCGGGGCGACAGCGGCAGATATTTTGTGATCCATCCGCCCGGATGTTGCTGGCGTGTTAGTTCTAGCCCCCTGCCAGTAGCAGGATCTCGGGGGCGCTGGGGCCACCCGACCCGCATGTGGGGGCCACCAGCAACAAAGCGATCCTTAACCTTTAGGCCCCATCCGGGATTCCTCCACCCCCTCAAAACTCAATTCAATCGCTCATCTCGCTCGTGGTGTCAACGGTGGTGCCAAAACGTACCGCTTTTCACTGGCGCGTGCTGGCGTGCACGGACGATCTTCAGAGAGAGGCGAAGGTCGTCGGACGCTCCGATCTGGATTGACATGCAGGAGGTCAGAGGTTCGAGTCCTCTGCCGCCCACCAGTTTCAAGCTTACAGCTTACATTTCGAGCCGATGAACGTGCCGAAGGATTCCGGCGAGATCCAGGCCGCGATCGAGCGGCTGGAGTCGCAGCGCGCCATTCTGGGCGACGAAGCCGTCGATCTCGCGGTCGCCGCCCTCAGCCGGCAGATCGCGATGGAGCCGGGTGCCGCCGACCGTACCCCCCGCGACGCCCGCGCGGAAGGCGAGCGCAAGCTCGTGACCGTGATGTTCGCCGACGTGTCCGGGTTCACCGAGCTGGCCGCCGGGCTCGATCCCGAAGAGGTCCGGGACCTCATGAACCGCTGCTTCGATCGGCTCGTGCCGGTCATCCAGCGGTACGAGGGCACCGTCGACAAGTTCGTCGGTGACGCGATCGTCGCGCTCTTCGGCGCGCCCGTCTCGCACGAGGACGATCCCCAGCGCGCGCTCAGGACGGCCGAGGAGATGCTGGCCGAGCTCGAGCGGTTCAACGCGGCGAACCAGACCGATCTGGGGCTCCATTTCGGGATCAACACGGGCACGGTCGTGGCGGGATCGGTGGGGGCCCAGGAGCGCCAGGACTACTCCGTCATGGGCGACGCGGTCAACATGGCCGCCCGGCTGGAGGACCTTTCTTCGCGCGGAGAGGTCCTGGTGGGCCACGACACGGTCCGCCTGGCCGGTCCGGGCTTCGTGTTCGATCCCCTGCCCGAAGTCGCCGTCAAGGGCAAGTCCACGCCGATTCGCGCCTATCGTTTGCTTGGTGCGCGCACGATCGAGGCGGAAGCGGCCCCCGCTCATTCTCCGTTGGTAGGCCGCACGGCGGAGCTCGAACGGATCCAGGCGGCGATCGGCGCCCTCCGGGAGGGGACCGGCGGCCGGATCGCCATCGTGGCGGAGGCGGGCCTCGGGAAGAGCCGCCTCGTGGCCGAGGCACGGCGCTCGAACGGCGCCGGCGTCCGATGGGCGGAGGGACGTGGGCTGTCGCACGCGGGGGGCTCGTCCAACGGCGTGGCGAGGGAGCTGGTCCGCTCCCTGCTGGAGCTCCGCGGCGAGGCCACCCCTTCGGAGACCGAGCGCGCGCTCACGGAATCGATCGAAGCGCTCGCTCCGGCCGAGGTCGACGAGCTCCGCCCGTATCTCACACACCTGCTGGAACTTTCCCTGGACGATGCACGCGTCTCCGAGAAGGTGCGCCATCTGGGTGGAGAGGTCCTCAGGAAGAGGGTCGTTTTCGCGACCCGTGATTTCATCCGCCGGCTCGCCCGCCGTGAGCCGCTCGTCCTGGTCTGGGAGGACCTCCATTGGGCCGACGCCTCCTCGATCGATCTCCTCGAAGGAGTGATGGACCTCCCGGACGAGGCGCCGCTTTTGATCCTGCTCGTATTCCGTCTCGAGCCGGGGCGGGCGCTCGACCTACATCGGCGGCTCGAGGAGCGCCATGGAGAGCGCTACGAGGTCCTCCCTCTCTTGCCGCTGAGCGACGCGGAGAGCGGCGCCCTGATGGCCGGGGTTCTCCAGGTCGGAGAGCTGCCGGGAGCGCTCCAGCGATTCGTTCTCGGGAAGGCCGAAGGGAACCCTTTCTACGTGCAGGAGATCCTCCGCGAGCTGGTGGACGCCGGGACCGTCACGCGTGCAGGCGAGAAGGTCGTCGTGCGCGACGATCTCCAGAGCGTGCGCATTCCCGATACGCTGCAGGGCGTCCTGGGAGCGCGGATCGATCGTCTGGAGGCCGCCGACAAACGCGCGCTTCAGGCGGCGTCCGTAATCGGCCGGATCTTCCCGCTCCGGGTCCTCGCGAGCCTTCTGAACGGCGCGAGGCCCCCGCGTCTCGAGGACTCGATCGATGAGCTATGCCGGCGGGCTTTCCTGCGGCCTTCGACACCGGAGAGCGCGAACGGCTCGGATGGTTCCGAGTACATCTTTCAGCACGTCATCACGCAGGAGGTCGCGTATCGCACGATCCTCCGATCCCAGCGCAGGGAGCTCCACCGCCGGGTCGCCGAGCTCATGGAGCGACTGTACCCGGATCGGTCGGAGGAGCTCGCGAGCGTAATCGGATTCCATCATCAGCGGGCCGGGGA
>DATLFH010000045.1:0-13036 GCA_035524965.1 Gemmatimonadota bacterium | reverse complement strand
TGCATGCATACCCATGCCCGGGACGCAGAGTCCCACGAGCATGCCGAGGTCCGGAATCTCTATGTCTACCAACCCATAATCTGCTGGCAAGGCTGCCGGCTTTGATTCATCAGCGCAATCGATCGCTTCGCGTGCGTCGGTTGAGACGGTGTAGAAGTGGAAGTCGAAGTGTGGTGTGAGATACGCACCGGGGGGATGGCCGTGTGGCTCCCAGTAGACCGTGAGGTGGTCTACACCCGTGGCGGCGATCAACTCAGCCGGCATCCTGGCGATTGCGGTGGCGACGGGCGGCCATGCCATCTCCATGTCGTGTGGCGCGCCCTCGACCGCTGCCAGCGCGACGGTCGCCCCGAATTCGATCACGCTGTCGGAGGTGCCGTCCAGGGTGGCCCAAGTGCATACGCTCGCACCATGGGCGTCTGCGCACTCGCCCTGCACCGTGCGCGGCGCCGGAGGCGTACCGGCACAGCCAGCCAGCACCATCACGGTTAACAATGCTCCCATTGACTGGATCCCTGCGCGCATCGGGCACCTCCCTCAGTGAAAGTGACGGAGAATCCAGCCTCCGATATTCCGGCCGCTCATCGCGAACGGAGCGGAGGGGTATAACTAGAATTATCCAGTTCAGTGTATCTTGATACCAGGGCGGGCCCCCGCAGTATATCGCCGCTCAATGCCGCCTCCCGGGGGCCGGTCAAGACCGGTAGGACGCCCGGTTATTTCGATAGGCTGCGATGGTTCGCCCAGGTATCCCATATACCCCGAACGCCTTCAGTGGTCAAGCGGGGATCGGACGCCGCGTCCTCCGCTGTTCAAGACGTGGGTGTAGATCATCGTCGTGCTGACGTCCCGATGACCTAACAGCTCCTGTATGGTGCGGAGGTCATACCCATCCTCGAGGAGATGGGTCGCGAACGAGTGACGCAGCGTGTGACAACTGGCCGGCTTGGCGAGTCCGGCCGCCCGGACGGCTTCCTTGACCGCTCTCTGAAGCACGCTCTCGTGGAGATGGTGCCGGCGCCGGCGGCCGGTCCCCGGATCGCGATAGAACCGGGTCGCGGGAAACACCCATTGCCATCCCCACTCCCACGGAGCTCGCGGATACTTCCGTTCGATGGCTGTCGGTAATTCGACGCTTCCGAATCCCTGAGCGAGATCGTCCTGGTGTTGCCGCCGGATCTTCTCGAGGTGTGTTCGAAGAGGATGTTGGAGCGCCACCGGAAGGACTGTGATCCGATCCTTTTGCCCCTTTCCATCACGAATGACGATTTCGCGGCGCTCGAGATCGACATCCTTGACGCGAAGTCGCGCGCATTCGAGGATCCGTAATCCTGCTCCATCGAGGAGAGAGGCCATCAGCCGGGGGGTACCTCGCAGCCCGTCGAGAACAGCCGAGGTCTCGGACCGCGTGAGTACGACGGGGAGCCGGGCCGGCCGACGGGCCCGCACGAGGCCGTCAAGCCAATCCAGCTCCTGTTCCAACACGTGTCGATACAGGAACAGAATTGCGCTCAACGCCTGGTTTTGCGTCGAGGCGCTTACCTTCTGCTCGACGGCCAGGTAGGTCAGGAATTGGGAGACTTCAGGCTCCGCCAGCTCGCGGGGATGTCGGGTGCCGTGGAATCGGACGTAACGGCGGATCCAGCCCACGTACGCTTTCTCCGTCCGGCGGCTATAGCCGCGCACGCGAATCGCCGCGCGTACCTGATCCAGTAATCTCGGCGCAGGCAAGGGGACGGCCTGAGCGACATGGATGGCGGGGCGGAGCTTCCCCATGCAGAAGGCAACCTGCAACAGGCGCGCCACCGCCTGGCGCCTCTTCCGGGTCGTTCATGCCTGGCGCTACCACGCGATCCCGTAGTCTTCCCCGTGATGGCTCGAGGCGCCCCACATCGTGCCGTGCTCGCGGTCGAACCAGATCGCGTTGAGCGGCGGGTGGATCCCGGCCGTGATCAAGGAGCAGCCGTACCGCCGACAGATCTCGCCCCATGCTCTCGCGCCGCGCGAGGACCGCGCGGACGATCTCGACCTTGATGTCCGTCGACCACTGTCTCCGGGGCACCGGGCCTGTTGTATCAGCATTGTGGCAGTGCGGGGCCGTACGAATCAGCAGGTGACGATTTCTGCAGCGACTTTCCCTCGGTGAATAGTTGCAACCCGACGCCTATCTGGTGCCAGCTCGACCCAAACGACCCGGGGTGTTAGGATCGTTAATCGTTTGATTTGTGCTCGATCGATCCAGAATGCTCAGCCCCTCACTAGCGATTTGAGAAGGCTCGCCGGGAATCCTCTCCCTTCCAGCGTGATGCTGGTACTCTTCGTCTTTACCCAAGCCCGGGGACAGGAACCGGTCCCGGGTGTCAAAACCTTTCAACACGCCCATGCCGAGCTCGATGCCGGGCACGCCTGGCAGGCCCAGCGGCTCTTTGAACGCGCTATCGACGAGGGCTTTCCAGAGGCGTCGGGATACCGCGCCCTGGCTGAAGCCTACCTGGCGCTCGACAACCGCCTCTTCGACGCGCGGCGGGCGCTCGAACGCTCGCTCGCCGCCGATTCGAACGACGTCGCAACGTGGTACCGTCTGGCCGAGGTGAATCTGCGCCTCGGAGGGATGGACGCCGAGAACCGGGCGCGCCACGCCTTGCGGGAAGTCCTGCGCCTCGACCCCGATTACGGCGAGGCCTTTGACCGTTGGCGCCGGCTTTACCTCGACCGAAAGGACGCTCGGCGGGTGGCGGCGATTCTCGGAACCCACCTGGATGGAAGCTACCGGCCGGAGGTCGCGCTGCGGAGAATCGACGTCCTGCACGACTCGGGCGCCTATGAAGAGGCGCGCTCCGGGAGCTGGAGCGGTTCCAGCGGCATGCCGGTTCGGGAGGCGAGCATTTCCCCGCATGGTCCTACTACATGGGCGTGACGCAGGCCGCGCTCGGGCGCGACGCGGAAGGCTGGCGCCACTACCTCCGGGGGATCCAGACCGCTAGCAACGGGGCCGCTCTCCATCCCTACTTCGCCGACCTCGAGCCTCTCCTCCCAGAGGACGCTCGTCGGGCATGGTCCGGCTGGTCGCTCTCGACTCAGCGAGCGTATCTGGAAGGGTGGTGGAACCGGCGCGATCCTTTGCCGATGAGCGACGTGAACGAGCGGTGGGTCGAGCAGCAGCGCCGTATCCGTTTCGCGCGCCAGAACTTCCAGTACCGGAAGCCGATGGATTTCGAGCGCTTGACCGCGCTACAAGCAGCGAGCTTGGGGCACCTCCCGCTCGCCTTTCGATTCGACGAGCGGGCGATGGACGACCGGGCAGAGATCTACCTGCGGCACGGCGAACCTGACATGAAGGGCGGTGTCGGGGCGGACGAGTGTGGCTTCTGGTATTACCGCCGGGAGGCCCTGCCCAAAGGCCAATCGTTCGCATTGAACTTCGGTCGCACGAAACTGGGCAACGACTGCGTCTTCAGAAGGGTGCCGACCACGGACATGGGTCGAGGTCACTTCGCGCCGGGTGGCATGGAGCCCTGGGACAGGGCCCGGATCATGAACGAGACCGAGGCTGAGCTCGCCGTCGCGCTGGGGTCGGACTCTTACCCCTACGAGATCACCGAACGCGTTCCGCTGGACGTGGCTCCCGCCAACTTCTCCTATCAAGAGGACGCGACGGAGCTTAGCCTGTACTTCAGCGTCCCGACCGAAGCGGTCGCCTCTGGATCGGAATGGGCCCGCTACCGCAAGGGACTTGTGGTCTACGACCGGGCGTGGAAGGAGATCACCCGACAATCGGAGGAGATGGAGTACGTCCTCGGCCCGGTAAGGGCCGAAGATGCCCCCGGCGTTGCCTTTCTGATCGATCTCTTCCGCCTCCAGATCCAACCCGGAGACTACCATCTCGCAATCCAGATCGACGACCGAAACGGGGAGGGGATCGGCGTTTGGAAGGGGCCGGTGGCAGTTCGCGCCTTTCGTCCCGGTCGCCTCGATCTCTCGGATGTCGTGCTTGCGGGCAGCGTGCGGAGCGAAGGTCTGAAACGCTTCACGCGCTACGGGCACGCGGTGCTGGCCCTCCCTTCCGGGACCCTCCTCAGGGGACAGACCTTCTTCCTTTACTACGAGAGCTACGATCTGATCGCGAGGCCGGACGGCCGGTCGAGGTTTCGGGTCGAGTACGCGATCCGCTCGGAGCGGCTCGACCGCGGCGCCATCGGCCGCCTCTTCCAGGGCCTGGCTGGAATGGTCGGGGTACGCGAGGAGCCGGACGCGATCGTGATCGCCTTCGATCGCGAGGAAGAGGTCGAGGGCCGCACGTGGCCCGAGGTCCTTTCCTTCGACACCCGACAGCTCGCCCCGGGGACGTACCGCGTCGAGGTGACGGTGATCGACCATTTAGCGGGGGACGTCCAGGCGCAGGAAGCAGTGGAATTCACGATCGTCGACTGAGCGCCTTGGGACAACGCCAAATGGTGGCGGAGCGATGTGGGGGCAGGGTCCGCCCGGCGAGCGGCTGGCCACCGGAACAGCGAAGAACCTGTTTTGCGGCCGGGGATCGGCGGCTTAGCTTGATCTGCATGTTTTTCCGCGCTCTCCTCTTCTTCCTGATGATGTTCCCGCTCTGGACGTGCGGCGGCGACTCCGGCGATGCGCGGGACCCGGTGGCCGCGATCGAACCGCTTCCCTCCCCCGCCGCGCCCGGCAGCGGCGAGCCCCACCTCTTCGGGACGGGGCCGGAAGCCTGGCTCTCCTGGATCGAGCCGGCGGGCGAGGCGGAGGGTGAGTCGGAGGGCGAGGCCGCCCACGCGCTCCGCTTCGCGGTGTGGGACGAGGCCGGCTGGTCGGAGCCGCGGACGGTCGCCCAGGGCGGGAACTGGTTCGTCAACTGGGCCGACTTTCCGTCGCTCGTCCGGCTTCCGGACGGCGGCCTCGCGGCCCACTGGCTCGCCCGGATTGGCCCGGAGACATACGCCTACGAGGTCCGGATCGCGACCTCGGAGGACGCCGGCGCGACGTGGAGCGAGCCGATCGTCCCCCACCGGGACGGGACGCCGACCGAGCACGGGTTCGTCTCGCTCTTCCCCGCCCCGGGCGGCGCCGGCCTGGGAGCCGTGTGGCTCGACGGGAGGAACTTCGCCGCCGCCGGCGAACCGGAGACCGGCGAGGGCGCTTCGCACGACGCCGGGGGCGCCGAGATGACCCTGCGCTACGCCGTGATCGGTCCCGACGGCTCGCTCGCCGACGAAACGCTCCTCGACGGCCGCGCCTGCGAATGCTGCCAGACGGGGGCGGCGGTCACGGCCAGGGGGCCGGTCGTCGTCTACCGCGACCGCTCGGCGGACGAGGTGCGGGACATCGCGGTCATCCGGCTCGTGGACGGCCGCTGGACCGTGCCCCGGACGGTGCATGACGACGGCTGGGAGATCGCCGCCTGTCCGGTGAACGGCCCCGCGATCGCCGCCGACCGCGAGCGGGTCGCGGTCGCCTGGTTCACGGCCGCGGGGGACACGGCCCGGGTTCTGCTCGCCTTCTCCGACGACGCCGGCGCCACGTTCGGGCCCCCGGCGCGGATCGACGAGGGCGCGCCGGCGGGACGCGTCGATGTCGCGCTCCTGTCCGACGGTTCGGCGCTCGCCACGTGGATCGAGCGGGCGGGCGGTGAGGCCGCCGTCCGTGTCCGCCGGGTGGGCGCGCACGGAACCCCCGGGCCGGCCGTGCGGGTGGCCGCGACGACCGAGGACCGGGCCAGCGGCTTCCCGCAGATGGCGCTGGCCGGCGAGCGGGTCCTCTTCGCGTGGACCGAGCCCGGCGAGCCCTCGCGAGTCCGGGTGGCGGCGGCCTCGCTGGAGAGCTTGCGCTGAGAATCGCGCGCCTCCTGATCGCGCCCGTCCTGCTCGCGTCGTTCGGAATCGCGTCCCTCGCCTGCGGCGAAGCATCGCCGGGGACGGGCGCCGTCGGCGCGCCGGCCCCCGCCTACGCAGCACGGACGCTGACCGGTGACTCGGTTGCGCTCGCCGATCTCGAGGGGGATGTCGTACTCCTGAACGTGTGGGCGACCTGGTGCGCGCCCTGCCGGGAGGAGATCCCCGCGCTACAGAGCCTCCACGTGGCCCGGGCGGCCGATGGCCTCCGGATCGTCGGCGTGAGCGTCGACGCGCGAGGGGCGGTGGACGACGTGAGACGCTTCGCCGGGGAATTCGGGATCACGTACGAGCTGTGGCACGACCCGGCCGAGGGAGTCGCGACCGCGTTCCTCCTCCACGGCGTTCCCTCGACCGTCCTGATCGACCGCGAGGGCATCGTGCGCTGGCGGCACGTGGGGCCGATCCGGGAGGACGACCCGGGTCTTATGGCCGCCCTTTCCGCCGCGCTATAGGTCGGCCCTTCACTCCGCCCCGGCGATGATCGTTCGCCGTCCCTTGCGGTCGGAGAATGGCCCCCTCTATCCTCACCCTGTGACGGCGCACACAGAACCGGCCCACCCCGACCTTATGCCTGCCCTCGAGCGGCCAGTGAGGGCTTTTCCGGAAATCGCAGCCGCGTATCTGCACGGCTCCGCGGCGCGTGCCCGCCCCGATTTCCACCTGGAGGTGCGGGATCTCGAGGATCTCCCGCTCGTAGTTCGGGGCCGCGTGCTCACCGAGGGAGCGCTGATCGGTTCAAACGACGAGTCTCGACGAGTGAGCTTCGAGACCCGCACCCGGCTGCAGTACTTCGATTTCCTGCCGTATCACACCAAGGATGTGACCGAAGGGCTCGTGGCCCTGAGAAGGAAACACCTGGGTGGTTGACCCCTATCGGATCCGGGCTCTTTTGGCGCGGGTGTCCGAACGGAAAGAGAAACTGGCGGTCTATTCGCGCTGTTCGGCAGAAGAGTATCTGGCTGACGAGGAAGGGGTCCTCGCCTCGAAGTACCTGTTGCTGACCGCAATCGAGGACGTCCTGGCGATTGCGAACCACATCGTCGCTTCGGAAGGGTACCGGAGCCCTTCCCCGAGCTGGGGGCAGGAGAATAGAGCGATCGCGCGGACGGCCTATCCCGACGGCCGCACGCTGGCGTCGAAGTCGAAATAGACGCCGAGGTAGTCGCCCGAATACTCCTCCGGGAGCGGGGGCATCGGGTCGCTCGCCTGGACGGCGCGCTGGGCGGCCTGGTCGAAGAGGAAGCTTCCGCTCGAGGATTCGACCCGGGTCTCGGTGATCCGGCCGCCGCGGGTGATCCGGAAGTAGATCGTCGTCTTGAGCGCGCCGCCTCCCGGACGCCAGTTCCGCTCGACTTTCCGCACCAGCGCCTCCAGGTACCACGGGAACTCGAACGGCCGCCCCTCGAGCGTGACCGGCAGGTCCGGCCCCGCGCGGGTCTCCCGCTCGGGACCCGGCCGCGGCGCCTCTTCCCGAGCCGGCTCGGGCTCCTCCCGGGGCGGCTCCTCATCCGGGTCCGGGATCTTCTCCTCCTCCTCGGGCTCGGGGGGTTCTTCCTCCTCGGGCGGCGGCTCGGGGTCTGGCTCGGGCCGCGTGGGCTGGGGCGCCAGATCGGCGGCGCGGACCAGGTTCACCTGGTAGACGGGCGGAAGGTCGGGCCGGCTCGGACCCCTGAGGCCCAGCAGGAGGGCAACGAGCACCAGCCCGGCGTGGAGCGCGGCGGAAGTGAGCAGCCAGCGGCGCATCACTGCTCCGACAGCGGATCGATCGGATCGGGCAGCGTAGTCTGATACTCGAGGACGTCCGCCGACTCGGCATGGAGCGTTTCGTACTGGAGATCGATGGAGCGACGATCGCGAGCATCCGCAGCAGCGTGCCGGCACCGGCGGATGTAGGACCGGAGGACGGTTTGGTAAGCCACGACTCGTCCGTGAACCGCCGCCTACTCGCGCTCGGCCGGCGGCGGCTCGGTCACCAGGCCCACGTTCTCGAACCCCGCCTCGCGAAGCTGTCCCATGACCTCCATCACCCGGCCGTACGTGTTCGACTCGTCGGCCCGGACGTAGACCCGCGCCAGGCCGCGGCTCGTCCTGACCTGCTCGAGCACGTCGGCCAGCGCTTCGCGACGAACCTCGACCTGGTCGATGTAGACCCGCCCCTCGCGATCGACCGAGACGAGGATCGCCTCCGACGACGGCAGCGGCGCGCTCTCCGTCCGCGGAACCCGGACCTCGATCCCGCCCTGCGAAATCGGAGCGATGATCATGAACATGATCAGCATCACGATCGTGACATCGACGAGCGACGTCACGTTGATCTCGGCCATGAGGCTGTGCTCGCGTCGAAGGGGTCCGAGCATCGCTGGCTACGCTCTCCGTTCGCGCACGATCACGTTGATCAGCTCGGACGAGAAGTGGCGCAGCTCGTTGCCGACCTCCTTGATCTGGCTCACGAAGTGGTTGTAGGCGATCACCGCGGGGATCGCGACCGCGAGCCCGCCGATCGTCGTGATCAGCGCTTCGGCGACCCCCGGGGCGACGACGTTGATGTTGCCCGAGCCGCGGAGGCCGATGTTGAGGAAGGCGTCCATGATCCCCCACACGGTGCCGAGGAGGCCGAAGAAGGGGGCGACGCTGCCGGTCGTGGCGAGGAACGGGAGGCCCTCCTCGAGATGCTCGACCTGCTGGGAGGCCTCGCGCTCGAGCGCCATGTGGATCGACTCCTTCTCGAGGATCGTGATCGCCATCGATCCGCGCGGCGCAGGGGCCGCGCTGCTGACCGCGGCGCTCGCGCCCGGCTGGGTCCCGAACAGGTCCTCGGCCGGCCCGGCGGGGTTCCCGCCGCCCGGCCGCTGGCTCAGGTGCTTGAGCTCGCGCGTCCCGGCCTTGAAGACCTCGGTCAGCGGGTTGGGCGGGATCGCCAGCGCGGCCTGGTACGCTTCGGCCAGGCTCGAGCGCCGCTCGAAGGCGTGGAAGAACTGGTCGCGCTTCCCCCTCAGGCTTCGGAACAGGACGAGCTTCTTCAGGATGATCGCCCACGAGACGAGCGAGAAGCCGAGCAGGATGAGGAGAATCGTTTTGGCGAACCAGCTCCCCGTGAGGACCATGTTCCAGATCGAGGGATCGGAGACCAGATCGCGGCCCTGGAGGAGCGCGGCCGGCGTCAACGGGCCGCCGGCGTGGCGGGGGCGGCGGACGCCGGCCCTGCGGGCGCTGCCGGCGCGGCCTGCCGCTCGCCGTCGATCCAGGCGATCGTCTTCCGCAGCCCCTGATCGAGGGAGTGGGCCGGCCGCCATCCGAGCGCGGCCGCCGCGCGCGACGGGTCGAGCACGCTGCGCCTGAGCTCGCCGGGCCGTTCGGCGGCCGGCCGGCGCTCGACCTCGCGGCCGGCGATCGCCATGATGCGGTCGGCGAGCACGTTCACGCTGGTCCCCTGCCCCGTGCCGATGTTCCAGCCGCGCGACTCCAGGCCGTCCGGCGATGGCAGCGGCCGCGTGGCGGCGAGCCAATTGGCCTCCACCACGTCGGCGATGTAGACGTAATCCCGTTCCTGCTCGCCGTCGCCGAAGATCGTGATCGGCTCGCCGGCCAGGATGCGGGAGCCGAAGATCGCCACCACGCCCGCCTCGCCGTGGGGCGACTGGCGCGGTCCGTAGACGTTGCCATAGCGGAGCGCGCCGTACGCCAGACCGCGGACGACCGCGTAGTAGTGGAGGTAGAGCTCGCCGGCCAGCTTGGCGACCCCATAGGGCGAGAGCGGCTCGAGCGGGCTCGCCTCGGGGATCGGAAGACGCTCCGCCTCGCCGTAGAGGACGCCGCCCGAGGAGATGTAGACGACCCGCCGCACGCGGCTGGCAAGCGCGCATTCGAGCAGGTTGAGGAGCCCGAGGATGTTGCTGCGGGCGTCGCGAACCGGGTCGGCGACCGAGACCCGAACGTCGATCTGCGCCGCGTGGTGATCGACCAGGTCGAAGCCGCTCTCGGCGAAGAGATCCGCGAGGTCCGGATCATTCAGGTCCATCTCGACGAAGTGGGCTGCCGCCGGAACGTTCTCGCGCTTCCCGGTCGACAGGTCGTCGAGCACCGTGACCTCGCACCCTGCCTCGAGAAAGCGGTCCGCCACGTGGGAGCCGATGAAGCCGGCTCCGCCGGTGACGAGCACGCGTTCCGGCTTTTCAGACATGGGGGCAATATGGGCCGCGGCGGCTCAGATCGTCCACGCCGGGCGCGCGTCGAGGACCCGCCACCGCTCGTCCCGGTACTCGACGTGGTAGGCGGTGCGATCGCCGGACATCCTCCGCTCGTCATCGACCGCGAAGGAGTAGACGGTCACCCAGGCCGAGGCGTCGGGCAGGAACGCGATCGGCCCGAACGCCAGGTGGAGGTCCCCCGGCTGCTCGAAGCATCCGGAGCGGCAGTCGAGGGCGGGGATCCCGCCTGCGGCGAGCCGCGCCACGATCGACTGCACGACCCGCCGCGGCAGGATCCCCCAGATGCGGGGGTCCCCGATCAGGAGCAGGGGCTCGTCCGCGCTCGCCTCGTGGACGTGGGCGGCGATGGCGGCGTAGAGCGCGGCCGGATCGTTTCGGTACTGGGCGCGAAGATCTCCCGCCGAGCCGGCGGTCAGGCCGGCAGTGAGGAGCGCGCAGGCGGCCATCCCCTTGGCCAGCGCGGCGGGTGGTCCGGAGGGGCGGAAGCTCATATTTTACAGGTTCATGGCCAAGGTTTGCGTCATCTGCGGCAAGGCGCCCCGATCCGGCAACACGGTCAGCCACGCCAACAACAAGCGGCGGCGCCGCTTCCTGCCCAACCTGCAGACTGTTCGCGCGCGCATCGACGGCGCCGCGCAGCGGGTCCGGGTCTGCGCCGCCTGCATCCGCGCCGGGAAGGTCGAGAAGGCCGTCTAGGCGCGCTTCCGCTCACTACCTTGTCTGTGCTATACTCCGGCTGAGGTCGTGACGCGGTCTCTTCTCAGCCCGGGAGGTCGGCCCATGAAGGACAAGGTGTGGATCATGGCGATCGTCGTCGGCGTTCTCATCCTGCTGATGGCGCTGTTGGGCTTGATCGGGACGACCGCCGGCGTCCTGATCGGCGTGGCGTTCCTGCTGGCGGGCTTCATCGTCCGGCGCATCCAGACCCGCAAAGCGGGCGGCGTTCCCCCGAGCTGACGTCAAGGCTCCCGGCCCGCCGCCAGACGGCCGACTCCAGCAGCAGGTTGTGGCTGAAGAGCGCCGTTCCGGCCAGTCCCAGGTCGTCGAGCCGACGCGCCGCCGCGCGGTACTCCGCGGGCGCGATCCGGTCGAGCCGCACGCCGACCCGGACACGCTCGCGCGGTATCGAGGCGGGCCAGCCGCGCACAGCCGAAACGATCGCCGCCGCGCTCCCCCGGTACACCATCGGGAGCACCTCGTCGACGATCCCCGCCTCCAGCCATGTGTCCCACGCCTGACCGAACGATCGCCGCGCCTCCCCGGGAAGCGGCAGGACGGCGGCCGAGAGGATCGCGTCCCGCCGGACGGCGTCCAGATCCCCCCGGATGAGCGCGACCAGGGCCGCCACCGCGGCCTCGCCCCCCGGCGGCGCCCAGCCGCTCGGATAGCGGATGTAATCGAGGTGGATCCCGTCCACGGGATAGCGGAGCGCGAGCTCGAGGATGAACCGGCGGAGCTCGGTCCGTACCTCCACGCGGGCGGGATCCAGGAACCAGCCCTCGCCGACCAGGCCGGCCCGGTCCAGCGCCGCGCGGTCGAGCGAGCGGATCGAGCGCCCGCGCGCGTCGGAGACGAACCACGACGGGCGGGCGCGGAAGACGTGAGCCGGATCGGCGGGCGGCTCGGGCGAGGACCACGCCAGGAGCGCGTTCACCCAGGCGTGGACCTCGATCCCCCGGGCGTGCGCGTCGGCGATCGCCCTCCCGGCGGGGTCCTCCCACCCCGGGGCGCGTGGGTCCCGCTCCGGCGGCGGGAAGACGGCGCTCGGGAACCAGGCGTCCCAGCGACCGGATACCTGGAGGTAGATCCGGTCGCAGCCGGCCCGCACGACCGCCTCCAGGGCCCGCCGCCATGCGGCGGGGCTCTCGAGCGCGTTCCGGACGACCCATACCCCACATGGAGTCGAGGCCCGAAGGGCCGATGCGCTGACCGGATCGCTGACCGGTGAACGAGTTGCGGCGCCGGCGGCGGCGCCCGGCGTCACGCCGGCGGAACCGATGAGGACCGCCGCAACCACGCCGACCACGTGCGGGGTGATTATCGCGGGCTGGACGAGGACCTCAAAACCAGCTAAATTGATGTATTCACGCCACTTCAAGAGCCGATCCGGAGTCGGAGTAGACGATGCCCAATTTCGATCTGAGCGCGCTTCAGAAGCGGTATGCTGCACGGAACATGCGTGTCCTCGTCAGCCGGTTGCTCAAGGACCACCCCGAGTACAAGCGCAACACGATCGTCACGTACCAGGTGCGGGACACGGGGGATACCCGTCTCCAGGTATGCACCAGCCGCGACGAGGTGCGCCAGGTCTTCCTCTCGCCCCACTGCGAAGAGGCCCGCACGCTCCGCGCCGCGGATCCCGACGAGACGTCCGACGCGGCCTGACAGGTCAACGACGCGCTAAGGCCGCGCGAGCGGCCGCGGCTCGACCCGCCCCACCAGGAACGCCTCCAGCGCCACCTCGAACACCCAGAGCGGCGGCACGCCGACCAGTCGATATCCGTTCACGAAGAAGGTCGGCGTACCGGTGATTCCCAGCGCCCGGCCGAACGATACGTCGCTCTGCACGGCCGCCTCGTGCCTACCCTCGGCGAGCGCCGCGGCGAACGCCGCCGTGTCGAGCCCGAGGGAGTCCGCGTAGCCCACCAGGTCAGCGTCGGTCAGCCGATTCTGGTGGGCGAACAGCAGGTCGTGGTACGGCCAGAAGGCGCCCTGTCGCTGGGCCTCGACGGCGGCCTGCGCGGCGCGGGCGGCGTGCTCGTGCATCGACAGGGGGTAGTGGCGGTACTCGAGCCGGACGTGGTCGCCGTGGCGGGCGAAGAGAGAGTCCAGGACGGGCCTCGCGCCGGCGCAGTACGGGCACTGAAAGTCGCTGAACTCGACGATCACGAGCGCGGCGTCGGGGGCGCCGCGGGCGGCGGG
>DATLFH010000044.1:0-84556 GCA_035524965.1 Gemmatimonadota bacterium | reverse complement strand
CCCGCCCCCTGACCGGACTCCTCTCCCAGGATCCGCACGTGGAGGGCACCCGCCGGGCTCGCTGGGACCTGGTGGAGGGCGCCCCGCGGTGGACGTTCGATCGGCCGTCCGGAGGGTGGGACGACCCGATCCGGGTCCGCTACCGCCTCGCGATCACCGCCGAGCGGCCGCTCAACGCCTGGAGCGCGGGGCTGGACGAAGGGCTCCTCTACGCGCCCGCCGAGGCGCTCTTCCTCGTGCCCACGATGCCGGACCTGGCCGCGCGGCACGCCGCCATTCGGGTACGCTGGAACCTGCCGCGGGGGTGGGACGCCTTCACCGGCTGGGAGGGCAACGCGTTCTACGGGACTCGCACGCTCGTCAAGACGAACATCCTGGCCGGCGAGATCGTGCAGCGCTCCGTCGATGCCTGCGGTCTCACCGTCGAGCTCGGTGTGCACGGGCAGTGGAGCTTCGCTCCGGTCGATCTGGCCGGGGAGCTCGCCGCGCTGGCCTGCGCCGCCCGCCACCGCCTGGGGGTCCCCGCCGTCGACCGGTTCGCGGTCTCTCTCGTGCCGGCCCGTTTTCCGATGACGAGCGGGAACCGGAACGGACCGCACGCGATCGGCTTCGTCCACCAGGTTTCGGACGGCGATCCTCCCGGCACCCGGCTCCTGGCCCATGAGCTGGTCCATCTCTGGCAGCAGTTCGACGGTCCCGCCTGGTTCCAGGAAGGAGTGAACGATTATATGGCGCTCCGCCTGGCGCACGAGGCCGGGCTCCTCGATGAGGAGATGCTTGCCGGGCAGCTCGAGGCGATCGATTCGATCTATCGCGAGCATCCGCAACACGCGGACTGGTCGTTCGCGGACGAAGCCCGGGAGGCGCTTCCGTACGGTCCCAGCGACGCGTATCTCGCCTACCGCAAAGGGGCGCTGGTCGGCCTCTCGCTCGACCGCGAGCTCCGGCTCCGGACGGGCGGCCGGGCGGACGTGGCGCTCCTGTGGCGGGCGATGAACGCCCGGGCCGGGTGGGGTCATGTCCAGTGGACGAACGAGGAGATCGCGGCCCGCGCATCGGCGCTGGCGGAGGGGAGCGTGAGCCGGTTCTTCGACCGCTACGTCCACGGTACGGCCGAGCTGCCTCCGCCCGCGGACCTGCTCGCCAATCTGCCCGCCTTGCCCGAGCCGCGGCCGGAGCCCAACGTACTGGGCGCCGTGGCGGCCTTCCTGCAGGCGACGTTCGATCAGTAGGGAATCGGCTGCGATTCACTCCCCCGCGGGGGAGCGCTAACCTACCGAATCAGTGAACACTATGGGCAAACCGCCCTATATCCTCGGCATCTCGGCGTTCTACCACGACAGCGCCGCCTGCCTGCTCAAGGCGGGCGAGATCGTGGCCGCCGCCCAGGAAGAGCGGTTCACGCGAAAAAAGGGGGATGCGTCCTTCCCCCGGCACGCGGTCGACTATTGCCTGGGGCGGGAAGGCATCCAGCCGTCGGACCTCGCCCATGTCGGTTTCTACGACAAGCCGCTGCTCAAGTTCGAGCGCATCCTCGAGACGTACCTCTCGGTGGCGCCGCGCGGTCTTGGCAGCTTCCTCCTGGCCGGCCCGCTGTGGATCAAGGAAAAGCTGTACATGGACCGCCAGTTGCACGACGAGCTGCAGTACGACGGCGACATCCTTTACGCGGAGCATCACGAATCGCACGCCGCGAGCGCGTTCTTCCCGTCACCCTTCGAGGAGGCGGCGATCCTCACGATGGACGGGGTGGGCGAGTGGGCAACGGCCTCGATCGGCATCGGCAGAGGCAACGACATCGAGCTGCTTCAGGAGCTGCAGTGGCCGGACTCTCTCGGACTCCTCTACTCCGCCTTCACCTACTACATCGGCTTCAGGGTGAACTCGGGCGAGTACAAGGTGATGGGCCTCGCTCCCTACGGTGAGCCGAAGTACGTGCGGCTGATCCTGGACGAGCTGATCGACCTTCGGGAGGATGGCTCGTTCACCCTCAACCAGACGTACTTCAACTATCTCACCGGCCTCACGATGACGAACGGGGCCTTCGACCGGCTCTTCGGGGGACCGCCCCGCCGGCCCGAGTCGAAGATCAACCAGCGGCACATGGACATCGCGCGCTCGATCCAGGATGTCTGCGAGGAGGTCATGCTCCGCATGGCTCGCACGGCTCATCGGGAGACCGGCCTGCGGCACCTCTGCCTGGCGGGCGGCGTGGCCCTCAACTGCGTGGGGAACGGTCGCATCCACCGCGAGGGACCGTTCGAATCCCTGTGGGTCCAGCCGGCCGCCGGGGACGCGGGCGGCGCGCTGGGGGTGGCCCAGCTGATCTGGCACCGACACATGAAATCCCCACGCGTCCCGACGCCCGGAGACGCCATGCGGGGCTCGTACCTCGGCCCCGACTACCCGGCGGAGGAGATCGCCTCCTACCTCGACTCGGTAGGCGCCTCCTACGAGCGGCTGGGGCGAGCGGACCTCATCGAGCGCGCGGCGGAGCTCCTGGCCGGCGGCCGGATCGTCGGCTGGTTTTCCGGGCGCATGGAATTCGGCCCGCGGGCGCTGGGGGCGCGGAGCATCCTCGGCGATCCACGCGACCCGGAGATGCAGTCCCAGATGAACCTCAAGATCAAGTTCCGCGAGAGCTTTCGACCCTTCGCGCCGAGCGTGCTCCGCGAGCGCGTGGGCGACTACTTCGAGCTCGACCAGGATTCCCCGTACATGCTGCTCGTCACCCCGGTGCGGAAGGAGCGGCGCTTCACTGTCTCGAGTCAGGATGAGAGCCGGTGGGGCATCGACAAGTTGAAGGTGAAGCGGTCGGAGATCCCCGCTGTCACCCACGTCGACTACTCTGCCAGGATCCAGACCGTGGATCGCGACCACAACGCGGAGTATTACGACTTGATCCAGGCCTTCGACCGCCGTACGGGCTGCCCGGTCCTCGTGAACACGTCCTTCAACGTCCGCGGCGAACCGATCGTGTGCACGCCTGCCGACGCGTACCGCTGCTTCATGCGCACGGACATCGACCACCTCGTGTTGTGGCCGTTCCTGCTCGACAAGGTGCGGCAGCCCGAATGGAAGGAGGAGGGGGATTGGAGAAAAGAGCTGCCGCTCGATTGACACCCGGGGAGGGGCGCCGGTTCGCCTTCACGCTGGCCGTTGCGTTCGCCGTTCTCGCGGCGTTCGTATGGTGGCGCGGAGAGCCGCGCCTGGCGGCCGTCTTCGGCGTCGTGGCCGCCATCCTGGCGCTGGCCGGGCTCGTCATACCCGGGCGGCTGGGGCCCGTGTATCGAGCATGGATGGGGTTCGCGCTGGTGCTGTCGAAGTTGACGACTCCTATCTTCCTGGGTATCGTATACTACTTTGCTCTTACCCCGACCGGGGTGCTCCGCCGGACGATCGGGAGCAACCCCCTGCGCCGGTCCAGAGACGGGGTGAGCTGCTGGGTGGACAGAAAGGATTCTCCGCGAGGCGACCTCGAACGGCAATTCTGAAGACAACCAGGATGGTATGAGTATTAGCCTCGTATGAGTATCAGCCTCGCCCGGGAGCTATGGGCCTTCATGCGTGTGCGAAAGAAGTGGTGGCTCGCCCCGCTTCTCCTGATCCTCTTCCTGGTCGGCGCGCTTCTCGTGTTCGCCCAGGGCTCGGTGCTCGCCCCCTTCATCTATACTCTGTTCTGAGATCGGGATCGGGGGCGGAGAGGAGCCGGCGCCGCGCCCGTCCATCCTCCGCTCGCGGTAAAGTGCCGGCTTTCGTCCGCCCGAACGCCCGCCCGAACACCCGCCCGATCACGGCGTGCGTAATCAATCGCAACGGAGAGCAGTACCTGGAGGACGCTCTCGGCGCCGCCGTGGCGCAGGCGGATGATTTCGCCGAGATCCTCCTCGTCGACGACGCCTCAGACGATGGAAGCGTCGAGCTCGTCGGCAGCAGATTCCCGCGTGTGCGGATCGTGCGTCTGGCCGAGAACGTCGGCCCGGCCGCGGCCCGAAATGCCGCGCTCCGCGACGCGCGGACCGAGCTCGTGCTCCTGCTGGATAACGACGTACGGCTGGCCTCCGATTGCGTGGCGCGGCTGGCAGCGGCGCTGGCGGCTGATTCCAGGGCTGCCGCGGCGATGCCCGCGGTGCTCTACGCCGAGGAGCCGGACATGGTGCAGTACGACGGCGCCGGCGCCCATTTCCTGGGGCTGCAGATTCTCGAGGGCGCGGATCGGCCGCTCCCGGCCTCCCCCGGCGACACGCGACCGATCGGGTCCCTCATCAGCGCCTGCATCCTTCTCGACCGCTCACGCATCGTTCCCTTCCCGCCGTTTGACGATTCGTTCTTCATCTATCTGGAGGATCACGACTTCGGCGTGCGGCTGCGGGCGGCGGGAGGGAGGCTGCTCTCCGTCCCGCGCGCCCATTGCTACCATGGCCGGGGCAGCGCCGGCCTGTCGATCCGCAGCCTGGGGCGGTACTCCAGAATGCGGGTCTACTGCCTCATTCGAAATCGCTGGCAGTTCATCCTCAAGAACTACTCGTCGAGGACGATTCTTCTCCTCGCGCCGCTCTTCCTGGTATACGAGGCCGCCCAGCTCGTCATGGTGACCCGGAAGGGCTGGATCGGCGAGTGGTGGAGGGCGGCGCGGTGGATCCTCGCATACCGGCGCGAGATCCTCGGGAAGAGGAGAACGATCCAGCGGGCCCGGACCGTGCCGGACCGGGCGCTGCTGGAGGGCGGGCCGATCCCCTTCAGGCGCGAGCTGACCGGCGGTCCGGCCGGGCTGGCGGCGAAGCGGTTGCTGGACGGCGTCGCCGCCCTGTACTGGAACGGCGTGAAGAGGCTCCTGTGATCCAGCGTAGCTTCCGAGCATCGCCCCACATGGCGGACGAGCCGCTCACGGTGGCGATCGTAGCGGCGTGCCCGTTTCCGGAGCCGCGCGGAACTCCGGTCCGGATCCTGCGCATGGCCGAGGGACTCGCTGCCCGCGGGCATCACGTCCACGTGGTCACCTACCATCTTGGGAGCGGCGAGGTGGAGGATGCCGTCACCGTGCATCGCATTCCCAGGGTCGTCACGTACCGCAAGCGCTCGCCGGGTCCGAGCTATCAGAAGGTCCTTATCCTGGACGCCTTGCTGGCTGCGAAGCTCGCGTCCGTCCTGCGCCGCCACCGCGTCGATGTCATCCACGCCCATCACGCCGAAGGCTTCTGCGCCGCAGCCGCGGCGCGGCTCGGCACCGGAATCCCGCTCATCTACGACGCGCACACGCTGCTCGCCTCGGAGCTGCCCTTTTACCCCCTGGGGCTGCCGCTCCGCATGAAGCGCTTTCTCGGGGAGCGGCTCGACCGCCTGATTCCCCGGTGGTCCGACCACGTCATCAGCGTGACCGAGAAGATTCGCGACAAGCTGGTCGGGGAGGGAGGCCTTCCCGAGGAGCGGATCTCGGTGATCTCGAACGGCGTGGAGCTGGAACTGTTCGCCGCGGAGCCTGCCGTGGAGGGTCGCGCCCGGGATCGGCTGCGAAGAATGATCTTCACCGGCAACCTCGCTCCCTATCAAGGGATTGACCTTCTCCTCCTGGCCTTTCGCGAGATCCTCCAGCACCGTTCCGACGTGCGGTTGCAGATCGTCACGGACTCTTCCTTCGAGCCCTACGAGCCATTGGCCCGACGCCTCGCGATCCGGGCGTCCGTCGATCTCATCGCTGCCGGGTTCGACAAGATCCCGGCGCTGCTGGCCGGCGCCGACATGGCGGTCAATCCCCGAACGAGCTGCGACGGCATCCCGCTCAAGCTCCTCAACTACATGGCCGCGGCGAAGCCGGTCGTCTCCTTCGCCGGCTCCGCGGTGGGGATCCGCCACCAGGAGACCGGATGGGTGGTGGAGAATGGAGACGTGGCGGGCTTCGCGCGCGCCGCGCTGACGCTGCTGGCGGATTCCACGTTGGCGGACGAGCTCGGGCGGAACGCGAGGACGTACGTCGAAGAGCATCACAGTTGGCAGCGTACCGCCGAGAGGACAGAGGAAGTCTATCGAAGGCTCATCGAGGGCGCGGCCCGATCGCGGGCGTGAACGGGAAGGCGAATGTCGAGCGAGAAGGGTTTTTCGGTCTGCTACGTCGTACCGGGGCACAACCTCCTGTCGTCCGCGGGACCGTCGCGGAACGTTCTGAGCCTCGCGGGAGCTCTGGCCGAGTGGGCGAACGTCACGATCGCTTTCCGGCGGGTTCTCGAGCCAGCCTCCACGGGGCGGTTTACGATCCTCGAGATCGATCCCGTGTCCGGCCGGCCTCCCCGGCGGGTGGACGATGCGGCCGTCCGCGGCGTCGGTTACGGCGAGTTCGCCACCTACCTCCGGGGCCTGCGACGGTTCGCAACCGAGCGGCTGGCTGCGTACGACGTCGTTCTGGAAAAGAGCTGGCTCCTCTCGGGCTACGTCAGCTCGCTGTGTCGGCGGCGGGGGATCCCGGCCATCCCGATCGAGAACCTCGTTCCGGAGGTGGACGGCGCCCGGCGCGACCTCATGAAGGCCGGCCGGATCCGGATCGGCCGTTGGATGGCCGGTCGCTACCTGCGATCCGCGCCGCTCATCGTGGCCGAAACGGAGTACCTCAAGGCCGCGATCACGCGCCGCTGGAGGGTGGCGCCGGAGCGGATCGAGGTGATCGGCGTGGGCGTCGACCGGTCGATCTTCCGGCCGCTCGACCAGGCCGAGGCGCGGGGCCGTCTCGGCATCCCTGCGCACGCCACGGTGCTGCTTTACGTCGGGGTTCTCGACCGGGCGCACGACCTGGGGCCCGCCCTCGACGCCGTCGCGGCGATCGCGAGCCCCTCGCTCAGGCTGCACGTCGTGGGTGACGGCGCGCTTCGCACCGAGCTCGAGCAGCGGGCGGGCGTTGCCACGCAGGGCGCGGTCCGGTTCCACGGGAGGGTGCCGCACGAGGACGTGCCGCGATACGTCGCGGCGGCGGACCTGTGCCTGGCGCCGTACGATCCGGCCGTCTTCCCCGATGGGGAGGTGGGTTACGCGACCCTCAAGGTGCGGGAGTACCTGGCCTCGGGCCGTCCGGTGGCCACCGTTCCGAGCGGCACGCTGCGCGAGCTGATCGCGGACGGCGTGACCGGCTTTTTCTTCGCGAACGACCGGGCGAGCTGGCGCGAGTTCCTGGAGCGCGGGCTTCCTGACCGTGCGAGGCTGCGAGAGATGGGGGTCGCCGCCGCCGCCACACCTCTCGGGAGCTGGGAGGACGCGGCCCGGGCTTACCGCTCCGTCTGCGAAAGGGCGATGCGCCAGGCTCGCGAACAAGAGGGGGCCCCATGACCCTGTACCTGCTCGAGGTCTACGCGCACCTGGTGAGCGGCGTGCTTCTGATCGGGTACGCGCTGTTCTGGGTCGTGATGGCGATCGGCGTGGGACGGGAAGGCGACTCGCGCCTGCTCGCGGTGATCAACGGAAGTCGGTGGCCGCCGGCGGGCTTGCCACGAGGTCTTCGCCTCCCCCTTCCCTGGCTCGGCTGGGCCTTCCTCCTGGCCCTGGCGGTCACCGGCCTCCTCCTGCTTCACATCCGGGGGCTGACGCCGGATGCGCTGTTCTCCGCCGAGGCTCTGGCCGGTCGCTTCGGGCGCCTGATGGCCGTCAAGTTGATGCTGTTCGGATTGCTGGTGCTGGGGCACGCGGCGGCGACTTTTCGCCCGCGCCGATGGCTCGCATTCACGAACGGCGGGCTCGCCCTCGTGATCGTCCTCGTGTCGGTCCTGATCCGGCGCTGAGTCCGAATGAGCCTCTACCAGGCATCCATCCTCCTACATGTGGCGGCCGCCTTCCTGTGGCTCGGCCACATGTTCTTCTGGTCCGTGTTCGGCGGGCCCGCGCTCAAGGCGATCGACCCTCCGGAGACGGCGTCACGCCTGCGGGCGATGAGCCTCAAGATGGGCGGACTGGGGTGGCCCGCGCTGATGATCCTGGTCGCGACCGGGATCACCATGCTGGCCGCGCGAGGGATCGGCGTGGGGGACCTCCTTTCCCGGGACTTCCTCGCGGCCCCCTTCGGGAAGGCCCTCGCCGGGAAGCTCTGCCTCGTCGCCGCGATGGTCGGATTCCAGATCGGCTTCGGCCACCGGCCAGCGCCGCGGGCGATCTACCTGAACATGCTGGCGGCCTTGCTCGTGCTGGGGGCCTCCGTCTTCCTGTCGAGGTCGTGAGCGTGGTCGGTGACAGCCGGAGGAAGGCGCTGGTCGTCGGTCTCGACGTGGGGGACGGCGACCTGATCCTGAAATGGGCTCGACGGGGCCACCTCCCCGTGCTGGGCTCGCTCATCGAACGAGGAACGTGGGCCCGGCTGGCGACCACGGCCGAGCTGCTGCACGTGTCGGGCTGGCCGTCGATCTACACCGGGTCGCTCCCGGGCGAGCACGGCGTCTATTACACTTTCCAGCCGGTACCCGGCCGGCAGGGGTACCGGGTGTTCGCGGGCGACCAGTACGGCCGCCCGACCTTCTGGAGCCTGCTGAGCCAAAGCGGAGTCCGTTGCACGGTGTTCGATGCGCCATACACGCACCCGGAAGCGGGCTCTCGAGCCGCTCAGGTCTTCGAGTGGGGCACCTGGGCGCACCACTGGCGACCGGCGTCCACGCCCTCTTCGCTGCTCCGGCGCCTGAACCGGGCCTGCGGCCGGTATCCGCTGGGCCTGGAGGCGTTGAATGTGGGCCTCGGCCCCCTCGATCCCGGCGATATGCGGCGCCGGCTCCTCGCGTCGATCCGCGCCAAGGCGAATGCGACCCGGTGGCTCATGGAGTGGTCCGCCTGGGATCTCTTCTTCGTCGTGCTCGGAGAGACCCATCCGGCGGCCCACTACTGCTGGTCTCCCCCTTCCGCCGGCGACGGCGACGACAACGACGGCGGCGACGACCAGGCCGGCCTCCGGATCCTCTACGAGGAGATCGATCGCGCCATCGGGGCGATCCTGGAACGCGCGGGGAGGGACGTTACGCTGTACGTCATCTCCGGGGATGGAATCGGTCCGAACCAGGCGGGCTGGCATCTCCTGCCGGAAGTGCTGCGGCGGCTCGGCTTCCTGGCCGAGCCCCTGACCGAACCAACGGGGAGTGGCGTGGAGAGCGGCGCAGAAGGCGGACCGACGCAGGGAGGGGGTCGCGCCACCGACCCGATCCGCCGTCTGCGCGACGCCCTGCCCAGGGACTTCCGGAAGTCTCTGGCCCGTCGTCTCCCCGCTTCGATCCGGCATCGCCTCGCCCAGCGGGTGGACACGGCTGCCATCGACTGGTCGAAGACCCGGGCCTTCTGCCTCCCGACGGACCTCGAGGGGTACGTGCGGATCAATCTGAGAGACCGCGAGCCGTTGGGGATCGTCGCGCCGGGCCTGGAATACGAGCGGGTCTGCGACGACCTGGTGGCGGAGCTGGGGAAGCTCACCGATCCCGTCAGCGGGCGCAAAGCGGTACGGGAAGTCGTCCGCGTGGACGAGGTTTTTCCGGGTCCGCGACGCCATTACCTTCCGGACCTCATCGTCGTGTGGGAGCGGGACCTGCCGCTGACCGGGCTCTCTTCGCCGTCGGTCGGCACCGTCCTGGGCCGGTCACCGGACGCCCGGCCCGGCACGCACGAGCCGCCGGGGTTCCTCCTCCGGCACGGGGATGACATCCCGGCCGGCGGGCTCCCGGAAAAGGACGGGCACGCCTGCGACGGACACGTCTGCGATCTGGCGCCGGAGCTTCTTTCGCGCTACGGCGTCCGGATTCCGGGTTACATGAGAAACC
The DNA here is from genome assembly GCA_035524965.1 of Gemmatimonadota bacterium. GTDB lineage: Bacteria > Gemmatimonadota > Gemmatimonadetes > JACCXV01 > JAHWKZ01 > DATLFH01. Next base: position 74,789 of record DATLFH010000044.1, on the reverse strand, counting down.
GCAAGAGCCAACCCGCCACACCTCGAGGGGAACTGCCGTGAGCATGAGAATCCTGCAGATCGGCGTCGGAATTCGGGGCGGACACTGGGCGACGATCGTCCGGGACTATCCGGACGCTGTCTGTGTCGGCTACGTCGACCCTGACGCCGGGGCGATCGAGAAGGTGCGCGCCCTGGGGGGCGAAAACGTCTCTTTCTTCGGTGATCTCGACGAGGCGCTGGCCGCGACCTCGGCGGACGCCGCGCTCATCGCTTCGCCATCGTCGCTGCACGCCGAGCACGCGATGCGGGCTCTGGGGGCGGGTCTCGCGGTCATGGTGGAAAAGCCGTTTGCCCTTACGGTGGAGCAGGCGAGCCGCGTGCTCGAGCGGGCCGAGACATCCGGCAAGCCCGTCATGGTGGCCGACAACTACCGCTATTGGCCCGCCGAGCGGACGGTGCGCAAGCTCGTCCAGGACGGTCTCGTCGGCCGCCTGGACTCGGCCACGTTGATCGACCGGCGACACATGCCGAGCCATACGGAAGGGCCGTGGCTGGCGTCGATCGAATATCCACAGCTTCAGGAGGTCGCCATCCATCACTTCGACAGCCTGCGCAGCTTTTTCGGTCTCAAGCCGACGAGCATCGCCGCGCGAGCCTGGAACTCTCCCTGGAGCGACTACCGGCACGGGGCCAACACCGAGGCGCTGATCGATTTCGAGGGAGTGCGCGTGCAGTACCTCGGAACGATGACGTCACATCGGTTCTCCTTCTCGCTCTGGATCGAGGGCGAGAGCGGGGTGATCTGGACGAACCGCAAGTATGTCTTCTCGCGCCCCGCGGGGAGCCGCTTCTTCCGTCCCGTCCGGGCCGTGAAGGTTCCGAGCGGCGACGAGGCGCGCTATCCGAGGGGAGGTACCACCTCGCTCCTCGACAGCCTGCGCGACGCGGTGCGGGAGGGGAAGGCGCCGGAGACCGAGGGGCGCGACAGCATCTGGAACGTGGCCATGGTCGAGGCCGCCAAGCGGTCGGATCGCGAGGGTCGTACGGTCCGGATCGAAGAAGTGTACGCCGGCCCGCCGATGGCCCGGTAAGCGCTGGGACGGGAGCGGAAGCGTGTCTCGAGTCCTCCTGATCGGCCTGGACAGCGCGGACGCCGATCTCGTCGAGCGATGGTGCGAAGACGGCAGCCTGCCCACCCTGGCCGCCCTGCGTCGCGAGGGAGCGTGGGGCCGGCTCCGCACGACGGCCGAAATCATGCACGTCTCCGCCTGGCCCACGATCTACACCGGCGCCACTCCGGGCCGTCACGGCATGTACCACGCCTACCAGATCCGGGCCGGCGAGCAGACCGTGCACCGCACGGAAGCCGAGAGCTGCGCGCTCCCGCCCTTCTGGAAGTTCCTGGACGACGCCGGTCGGAAGTGCCTGGTGATGGACGCGTTCATGGACTACCCGCTCGACGGTTTCGGCGGCATCCAGATCCTCGAGTACGGCACGTGGACCTGGTTCTCCGATCCCGCGGCGAGCCCGAAGAAGGTGTGGAAGGAGATCCTCCGGCGGTTCGGTCCCTACCCGGCGCCGGAGCACACCCGCGTGCTGGCGGTCCCGGAACCGGCGCGCTTCCGGGACCAACTGGTCGCCGGCGCCCGCGTCAAGGGCGAGATCACGCGCTGGCTCCTGCGGGAGAAGCCCTGGGAGATGGCGTTCGTCACCTTCGGCGAGCCGCACGGCGGCGGGCACTATCTCTGGCACGTCAGCGACGCCGAGTTCCCGAACCACCCGCCGGATGGGGTGCCAGGGGCGGAGAACGCGCTCCGCGACGTCTATAGGGCGGTAGACGCCGCGATCGGGGAGATCCTTCGCGAGGTCGACGATTCGACGACCGTTCTCGTCACGTCCGGAGACGGGATGGGTCCCAACTACTCCGGGAGCCATCTCATGCCGGAGGTCCTCAACCGCCTCGGCCTGCTCTACTCCGGCGGCGTGGGAAGCGACGACCGCGAGGGAGCCTCCGGCAACGGGAAGCCCAGGAAGAGCCTCGCTTCGACCCTTCGCGGGGCGATCCCCCTGAGCCTGCGCCACGCCGTGACGCGCTGCCTTCCGCGGAGCCTCCACTACCGGCTCAGCATGAAATGGGTGAACGCGAACATCGATTGGGAAAGGTCCAGGGTCTTCTGCATCCCCAACGCCAACGAGGGCTTCTTCCGCGTGAACGTGGAGGGGCGGGAGCCGCGGGGGAACGTCGATAGCGGCGCCGCCTACGACGACCTCCTGGCCGAGCTGCGGGCGAGCCTCTCGGAGCTGATCGTGCCGGAGACCGGACGCGTGGCCGCCGACCGGATCGTGCGGATCGACCAGCTTCTCCCCGGTCCCGAGCAGCGCCATCTCCCGGATCTGGTCGTGACCTGGGATTTCGAGGCACGGATTCTCGCCGAGCTTCGATCCGAACGGTGCGGGCTCGTCCGCAAGGAGGCCGGCTACCAGACGGCTCCCTACTACACCGGCAACCACACCCCGAACGCCTTCGTCCTGGCGCGGGGACCTCACGTGCAGAGCGGAGCCGCGCTCACCGGCGGCCACATCGTCGATCTCGCCCCGACCCTTTTCGCGCTCCTCGGCGTCGACCCGCCCGCCCAGTTCGAGGGCCGGGCCTGGGCCGAGATCCTCCCGCGGTAACCGGACCGTGTGCGGAATCGCCGGGCTTTTCTGCCTCGATCCGGAGTGCAGCGGGTCGGACCACGAACGTCTGGTCACGGAGATGGGCCGTCTCCAGGCCCACCGCGGCCCGGACGACAGCGGCGTCGTGAGTCTCGGCCGCCTCTGCCTGGGCGCCACCCGACTCAGCATCCTGGACCTGTCCCCCGCCGGCCACATGCCGATGAGCGACGACTCCCGTCGCTGGTGGATCGCCTACAACGGAGAGGTCTACAACTTCCGGGATCTCAGGGAGACCCTGGAGCGTCGCTCCCACCGCTTCCGCTCGCAGACCGACACCGAGGTCGTCCTACACGCCTACATGGAGTGGGGAGAAGCGTGCATCGAGCGCTTCGTCGGGATGTTCGCCTTCGCCGTCTACGACCGGGAGGCCGAGAGGCTCGTTCTCGTACGCGACCGGTACGGCATCAAGCCCCTCTACTACGCGCGGTCGGGCGGGCACGTCCTGTTCGCCTCGGAGATCAAGGCCCTGGCGCGCGCGAATGGCACGGTGCGCGTCGACCGGCAGCGGCTCACGGAGTGGTACCTGTACCGCAACGTCGACGCCCTCGGGGCCGCGACCCTCTTCGAGGGGATCTCCTCGGTGCTGCCCGGTCACCGGGTCGAGGTCACACGCGAGGGGATCGCCGCGGCGCAAGTCTACCGCGTCGCGTCCCACGTCTCCCGCGACGAGTTCGAGCGCTACACCAGGATGCGTCCGAGGGACGTGGTCGACGAGCTGGACGCCACGCTCAACGAGGCGACAGAGCTGCGGCTGGTCAGCGACGTTCCGGTCGGGACTCTGCTCAGCGGCGGCCTCGACTCGAGCCTGATCACCACCGTCGCGGCCCGGTACAAACGGGACCTCACCGCGTTCAACGTCTCGGTGGCCGGGTACCCCGCGCTGGACGAGAGGCGGTTCGCCGAGGAGCTGGCGCGCAATCTCGGTCTGGAGCTCGTCTCCCTCGAACTGAGCGGAGAGATCTTTCGGCGGGAGCTCCCGCACGCGGTCTACCTCTCCGATCACCCGTTGAGCCATCCGAACTCCGTCGCGTACCATCTGATCAGCCGCGTGGCGCGGGAGCGCGGAGTCATCGTGCTGCTGTCGGGCGAGGGGGCCGACGAGCTCTTCGGCGGATACGCCTGGAACTACCGGAGAAAGTGGTACCTGCTCAAGCTCGCCCCGTTGCTCGAGCGCCTTCCCAGGCGCGCGTGGAACCTGGCCGCGCTCTTCATCTACTCGAGGATGGGCATGCCGGTCACCAGCATCGCCTTCCGGGATCTCCTGCCGCCCTTCGTCCGGTTCGTCGACCGCTATGAACGGGGGGCCTGGCTGGCCGAATGCGAGGACGCCTACAGGTTCGTCCTGAGGCCCAACGAGCGCGCTGTCCTGAGCGCGATCCTGGCGGACCTGAACGACTTCCTGAGCCCGCTCCTGCGGCGGCTCGACCGGATGAGCATGGGGGCTTCGGTGGAATGTCGCGTCCCCTACCTCGACCACCGGCTCGTCCACAGGGCGATCAACCTGCCGCTCGCCTACCGGATCGGTGCCCGCTCCGACAAATGGGTGCTCAAGGAGGTGGCGAAACGCTACGTCCCGTCCCACATCATCCGGCGGAAGAAGGCGGGTTTCCCGCTGCCGTTGGCCGACTACATCGAGCCGCTGGCGCGCCGCGAGTTCTTCGACGGCGGTTTCTGTCAGGAGGAGCTCGGCCTCAACGCGCGCGGGCTCGACCAGTTCGTCGAATCGTGGCGCGACTGGATTTTCGGTTTCTTCGGTCTCGTGACGCTCGAGATCTGGGGCCGACTCTTCGTCCGCCGGGAGAGCGCCGATCAGGTCGAGGAGTGGATCGGCCGCATCGAGCGCGCGGGTCCCCCGGGAGCGTGACCCGATGTCCAGCGTGATCCGCACCGCCGCGCGCGGCACCGTGATGATGATGACGGCCCAGGTCGGCCTCACGCTCTCCGCCTACGTGGTGGCCGTCATCCTCGCGAGAGAGCTGGGTCCGGCGCTCTATGGGGTCTACGGGATCGTCTATTCGTTCCTTCTCGGAGTGGAGCTGATCGGTCGCTTCGGCATTCCCCAGGCGGCGAGCAAGCTGATCGCGGAGCGAGCGGAGCGCTGGCCCGGACTCGAGGGCACGGGCATGACCCTGACGGCGATGATCTACCTGGCCCTCTTCGCCGCCTTCTGGCTTCTCGCCCCATGGCTGGCCGAGCTGTTCCATGTGGCGGGCGGTGAGGATCTGTTCCGCATCGCCGCGCTCGATATCCCCTTCTTCGGGATGTACTTCATCTGCAACCACATCCTGGGTGGCCGGAGGAGCTTCGGCCTCGAGGCGGCCGGAATCGGACTCTACGCCCTCTCGAAGGTGGCGGGGATCCTGGTGCTGCTGGTTGTCGGCGTCACGGTGACCGGTGCGTTACTCGTCAACGTCTTCTCATCGGCCGTCGCCCTGGCTTTCACCGCGTCGTGGGTGGGGCGAACCTCCTTCCGCCCGACGTTCGAGTTCGGAAGCGAGCTTGTCCGGCTCGGGATCCCGATCGGGCTCTTCGGGGTCGGCTCGCAGATCCTCCTCAGCCTCGATCTGTGGTCGCTGAACGCGGTGGGGGTCCTCGTATCCGATGAGGTGAAGGGGTGGTACGTCGCGGCGACCAACGTCGCGCGGATCCCCAACATGGTCGCATTCGTGATGATGGCCATCCTCATCCCGTCGATCTCGCGCGCGGCCGCGATGAACGACCCTGAGACCGTGAAGCGCTCGGTCCGGGGAGCCACGCGGTTTCTGGTCGTCACGCTCCTGCCGGCCAGTGCTTTGATCGCAGTGGAGGCCGAGGCGATTCTGGCCGTGCTGTTCTCGGCGAGCTACAGCGAAGGCGCGTTCCTGCTCGTCATCCTCATCTTCAGCCACGGTCTTCTCTACACCCTGCTCCTTACCGCCTGCGCGATGCTGATCGCCGGTGGACATGCACGCAGCGCGGCGGTCGTCACGCTTTCCGTTCTCCCGGTCGCCCTGATCCTGAACATCGTCATGATCCGAACGAGCGGCGCCGTGGGGGCGTCGCTCGCCGCGCTGGCGTCGATCGCTATCGCTGCGTCCGTCGCGGTCGCGCTCGTGCACCGCCGGGTGGCGCCCCTCGTCGTGCCGCGGGAGCTCCTGCTGGCGATCGTCACCGCCGCTTTGATCGGCGCTCTCGCCTCGTGGATCCGCTTCGAGGGGCCGCTCCTCGTGGTGGAGCTGGCGCTCGTCATGGCCGCCTACGCGGTCGCTCTGGTGGGGTTCGGCCTCGTACGTAGGGAGGACCTGAAGCTCTTCCTGCCTGTGGCCGGTGAGGAGCGAGGGGGCGCGCCGCCCGCTCGACCTTAATCCCGGGCTTCTCGCTTCACGAGCTCGGCCAGCCTCAGGGCGAGAGCCACGATCGTCAAGGTCGGGTTGGCGTGGCCGGCGCTGGGGAAGACGGAGCTGCCGGCCACCCACAGGTTGGCGAGTCCGTGCACCCGGCAGTCGGTGTCGACGACCCCGGTGCGCGGGCTGTCGCTCATGCGGGTCGTCCCCATGTGGTGCGAAGCGTCGGTGAATCGGACTTCGGCGTCGGGACTCTCCAGCTCGCCGATCCCTGCCGCGGTCAGTCGCCGGCGGAGCACTTCCTGAAGCCGCAGCACGCTGCGAGTGACTTCGTCCCCGATCCTCCAGTGGAGGACGAGCTTGTTCATGCCCAGCCGGTCCCGGTCGGCGCCCAGCGTGACCCGGCTCTCCGGGTCGGGCGGCTGCTCGCAGAAGTAGACCACCATGCAGGTGCCGCCCTGGGCCTGGCGCCGGACCAGGTTCCGAAACGCATAGTGCCACCGGTACACGAAGTGGGGCGTCAGCTCCCTGGGCGTCAGGAGGTAGATCATCCCCGGTATGTCGCTGAACCGGCCGCGCCCGACGTCCCACCGGCTCCCCGCATAGCCTCTCCGCAGCAGGACCTTCATCGTCTGGACGAAGGACTGGTAGCTCGCCTCGACGTACTGCGAGAACCGGGCTTCGAGGGTGGCGTAATGGTTCAGCACGCCTTCCGTCCGCTGAGCATGGGGAGAGAACCCCATGCCGAGCTGGACCTTGCCGCCCGGCAGCGGATGACCCCGGAGGAGGGGGAGCCGGCATCCCGGGGCCAGCCTCACCTGTCCGTGGACGGTCCGCGGGTGATCCATGAAGTAGCGGCCCACCAGATCGAACCGATTGCCGACTCCGGTCGCGTGCCGGTCGCGGGAAACGAGCAGCAGGCGGGCGTTCTCCAGGGCCCCGCACGCCAGGACATAGGTCCGCGCGCGGATCGTCAGACGATGCCCCGCCAGCGTGCGCGCTTCCAGCGACTCGACCGCCGTACCGTCACCGTTCAGGACGATGTTCGTGACATTGGCATAGAGGATGAGCCGTACATTGCGTGACCGTCGCAGCCTGGATCGAAACGCGGCTCCGAAGCGCATGGGCCGTTTCGCCCAGAGCGAGACCGTCGGCTTCAGCGGCTCTTCCGAGAACAGGCTGTGCTCCACGCCGGACATCTTGCCGGTGTAGCTCCTCCAGTCGAACCGCTCGAGGGGCGGCAGCCCGAGGATGTCCGCCGCACGCCGGTAATGGGCGCCCAGCTCGGCATAGGGGATGGGCCAGCCGGTGGCCGGCACCCAGTCGCGGCGAGCGAGGTCCGCCTCCTCCAGCTTCATACTCCGGCCCGCCCAGAGGTTGCAGCTCCCCCCCAGGTATCGCGCCCGGGACATGAAGTTCTCGCGCACGGGATAGCCGGCGCACTCGAGGTCGTAGAGCGCCTGCGTCTCCCCGTCGGGATGAAAGCCGCCGCCCTCGAGGAGGCAGACATCGTGCGGGGTGCCGACCAGCTCGCCCGCGAGCGTGATCCCGGCCGCTCCCGCGCCCACCACGCAGATCTCCGTCCGGATCTCCGCTTCCGGATCGAGCTGTCTCGCATCGATGAGGCTCAAGGCGGGGAAAGCCGGTTGCTCCGGCACACGGAGGCATACTCCGCAGCAGCGGGACGGGAGATCCGCCGCTGCGTCCGGTGGTCCACTTCGGCGAGACCGAAACGCGCCTGCCTGCCGAGCGCCCATTCGAAGTTGTCGATCAACGACCAATACAGGTATCCGATCACGTCCGCGCCCCGCTCGAGAGCCTCTGCGACCGCCGCCAGGTGCTCGCGGAGGAAGACACGCCGCAACTCCTCGTCTGCCGTCGCCAGGCCGTTCTCGGTGATCATGAGCGGGAGGCCGAGACTCGAGAACCGCACGAGGACGGCGGCCAGCCCGCGAGGGTAGATCTCCCATCCGATGTCGCTGAACGCTCGCCGGTCCGGATGATGGTCGAGCCGGCATTCTTCTCCGATCCATGCCGCGATTCCATCGCCGCCCCGAACGACGGTGCGGGCATAGTAGTTCAGCCCCACGAAGTCCAGCGGCCGGCGCCGGGATCGGCCGCGCCCCAGAGGCGAGTCGATCAGGCGGAAGAAAGCGCGGTTGAGAAGAAAGTCCCTGAGCCAGGCGGCCGTCCGGTCCCGGGGGCGGGTCGGATCACAGGGCACGATCCATGGCGCACTGTGCGCGAAACCGACCCGCACGTTACCCCACCCCGGACCGTGCAGGGCCCGGTAGGCCGCAACGTGCGCGCGCGCCATGTTCCGGATGACGCGCGCTGCCTTCAGCCACGAGCGCTTCACGAAGGGAGGCCAGTCGCCGGCGACAAAGCCGCGCTTGGCGTATACCGTGGGCTCGTTGATCGTGAGCCAGTATCGAACGTCTTTCAGGCTGGAGGCGACTCGCTGGACGTAGCGGCTAAAGAGGAGCGGGCTGTCCCTCTGGAGCCATCCGCCGCGTCGGGCGAACCAGGCTGGATTCGTGAAGTGGTGGAGCGTCACGATGGGTTCCATGCCGCGCGCGCGAAGGGCGGTCACGACATCCTGGTAATGCGCCACGGCGGCGTCGTTCCACCGTCCCTCTTCGGGCTCTATCCGACTCCACTCGATCGAGAAGCGGTGCGCGTTGTGCCCCCATGCTTGCGCGAGATCGAAGTCATGTTCGTAAAGCGTGTAGTGGCGACAGGCCTCGCCGGACCGGTAGGGCAGTATCCCCGATTGCTCGGACTCCCACCAATCGTTCCAGCGATTGTTCCCCTCGACTTGATGGCTGGACGTGGCGGCGCCCCAGAGAAAGCCGGCCGGAAAGTGGAACGCGGACGTGCCGTCGTGCTCGGTTTCCCGGACGGTTTTCTGCCTCACGGACGAACGGGTGGCGCCGCGGGCGTAGGGTCCCAGTCGGAGAGCTCGTAACGCCCGGCGTTCTCCCTGAGATGATCGACGACCGCGTCGGCGATGACCCGGTATCCTCTCCGGTTGGCATGGCCATCGATCTCGAAGAAGAGGAGGTCCCCGGATCGGGCGCGCTGCTGGAAGGCAGGCGTCAGATCGAGGTACGGGATCCCCCGCTGCTCGAAGGCCGCCACGAACGGCGTGACCACGTGCGGGATGGGTTGGCCGAGGAGCGGGAGATAGACCTCCTCCTTCGTCGGGAAGAGAAGGACCAGGAACTCGGTGCCTCTCTCTCGCGCCAGGTTTCGCGCACGTTCCACCGAGCCCAGCACACGCTCGAAGTCCGGGTTGCCTGGCCGCGCGGACCTGGCATCGGCCGCGTAGATCGACGGGACCAGCCGCAATCGACCGCCACCGGGAAAATCGACGGTTCTCCCTGAGAACGAGGACCGCAGGCTGTTCCGGACGGCCCTCAGGGACGCCACAAGGTAGCTGCGCCGGATCAGGTCATCCTGGAGGCCGGGAAGATCCCCGCGGAAGAAGCGCCAGACATCGTAGTTGCCGGGTGAGCCGGCCGCGAGCCAGTTGTCGAAGAGCCTCGCATCCTGGATGTCGTTCCCCGGAAAGAGGCCGTAAATTAAAAGGTTCGGCTCGAGCGGGATGCCGAACCTCTCGTAGATCCGGACGTACTGCTGGGGTGCCGCGCCGATCAGGCCCAGCGTGATCATCCGGCTCCGGGGCAGGCGTTCGTTGGCCAGCTTCACCCAGGTTTCGTCGTCGTCGACACCGTATCCGAACGCCCACGAGTCACCCACGACCAAGATCTCGGCTTTCGCCGGCCAGGGCGAGGGATTCCGGAAGCCCTTCTCGTCCGTCATGTACCTGAAGTCGAGGTCACCCTGCGCGATCTGGCCGTGATAGAACGGTGGGAACGTGAATCCGAGATAGGGATCTCCGGCGGAGATCCTCTGTCTCACCTGGTCTTCATGCCAATGGATTCGCAGCGCCGCCTCCTCCGGCAGGAGATCGGGAAAGGCGCGCAGGACGACCTCCGCGACGCCGAGCGCCAAGAGCACGCTCACCGCGAGCAGCGTCAGGTTCTGAACAATTCGTTTTATCAATGGACGCCTGCCATCGTCGGGCGAGTCTCTGAAAAGGTGGCCGTCAGAATACACCCCATCGGGAGATCGAGGCCAAAGTCGGAGTGACAAAGCAGACTGGTGCTGAAAATCGTCATGACGGGGTCTGGCCCCCGGGCTACATTCCGCCGGTGGTCAGGGTCACGCTCATCCGCGGGGACGGCATCGGTCCCGAGGTCGTCGACGCCGCGCTGCGCGTGGTCGAGGCCGCAGGAGCCGGGATCGAGTGGGAGGAGCACGTCGCGGGCCTGACAGCGACGGAGGCCGGCCGGGGCGCGCTGCCCGAGGAGACGCTGGCCTCGATCCGCGAGAACAAGGTCGCCCTCAAGGGCCCGCTGACGACGCCGGTCGGCTCCGGCTTCCGCAGTGTCAACGTGGCGATCCGCAAGGAGTTCGAGCTCTTCGCCAACGTCCGTCCGGCGCGGACCCTCGTCCCCGGCGGGCGCTACGACGGCGTCGACCTGGTCGTCATCCGCGAGAACACCGAAGGACTCTACACCGGGATCGAGCACTACATCGACGCCAGGAGGAGCGCGGCGGAGTCGATCACGATCGTCACGCGGGACGCCTCGCGGCGGGTCATCGAGTACGCCTTCGGCTACGCGGCCCGGCGGCCCGCGAAGCGCCTCACTCTCGTCCACAAGGCGAACATCCTGAAGTACACGAGCGGGCTCTTCCTCGAGGTGGGGCGCGGGCTGGCGGCGGAGCATCCGAAGGTCGAGTTCAACGACCGGATCATCGACAACATGGCGATGCAACTCGTCCTGGAACCCAGCCAGTTCGACACGATCGTCACGACGAACATGTTCGGCGACATCCTGTCGGATCTCTGCGCGGGCCTGGTCGGCGGACTGGGGATGGCGCCGGCGGCCAACATCGGGGATGGCGGGATGGCGGTCTTCGAGGCGGTCCACGGCTCGGCGCCCGACATCGCCGGGCGAGGAATCGCCAACCCGACCGCGCTGATCCTGGCCGCAGCCCTCCTCTGCGAGCACGTCGGGCAGGTGGACGCCGGCCGGCGCGCCCGGGCGGCGATCGAGCGCGTGTTATGGACGGCCGAAGCCCGGACGCCCGATCTGGGGGGCGACGCGACGACGGAAGGGTTCACCCGGGCGGTCCTGCGGGCTCTCGAAAGAGAAGAGGCCGCCACGGCGAGCGGTTGATGGTCGCGTGAGGACGGGCATCGTCTACTACTGGACTCCACTGAACCTCTTTTGACGCCGGGGCGCTGATGGCCTTCAAGGGAGTCGATTACTTCGATCTCGAGGGCGAGCTCTCGTCCGAGGAGCGGATGACCCGCGACACCGTCCGGCGCTTCGTCGACGAGGAGGTCCTGCCGGTCATCGAGGCGGCGTACCTCGAGGGGCGCTTCCCCGAGGAGCTGATCCCCGGGCTGGCCGGGCTGGGCGTCCTCGGCGCCAACCTGCCCGAGGAGTACGGCTGCGCGGGGATGAACAACGTCGCCTACGGCCTCATCATGCGGGAGCTGGAACGGGGCGACAGCGGGATCCGATCGTTCGTCTCCGTTCAGGGCGCGCTCGTCATGTACCCGATCTTCACCTTCGGCTCCGAGGCGCAGAAGCGGAGGTGGCTCCCCGGCATGGCGAAGGGCGAGGCGATCGGCTGCTTCGGGCTGACCGAATCCGACTACGGCTCGAACCCGGCCGGCATGGCGACGCGGGCCGAGAGGGACGGCGACGGCTGGGTCCTCAACGGCTCCAAGATGTGGATCACGAACGGAAGCCTGGCCGACGTGGCGGTCGTCTGGGCGCGGACCGACGACGGGCCGGACTCGATCCGCGGGTTTCTGGTCGAGAAGGGGACGGAGGGCTTCGAAGCCAAGGGAATGCACGGCAAGCATTCGCTCCGCGCCTCGGACACATCCGAGCTCGTCTTCAACGATGTCCGGCTCCCGGCCGAGGCGCTCCTCCCCGACTCGGGCGGGCTCAAGAGTCCCCTGATGTGCCTGAACCAGGCCCGTTACGGGATCGCCTGGGGAGCGGTCGGCGCCGCGATGGCGTGCTACGAGGAGGCGCTCCGCTACAGCGGCGAGCGAATCCAGTTCGACCGGCCGATCGCCGGCTTCCAGCTCGTCCAGGAGCGACTGGTCGAGATGCTCGAGGGGGTGACCCTCGGGCAGCTCCTCGCCTACCGGCTCGGGCGCCTCAAGGACGCCGGTCAGCTCAAGCACACCCAGGTCTCGCTCGCCAAGCGCCACAACGTCATGATGGCGCGCGACGTGGCGGCCGCCGCCCGGTGGACGCTGGGGGCCAACGGCGTCCACTCCGAGTACCAGGTCATGCGCCACATGTGCAACATCGAGTCGGTCTTCACCTACGAGGGGACGCACGACATCCACACCCTGGTCGTAGGTCAGGACATCACCGGTATCCCCGCGTTCGTGTAAACGGAGGAGAGAAATGCCAGAGCAGACATTGATCCGGGTCACGAAGGAAAACGGCGTCGCCGTCTTCATGCTCGATGACCCGCCGGCCAATACCTACACGCACGAGATGATGAAACAGCTCGACGCCGCGATCCTCGACGCCCGCTTCGACGAGGAGGTCCAGGTCATCGTCCTTACGGGCGCGGGCGAGAAGTTCTTCTGCGCCGGCGCCAACATCGACATGCTGGCCGGCTCCGACCCGGTCTGGAAGTACTACTTCTGCCTCCACGCCAACGAGACGCTGTCCCGCCTCGAGCACACGCCCAAGCTCGTGATCGCGGCGCTCAACGGTCATACGGTCGGCGGCGGCCTCGAGGTCGCGATGGCGGCCGACCTGAGGTTCGCGCGTCGCGGCGCGGGCAAGATCGGGCTGCCGGAGGTCACGCTGGGCGTGCTGCCGGGGACGGGGGGCACGCAGCGGCTGACCCGGCTGGTCGGCAAGTCGAAGGCGATCGAGCTCATGGCGGGCGGGAAGAACTTCGATTTCGCCGACGCCGAGGCGCTGGGGATCGTCAACGGGGTGTGGGACGCGGAGTCGAACGACGCCTTTCTCGAGCAGGTCCGGGAGTACGCCTCCCAGTTCACGATCCCTGGCAAGGCGGCGATGGCGGTCGGTCACATCAAGCGTGCCTGCCAGTCGGGCGCCGAGGTCGCCCTCGAGCAGGGGCTGGCGATCGAGCGCGAGCTGCAGGCCAAGCTCTTCGCGTCCGCGGACGCCAAGGAGGGGCTCTCCGCATTCGTCGAGAAGCGGAAGGCCCAGTTCGCGGGGCGTTAGGAGGGGTGCCGGTCTTAGCCCCCGTCCGGCCGACCGCGCGGACGGGTGAGGCCGGGCGGAAGGCCGCCCGGCGGCCCTCCGGGGAACTTCCCCTGGAAGAGGTTGCCGAGGACCGTCGCGGCCGGCGTGCCGAGCCCGATCTGATCCAGGACGCCGCGGGCGACCACCTCGGCCGGCAGCATTCCGCGTCGCTCGGCGGCCCGCATCGCCGCCGGGAGCTGGCCCAGATCGGCGGCGTCGAACTCGGCGTCGAGTGCGCGAATCAGGAGATCCGCGGTCAGATCGGGCGCGGTCCTGGCCAGCGGCAGATCGACCAGGGCATGAAGAGCGGCGGCGAAATCGCCCGGCGGAAGGTGCGTCCGCTCGAGGTCGTCCGGGATGCGCCGCAAGAGCCCCCGAATGGCGGGCTCGGGCACATCGTGGATGTAGGCCTGCGCGACACCCTCCATGATCGTCCGGCTCGCCAGTGGAGGGATCGAGCGACCGTCGGCAGAGGTGGAGAAGAGCCGTCGCACGTCGGGTCGGGCGAGCCAGGGGCCGGCGGCGGCGCCGGCCCGCTCGACCGAGCGCTGCATCGAGGACAGCACGACCGCCAGCCGATCCGCGGGGACGCCCTTGGACAGCCCCTCCAACCCCTTCTGGAGCACGATCTCGGATGGCAGCCCGCGCTCGGCCAGGGTCACGGCCGGCAGAAGGAGGCGGCCGATCTCGGCCTGATCGAAACCCGCCCGCTCAGCCCGGCCCGCGAGCGTCTTTAGCAGAAAGGGGTCGGCTCCCGCCGTCTCGCCGCGGGAGACGAGCCGCGCGGCTTCCTGGGCCGCCAGCGGCGCCGGGCCGAGGAGGCAGAGCGCTCCGATGGCGAGGGCGCGAGCTCCGAGGGTTGCGCGCGTCGTCATGGTTGAAGGACGAGCAGCCCGTTCTCGCCGCCGAACCCGTCCTTTACGCTCGGCGTCCCGTCGGGAAGGGTAAGCCATCGTTCCGTGCCCCCATCGATCACGCGCACCTTGTAGGCATACGTCCCCGGGTCGAGCCGGAGGATCGTCGAGTGCCGCCCCCCGCCGGCGGAGGCGAGCGGAACACCCGGGTGTTCCCAGTGATTGAAGTCGCCGACCAGGTACAGCCGTCCGGTCCCCTCGTAGGAGATCTCGAACCGCACCCCGTCCGCCTCCCTGGCCCAAAGCGCGGTCGGCGGAGAAGCGAAGCTCTTCTGGAAGGAGATCCTCACGCCCAGGGAGGAATAGAAGTCGTATGCGGCCTCTCCCTCCCGGTCGTGTCGGAGCCCTCCAACCCGGGCCTCCAGAACGGCGCGCGAGCCGAGCGGCCGGGCGAAGCCCAGGCTTCCCTTCCAGAGAAGCCCCCCGCCGTCCGGATCGGGCGTGTCGGCGAAAGGGATCCCGGGTCCGGGGTCGGCGGCGCGAAACCCGAACTCCTCGACCCCCGCGTCGAGCCCGACGCTCACGCCGCCCGGCCACCAGCGCCGAGCCTCCACGGCGACGCCCGCACCGCCGTACCGGGCTTCGTCGGGTGACAGAGCCGTGCGGCTGAAGTACGTCTCGGCCCGCCAGCGCCAGCGCTCGCCGGTCCAGGCCTCACCCTCGAGGAGGACGAGCACCGAGCTCGCCTCGGAGTCCTCCAGCGGCTCGCCTCCCGGCGGCGGCGCGGGAACCGGCACGGGTGGACCCTGGATCGGCCCCGGCTCGGCGCTCCCCGCATGACGCCAGCGTCCAAGGCCGGTATGGAGCGCCACTCGAAGCCGCGGCGAGACGGTCCAGGTGACATACGGAAGCAGGAGCAGAGACCGGCGCGCGGAACCCCGCTCGACCCGGCCCAGGGCGAGGTCGAGCCCGACCGCGTAGGGTGCCGCGATGCTGCGCTCCAGATTGAGGTGCAGGCGGTAGGACCGCCATCCGGTCGTGGAATCGGAGAACGATGTCCGGCGCGCGACGCCGGCCACCGTGACACCGTTACGGTCGCCGAGCCACTCCATGATACCGGTGCCCGCGATGCTCATGAAGGGCGCCCCGGCGATGGGAGACCACTCCATGATCCATCGATCGAGGTACGTGTTCGTCATATATCCCACCTCAGGGTCCAAAACCAGCGTTCCGGTCAGCTCCTGTCCTCCGGCGGGGGTCGCCGTCCAGCTCGCCAGAAGGGCGATTCCCCACGCGCGCCGGACGCCGGCGCCTCGGCGCCTCACGGTACGGCGCGGCTACAGCGACAGGATCGCGTTTCGGTGACCGAAGCTGTCATCCCTCACGATCGGCGCGAGCGGGTCGGTCACCCAATCCGCTCCGTCGACGAGGAACATGTACCGGTGCTCGCCGCGCGGCACGGCGACGATCGCCGTCCATACCGGCCGCCCATCCACGCGCTGCTCCGAGAGCGGGATCGGCTCCCAATAGCTGAAGTCGCCGGCGACTGCGACCGATTCGGAAGCCTCCCCGGTGAACTGGAAACGGACCCATACCTCCTCGGTTGGCGCGCCGGCGACTGCGGCCGGCGGGGTTGGGGGCGCGGCCTCCGAGGGGCCGTCCCCGCGCGTCGCGAGGCGCTCGCCGACTGTCGCGAAGGGGTCGAAGTACACGATGCCGGCGAGAAGGAGGCCTGCCAGCGCGGCGGCCGCCGCGTAGACGTAGGCCGGTCGCCGGAGGAGCGCGCGACGCGGGCGTTCTTCATCGGCGAGCGTCGCCATGACCTGTTCGTGGAACCCGTCCGGCACGCGATTCGTGCTCGAGTCCTTGAGCAGTAGCTCCCGCAGCCGGAGCTCGAAGCGAAGCTCACGGCGGGATTCAACGTCGTCGGCGATACGATGCAGGGCATCGGCTTCCTCGCCGGGGCTCACGTCGCCATCGAGGTACCGCATGACGATTTCGCTCATATTCGATCCTCCAGGAGCGCGCGGAGCTTGGCGCGAGCGCGATGCACGCGGACCTTGAGCGCGCCGGCCGTCGTGTCGAGCATGTGGGCCATTTCCTCGTAGGAGAGGTCGGCCTCGTACTTGAGGAGAAAGGGCACGGCGTAGTCCGGCGCGAGCTGGTCGAGGGCCGAGCGCAAGTGCCGTACCTGCTCGGCCCTCTCGAGCGCCTCGTGAGGCGTCAGCGAACCTTGCGCGGGCGGTTCCGTCGCTGTCTCCTCCGCGTGCGAGATCTCGCCCACGGGACGCGACCGCTTCACGTGATCACGCCCGTGATTCTGCGCGATCGCATACAGCCACGAGGAGAACCGGGCCTGACCGCGGTAACGCTGGAGCCCCTGGTACGTCTTCACGAAGATCTCCTGCGCGAGGTCCTCGGTCTCCGTCGGATCGGTGCAGAAGCGCCGGACGACGGAGAACACCATCGGTCCGTACCGGTCGACAAGGATGCGGTACGCGTCGCGCTCACCTCCGACCACACGACGCACGATCTCCTCGTCGCTCGGCTGCCCGGCAACACGGACGGCTCCCTCCAAGGATCGGTTCCCCTCTCCCGGGGGCGCTGTCCGGGAACCGGCGACCCCCGATCAGCCGTTGTCGTCGTCCTCCTCGTCCTCCGGGTCGTCCGGGTCATCATCCGCCAGCCCCAGGGGGCGCACCACCGGCTTGAAGATGAAGCCTTGAATTCCGGCCGGGGTGTCGGGGTTGCCCATGACGACGAACGACTCGCTGACGTCGAAGTCCAGGGTCAGCGTGACGTTCCCGCCCGCGTCCACACTGAAGTCAGGCAGGAGAACCTTGATCCCCGTCTGCGCCCCGCTCGGCACGAAGAGATCGAAGGTCGCGCCGTCGTTCAATACCACCGAGGCGCTCGAGACGATCAGGCGGATCTGCGGGTACGTTCCGGCGGACAGGTTCGCCTGCGCCAGAACGGCGGTCACGCCGTTCTGCAGGTCCAGCAAGTTGAACGTCTGCTCGCCTTCGGCGATCGTGAGGATCCCTTCGTTGGCGCTCACGATGTCCACGCGGCTGATCGAGACGTTGGCCTGGGAGACGAGCTCGAAGGGGAAGGGGGCGTCGGTGAGGAGAACGGTCAGGTTGCCCCGTCCCTCGCCCAGATCCTGGGCCGGGTCGGTGAGGCTCGACCCGCAGGCGACCAGCGCTGCGGCGCCGAGCAAGAGAGAAAGCCTCGGTTTCTGGATCCTGTTTCGTTTCATGGGCAGTCGACTCCGGTGGCTACATGGTTACAGGTTTCTGGCGGCCGGGCGCAAGCTTCCAGGAGGTAGGACGACGTGGCCGCGGTGAGGTTACAGGAGGTACCCGAGCGCGCCGTTCGCCGGCCGGAGGACTTGACGCCGGGGCGCTCTGGTTGTACAGTATTTCTGTACAGAATAGAGGAGCATGACCATCCGCACATCCTACACCCAGGCTCGCGCCAACCTCGCGAAGCTGCTGGACAGGGTCACCCGGGACCGCGAGACCGTCATCATCGAGCGTCGTGGGGCGCAGGAGGTGGCGCTCATCTCGGCGGAGGAGCTGGCCGGGCTCGAGGAAACCGCGCATCTGCTGCGCTCGCCGAAGAACGCGGAACGCCTCCTCGCGGCCCTGACTCGAGCTCTGGGCAAGACCGTCGAGCCTTCCAGCGTGGAGGATGTGCGCAGAGAGTTGGGGCTTGAGCCCGCAGAACCCACGTGATGCGGTCTTTCACCCGGAGTTCCGCGAGGACTCCCGCTGGTGGGTCGAGACGGATCGACGAACGGCTTTGCGAGCGGTGAAGATCGTGGAGGAGATCCTGCGCGATCCCTTTCGCGGGATCGGCAAGCCCGAGCCTTTGAAGCGTCTGCGCGAAGGCCTTTGGTCTCGCCGCCTGACCCAAGAGCACCGGATCGTCTATCTGGTCGGCGAGGACCGGATCGACTTCCTGCAGGCACGGTATCACTATTAATCGATCTGTCATCTCGATCTTCGCGACCGCTACCCAAGGATGGATGAGATGAGCGAGACGACTGCAACTGCGACCGCATTGCCGCAGGTTCTCTCGCCCGCCCGGCTCTTCATCGACAACGAGTGGGTCGAAGCGGAGAGCGGGAAGACGTTCGAGGTCGTGAACCCGGCAAGGGCCGAGGTTCTGACGACGGTCGCCGAAGGCGACGCCGCTGACATCGACCGCGCCGTGGTCGCGGCGCGTGGGGCGTTCGAGTCCGATGAGTGGCGCCGGATGGCGCCCCGGAAGCGGGGTCGGATCCTGTGGGAGATCGCGCGCCTCCTCGAAGCGCGGAAGGACGACGTCGCCCGGGTCGAGACCCTCCAGAACGGAAAGCCCTTCTTCGAGAGCGGGATCGACGTCGCGATGACGATCGAAACGTTCGAGTACTACGCGGGATGGACGACCAAGATCGAGGGCGAGACGATCCCGCTCTCGGTCCCGCATCAGCTCGGCTACACGCTGCGTGAGCCGGTCGGTGTCGTGGGCGCGATCGTGCCGTGGAACTTCCCGCTGAATCTGGCTTCCTGGAAGGTCGCGCCGGCGCTGGCGGCGGGCTGCACGGTCGTGCTCAAGCCGGCCAGCGAGACGCCGCTGACCGCCCTCCTTCTGGGCGAGATCGCGGCCGAGGCGGGGCTCCCCGCCGGGGTGCTCAACGTCGTGCCGGGCGGGGGCCGCACGGCCGGCGAGGCGCTCGTCGCCCACCCCGGAGTCGACAAGATCGCTTTCACCGGCTCGACCGCGGTGGGCAGACGAATCGCCGCCGTGGCGGCCGAGACCGTCAAGCGAATCTCGCTGGAGCTGGGGGGGAAGAGCCCGAACATCGTCTTCGCTGACGCCGATCTCCCCTTCGCCGCCAAGGGGGCGATCAACGGGATCTTTTACGGCAAGGGCGAGGTGTGCGCCGCCGGCAGCCGGCTCCTGGTCGAGCGCAGCG
Source organism: Gemmatimonadota bacterium (assembly GCA_035524965.1). GTDB lineage: Bacteria > Gemmatimonadota > Gemmatimonadetes > JACCXV01 > JAHWKZ01 > DATLFH01. The sequence goes on along the minus strand of DATLFH010000044.1, from coordinate 55,622 downwards.
CGCACGACGAGCTCGTCGGCGCGGTCGCCGAGGGCGCGGGCAAGCTCAAGGTCGGCGACCCGTTCGAGAAGGGGACCCGGATCGGCGCCGTCGTCTCCGAGAAGCAGATGGAGTCCGTGCTCGGCTACATCGAGAACGGGAAAGCAGAGGGCGCCCGCGTCGTGGCCGGCGGCGGCCGGGCGGATGTGAGGCCGGGATACTTCGTGCAGCCGACGGTCTTCGACGAGGTGACGCCGGACATGACGATCGCCCGCGAGGAGATCTTCGGTCCGGTCCTGGCGACCCTCGTGTTCGAAAGCATCGACGAGGCGATCGAACGGGCGAACGACACGCTGTACGGCCTCGCCGCCGCGGTCTGGACGCGCGACATCAAGAAGGCCCATTACGTGGCCGAGCGGCTTCAGGCCGGCACCGTGTGGATCAACACGTACAACCTCTACGACGCCGCGATGCCGTTCGGGGGGTACAAATATAGTGGTTACGGTCGCGACCTCGGCAGGCACGCGCTGGAGCAGTACACGCAGACGAAGGCCGTCTGGGTCGACCTCAGGCTGTAACGGACGCAGGATGTAAGGGACCCAGGCTGTAACGGACGCAGGAGGACATGCCAAAGCGATACCTGCTCGACACGAACGTTCTGCTCCACGACCCGAAGGCACTGACGTCCTTCGAGGAAAACACGGTGCTCCTGCCGATCTATGTGATCGAGGAGATCGATCGGTTCAAGAAACAGCTCAGCCGCCTGGGCGAGAACGCCCGCTCGATCAGCCGGTTCCTGGACGGACTCCGCCAGCGAGGAAGCCTCTCGCAGGGAGTGCCGCTCGATACGGGCGGCCGGTTGCGGGTGGTCTTCGATCCGGACGACCCACGGCGGCCGATGGCACGGTCGGACGGCTGGGTCGACAACGAGATCCTCACGATCGCACACAGGCTGAAGGAGGAGGAGCCGGGGGTACCCGTCATCCTCGTTACGAAGGACGTGAACCTGCGGATCAAGGCCGACGCGATCGGCATCACGGCCGAAGACTACGAGTCGGACCAGGTCCGACTGGATGAGCTCTACAGCGGGCAGACCGAAATCGCGCTCCCTCGCGGCGGGATCGAGCGCTTCCAGGCGGAAGGCGATCTGCCGCTGCCGCCGGGCGAGTTCTCCCCCAACGAGTACGCGCTCCTCAAGGACGTGGACGATCCGGCCCACACGGCGCTGGCCCGTGTCGACGCCCCGGCCGGGCGGCTCCGGCCTCTCATCGATACGAGTCGCGGGGTGCAGGGGATCCGGCCGCGGAACAAGGAGCAGTACTACGCGCTGGACGCCCTGCTCGACCCCTCGATCGTGCTGGTTACGATCATGGGCAAGGCCGGCACCGGCAAGACGCTGCTCGCACTGGCGGCCGGGCTCGAGCAGGTGCTTGCCAGGGCGCCCTACCGGCATCTGCTGATCTCGCGACCCACCTTCCCGATGGGGAAGGACATCGGCTACCTGCCGGGTTCGGTCGAGGAGAAGCTCAACCCCTGGATGCAGCCGATCTACGACAACCTGGCGCTGCTGCTCGAAGGCCGCCCCGAAGGGAACGGCGGCGGGGTCCCGCAGTCGGCCGACGAGCTCGTCCGCCGCGGCGTGCTCGCAGTCGAGCCCCTGACCCACATCCGGGGGCGCTCGATCCCGCAACAGTTCATGCTCGTCGACGAGGCGCAGAACCTGACCCCGCTCGAGGTCAAGACGATCCTCACCCGGGTCGGCGAGAAGACGAAGCTCGTCCTGACCGGCGATCCGTGGCAGATCGACACGCCCTACATCGACTCGTCCACGAACGGCTTCAACCACGTCGTCCATCATTTCCGGAACGTGCCGCTGGCCGCCCACGTGGAGCTCGTCAAGGGCGAGCGGTCGAAGCTCGCCGAGTACGCCGCCAACCTGTTGTGAATAACCGGTGGATAAATCGTGAAGAAACAGAGGGCCGTTGTGGATGCGCCGTGGAGGTTCTGTGAAGAGCGGGTCAACCGCCGCAGTCCTCCGGGTTTACGATTGGTCATCTGTCGTACAGGTTGAAAATGGGCCCGCAAGCCGTGCCCTGGCGGCGATTTGCACAGCCTTCCAACCTCCCCGGTAACTCATTTGTCCGTAATGGTTTGACAGGCCGCAACGGGTCCCATATAATGGCATCGAGGGTCGGAAGACGACCCGGTTCCTGCACCGACATTCCCTCCGCGAGCCCTCCGGGAGAGTTCGCGGACGCCCCATGGACGGGTCACCGGAGCAGCGATGTCACCGGGCCCGTCGGCGCAAGCTCGGGGCGGCGCGGCTCGAAGCCCGCGGAGCGGAAACGAGGTGCGCGAAGCGCAGAAGGGTCGCATGGCTCCCGATAGGGAGCCGCCACCACGCTGCGGATCGATACCCTGAGAGGCCGGTTTTTAGCGCCGCGCGAGCGGTTGCAGGGCCAAGCCTGTGAGGGGAGCGCGCGGGAAGCCGTGCGCAACGCAGCGCTGGAATACCCTAGAGCGCAGAAACCCCAGGGGAGCAGCGAGCGGTCGGGCGGCTAAACCCCGCTCGATTCGCAACGGATTCCCGCGGGGAGCAAAGCCCTGAAGCCGAGCTCGATCCGGAGCGACTGTGATCTTCGGGTCACGATAGTTTCCGGAAGGGGCAACGGCAGGAGGGCAGCGGACGTCGAGAGGCGTCACGGCTCCGTGGGAGGGGAAGGCTCCGTAGGGGGAACCCCAGGAGCGTTACCGGTCTGAAAGGACCGGATGGACGTGGGAGACGCAAAGCGGCAAGAGGGTGAGAAACCCTGCAGCCGCACCCGAACCGGGACGAGGCAAACCCCGGGTGAGTGGGCTCCCGCCTCCGCATGCGCTGAAGGGGCAGAAACTCCAGGGAAGGCGCCGCCGCCCGCGAGGGTGCCGGCAGGCTCTCCCGGTCATACTCTGAAGGGGCACCAACCCTCGGAGAGGCGGTGCGCGGAGGTCTTCGACTTCCGACGCCACCCGGCGAACGAGGAAGACCCCAAGGTCGAGGCCTCTCGAGGCCAACGACGAAGGGGGAGCGCGAAAACCAATGTTCGCGCTACTTCTCGCCGGTACGACCTCTGAAAGGGAGGCGAACTCCAGGAGAGGAGGCGCCGGTCGCCAGACTTTCGAGTCGTGCGGCCGCGCGCAGCCGGGAACGGTCACGACCTTCGGAGGAGACAAAGGAACCCGTCGGATCCGACCCTCACTTTTTTGCTGTCTCGTGCAGCGCGTCGAGAGCCGCCCGGCGAAAGCCGGGCGGTTTTTTTTGCGGCTATTCGACCCGCTCCCAGTGATCGACGAACTGCCCCTCGCGGGTGGCGGTCAACCCGCCGCCGTCGATGACGACCGCCGGCTCGCCATGCAGCGGCAGGGTCATCGAGATGCGATCTTCCTCGCGGATCACCGGAGTGGTCCCGGTCTGCGGTGAGACATCGTAGCTGATCCCCGCGCCGCCGATCTCGTCGTTCACCATGTAGTACAGGCTCGTCTCGCTGTAGGTGTCATCGGTCAGCTCGTACTCCGCGATGGAGGAGATCGAGAAGGACCTCCCGTCCGCATTCCTCACGAAGATGTTGAAGTTCCGGTACCGGTCGGTGTAGGTGAGCATCCCCTGGATGTCTGGAGGCGTCATGCTCGTTCCATCGGGCAGATCCCTGGTGACAAGCCGATAGCTCCCCACCAGGGTAGACGGGTTTTCCACGCTGGGCTCGAGCCCGAGCGCAACCGCTGCGGAGAGCGCCACGAGCGCCGCCGCCAGCCAGATTTTCCCTCGCATATTCGTCCTTCTCTTTCCAAGTTTCGACGCGTTTTGAGTTCCTTGCGCCAACGTAGGTCTTCAACAGCTACAACGTCAAACACGCTCCAAGGAGCCGCGGACCCGCTCTCCGCGCGGAGCGAGCAGGGCCTGGGGGCTCGAGCTGTGTGGGTTTGACTCCCTCTCGCCCAGGCCGATATTCCCCGCCCATGCGGCCCCGGTACGATCGCCCGGTCTACCTCTGCGCCCCCGTGCGAACGCCGATCGGCAAGTTCGGCGGAGCGCTGGCCGACAAGACGGCGGCGGACCTGGGCGCCCACGCCGCCCGGGCCTGCCTGGAGCGGGCGCGCATAGATCCGGCGGCGGTCGACCTCACGATCATGGGGAACGGCCGTCAGGCGGGGGTGGGGCCCAACGTCGCGCGGCAGATCAGCCACCGCGCCGGCGTCCCCGAGACCGTTCCGGCCTACACGATCAACCAGGCGTGCGCGTCGAGCCTGGTCGGGATCATCCAGGCGTGGCAGGCGGTGGCGCTCGGGGATGCCGACGTCGTCCTGGCGGGCGGCGCCGAGGCGATGAGCCAGACGCCGTACCTCCTGCCCCGGGCGCGCTGGGGGTACCGTCTGGGCCACGGCGAGCTGGTCGACGGGATGTACCGGGACGGCTTCCTGTGCCCCCTCTGCGGAGACCTGATGGGCGAAACCGCCGAGACCCTGGCCGACCGTTACGAAATCCCGCGCGAGGAACAGGACGCCTACGCGGTCGAGAGCCAGCGCCGCTGCCAGGCGGCGCGAGAGTCGGGGCGCTTCGACGCCGAGATCGCGCCCTTCGAGGGCGTGCTCGAGCGGGATGAGCACCCGCGGGACGACGTCGCGCTCGAGAAGATCGCCAAGCTGCCCCCCGTGTTCAGGGAGAATGGAACGGTCCATGCCGGGAACGCCTCGGGGATCACCGACGGGGCCGCGGCGGTGCTGGTCGCGACCGAGGAGGCGATCGAGCGCCACGGCCTCGAGCCGATGGCGCGGTTGATCGACTGGCGGAACGTCGGCGTCGACCCCGCGATCATGGGGATCGGCCCGGTGCCGGCGGTGCGGGAGCTCCTGAAGCGGCAGGACCTCACGATCGAGGCGATCGACCGGATCGAGCTCAACGAGGCGTTCGCCGCGCAGGTGCTGGCGGTCGCCCGCGATCTGGACCTTGACCTGTCGCGCGTCAACGTCAACGGCGGCGCGATCGCCCTCGGCCACCCGATCGGGGCGACCGGGGCCCGGATCGTCGTCACGCTCCTCCACGAGATGGCTCGCCTGCGGGCCGCGAGCGGGGGCGGCGCGCGGCTGGGCCTGGCGACTCTGTGCGTGAGCGGCGGGATGGGAACGGCGCTTCTCGTCGAGCGGTCGGCGTGATCGAGGCGCCGCGCGTCCTCACCGAGCGCGAGGGCGCGGTCGGGATCGTGCGCCTGAACCGGCCCGAGAAGCTGAACGCCTTCGCGGGCGACATGCGGGACCAGATCGCGGACGCGATCGAGGTGCTGGGCGCCGACGAATCCGTCCGTTGCCTCGTGATCACCGGCGCCGGCCGCGGCTTCTGCGCCGGCGCGGACGTGAACTACCTCGAGGAGCTGGCCGGGCAGGGGAATGAAGCCGATTTCGAGAAGCTGCTCCAGGCCGGCGAGCGTGTCGTCCGGTCGATCCGCGGCCTGACCCGGCCGGTCGTCGCGGCGATCAACGGGCCCGCCGCCGGCGGCGGCGCCAGCCTGGCGCTGGCCTGCGATCTCAGGATCATGGCGGATACTGCCTCGATCGGGCAGACGTTCGCACGGATCGGTCTCCACCCCGACTGGGGGGGGACATACTTCCTCCCGCGGCTGGTCGGCGAATCCAGAGCGCTGGACCTCGTGTGGTCGGGCCGCATGGTCGGCGCCGACGAGGCGCTCGCGATCGGGCTCGTGAACCGGGTCGTCCCGGCGGAGCGGCTGTGGCAGGAGGCGCTCGGGTGGGCGCGGGAGCTGGCGGCTGCACCGCCTCTCGCGGTCGCCCGCGCCAAGGGAGCGATCTACCGTAGCCAGCGGGAGGACCTGGAGGCGATGCTCGCGCTCGAGCTCCAGAGCCAGCTCGACTGCTTCCGAAGCCGCGACGTCGGGCGCGGCCTGACGGCGTTCCGCGAGAAGCGCCCCTCGCGCTTCGAAGGGAATTAGGGGATCGCGCTTAGCTACGGTCTCCCCAGGATCGAGCCCGCGTGGTTCACGGTGTACGTCGATGACGCGGCGATCAGCGCTTCGAGGGTCGGACCTTAGTCCGGCAGCTCACCCAGCCGTCGCTCAAGAAACCGCCGCTCCGGCTCCTGCTGCGTGAGACTGAGCGCCCGTTCGTAGGAGGCTCGAGCCTCCGCCTTTCTTCCGAGCCGGCGGCACAGTTCCGCCCGCGCGGAATGCGCCAGGTGGTAGTCCGCCAGATCGCCGCGCGCCAGGATGGCGTCGACGAGGGCGAGCCCCGCCGCCGGACCGTCGCGCATCGCAACCGCGACTGCGCGGTTCAGCTCGATCACGGACGACGGGTCCACGCGTGCCAACAGGTCGTACAGCGCGACGATCCGTGACCAATCCGTCGCGGCGGGGTGGGGCGCTTCGGCGTGCACCGCCGCGATCGCCGCCTGAAGGGTGTACGGGCCGAACCGGCGCGACGACAGCGCCCGTTCCAACAGCGCCGATCCCTCCGCGATCTGATCCCGGTTCCAGAGCGAGCGATCCTGGTCATCCAGCAGGATCAGCTCGCCTGCCGGTGTGCTGCGCGCCGCGCGCCGTGATTCCTGCAGCAGCATCAGCGCCAGGAGTCCCAGCGTCTCGGGCTCCGGCAACAACGCGACCAGCAGCCTTCCCAGGCGGATCGCCTCACCCGAGATATCGTGCCGCGTCAGCGACGCACCCGATGACGCGGAGTAGCCCTCGTTGAACACGAGGTAGACCACGCGGAGCACGCTGTCCCACCGATCTGGCAAATCGGCTTGCGACGGCACCTCATAGGGAATGCGTGCGTCGCGGATCTTCCTCTTGGCGCGTACGATCCGCTGGGCGATCGTGGGCGGAGCGGCGAGGAAAGCGCGCGCGATCTCCTCGGTCGTGAGCCCGCAGACTTCGCGCAGGGTCAGCGCCACCTGGGCGTCCGGCGGCAATGCCGGATGGCAGCAGGTGAAGATCAGCCGCAACCGGTCATCCTCGATGCCGTCGTCGTCCCACTCTGCTGGATCGCTGGTGCTTGTGTCGAGTCGCTCGGCGATCTCCGCCAGCGAAGCATCGAACCGTGCGCGCCGGCGCATACCGTCGATCGCCTTGAAACGGCCGGCCGAAACGAGCCAAGCGCGGGGGTTGGCCGGCATGCCGTCCCGCGGCCATTGCTCCAGGGCCGCTCGGAAGGCCTCGTGCAGCGCCTCCTCGGCCAGATCGAAGTCGCCGAGCAGACGGATCAGGGTGGCGAGAACGCGGCGCGACTCGGAGCGGTAGACGGCGTCCACGCTCTCGCGCGTCCGCTCGGCCGCATCCTCACGCATCAGCCGCGGCCCCGCCGCTACGGCTGCTCGAACAACTCGCTACCGCTGCGCGGCCGCCTGCGCGCGCAGGCGTTCCTCCTGTTCCCGGAGCTCGGGCGTGAACTCGTCGCCGAAATCCTCCGCCTCGAACACCTGGCGAATCTCGATCTCGCCTTCCACGAAGGGCACGCGTCGGGCCCAGTCGATCGCTTCTTCCTTCGACTTCACCTGGATCAACCAGAAGCCGGCGACCAGCTCCTTCGTCTCGGTGAAGGGACCGTCGGTCACGGTGGGCTTCCCTCCCGAGAACTTGACGCGCGCGCCCTTCGCGCTCGCCTGGAGCCCCTCGCCCGCCAGCATCACGCCCGCATTCACCATCTCCTCGTTGTACTTTCCCATCTCGGTGAGCATCTCCTCGGTGGGGAGGACGCCCGCCTCGGAGTCCTTGTCGGCCTTGACCAGCATCACGAATCGCATCGTCGTTTCTCCTTCTGGTTCCGGGGTTATGAGCCGGGCTTCCGGACGGGAATGCTAAAAACTACATCAGGCTGGCTGGTAGTAAAGCGCCACGACCCCTGAACTCAACGTGCTCGTTTTCGAGATTTCAGGGCGATCCTGTCCTTGATGCCTTTGAACATCGACGTTCCGGCTACGCGTCGTACGCGTCGTGACGGCGGACCCACCACATGAACGGGCCGTCGCTGCGACCGGCGGGTTCCTCCCAGTCCTCCTGCCGGCCGAGCGGGGTGAGGTCGAGGTAATTGTAGGTGCCGAGCAGCAGGTCCCCGCCGCGGGCGTAGCTGGAGTAGGTGTGGAAGACGTTTGTTCCCTCCCGGAGGAAGACGCTGATGCCCGGCACCTCCCCGGTCCAGTCATCGTCCAATGACGCGTAGTTGTACTCGGCGGGTACGACCGAGGCGTCGATGGTGACGTGGAAGTCGTAGTTGAAGTCGCTGCCGAACGAGGAGTACCAGGGAAACTTCCAGTCCATGCGTGCCTTGTACGCCTCGATCTTGTCGATCGGCGCACGGGAGATGACGACCAACGAGGTGTCACGTGCGTGGAGGTGCGAGAGGTGGCCGATGTTGTCGACCAGGAGCGAGCAACTCGGGCAGCCCTCGTCCCAGCTCGGGTCGAACATGAAGTGATAGACGATGAGCTGGCGGTGCCCCTCGAACAGATCGAGCAGGCTCGCCTTGCCGTCGGGGCCCTCGAAGGCGTAGTCCTTGTCGATCTTAACCATCGGCAGCCTGCGGCGCTCGGCGTTCAGCGCGTCTCGTTGCCGGGTAAACTCCTTCTCCCTGGCGAGGAACTCCTTGCGAGTAGCGAGCCACTCGTCTTGGGATACGACTTGCGGAAGATCTGTTGTGCTCGGTGTCATGATGATTGCTCCTTTTGTTTCGATTGGGAAGGGATGTTCCTGGCTCGTGCCGCCCTCGGGTTCAACTCACGGATCGGCCGCACCTCGACGCTGCCCACGCGCGCGGCCGGGATCTTCGAGGCGATCTGAATGGCGTCGTTCAGGTCCCTGGCGTTGACAAGGTAGAACCCGGCCAGTTGCTCCTTCGTCTCCGCGAACGGGCCGTCGGTTACGGATACCTTGCCGTTGCGCACGCGCACGGTGGTGGCGGTCTGAACGGATTCCAGCGCTTCCCCGGCGATCAGGTGACCGCTCTCCTGGACCACCTCATTGTAGGCCAGACACTCGTCGTCCCGCGGGCTCTCGGGCAGGGAATGAAGCTTTTCTTCCTCGCTGTAGACGAGGCACAGGTACTTCATCGCTTCCTCCAAACGTGGTGGAATGACTGTGGACATCAGATAGTCGTTCGGCCGAGCCGAAAATCGACATCGCCGGGTCGGAGGGCATGTTTCGGCTATTTTACAACTTACAGTACGTATCGCCGTCGATTTCGCCGCCGCTCGTTCGACTTATTGGTAGAGCCCGGGTTTAGCCGCGCGAACCGATTTCTCAGCGATCCATCAGCCGGAGGAGTGCACGGCATGCTAGCACGCCGGCGCAGGGGGTAGGTCAAACCTTGAGTCTGACCGAAGAGGGAGTCGCGCGGCGCGCCGGCACGACTCGAGAACGGGTGCGAGAGCTCGTCGGACTCGGAATCCTCGCACCGGGAGTCGACCCGGACGAGTCGTTTCGCGGCGGCGACGCGCTACGGGTCCAGTTGGTCGAGGAGCTGGAGGCGTTCGGCATCCCCGCGACGAGAGTGGCTGCGGCGATCTCGAGCGGTGCGCTTTCGCTTTCCTACCTGGACTGGTTCCCCGATCCATCTCCCCGTTCCGGTCAGACGCACGCCGAGCTCTGCGACGAGATGGGGGTCCCCTTCCAGTTGCTCGATCGAATCTATGCAGGCTTCGGCCTGCCACGCCCACAGCCCGATCAACCGGTGCGGGAGGAGGACCTGGACATCATCGCCGGGCTCCCGATCCTGTTCACGGCCGGCCTCGGCGAGGGCGAGGTTCTCCGGGCGGCCAGGGTCTGGGGAGAAGGCGTGCGCCGGGTGGCCCAGCACCAGGTCCACTCGTTTCACGAGCTCATCGAGGAGCCATTCCGGCGGCAAGGACTCTCCGATGACCAGGCCCTCGGTGCGGCGCTCTCCCAGGTCGGCGTTCGATTGATCCCCTATGTCGGGCGGCTCGTGGGGTGGCTCTACAGGCGGCACTTCGAAAGCTATCAAATCGAACATCGGCTTGGGCACGTCGAGACGGCGCTCGAGACGGCCGGGCTCCACCGGAAGCCGGCGCCCCATCCTGAGGCCTGCGTGTTCGCGGATCTCTCCGGCTACACAACCTTGACGGAAGAGCTGGGGGACGCGGCGGCGGCGCGGATGGCCCTCCGGTTGGCGGAGCTCATGCAGGAGGTGGCGAACCGTCACCGCGGTCTGGTGGTGAAGATGCTCGGCGACGGAGTCCACTTTCACTTCCATGAGCCCTTGAACGCCGTGCTTGGTTCCCTGGAGTTCGTCGAGAGGGCTGAATCGCAGGGCCTACCCCCGGCCCACGTTGGGGTGAACGCCGGACCGATGACCTACACCGACGGCGACTACTACGGGCTCACCGTTATCGTCGCGGCGAGGATCGCGTCACAGGCCCGGCCTGGGGAAGTCCTGGTGGGCGAGGCCGCAACAGCCAACGGTCACCCCGAGGGCGTACGGTTCGAGGAGATCGGACCCATCCCGCTCAAGGGGGTCACTCGTCCGGTGACGATCTATCGAGCCCTCAGGGAGACAGGGAACCTAGGCGCTCGACCGTGACTACTCTTTACTCATTCCCGGAGGGAACCATGAGCAATGCGAGTTTGACAGCGCGCTGGAGTTCCTGGGCACCGTACCTGCTCAGCACCCTCCGCATCATCGCGGCGTTTCTCTTCATTCAATACGGAACGACGAAGCTCCTCGCGTTTCCCGCGCCGATCATGCCGGACGGCGGCACGGCTCCGCTGACATCCCTGGCGGGCGTCGCCGGGGCGCTGGAGCTGGTGGGAGGCGCGCTCCTGCTGGTGGGTTTGTTCACTCGCCCGTGGCTTTTCTGCTCTCAGGCGAGATGGCGGTGGCCTATTTCATCGGCCACGCGCCCCAGGGATTCTGGCCGGTTCTAAATCTAGGCGCACCTGCCGTCTTCTTCGCCTTCCTCTGGCTCTATGTGTCCGCGGCAGGGCCGGGGCCATGGAGCATCGACGCGCTACGACGCCGCTGAAATCACGTGCCGAATCTCTGAGCGGCTCGCTTCAACGCCGGGCTACGCCACGGAACGCTCAGGCGTCGACCAGGACCTTGAACCCGCCGTAGATCATGCGCTTGCTGTCGAAAGGCATCGAAGTCGGGTCCATCATCTTCTCCAGGCGAGGATCTTTCATCACTTTGGCGTTGACACGATCGCGATGCGCTCGTGACTTGAAGACGATCCATGCGAACACGACCGTTTCGCCGGGCTTGAGCTTGACGCTCTGCGGGAACGACGTGAGCTTCCCCTTTTTCACGTCGTCGCCTGCGCACTCCCGGTACTCGAGCGCGCCATGATCCTTCCATACCTCTCCCGCCTTGCGTGCCATGCGGCGATAGGCGGGCAGGTTCTTCTTCGGTACCGGCAACACGAAGCCGTCGACGTAGGTCATAAGTCCTCCTCCTTCAGGTGAATTCCGCTTCCATTGACGATGTTGAGGATGTTGCCGTCCGGGTCCTTGAACCAGGCGACCTTCATATCGCCACCGACGTGGACATCGCCTTCTCGCGTCATCCCCCGCATGTCGTAGTGCTCGAAAGCGACGCCCTGGGCCTTGAGCGCCCCCACGACGCCTTCCACGTCCTCGCCGACCACCCACGTCACGGCCGTGGCCTTGTTGGTTCCGGCGTACTCCGACCGATAGACGTTGATCGTGGTGTTTCCGCTCCTGAAGACGATCAGTTCCTCGCCTTCGGCACCGACCTGCGTCAGACCGAGCGTGTCTTCGTAGAACTTCCTGGCCGTTTCCAGATCCCTGACCGCAATGTTTGAGGTCGCATCTATATCGCCCAGCATTTCGATCTCCTTTCAACACTGGGTAGTCGTTCGGCGAGCCCCAAAATCGACATCGAGGCCGCCCAAGTCGAACGCTCCCTGTTTTACCTACTCGAAGCGCGGGGTGTAACGATCGAGGGTCGAGTAGGGATCGGGCCAGGGTAGTTCGTAGCCCAACCGCCAGGCCGCATTCCGCGTCCAGTAAGGGTCCCAGAGGTGCGCGCGGGCCAGCGCGCAGAGGTCGGCCCGCCCGGCGGCCAGGATCGTGTTCACGTCCATGTACGACGAGATGTTGCCGACCGCCATCGTCGGGATCCCCGCCTCGTGGCGGATCCGGTCGCTGAACGGGGTCTGGAACTGCCGGCCGTAGACCGGCCTGGCGTGCGGCACCGTCTGGCCGGCCGAGACGTCGACGATGTCGACCTGGTGCTCCTTCAACATCCGCGCGACCTCGACGGAGTGCTCGATCTGCTGCCCCTCCGGCACCCAGTCGACCGCCGAGATCCGTACCGACAGCGGCTTTTCCTCTGACCACTCCGCGCGCACGGCGTCGAACACCTCGAGCGGAAATCGCATCCGGTTCTCGAGCCCGCCGCCGTACTCGTCGGTGCGGTGATTAGTGAGGGGTGAGATGAACGACGCCAGCAGGTAGCCGTGGGCCATGTGGATCTCGAGAAAATCGAAGCCCGCCTCTTCCGCCATGCGGGTCGCGCGGACGTAGTCCGCGATGACCCGATCCATGTCGTCGCGATCCATCGGCCGTGGAATCTGGCTGTGAGGGAAGTAGGGGACCGCAGATGGAGCCAGGATCTCCCAGCCGCCTTCCTCCAGCGGCTCGTCGCTTCCCTCCCACGCGAGCCGGGTCGCTCCCTTCCGTCCGGCATGGCCGAGCTGAATGCCGGCCTTGGCGGCGCTGTAGCCGTGCACGAAGTCGACGATCCGCTTCCACGCCGCGACATGCTCGGGCAGGTAGAGCCCGGCGCAGCCGGGCGAGATCCGGCTCTCGCGGGAGATGTCGGTCATCTCGGCCATGACGAGCCCCGCCCCGCCGATCGCGCGGCTCCCCAGGTGGACGAAATGCCAGTCGTCGGGGGTCCCGCCCTCGGCCGAGTACTGGCACATCGCCGAGACGACGACCCGGTTCTGGAGCAGCATGTCTCGCAGCCGGAACGGAGTGAAGAGGGGCGGCGGAGGTCGGTCGAGCGGTACGTCGACACCGCTCTGCTCGGCGGCCCGCTCGGCGAACCAGCGGTCGGCCCGTGCGGTGAATTCCGGGTCCCGGATCTTCATGTCCTCGTGCGTGATCCGGAGGCTCCGCGTCAGCAGGTTGAACGCGAACTGGATCGGCTCTGTCTCCATGTACCGCTCGGTCCCCTCGAACCACAGGAGACTCGCCTGGGCGGCGCGCTGGAGGCTCTCGACCTGCGGCCGGCGCTCGGCTTCGTAGGCGGCGAGCGCGGTCGCCAGGTCGCCGTGCGCGCCCAGTGCCTGGACGAGTGTGATCGCGTCCTCCATCGCCATCTTCGTCCCTGATCCCACCGAGAAATGCGCGGTGTGGGCGGCGTCGCCGATCAGCACGACGTTCCCGTCGTGCCAGCGCGCGTTCCGGACGGTCGGGAAGCTCCGCCAGATCGAGCGGTTGGCGATCAGGCGATGACCCTGCAAGAGGTCGGCGAAGAGAGCTTCGCAGAAGGCGAGCGTCTCCTCTTCCGGGGCGTCCTCGAGCCCCGTCCGGGCGAGCGTCTCCTCGGTCGTCTCGACGATGAAGGTCGAGCGGTCCTCGGCGTAGCGGTAGGCGTGGACCCGCCACAGGCCGTGCGCGTCGGCCTTGAAGTCGAACTGGAAGGCGCTGAACGGCATCGTCGTCCCGAGCCAGACGAACTTGTTCGGCCGCCGGTCGATGGACGTCCCGAAGGTTTCGCGGCGCCGCTCGCGGACCACGCTGTTGGAGCCGTCGGCTCCTACGACGAGATCGGCCTGCGGCAAATCGTCCGTTGGGTCGATCTCGACTCCTGTGCGGAGATCGACGCCCAGATCCCGGCACCGCGCGGACAGGATCTCGAGGAGGTCCCGGCGCTCGAGGCCGCTGAACCCGTGGCCCGTCGAAGCCAGGACCTCGCCCCGGTAGTGGACCTCGATGTCATCCCAGTGACGGAAGTGGGCCGCGATCCTGCCGAAGGTCTCCGGGTCCGCGGCGGCGAGGTTCTCGAGCGTAGCGTCGGAGAAGACGACGCCGAAGCCGTACGTGTCGTCCGGACGGTTCCGTTCGAGGACGGTGATCTCGTGGGCTGGAGAGGCGTTCTTCAGCAGGATCGCCAGGTAGAGACCGGCCGGTCCGCCGCCGATCGTGACGACTCTCAATCGACGGTCCGGCCGGCGGCTCGCCCGACCAGATGGCTGGCGATGACGAGGTGCTGGATCTCGGTCGTTCCCTCATAGATCCGGAGCGCGCGGATCGACCGGTAGAGCCGGTCGACGGGGTGATCGGCGAGGACGCCGCGGCCGCCTAGGACCTGGATCGCTCCGTCGACGATCCGCTGGGCGGCCTCGGTCGCGAACGCCTTGGCCATCGCGGCCTCGACCGTGACCCGCTCGGCTCCCCGATCCTTCTCCCAGGCCGCCCGGTAGGTCAGGAGCCGCGCGGCGGCGAGCTCGGTGGCCATGCGCGCGAGCCGGTCCTGGACGAGCTGGAACTCGGCCAGCGGGCGCCCGAACTGCCGGCGGTCGCGCGCGTGGGCGAGCGCCTCCTCGAGCGCGCGGGCCGCCATCCCGCAGGCGGCGGCGGCGACCGTCGCCCGAAGGCGGTCGAGGGTCGCCAGGCCGAGGCTGAACCCGCGGCCTTCCTCGCCCAACCGGCACCCGGCCGGCACCCGGCAGCCCTGGAAACGGATCTCGCCCAGCGGGTGCGGCGCGCTCAGGACCTGAGGCCGGACGAACTCCAGCCCGCCGGCATCGCCGGGGACGACGAAGCAGGAGATCCCCTTGCCGCCCTTCTCCGGGTCGGTCGACGCGAAGACGGTGTAGAAGTCCGCGATCCCCGCGTTCGAGATGAACGTCTTGACGCCGTCCAGCACGTAGCCGTCGCCGTCCCGCCGGGCGGTCGTCTTCATCGACGCGACGTCGGATCCCGCCTCGGGCTCGGTCATCGCGAACGCCGCCATCGCCTCTCCCTTCGCCATCGCCGGCAGCCAGCGGTTGCGGAGGGATGCGTCCGCGGCCAGGAGGATCGGCGTCGACCCCAGCGCCTGGAGCGCGTAGACCGCGTCGGCCAGCGGGGAGGCAGCGGCGAGCGTTTCGCGGATCAGGCAGAGGGCCCGGAGGTCCTGGTCGAGGATCGGGTCGTACCACCCGCCCTCGCCGAGGACCGCGAGGATCTCGCGCGCCTCCCGGCGCGCGTCGCCGTCGTCCACGGGGTCGGCCCGCAGAGCGACCCGGTCCGCGGCGAACGCCTGGATCTCCACCGCCAGCTCCAGGTGGCGGTCGTCGAGGAAGGCGCGTACGGTCGAGGTATCGGGCATCGAGGCGGCGATCCTCGCTATGCGAACCGCGGCGGCCGCTTTTCCCGCCACGCTTCGTACGCCTCTCGAAAGGCCGGGTCCTTCATGCAGGCTGCCTGAGTGCGCGCCTCGGCATCGAGCGCGTCCTCGAGATCGAGCGTCGCCTCGTCTTCGAGCGCGGCTTTCGTCACCGCCAGCGCCGCCGAGGGGCCGCGCGCCAGCCGCGCAGCGAGCGCCTGCGCTTCGGGCAGCGCCTCGCCCTCCGGCACGACGCGGTTGTAGAGCCCGATCCGGTGCGCCTCCCGCGCATCGATGAAGTCGCCGGTCAGGAGGAGCTCGCCCGCCCGGCCGAGTCCGACGATCCGGGGGAGGAGCCACGCCGTTCCCATGTCGGCGCCCGAGAGGCCGACCTTCGCGAACAGGAACGCGATCCGGGCCGACTCGGCCGCGATCCGGAGGTCGCAGGCGGTCGCGATCACGGCGCCCGCCCCGGCCGCGGTTCCGTTGAGCGCCGCGACGACCGGCCGCCGGCAGCGCCGGATCGCGAGGATCAGGTCGCACGTCATGCGCGTGAACTCGTACAGTCCCGCGGCGTCGCGCTCGAGCAGGGCGCCGATGATCTCCTCGACGTCCCCGCCCGAGCAGAACGCGGAGCCCGCACCCGTGATCACGACCGCGCGCACCCCCGGCTCGCCGTCCAGCGCCTGGAAGGCGCCCAGGAGCTCGGCATAGACCTCGAACGTCAGGGCATTAAGCCGCTCCGGCCGGTCGAGCGTGATCGTGACCACGCCGGTTTCGCCGTCGCGCTCCCAGCGGAAGGATCGTGGGTCGATTCGGCCTGCCCCCTAATCCTCCTCGACGTGGATCTCGCCGCTCACGTCGCCTTCCTCGTCCACACGGATGTCCATCTCGAGTCCGGCGTCGTCGGCATTGAGCTGGATGTCGGGGTCATCGTCGTCCGCTTCTTCGCGGATGATCGTGGTCCGCTCCTCGGGCTCGTCCCCGCCGCAGCCGGGCGCTGCGGCGAAGAAAAGGATCGCGAGTGGGAGCGCGGTCCAGCGAAGGACGATCATGAGTGCACCTCCGGGTTGGGGTTTCACCTCGGCGCCGCCGCCGGCAGGACGGCGGTCGCCTCGATCTCCACGTGCGCATCCGGGTCGACGAGGGATGCGACCTCGACGAGCGCCATCGCGGGGTAGTGCCGGCCCATCCGCGTGCGATAGACTGCGCCGAGCTGCGCCAGGCTGTCCCGATACGCGCTCATGTCGGTCACGTAGACGGTCAGCCGGCCGATGTGCTCGGGAGCGCCCCCCGCCGCCTGGACCACCGCGAGGACGTTATCGAGCGCGCGCCCGAACTGCTCGACGAAGCCCGACTCCGGCACGTCTCCCGTGGCATCCCGCGCCGTCTGGCCGGCGACGAACAGGACGCGGCCACCGGCAGGGGAGAGCATCCCGTGGTTCCAGCCCCGCGGCTCGCCGAGGGCGTCGGGGTTGAAGATCTCGTACGTCACGCCGGCCTCCGGATCACGCGTGAGCCGCGACCAACGCCCGAGCGGATCACGCGCGGAGCGCTCCGCCGTCGATCACGATCGCCTGGCCGTTGACGCCGCGGGCCGCCTCCTCGCAGAGCCATACGATCGCGCGGGCGACCTCCGATGGCTCGATCAGCCGCCCTTGTGGCGAGGTCGCGAGGATCGCCGCCCGCGCCTCCCCCTCGGAACGGCCCGTCCGCTCCGCGATCCGCGCGATCGAGGCCGCGGTCATCGGAGTGTCAACATAACCCGGG
Organism: Gemmatimonadota bacterium; assembly: GCA_035524965.1. Taxonomy (GTDB): domain Bacteria; phylum Gemmatimonadota; class Gemmatimonadetes; order JACCXV01; family JAHWKZ01; genus DATLFH01. The sequence goes on along the minus strand of DATLFH010000044.1, from coordinate 38,543 downwards.
CAGACGGCGTTGACGGTCACCCCGCCGGCCGCCGCCTCCTCGGCGAGGCTCCTCGTGAATCCGAGCACCGCGTGCTTGGACGACGCATAGGCTGAGATGTACTTCGCTCCGGCGAGCCCGGCCACCGAGGCGACGCTCACCACTCGCCCCCAGCCCCGCTCGATCATCGCGGGGAAGAAGCTCTGGGTGCAGAGGAACGTGCCGGTCACGTTCACGGCGAAGATCCTCTCCCAGTCGGCGAGCGTCGTCTTTGCGAGCGGGGCCGAGAAGGCGACCCCGGCGCCATTGACGAGGATATCGACGCCGCCCAGCCGCTGGTTGGCCGTAGCCGTCAGCCGATCGACGCTGTGGGGATCGGTGACGTCGCAGCTTGCGCCCCTCACGTCGAGCCCCTCGCCGGACAGCGAAGCCGCCGTCTCCTCGACCTCGACCTCCGTCCGGGCGGCGATGATCACCGCGGCGCCGGCTTCGGCCAGCGCGCGGGCGGTCGCTGCTCCGATCCCGCGCCCGCCGCCGGTCACGACGGCGCGGCGCCCGCCGAGGGGGAGGCCGCTCATGCGGCGGCGCGTCCCGGTACGAAGGGCGAGGACGGCTTCATCCGGCGGCTGAGGGCCGAGTCGCTTCGGCGACCGCGTCGGCCAGGATCCCGCCCAGCGCCCGGACCGTCTCCTCTCCCTCGGCGGCGGTCGCCGCGGCCGGGTCGCCGAAGTAGGCCCGGGGCCCGCCCGCCTCCTCGAACGAGCGCTTCCGCGCGCGGATCGCCTCCGAGAGGGAAGTGGGGTTGGGAGGCAGCGCCGCGCGCAGCGCCTCGCGAACGAGCTCGGGTCGCTCGGCCATCACGATCGAGCCCTCGAACCGGCCGGCGTGGCAGGCGCCGCTCTGGAACTCGTCGGTCAGGCGCTTCCCCCAGGGCCGCCGGGTGAGGTCGGGAAAGACGACCGGGAGAAGGCCCGCCTCGCGGCAGCGGCCGACCGCCGCATGGAGCGCGGCGAGGTGATCGGGATCGAGGTGCGCGTTGGCGAGCGCCAGCGCCCGGAAGCCCTGACGAGCGAGACTCCGCGCGATGTCGAGGACGGCGGCGGTCACCGTCTCCGGCGTGAGCGAGACCGTGCCCTGGAAACCGGCCGCGAAGGCAGCCGTCGTGTAGGCGAAGGGCGGAAGGATCACAGCCGCGATCCCTCGCGCCCCGAGCTCGGCGGCCCCCGCCCGCGCCATCGCCCGCGCGATCACGATGTCGGTCGCGAGCGGGAGGTGCGGCCCGTGCGCCTCGACCGCCCCGACGGGGAGGATCGCGACCGTGCGCCCGCGGTCGAGGTCGCGCACCTCCTCCCAGGTCATGTCCTCCCAGGTCACGTCGGCGGGTTGCCGGGGGTTCTGGCTTCCGGATATCATCCGCTCCATGCCGTTCGAGCCGCCCGCGGAATTCAACATCGCGGGTCACTTCCTGGACCAGCGCATCCGGGAGGGCCACGGCGCGAGGATCGCGATCAGGACCGACGCGCGGGACTGGACCTACGACGAGATCCGCGCGCTCGCCAACCGTTTCGGGAACCTGCTCCGGGATGCCGGTGTCCGGCCGGAACAGCGCGTGATCGTCGCCCTCCCGGACGGCCCCGAGTTCGTCGCCGCCCTGTTCGGTGCCCTCAAGATTGGGGGCGTCGTGGTCATGGTCAACCCGGACCAGAAGCCGGGCGCGATCGCGGCCCTCCTCGACTACACGCGCGCCGTGGCGGCCGTCGTCCACCGCGAGACCGCCGCCACGATCCACGCGGCCGCCGGAGGGCCCCGCTTCCTCGAGCGTGTCCTGACCGTCGGGGAAGAGGGGTTCGAGGCCAGGTTGGCGAGGACCCCGGACCGTCTCGACAACTTCCCGACCCATCGGGACGACGGCGCGATCTGGCTCTTCTCGGGCGGGACGACCGGCGCTCCCAAGGCGGTCGTCCAGACGCACGCCTCCTACGCCAACACGACCGAATGCTACGCCAGGGGCGTCCTCCAGATCGGCGCGGACGACGTCACGATCTCGGTCCCCAAGCTCTACTTCGGCTACGCGACGGGATCGAACCTCCTTTTTCCGTTCTCGGTTGCCGGGTCGACGGTCCTCTTCCCGGAGGCTGCGACGGCGGAAGTCCTGTTCGAGAAGATCCGCCGCTACCGGCCGACGATCCTCGTCAACGTCCCCAAGATGGTGCACCAGATGGTCGATCATCCGGCGGCCGCCGAGCAGGATCTGTCGTGCCTCAGGCTGGCCACGTCGGCCGGCGAGGCCCTGCCGGTCGAGCTCCACCGGCGGTGGGACGAGACGTTCGGCGTCGATCTTCTGGACGGGCTCGGGACCGCCGAGATGTGGCATATCTTCCTGTCCAACCGCCCGGGACAGGTCCGGCGGGGTACGCTCGGCACGGTCGTGCCCGGCTTCGAGGTCCGGGTCCGCGACGAGGAGGGCCGCGAACTCCCCGACGGCGAGGTCGGCATGCTGTGGGTCAAGGGGAACTCCCGTGCGATCGGCTACTGGCAGCGGATGGAGGAGACGAAGCAGGCGTTCCGGGGCGAGTGGTACGTCTCCGGCGACATGATCGTCAAGGATCCGGATGGCACGTTCACCTACTGCGGCCGCGCGGACGACATGCTCAAAGTGTCCGGCAAGTGGCTCGCCCCGCGGGAGGTCGAGAACTGTCTCCTTCAGCACCCCGCGGTCGAGGAGGCGGCGGTCGTCGGGGTCCAGGACGAGACGGGACTCGTCAAGCCGTGGGCGTTCGTCGTCCTCGACCAGGGCGGGCCGTGCGGCGGGGGGGAGCTCCAGAGCTTCGTCCGCGACCGGCTCGAGCCGTACAAGTCGCCGCGCGGGGTCGTGTTCCTGGACGCTCTGCCCCGGACCCACCTCGGCAAGGTCGACCGGGGACGGTTGAGGCGGTACCCGCGGGGGCCGGCGTGAGCGAGCTGTGGGAGATCGTGAGGTCGGCGATGCTGGGCGCCCTCGCCGAGCTCGTGGGCGAGCTGCTGCCGCTCCTGCTCTTGATCGCCGCGATCGCCGTCGTGACGTATTTCGTGCTCCGCCGCCTCGGCGCGAACGTAAGCGTGACGTCGGGCTCGGCGCCGGGCTCGGCGCCGGGCGCCCACCGCTTCTCCTTCAATACGACGATCGCGGATCCGCTCGTCTACCGCCTCGACGCCGACAGCCTGGGGAGCGCCCGCCGCCGGCTGGCCGCGGGCGAGGACCTGGACGCCGTCTGCCGCGACCTCGAGCCGGCGTACGCGACCTGGAGCTCCGGACAACGGGAAGCGTTTCGTCGGCTGATCGAGACGGCCCTGAAGGAGAGCGGCCTCTAGTTTTTCCGGGGCCGCTTCCGGGCCGATCAGCGATCGATCGGGTCCGCCGCCGTGGGACGGGAGAACATGGACGGCAGGTACGTCAGGAGCGCGGTGGAGTGTCCGATCAGGACGCTGCCGAACACCGTGACGTAGGCCTCCCAGTCACCGGGTAGAGCGGGCCAGGTCAAGGAGAACGACCGCCGGAGGCGCGGACCGCCTCGCCGAGCGCCGCGACCGCGTCCTCGAGCTGGCGATCCGTCAGATAGGGCGCCGGCCCCAGCCGGAGGACGCCGCCGCGATGATCGCTCGAGACGCCACGCTCCGAGAGCGCCCGGCACAGATCGTCCGCCCGCGGCGAGCGCAAGGCGAGGAAGCCCGCGATCCGCTCGAGCGGCACCGACCGGTCGCGGTCGATCGTCGCCGGATCGAGATCCAAGGCGTCGAACGACCGGGCTAGCAGCCCGACCTGATGGTGGCTCACCTCGCGCAGGAGCTCCGGCGTCAGCTCCCACTCGGCGAAGAAGTCGAACACTTCGGAGGCCCGGTAGTGGCTCGTGGGGTCGTACGTCGCGCCCGCGAACCGGGCCGGTCCTTCCCCGTACGCGACGCCCGACCGTTCTTCGTCCGCGAGCGCGTCGAACTCGCTGAACCAGCCGGTCACGACCGGTCGCAGCCGGCAGCCGGGCGTCAGCCGCAGGAAGCAGTTCCCCTCGCCGAGTTGGCAGTACTTGTACCCGCCTCCTACGACGAACGCCCCCTCGAGACCGAGACGCGCGAGCGGGAACGGCACCACGTTCAGCGAGTGATAGGCATCCACGAGGAGCTCGGCGCCGACCTCTCCGCACCGCGCCATCGTCGTCCCGAGGCCTCCCGCGATGTGGGCGGTCTCGTAGAAGACGGAGGAGACCACGGTCGCCGCGGTCCGCTCGTCGATCTCGGCGGCGAGCCGCTCTCCGATGCTGCCGGCGGGGTGGGCCGCCACCTTGACGACCGCGACCCCCTCCTCCGCCAGCCGATCGAGCTGCCGGCGCACGGTGTGAAACTCCCCGTCGGTCGTGACGATCCTCGGTCGTTCGCGGAGCGGCAGCGCCGACAGCCAGCGGACGACGAGGTCGTGCGTGCTGGCGCCCAGCGCGAGCTGGCCGTCCGGGACCTCGAGCAGGCGCGCGAAGCCCCGCCGCACGCGGTCGGCGCGCTCGAACGCCCGCTCCCATTTGGCGTCGACGAGCTCGGCGGCGTCCTCCCACGCCCGGCGGTGGCCGTCGAAGCCACGGTCCGGCCAGGCCTGGTGGGAGTGGCCGGTCAGGAGCAGCCGCTCGGCGACCCGGAACCGGCTGTAGTGGGACGCCAGGGCATTGGGGCTCGCGGTCAGGTGGTCGAGGCGGATCGCGGTCACGTGAGAGGGGCCGTCCGGAGCCGCAGCACCTAGAATCGGGGGATCGGGAGAGGGCGGTCGAGGCGAATTTCGAGGGTCATGAACCTCTGGAGTCTACCTCATTGGACGCCTTCGGCGCCGGAAGGTCCCGGAAGACCATCGATGAGGCATCGGTGAGCGTCGAGGTCCGCCCGCCGGATCCACTCCTCGCCTGGCGCGGCCGCTTCCCGATCCTCGAGCACACGACGTACCTGATCTCGAACTCGCTCGGCGCGATGCCGGCGGCGGCCTCCGATTCCCTCGCCGAGTATACGGAAGCATGGGCGGTCCGCGGCGTGCGGGCGTGGGAAGAGGGGTGGTGGGAGAGCGCGGTCGAGACGGGCGACCGGGTCGCGCCGCTCCTGGGAGTGCCGGCCGGCACCGTCGCGATGCACCCCAACGTCACGATCGCCTCGGCGGTCGTCCGGTCGTGCTTCGACTGGTCGAGTGGCCGGAAGCGGATCGTGATGGTCGCGCTGGAGTTCCCGTCGATCCTCTACCTCTATCAGGGCGCGCGGGCGGAGGGGGCGGAAATCGTCATCGTCCCTGCGGCCGCCGACGGCCTGTCGATCGATCTCGAGCGGCTCCTGGACGCGATCGACGAGCGGACCGCGCTCGTCGCCGTGAGCCACGTCCTCTTCCGGAGCGCCTTCGTCATGGACGCGGCGGCGATCTGCGAGAGGGCCCGCGCGGTCGGGGCACGGGCGTGTCTCGACGTGTACCAGTCGGCCGGCACGATGGTCCTCGATCTCGAAACATGGGGGGCCGACTTCGCGGTCGGCGGCTGCCTCAAGTGGCTCTGCGGGGGCCCGGGGAACGCGTTCCTCCACGTCCGCGGGGACCTGCACGCCAGGCTCGAGCCCCGCGTGACGGGGTGGATGGCGCACGCCGAGCCGTTCGCGTTCGACCGCCGGCTCCGCCGGTCAGACTCGATCACTCGCTTCCTGACCGGTACGCCGAACGTGCCGGCCCACTACGCCGCGCGGCCCGGCCTCGCGATCCTCGGCGAGATCGGCCCCGCAAGCGTCCGCGAGAAATCCGTGCGGCAAACGTCGCGGATCATCGAGCGCGCGCGGGAGCTAGAGATTCCCCTCGCCACGCCGGACGATCCCGCGAGGCGCGGGGGAACGGTGACGCTGGCCCCGCCGGACTCCGAGCGGATCGCGCGCCGGCTCCTCGCCGAGGAGATCCTGGTCGACCACCGGCCCGGGGCCGGGATCCGTCTCGCGCCCCATTTCTATACGACCGACGAGGAGTGCGACCGCGCGGTGGACCGGATCGCGGAGCTCACGGCGGGATGATCATGCTCGACCTGGGAGTGCCTCATGCTGGCCGGGATCGAGCCCGGCCACTATGCATTGTCGCGCATTTCACCAACACGGCAGAGGAGCGCGCAACCGGTGAACGAGAACTCCATGAACGTGGTCGCCGTGATCGGCGCCGGCACGATGGGTCGCGGGATCGCCCAGGTGAGCGCCATGGCCGGTTGCGCGGTCGCGCTCCAGGACACCGTGCCCGGCGCGATCGACCAGGCTCGCGCCGCGATCGCGGCCACGCTCGACAAGGGGGTCGCGCGCGGCAAGTTGAGCGGTGAGGAGAAGGAAGCGGCGCTCGAGAGGATACGCTTCACGCTCGATCTCGCCGCGGCGGTGGCGGACGCGGACCTCGTCATCGAGGCGATCCCCGAGGACCTGGACGCCAAGCGGAGGCTCTTCGGCGAGCTGGATGCGCGGGCCCCGACCGGCGCGATCCTGGCCAGCAACACCTCGTCGCTGGGAATCGCCGAGCTGGCCCGGGCGACCGCCCGCCCCGAGCGGGTCGTCGGGCTCCATTTCTTCAACCCCGTCCACCGGATGAGGCTGGTCGAGGTGATCGTGCGGCCGGAGACGGCCGAGGAGGTGCAGGCAGGGGTCGTCGCCTTCGCGCGCGCGCTCGGCAAGGAGCCGATCGTGATCCGCGATTCCCCAGGCTTCGCGACCAGCCGGCTCGGCCTGGCGCTCGGCCTCGAGGCGATGCGCATGGTGGAGGAGGGCGTCGCTTCGGCGCGCGACATCGACCTGGCGATGGAGCTGGGCTACAACCACCCGATGGGGCCGCTCGAGCTGACCGACGTCGTCGGCCTCGACGTGCGGCTGGCGATCGCCGAGCACCTGGCCGACAAGATCGGGGAACGCTTCAGGCCCCCCGCGATCCTCCGCCGGCGGGTCGCCGAGGGGAAGCTCGGCAGGAAGACGGGCGAGGGGTTCTATCGCTGGGAGGGCGGCGAGCCGGTCTCCCCCGCCGAGACCGGCGCGTCATGAACGATGCACCCGTCATCACCGAGACTCAGAGCGGGATCCGGATCGTCACGATCGACCGCCCGGAGAAGCGGAACGCGCTGAACGAAGCTGTGCGAGGCGCGCTCGTCCGTGCGGTGGAGGAGGCGGAAGCGGATCCCGAGGTCCGGGTCCTGGTGTTCACCGGTGCGGGCGACCAGGCGTTCGTGGCCGGCGCCGACGTGGCCGAGTTCGCCGGCCGCACGCCGCTCGAGCAACGCCGATCGATGGCGAGGCCCAACCTCTTCGATCGCGTCTGGGACTTTCCCAAGCCGACGATCGCGATGATCAACGGCTGGTGTCTGGGCGGCGGCTGCGAGCTGGCGCTCGCGTGCGACCTCAGGATCGGGGCCGACACCGCGCGACTCGGCCAGCCCGAGGTCCGGCTCGGGCTGATCCCGGGCGGCGGGGCGACCCAGCGTCTCCCGCGGCTGATCGGCTACGGCAAGGCGCTCCAGCTCATCCTCACCGGCGAGATCGTCGACGCGATCGCGGCGTACGAGATCGGGCTGCTGGACGACGTCGTGCCGGCCGGCGAGCTGCGCGCGCGGACGCTCGAGATCGCGGGCTCGATGGCCGACCAGAGCCCCGTCGCGCTGGCCCTCGCCAAAAGGGCGCTCAGGGCGGCCTTCGAGATGCCGCTCTCGGCCGGCCTCGAGCAGGAGCGGGACCTCTTCGCGCTCGCCTTCTCCTCGCCGGACAAGGAGGAAGGCGTCCAAGCGTTTCTGGAAAAGCGGAAGCCCCAATGGAAGGAGAGTGCTCGATGAGCGAGGAGGTTGTCGGCACCGCGGCCGCTCAGCGGTCGGCCTGGGAAAACCTGCGTGACGTCGTCCTCGAGCCGAGCGCGACGTTCGAGGATGTCGCCGGGCGGCCGCGGTGGCTCGCGCCGCTCCTGATCCTGGCCGGAGCGACCTTCGTCGTGTCGTTCTTCATGCTGCCCCTCTACGTCGAGATGCAGCAGATGGCCCTGCTCGAGCGCGAGATGACCCCGGAGCAGCGCGAGCAGGCGGCGACGGGGATGGAGGCTTTCAAGTGGATCGGGCTCTTTATCGCGCCGCTGGCCTTCGCCGTCCTCACCGCGCTGATCGCGCTCCTGTTCTGGGGATGGGCGGCCGTATCCGGCGGCCGGAACGCCGAGTACAGGGTCGCCTTCACCGCTCTCGTCTATGCCGGCGTGATCGGTTTCCTCCAGTCCGTCGTCCAGGCGGTCGTGGTCGCGATCAAGGGGGCGGAGCAGGTGGCCCGCGAAGGCGGCCCTCCGCTCTTCGGGCTCTCGCTCTTCTTCGATCGCGGCGACATGCCGCGCCTCCTGTGGGGGCAGATCGCGAACATCAACTTCTTCTCGATCTGGTACGCGGTCGTGATCGGGATCGCGGGCGTCTACGCGCTCCGGATGTCACGCGGCTCGGCGTGGGCGCTCGCGGCGGTGATCTTCCTCGTGTTCGGCTTTCTGACCGCGTTCCAGGGCGGCCCGGCCGGATGAGCCTGGCGGGCGAGCGGCGAATCCCGGGCGAGCGGCGAATCCGGGGCGAGCTGCGGATCACCGATGTCCACGTCCACATCCAGCCCTGGGAGGAGCTGAAGCCGGCGGTCCTGGCGCGCATGGCGCAGGGTCGGTCGGATTTCGAAGACCTGAAGCGCATGATGGGTGACCCGGATGCCGTCCTCGCCCGCATGGACGAGGCCGGTGTCGCCCGGATCGGGGTCATCAACTACGTGAGCCCCGACCTGATGGGGTTCACCGAGCGCGTGAACCCGTGGGTCGCAGAGCTCGCGCGGAGCGCGCCCGAGCGGCTGATCCCGTTCGGGGGGGTCGATCCCTGGGAGGACGAGGGAGGGGAGCAGGTCGATCGGCTCCTCGAGCTGGGCGTCCGCGCCATCAAGCTCCACCCGCCCCACCAGGAGGTCCAGGCCAACGCCTACCGCGAGGGGCTCACGTGTCTGGAGGGCGTCTATCGCCGGGCGGCCGAGATCGGCATGCCGATCATGGTCCACACCGGCACCTCGATCTTCCCGGGAGCCCGGAACGTGTACGCGGACCCTCTGCCCCTGGACGACGTCGGCGTCGACTTCCCCGAGCTGACGGTGATCCTGGCCCACCTCGGCCGTCCGCTCTGGGCGGAGGCGTCGTTCTTCCTCCTCCGCCGGCATCCGAACTTCTGGGGGGACGTATCGGGGATCCCGCCCAAGGGGCTCCTCCGCTACTTCCCGCGCCTGGCCGAGGTGGCCGACAAGCTCCTCTGGGGGACCGACTGGCCGGGGCCGATGGTGCCCGGCCTCCGGAAGAACCTCGACGACTTCCTCTCGCTCCAGCTCTCCGACGATGTCCGCCTGAAGCTCCTCCAGGACAACCCCGACCGCCTCTTCGGCCTCGCGCCGGCGCTCTGACACCCGAGACGGGCTTCCCGGCGCGCTCCAGAGGTAGACGATCGCGGGCGCAAGAACCCGCGACCGGTGAGCGGGTAGGAGAGCGCGTGAAAGCTCTCCTCCGGATCCTGCTCGGTGTCTCCCTACTTCAGCCGATCGGCGTCGGTTCCGCGGCCGGGCAGAAGGTCCCTCCCGGGACTGCCCGGGCGCCGGAGCTTTTCGGAGACGAGACGCTGCTCGAATGGCTGGGTCTGGTGCCGGGCGAAATGCTCGCCTTCATCGACGGCAGGGGAGAGCGGGTCTGCGTTCGCGTGGGCGAGCCCGTGCGGTTGGGCGGGCGCGCCTGGGTTCCGCTTCAGGCGCTGCCGTGGCCGGGCCTCCCGACCGACAGCCAGGTCCTCCTTCCCCTGGACGGCTCGCTCATGCTGGGCGTCATCCGGACGCCGGGGCCGCGGCCGCATGTCGAGCCGCTGATCCCGGGGCCGCTCGCCGGACCGGACGCCGGACCGGACAGCCTCCCTTTCCTGGCCGACGCGGGCCCCGTCTGGACCGGTCGGGTCCACCTCTCAGACGGGTGGCATGCGATCGGCGGCTCCCCGGAGAGTCCCGAGGCGCTCCTCTATACGTGGTGCTCCCACTGCATGGACGCCCGTACGAAAGTCCTGTTCGAGCGCGGCCGCGGGATCGCCTTCGTCGAGTCGTTGACGATCGCGGGTAGCGAGGTCCTCATGCGGGGGGACGGGACCTGTGCGGCGCCGGAGCGGAACCCATAGTACCATCTTCGCGGCTATGTCTTCGCGGCCTATGTGTAACTTCAGTTACACACGCCGCCGGAGGAACCCCCGCCGCGTGCCATGCTCGGATCAATGAGCGGCGTACTCGGTCGGGTCCGGTACGTCCGCATCCGCGAACCCGCGGCGCCGCTCCGCGCATTTGTTGCACCGCCCGCAGTGACGGTGATCGGGGGTCGGAGAGAGGCAGGAGAACGTGAGGTCGAGGCGGAGATCCCGTCCACGGTGGATCACCTCCGGCTTGGTGAGTCCGGCGAGCGGTGTTTCGATCGGGAGCGCCGCGGGGAGTCCCATCCCGCGCCCCAGCGCCTCCCCCATCGCGTCGAAGAACGCGCGCGTGCTGTCGGGGAACGGGTTGGCGGCCAGTGGACCCATGACGATCGCGCGGCACTTCCGCTCGGCCGCGTAGATCCCCGTCTTGGCGAGTAGCAGCACGTTCCGGCCCGGCAGGTAGACCGCGTCGTCGGGTGAGGCGGCGCCCGGCGGATCCTTGCCCGTCAGGCTCCAGTGGTCGCGGTAGAGATCGTGGACCGGCAGATCGAGGACCGTCAGGTCGGCGAGACCGGCGGGCGCACCCGGGTCACCCGCGCCTCCGCCGCCCCTCCCGCGCAGCGTTTGCAGGAGCCGCTCCAGCCAATACATTTCGGCCGGCTCCCAGACGAGCCCCGACCGGACATAGACGGGCAGAACCCCGTCGCGGCCCCGGATCGCCTCGGCTAGCGCGACCGCGCTGTCGATGCCGCCCGAGACCAGCACGCACAGGCTCCCCCGCTCGGACACGATCCCCAAGCTACCCAAGGGCCGGATGGACGTAAAAGGAAAGCTCGCCCTCGTCACCGGCGCCGGCGTCCGCGTCGGGCGCGAGATCGCGCTGACCCTCGCGCGACGCGGGATGGATCTCGCCGTCCATTACAACGCGAGCGCGGAGCCGGCCGAGGAGACGGTCGCGGCGGCCCGGGCGGAGGGCGTCCGGGCCGAAGCCTTCCAGGGGGATCTGGCGGATGTCGGCACGATACGCGGGATGATCGAGCGGATCGAAACGGCGTTCGGAAGGCTCGATGTCCTCGTCAACAGCGCGGCGATCTTCCCGCGGACGCCGTGGGCCGAGATCGACGAGGCCGTCTGGGACCGGACTCTCGAGGTGAACTTGAAGGCGCCCTTCTTCACCGCCTGGCACGCGGCCCGGCTGATGCGGAAGAACGGCGGCGGCAAGATCGTCAACATCGCGGACTGGGCGGGCCTCCGGCCCTACAAGAACTACTTGCCGTACGTCGTCTCGAAGGGCGGGGTCGTGACGATGACGAAGGCGATGGCCAAAGAGCTCGCACCCGAGATCACGGTCAACGCGATCGCGCCGGGGCCCGTCCTGCTGCCGGAGGAATTCGACCCCGCGACAGCCAGGCGGATCGCCGATGCGACTCTCGTGGATCACCTCGGGAGCCCGCAGGACGTAGCCCAGAGCGTCGTCTATCTGGTCGAGATGACGGACTTCGTGACCGGCCACATCCTGGTGGTCGACGGCGGCCGCCTGATCGCCTGAACGATGCCCTTTCGCGTGACCGTCCAGATCCATTTCAGCTACGGGCACCGGCTGCTCGACTACGTCGGCCCCTGCGCCCACCCGCACGGCCACAACGGCCTGGTCGAGATCGAGCTGGAGAGCGACACGCTGGACGCGCGCGGGATGGTCGTCGACTTCGCCGACGTCAAACGGGATGTCAAGCGGTGGATCGACGAGCGGCTGGACCACCAGATGATCCTGCGAAAGGACGACCCGCTGGTCCGGTGGCTCACGGAGCAGGAGGAACCCTTCTACGTCATGGACGAGAACCCGACCGCGGAGAACATCGCCCGCGAGATCTTCGAGCACGCCGCCGGCCGCGGCTATCCCGTTGTCGCGGTGCGGCTGTGGGAGACCGCGACCTCGTTCGCGACCTATCAAAACCCTTGAGTCTCACGTAGAGCTCAACAAGGAGCATCCTCATGGCCAAGCAAAAAACGATCGCAGTATTGGGGGCAACCGGCGCACAGGGCAGCGGTCTGGCGCACGCGATCCTGGATGACCCGGATAGCGAATTCGACGTGCGCGCGCTCACGAGAGACGCTGCCTCGGATCCGGCGAAAAAACTCGAGAAGCTCGGTGCCGAGGTCGTAGAGGCCGACGCCGACGACCTCAGGAGCCTGAACGAGGCGTTCAAGGACGCCTATGGCGCCTACTGTGTCACCTTTTTCTGGGAGCACTTATCCCCTGAGAAAGAGATCGCCCAGGCGACGAACATGGCCCGCGCTTCAAAGGAGACCGGCCTGGAGCACGTCATCTGGTCTACTCTCGAAGACACGCGCCGGTGGGTGCCGCTCAGCGACGATCGCATGCCCACGCTCATGGGCAAGTACAAGGTGCCGCACTTCGACGCCAAGGGCGAGGCCAACCAGGTTTTCTCCGACCTCGGCGTGCCGGCGACGTTCCTGCTGACGTCGTTCTACTGGGATAACCTGATCCACTTCGGCATGGGCCCCAAGCGAGGCCCGGACGGCAGGCTGGCCATCACGTTTCCGATGGGCGACAAGAAGCTCTCGGGCATCGCCGCCCAGGATATCGGCAAGTGCGCCTACGGCATCTTCAAGCGGGGGCGTAAAACGATAGGCAAGACCGTCGGTATCGCCGGCGGGCACCTGACCGGCGAAGAGATGGCCGCGGCGCTGAGCGGGGCCCTGGGGGAGGAGGTGCGCTACAACAACGTGCCTCCCGAGGTATTCCGCGGCTTCGACTTTCCAGGCGCTGAAGACGTCGGAAACATGTTCCAGTTCAAGCGCGACTTCAACGAGTACTACTGCGGCGTGCGCGACCTTGACGAGTCCCGGGCGCTCAACCCATCGCTTCAAACCTTCGATGATTGGCTTTCACGAAACAAGGACCGCATCCCGCTTCAGTAAGAGGGAAGACCTCGCTCCCGCTGCTCCCAACCCGTCCGCTCGTGTGTCCAGCGGCTGAGCCTTACCCGTTAGCCGCTAGAAAGTGACAGTGGTATCATCATTGCTCGTATGATTGATTGGTCAACCTGCCCCGCCGTTGAACGGGATCCACAGCGCGTCAGCGGAGCTTGGGTGTTCCGCGGTACGCGTGTGCCCGTTGCTGCGCTGTTTGAGAATCTTGAGGACGGCGCGCAGGTTTCACAATTCGTGCAGTGGTTTCCGGGTGTTTCGCTTGAACAAGTTCGCGCCGTGCTGGAACACGCTGCGCGAAGTGCGCTGGCTCCCGCTTAACGCAAAGTGCGCGTGCTGTTTGACCAAGGCACGCCAGTTCCGTTGCGAGACTCATTGGAATTAAAGCACGATGTCTCGATCGCGTACGAGCTCCATTGGTCGACACTGAAGAATGGCGACCTGCTTGATGCGGCAGAACGAGAAGGGTTTGAGGTTATTGTGACGACAGATTAGAATCTCAGACATCAGCAGAATCTAGAGGCGCGACGCATTGCGATTGTCGTTCTGACCTCGGCGAGCTGGCCGCGCATACAAGGCGAGATCGCTGCTGTCGCTCGAGCCGTCGATTGCGCCTCTCCGAGAAGTTATACAGAGGTTCCCATTCCTTAGGCGGCATCTCGGCCGCATTCGCCCCGATCGCTCTTTCAGGGGGACTCCTTGTGGAGGTGAACTGTTCGCGGTCGTCGGAGGGTGAGGATACCGATTCCGTAACGGCCAATTGACTGTAGCTATTCCTCGAAATGCGACCGGATCGTCTGCTCGGCCTCCGCGGCGATCGTGTCCCAATCTCCTTCCGGCTTCTTGCTCACCGTGATCGAGTTCGGCATGAAGAAGATCGAGGTGACGTTCGCGATCTCGAAGAGGGCCCGGGCGAGTGGGGCGTCGGCCGTCTCGGCAGTCGAGTTGAACTGCTGCATGCGCTTCTCGGTCACGGTGCGGTCGACATGAAAGAGGAGGCTGTTGGGGTTGGGGGTCTGCTGGATCCGGATCTGGGTGTCGCCCATGCGTGCCACCTCCCGAACGAGAACGAGAATCATTCCTGAAACGGCCGGAAAGTAGTGCCGGAGGGGAGCGACGCCAATCCGCCGCTATGACCTCGGATCAGACGCAGAGCCTAAGATCGGCCGCAGAGCCTCGCGTGCGCGCGGCCGGAGAGGATCTGATCGTGGTCGATGTCCCAGAGGAGCGGTTGTTCGGGCGGGAGCGTCACGCGGGTCGCGCGGGTGAGGGTCTCGACACCGGTCCCGGTTGCGCCGACGGGACGGGCCTCGAGCCGTACCGAGCCGGTCGGCACGTTCTCGAAGCAGGTGATGCCGCCCGGCTGGGCGATGCCGACGTGGTCCCCGCCGATCCATACCTGCTGCGCTACGGGCTCGCTGTGCCGGACGAGGAGGATCCCGTCCCGCGCGTCGCCGAACCCCAGGATCCGCCGGGCGCCGCAGGCCTGGATGGCGGCCACCGCCACGATCCCGGCGGCGAAGGCGACGGTATATCGCACGGGTCCGGCTAGGGTACGGCGAGCATGCGGTCGAGGGCGATCCGCGCCCAGCGCCGCGTTTCGTCCGCGACCCGGATCCGGTTCACGACATGGCCGGCGACCAGGTTGTCGAGCGCCCACGCCAGGTGCGGCATGTCGATCCGGTACATCGTCGCGCACATGCAGACGGTGGGCGAGAGGAAGTGGACGCCCTTGTCGGGATGATGGTCCTTGAGGCGGTTGACGAGGTGGATCTCGGTCCCGATCGCCCACTCGCTCCCGGCCGGCGATTCGCGGACCGTGCGCACGATCATCTCCGTCGAGCCGACGACGTCGGCCACATCGACGACTTCCATCCGGCACTCCGGGTGGACGAGGATCCGGATTCCCGGACGGGCGGCGCGGATCCGGTCGACATGCTCGGCGCGGAAGATGTTGTGGACCGAACAGTGCCCTTCCCACAGGATGACCCTCGCCCGGTCGAGCGCCTGTGGCTCGATGCCGCCTCCTCGCGCGGAAGGACTCCAGAGCGCCATCTCGTCGAGGGAAATCCCCATCGCCCTGGCGGTGTTCCGCCCCAGGTGCTGGTCGGGGAAGAACAGCACCTTCTCGCGCCGGGCGAACGCCCATTCCAGGACCGCCCGGGCGTTGGTCGACGTGCAGACGATCCCGCCCCGCTCGCCGCAGAAGGCCTTGAGGTCCGCGCTCGAGTTCATGTACGTGACCGGCATGACCCGCGCCGCGGGATCCCCGCCCAGGGCGCGCGCCAGCGAGTCCCAGCAGTCCTCGACCTGATCGATGTCGGCCATGTCGGCCATCGAGCAGCCGGCCGAAAGGTCGGGCAGAATGACGATCTGGTCGGGTCGTGACAGGATGTCGGCCGACTCGGCCATGAAGTGGACGCCGCAGAAGACGACGTACTCGGCGCCGGACTCGGAGGCCTGGCGGCTCAGCTTGAACGAGTCGCCGGTGAAGTCGGCGAACTTGTAGACGTCGTCCCGCTGATAGTGGTGGACGAGGATCGCCAGCCGATCCCCCAGGACCGCCCGGGCGGCCCGGATCCGCGCCTCGCAGACGGTCGCGTCCAGCGCCTGGTAGTCGGAGAACGGAATCGGCGTCCCGTTTCGATCGAGGAGCCCCACCGTGCCGTGCGAGTGGCCGCCCGCATAGGCAGCGGTCCCCTTCTCATCGCACTCGATCGAGACTTCCTCGAAGATCTTGAGGTCGTTCATCTTGAAGAAGATAGACGAACTACGCCCCCTTCGCCTCCTTGACCCGGGCCGTCAGCGCCGGCACGATTTCGAACAGATCGCCGACGATGCCGTAGTCGGAGACCGCGAAAATCGGCGCGTTGGCGTCCTTGTTGATAGCCACGATGGTGCCCGAGTTCTTCATGCCAACGAGGTGCTGGATCGCGCCCGAGATCCCGACCGCAACATAAAGTTTCGGCGAGACGGTCTGGCCCGAGGAGCCGATCTGGCGATCCATCGGGAGCCACTCGTTGTCGCAGACCGGCCGGCTGGCGGCGAGCTGGCCGCCCAGGGCCGCGGCCAGCGCCTCGACGACGCCGATTTTGTCCTGCTTGCCGATCCCGCGACCCACGGCGACGATCACGTCGGCGCGGCTCAGGTCGATCTTGTCCTCGACTTCCTGGAACGTCTCCATCACCTCGGTCCGGATCTCGACCCCGGACAGATCGACCGTCTGCAAGAGGATCTCGGCGGGATCGTTTCCCGCCGCCGCGTCGTCCGCCAGGTAAGCGCCCGCCTGGAGGCTCGCCAGGTGCGACCCCTCGTCCGTGAAGACGCAGTCGGCGTTCAGCTTCCCTTGATAGGGCTGTCGGACGAATACCGGTCGGCCGTCCTCCACGCGGTGCCCGACCACATCGGAGATGAAGCCGGCGTCGAGCTCGGCCGCGAGCCGCGGCGCCCAGTCCCGGACCTGGTACGTGTGGGGGAACAGGATCAGGTCCGGGCGCTCGGCGTCGACCGCCTGCTTGATCGCCGCCGTGAACGCGTCGGGCGTGTAGGGATCGAGCTTCGGGTCATCGACGAGGCGTACGGCGTTGACGCGCCGGGCCGCAGTCTCCTCGGCGGCCGGCCGGACGCCCGCCCCCACGACGACCGCCTCCAGCTCCTTTCCGAGCGCCTCGGCCAGCGCCTGACCGCAGGCGATCACCTCGTTCGACACGGCCTTGAGGCCCGCGCCGGCCGCCCGGCTCCCCGTCTCGGTGACGGCCCAGATCGCGCCGGCCATCAGAGGACCTTGGCTTCCTTCTGGAGCCGCTCGACGAGCCTGGCCGCCGCGGTCGGGGCGTCGCCGTCGATCATCTCGGCGCCCTTCGTCTTCTCCGGTACGTAGAGCCGCGTGACCTCGACCTGACGGCCGGACGCGCCGACCTGATCCCCGGAGAGGCCGAGGTCCGCCGGGCCGAGCTTCCGGACCTCCTTCTTCTTCGCGCCCATGATCCCCTTCAAAGTCGCATACCGGATCGTGTTGATCCCCGACTGGATCGTGAGCACCGCCGGGAGCGGCAGGCGGATCCACTGGAACCATCCGCTTTCGAGCTCCCGCTTCACCTTGACCTTCCCGTCCTCGATCTCGATCTCCATGATGAGGGTCGCGCTCGGCCAGCCGAGACGCGCCGCGACGATGACGCCCGTCTGGGCCCAGCCCGCATCATCGGACTGGAGGCCGGTCAGGACGAGGTCCGGGCCCTCGGACTCGATCGCGGCGGCCAGCGCGCGCGCGGTCGCGGCGGCATCGCCGTCCTGGAAGGCGGGGTCGTTCAGGTGCACGGCCCGCGCGGCGCCCATCGCCAGCGCGCGGCGGATCGCCTCCTCGGCGCGCGCCGGTCCGAGGCACAGCACGACGACTTCGCCGCCCTGGCTCTCGGCGAGCCTCAGCCCGGCCTCGAGCGCGTACTGGTCGCTCTCGTTGATCTCGACGGCCGCGCCGCCGATTTCCTCGTCGGCGATCCGCGCCCCGCCTTCCGCGATCCTGAGCCGCGCGTCGCGCTCGGGGACCTGCTTGATACAGACGGCGATCTTCACGGGATCTCGTGCCTCTTCGGGACGGATGTCAAACGTGTAAATCGGCGCTGAAGTTAGGTTTGGACAATGGGCCCGACAACCGCGTGAAACCATCCCTGCCGCGGCGTCGTTGATAGCATGAGAGCGGGGCCCGCAGGTAACTCTGGTGAGGGGGAAGGATGATCGGCAGGAGATCCGGCATCTGCCATGCCCATGCCGTGGCATGGCTCGTCGTTCTGTCCGTTGCAGTGCCAGGCCTGCCCCGAGCGGCGGCCCAGACCGCGACCGTGGCCGCCGACGGCGCCTGGCTCCAGTATGCGGATGCCGGAGAGTCGGGCTTCTCCCCGGAGCGCCTCGAGGAGGCATTCCGTTATGCCGACAGCGTCCAATCCGGTGCGGTGATGGCGGTTCATAGCGGCCGGGCCGTGGTAGCCTGGGGAGACATCGCTCGCCCTTTCGAGTCCCACTCCGCCCGCAAAGCCCTGGTGAGCGCGCTATACGGGGTCGCCGTCGACCGCGATCTGATCGACCTCGATGCGACGCTCGCCGATCTCGGGATCGACGATGTCCATCTCCTCACCGATGCGGAGAAGTCCGCGCGCGTCGTCGACCTGATCTCCGCACGGTCCGGCGTCTACCACCCCGCCGCGTACTCGCCCAAGGACATGGAGCGGGGTCTGCCGCCGCGCGGAAGCCACCTCCCCGGATCGAACTGGCATTATCACAACTGGGACTTCAATACCGCCGGGGCGATCCTCGAGGCGCGTGCCGGCCTCGGCGTGCGCGAGGCCTTCGACGAATGGATCGCCCTACCGACGGGGATGGAAGACTTTGATCCCGCCGCGGGATACGACGCTTACGAGCCGGGCAAGTCCCGATATCCGGCCCAGACGTTCCGCATATCGACCCGCGACCTGGCACGTTTCGGTCAGCTCTATCTTCAGGCGGGACGATGGGGCGAGCGGCAGGTCATCCCCGCCGATTGGGTCGAGCGGAGCACGCAGCCGGTTACGGATCTCGGAGACGGCGAGGGTTACGGCTACATGTGGTGGACGTATGCGGCCGGATCGGTGTCCCCCGAGCGCTACCCGCACGTGAGCCGATACGACCTGTACCTCGCGCGCGGCACCGGAGGTCAGGCCCTGTTCGTGATCCCCGGCGCCGATCTCGTCGTCGTGCATCGGGGCGACACGGACCAGGGCCGCGAAGTCGACGGCGCCGCCGTGTGGACGATCGTCGAGAAGCTCCTGGCCGCCCGGGTCGGAGAGCCGGGTGATGCTCCCCGCCTGGTGCCGATGACGACCCGGCCTCTCCCCGGCGCGCTGCCCGCGCCGGAGCCCCCCGCCTTCGTCGAGCTGGAGCGATCCGACATCGAGGCGCTCCTCGGAGAGTACGAGTTCGGGCCGGACATGGTGGGGCGGGTGTTCCTCCACGCAGGCCGGCCGTACATCTACGTCCCGGGCGAGGGGGAGGCCGAGCTGTTCGCTCTCTCGGATACTCACTTCATCATCCGCATCCTCGCCGGTGTGACGATCGATTTCACCAAGGACGCGGCGGGCACCGTCACCGGAGTGGTCGTCCGGATCGGCGATGACGAGATGGCGGCGACGAAGGTTTCCTGATGGTGTGGACGAGGAGGTTCGGAGGATGCGGATCCTGGTCGCCACCCGGGACTCGGTGCTCGTCATCAATCCGGATCTGGGTTCGATGGAACGGGCACGATTGGCAGCCGACGTCCGCCCGACCTGTATAGCGGCCGATCCGTCGCGGCTGAGCAGGGTGTGGTGCGGCACTCGGGCTGGCGCGGTCCTGAGGACGGACGACGGCGGCGCCACCTGGGTCGAGGCGAGCAGCTTCGAAGGACGAGAAGTCACCGCGCTCGCTGCCTCCCCGGTCGAGGCTGGACGGGACGGGGCGCTCGTCTACGCCGGGACCGAGCCGAGCGCGATCTTCCGCTCCGAGAACGGCGGCGACTCGTGGCGGGAGTGCCCGGGGCTGGAGGACCTGCCGTCGGCGGAGAGCTGGAGCTTCCCGCCGCGCCCAGAGACCCATCACGTCCGCTGGATCGCCTGCGATCCCATCCGCACCGGCCGGCTATGGGCCGCAATCGAGGCCGGGGCGCTGATCCGGAGCCGGGACGGCGGCGAGACCTGGGAGGACCGGGTTCCCGGTGGCCCGATCGACACCCACACGCTGGCGACCCACGCGAGCGCCCCGGGACGGCTCTACTCGGCAGCCGGCGACGGCTACTTCGAGAGCGAGGACGGAGGGCTGACGTGGACCACTCCGGAGGTTGGCCTCGAAGAGAGATACCTCGTCAGCGTGGCGGTCGATTCCGGGAACCCGGATACGGTGCTCGTCTCGGCTTCTCGAGGACCGTGGCAGGCGTACGGTGATGGAGACGCACACTCGCGGATCTACCGACGCTCGGAAGGAGGCGCCTGGAAGGAAGTCACCGCGGGGCTCCCGCCGGCGGAGGGGCGGACGGTCGCATACCTGGCCGCGGATCCTTACGAGGCCGGTGTCTTCTACGCGGCGATGAATCTGGGCGTCGTCCGATCGTCGGACGGGGGGGTGAGCTGGGTGCCGGTGCCGCTCTCCTGGCCGGAGGAGCGGTTCGGGGAACGGGTGCACGCGCTGGTGGTGGTGGATGGCGATCGTGGTGGCGGATAGCCGACATCCTCCCGCATCCTCCCGCTCGACGAAGGGCTTACCCTTCTCCCCGTATGTAAATCGATTACAACACGGCCTCCCAAAGGGGGTGTTCCCTCGTCCGACTACGCGTTCCCCGCCCCCACCCTTCATGGACACCCATCAGTCGCGGTTCCGCCGGAGCGCGGCCTCGAACTCCGCCAGCGACCCCGCGTTTACGACATCGCCCGCCGTGAGACCGCCCTTGCGGGCGACGGCGACACCGCCCTCGAGGAGATCGATCGTCTCCGGCCCGTGGGCGTCGGGGTCGATCGAGAAGCGGACGCCGCGCTCGACCCCCGCCCGGTGCCAGCGCCAGTCGAGGTCGAGGCGATGCGGGTCGGCGTTCACCTCGACGAGGACCCCGCGGGCGGCGGCGGCGTCCAGGACCCGCTCGATATCGAGGTCCGCCCCCTCGCGCCGCAGGAGCACCCGGCCCGTCGGATGCCCGAGCATGTCGAGGTAGGGGTTCTCCAGTGCCTTGAGGACGCGCGCCGTCTGCTCCTCCCTGGGCAGCCCGAGCCGGCTGTGAAGCGAGGCCACCACGCAATCGAGCCGGGCGAGCACCTCGTCCGGGTAGTCGAGCGATCCGTCGGCCAGGATGTCGACCTCGCAGCCGGCGAGGACCGTGCAGCCCGGATCGCCCGCGTTGACCTTGCGGATCTCGGCCCGCTGGCGGGCCAGGTCGGCCGCGGTCAGCCCGCCCGCGTAGGCAGCGCTCCGGCTGTGGTCGCAGACGACCAGGTACTCGTAGCCCCGTTCACCGGCGGCCCGCGCCATCTCGGCGATCGTCCCCCGGCCGTCGCTCCAGACCGTGTGGCAGTGGACGACCCCGCGGAGGTCCTCGATCTCGATCAGCTCGGGGAGGCGTCCCGCCTGCGCGGCCTCGATCTCCCCCCGGTCCTCGCGCAGCTCGGGGGGGATGCAGGGCAGCCCGAGCGCACCGTACACGGCCGCCTCGTCGGGGCAGTCGAGGGAGTCGTCGCCGTCGGTCGCGATCGGGGAGAGACCGTACTCGTTGAGCTTCAACCCCTTCCGCTTCGCGATCCCGCGCAGGCGCGTGTTGTGGGCCTGGCTGCCGGTCAGGTACTGGAGGGCGAACGGGAACGCGCGCGGCGGCACGATCCTGAGATCAGCCGGGAGCCCGGCGGCCATCCGCACGGTGACCTTCGTGTCCCCGCGCGCGGTGACCTCTGCCACGGCGGGCTGGCTGACGAACGCGTCGATGACCGCTGTCGGGTCGTTGGCCGCCGCGACCAGGTCGATGTCGTGGACCGTCTCCATCCGGCGGCGTAGCCCGCCGGCGACCGCCGCCCGGACCACGGCCGGGTTCGTCTCGAGCCGCGCCAGAAGAAGCTCTGCCACACCGCGCGCCTCGTAGCCCAAAAACCGGCCCGAGTACTCCCGCGTCCGGGCGAGGCCGGCCAGCACCGTTGCGACCGTTCGCTCACCGAAACCGCGGACCTCTGTCAGGCGCCCGCTGGTCGCGGCGGCCTCGAGCTCGTCCAGCGACGCGATCCCGAGCGCGTCGTACGCCGCCCGCGCCCGTACCGGCCCCACTCCGGGCACCGCGATCAGCTCGAGGACCCCGATCGGGGTCTCGGCGAGGAGCTTCTGGTGGAGGGGGATCGATCCCGTCTCGGCGAGCTGCTCGATCTTCTGGGCGATCGCCGGGCCGATCCCCGGCAGCTCCCGCAGGCGGCCCTCCGCGACGACGTCGACGAGCGGCTCCTCGATCGTCCTCAGGGTCTGCGCCGCGTTCCGGTAGGCGCGGGCCTTGAACGGGTTCCCGCCCTGGAACTCGAGGAGCCGTCCGATCTCCTCCAGGACGTCGGCCACTTCGGCGGCACGCATCAAACGAAGATAAGGCGGCGTCGCGGGACGACGCTTCGCGGGCCGCTCGCTTCCAATCGCCGCGCGCTTCCAATCGCGACCTTCTTCGGCTTATCTTAGTCGGCGGGTCTTGAGCAGCGAGCATCCGCGAATCCCTGCGAATCCAACCCAACGAGGCGATATGGCATGCGCCCGGCAACTCCTTCTCCCCGCGGCCGGACTGTGGACGATCTCCGTCCTGACGGCCGCCGCGCTCCTGGCGACGGCCACTCCCGCATCTGCGCAGGTGCGGCTAACGCTGAGCCCCTACATCGGCGTCTTCTTCTACGACGAGGGCGCGCTCCGCGCCTTTCAGGGGGACGACGCCCCGGAGGCCGCCTTCGAGGTCGATCCGGCGCGCTTCCTAGGCGCCAAGGTGGGGGTCGTGCTTCTCGACCGCCTCGCGATCGAGGGCGATCTCGGCTTCGCGTCGCTCTCGGGCGACGAAGAGGACGTGGGCGACATCGACCTCGGGGAGATCGATGGCGACCTGACGCTCTACTCGATCGGGGCGCGCCTCAACCTGACGCCCAATTCCCCTCTCAACCTGTTCCTGACGGCCGGCGTCGGCGGCGCGACGACCGACTTCGATCTCCAGGAGACCGACAGCTTCACCGACGTGATCGTCACGGTAGGCGGCGGGGCGACCTACCCGATCACCGACTACATCCGCCTCCGCGGCGACGTGCGGAGCGTGGTACAGTTTTGCGAGGACGCCGACGAGGCCGAGTTCGGGCACTGCCTCGAGGAGTCTTCGCTGACCCACACCGAGTTCTCGGGTGGGGCGGAGTTCACACTATTCTGATCGCCTTCTATCGCCGTTCTCATGTCGCTGCCTGACCTCGAGGAGGAGCTGATGACCCGGACCGGCCGGACCCCGCTCGCCGCAACGCTGGCGCGGATGCTGACGCTGCATGCGATCCTGACGCTCGTTGCCATCCTCTCCGCCCCTCATGCTGCGCGGGGCCAGGAGACGAGCCGTTGGCAGGTGCACCTGAACCCCTACCTGGGCGCGTTCGTGTTCGACGACAGCGAGGCGAACGACGTCGGCCTCGAGGTCAACATCGGCCCCATCCTCGGCGCGCGGATCGTGGCCCCCTTCCGACCCGCCTGGTGGCTCGAGGGCGCCTATGGGTTCGCGTTCCTTTCGGTCGAGCCGTCGGAGTTTCGGGAGGAGGACCCGGACGCAGTCGAGACCGACCTGGGCGCCCACCTGCTCTACGGAGCGATCATCTACCGGATCGGCTCGCCTGACGTGGCGACCGCGCTCCTGCTTTCCGCCGGCGCGGGCGCGATCTTCCTGGATCCCGAGTCCGGGGACGGGGAGGCCGAGTTCATGATCCCTCTGGGCGTCGGCTTCACCCACCCGGTCAACGACTGGATCACGTTCCGGGGCGACGTCAAGGACCATATCGTCTTCTGCACGGCGTCGGACGGCGCCGATGCGAATGCGTTCCCCGCCTGCCTCGACGACGAGGGCCTCAACAACTTCGAGATTTCGGGCGGCCTCATGTTCCGACTGCGTTGACCCCGCCCCGGACGATCCCCGAGCTCTTCCGTCAGGCGGTCGACCGCTTCGACAACCCGCACTTCCTGCGCTACAAGGCGGGCGGTGGGTACGTCTCGATCCCGGCCCGCGAGTTCCGGGAGGAGGTCGACCTGGGCGCCTTTGGCTTGATCGCGCTCGGCATCCGGCCGGGCGATCGGGTGGGGCTGCTGTCCGAGAATCGCCCCGGGTGGGCGTTCGCCGACCTGGCGATCCTGTCGGCCGGCGGGTTGTCGGTCCCGATCTACACCTCCCTGACGGCGGACGAAGTCGGCTATATCCTGGCCGACTCGGGGTCGACCGTGTGCTTCGTGTCGGACGCGGACCAGCTCGCCAAGGTTCAGGCGGCCCGGCCGGGGTGCCCCGCCCTCCACCATATCGTGACGCTCGATCCGCTCGAGCAGGACGACCCTTCCGTTCTCGGGGCCCACGACCTCGTCGAGCGGGGCCAGGCCGCGCGAACCTCGCGCCCGGGGGAGCTGGAGGAGCGCCTGGCCGCGATCGATCCCGAGACGACCGCCTCGATCCTCTACACCTCCGGCACGACGGGCCGGCCCAAAGGGGTCATGCTCTCTCACCGGAACTTCGTTTCGAACGTAATCGCCTCGCTCCAGGCGCTCGAGATCACCGGATCCGATACTCATCTTTCGTTCCTGCCGCTCTCCCACAGCTTCGAGCGCACCGCCGGCTACTACATCATGATGCACGCCGGCGCGACGATCGCGTACGCGGAGTCGATCGACAGCTTGGCCGCCGACATGGCAGACGCGTGTCCGACCGTGATGACGAGCGTCCCGCGTCTCTACGAAAAGATGTACGCGGGCGTTCTCCAGCGGGCGAGCGAGGCCGGCGGTCTCAAGAAACGGCTCGTCTTCTGGGCCCGGCGGGTGGGGATCGAGTACGCGGAGAGGACGGTCGGGGAGCGGCGAGTCGGACCCTTCCTGGCGCTCAAGCACCGCCTGGCGGACCGGCTCGTCTTCGCCAAGATCCGGGCCCGCACGGGCGGCCGGCTCCGGGTCTTCGTCTCGGGCGGCGCCCCGCTCGCGCCGGTCATCGCCAAGTTCTTCTACGCCGCCGGCATCCCGATCCTCGAAGGCTACGGGCTGACCGAGACGAGCCCGGTGATCTCGGTCAACACGCTCGACCGGATGCGATTCGGCACCGTCGGCCTGCCGATCCGGGACGTCGAGGTGCGGATCGAGCGCGATCCCGATCGTCCGGGCGGCGACGGCGAGATCCTGGTCCGCGGACCGAACATCATGCAGGGGTACTACAATCTGCCGGAGAAGACCGCCGATGTGATGACCCCGGATGGCTGGTTCCGGACCGGAGACATCGGCTTCGTCGACGATGACGGGTTCCTGACGATCACCGACCGCAAGAAGGACCTCATCAAGACCTCGGGCGGCAAGTACATCGCCCCCCAGCCGCTCGAGAACGCGCTCAAGACCTCCAAGTTCGTGGTCCAGGCGGTCGTCGTGGGGAACCGGCGGAAGTACGCCTCGGTCCTGATCGTTCCCAACTTCGACAACCTGGAGGCGTGGGCCCGCGAGCGGGGGATCGAGACGGCGGACCGCGCGGCGCTCCTCGCGGAGCCTGCGGTGGCGGATCTCTATCAGGGAATCCTGGACGACCTGAACCGCGACCGGGCCTCCTATGAGACCTTGAAGCGGTTCTACCTGCTCCCCGAAGATTTCTCGATCGCCGCCGGCGAGCTCACCCCGACCCTCAAGGTCAAGCGGCGGATCATCGAGGAGAAGTACGCCCACCACATCGACACGCTCTACGAGGAGGAGGTCGCCCTGGCGGAGTGATCCGCCGGGGCGATCGCCTTCATCGGCGGCGCCCGGCCTGTGACCTGGTTGATCATCCTCCTGCTCGTACTCGTCAATGCGCTCTACGTGGCGGCGGAGTTCGGCTCGGTCGCGGTCCGACACAGCCAGATCCGCCGGCTGGCGGAGAGCGGGAACCGGCTCGCCGCCGGCCTGCTTTCGGTTATCGAGGATCCGCACAGGCTGGACCGCTACATCGCTTGCTGCCAGATCGGCATCACCCTCTCGAGCCTGGTGCTCGGCGCCTTCGGCCAGGCGACGGTGGCCCTCGATCTGGCGGACCGGCTGGAGCAGCGGGGTTGGGGCGAAGCCGCCGCGCTCTCCACTGCGGCGACCGGGGTCCTGCTTTTCCTGACGATCTTCCAGGTCGTCTTCGGCGAGCTGCTGCCGAAGTCGATTGCGCTGCAATATCCGAGTCGGACCGCGCTCGCGACCTACCTGCCCATGGTCTGGTCGCTGGCACTTTTTCGCTGGTTCATCGCGGTGCTAAACGGCAGCGGGCTCATCCTCGTCAGGCTGTTCGGATTCCCGCACGGCGTTCACCGGCACGTTCATGCGCCCGAGGAGATCGAGATGCTGATCGCCGAGAGCGCCGATGGCGGGCTGCTCGAGCCCGATGAGCAGCGGCGGCTGGTGGAGGCGCTGCGGCTGAGCGAGCGCACAGCCCGAGACCTCATGGTGCCGCGGGGGCGGGTGCGGATGATCGATGCGGATGCGCCCTTCGAGGAGATCCTCCGGTCGGCAATCTCGAGCCCATACACGCGGTTGCCGGTCTACCGCAACTCCGCCGACAACGTGATCGGCCTCGTTCATATCCGGGATCTCGCGAGGCACGTCGCCGACGAGAGCGCCGCCAACACGCTGGAGGCGGTGCTGCGTCCGATCGCCAGCGTTCCGGGCCCGATGGAGATCGACCGCCTGCTGCCGGTCCTGCGCAGCCGCGGGCAGCGGATGGCGCTCGTCGTCGACGAGTTCGGCGGCGTCGAAGGGGTCGTCACGCTCCAGGACGTCCTGGACGAGCTGGTCGGGCCGGAGCCCGAGGAATCTCCAGTGGATCAGCCGCGGCCCGAGCGCCTGCCTGACGGGCGCGTGCGGCTCCCCGGATCGTTGCGTCTCGACGAAGTATCCAAATGGAGCGGTGTCTCCTGGCGGGACGAGGAGGCGATCACCGTCGCCGGGCTCGTGCTGAACCGGCTCGGCCGGCTGCCGCATCCGGGGGAGCGGGTCGTCATCGACGATGTCGAGGTCGAGGTCGAGCGGATGGGTCGCAGGGCGGTGGCGTCACTCCTGATCCGGCCCCGGCCGCGGAAGCCGGAAAGGGCTTGATCGGCATGGACGCGCTCGTCCCCATCGTCATCATCGCCGCGCTGATCCTGCTCAACGGCCTGTTCGTGGCGGCGGAGTTCGCCATCATCGGCGTGCCGCGCGGCGCCGTCGAGCACCGCGCTGCGAGTGGCGACTCGAACGCGCGCCAGCTGCGCGAGATCCTCCGCGATCCGCGCCGCCAGGACCGCTATATCGCCACCGCGCAACTCGGTATCACGCTCGCCAGCCTCGGTCTCGGCATGTACGGGGAACACGTGCTGGCCGGATGGTTCGCCGGCTACCTGGAGTCGCTCGGCGCCGCGCGGTGGGTGGCCGCGCACGGCCTGGCGAGCCTGCTGGCGGTGGTGGTCCTGACCTACTTCCACATCGTTGTCGGCGAGATGGTGCCCAAATCGCTCGCGCTCACCTACGCCGAGAGGACCGCGCTGCGCATCATGCCTCTCATGCTCCTGGTCAAGCGACTGTTCTATCCGCTGGTCATCGTGCTGAACGGGATGGGCAACGGCCTTCTCGCACTGATGGGCATCCGGCGCGAGCGGAACGTCGGCCACCTGTACACCCCCGAGGAGCTGGAGCTGGTCATCCGCGAGAGCGAGAAAGGCGGCCTGCTGCACGCCGAGTCGGGCCGCGTGCTGCGTGAGCTGTTCGACTTCGGCGCGCTGACGGCCGAGCAGGCGGCCATCCCCAGGATCCGAATCGTCGCCGTGCCCCTCGGCGCGGACCCGGAGACGATCGCCGGGACGCTGCGGCGCAGTCCACACACGCGCTACCCAGTCTACGAGCGGGATCTCGATCACATCGTGGGCTTCGTTCACGCCCGGGATCTCTTGCGGCGACTTCAGGACGGCGGCGTGCTGGACGCGGCCAGCGTGCATCCGGCGGTCTTCGTCCCCGAAACGATGAGCCTGGAACTCGTCCTCCGGGTGATGCACGAGGCGGGCTCCCAGCTGGCGGTCGTCATGGATGAGCACGGCGGGACGACGGGAATCCTGACGATCGAGGACCTGTCCGCCGAGATCGTCGGCGAGACCGAGCTGGCCCCCGGCCGGACGCGCGAGGTCTACCGCGATGCCGACGGCCGGCTGCGAGTCGCCGGAACGGTGCGCCTGGAGGAGCTGGGGGAACGGCTCGGGCGCGAGCTGGCGCATGACGAGGTGGAGACCGTGAGCGGCCTCGTGCTTCATCTGCTGGGGCGGCCTCCGCGGGTGGGCGACGGGGTCGAATGGCAGGGCGTGCGCTTCGAGGTCGTTACCGTCGCCGGCCGCGGCGTGGTCGAATGCGTGGTGACCTAGACGGGCCACGCGGATCCCGGAAGCGGCCGGAATCCCGCCCTCCAGAGGGGACAGGCCGACCTCTGGAGGCGTCCCGAAAGAGAGCCGGAACGCCCTCCGTGCCGGCACTTTATGACCCTTTGTGCCCAGTATTGATGGCTTTTCTGCACCGCTTTCGGCGCGTGGCACACGGCCTGCCTTTGGGGAGTGCGGTTTCGCGCGAATAAATGGATCCCTTCCGACGTCTAATCTGGGGGGCATGCTGATGAAGGCGAACACCGTTCGAATCCAGGAAATCGAAGCTCCGGTCCTGACCGACAACGAGCTCGTCGCGCAGTATCTGGCGGGCGAGGAGCGCTGCTTTCGGGAGCTGGTGGAGCGCTACGAGGGCC
The DNA here is from genome assembly GCA_035524965.1 of Gemmatimonadota bacterium. Lineage (GTDB taxonomy): Bacteria > Gemmatimonadota > Gemmatimonadetes > JACCXV01 > JAHWKZ01 > DATLFH01. The sequence goes on along the minus strand of DATLFH010000044.1, from coordinate 9,920 downwards.
GGATCGTGAACTTCATCCAGCGCTCGATCGGTGATCGCGAGCGGGCGCACGATCTCGCCCAGGAGACGTTCATCCGGGTCTACCGGCATCTCAGGCGGTTCGACCCGTCGAAGAAGTTCTCGACGTGGATCTACACGATCGCCTCGAATCTGGCGAAGAACGAGCTCCGGAACCGGTCGCGGAACCCGCTCGTGCTCTTCCAGACGCTGACCTCGAGCTGGGATGACGACCATCGGCCGCTCCAGTTCGAGGACTCCTCGATGCGGCCCGACGACCTGTACCGCCGGCGCCATCTGAGGGAGCTGGTGGAGCGGGCGGCCGAGAAGCTCCCCGCGCACCACCGCGAGGTGTTCATCCTGCGTGAGATCGAGGGGAAGACATACGAGGAGATCGCGGACATCACGGATACCCAGCTCGGGACCGTCAAGTCGCGACTCAACCGCGCCCGGAACCGCTTCGCGGAGATCATCGCCCCCTGGCTGAAATAGCCGGCTGATAATGGCCGGCCGGTGAAGGTGCTGGCCGGTGATATGAGCTGGGGGGCCGGCCGGGCGATGCCGGCCCCCAACCCGCACCGCCGCCCTCCGGCCGAAAGCCCTCCCTACCCCCGTGGAACCAAATCCCGCTCGCGGCGTATTGCACGAAACCGCGCGCTGCGTTACCTGTTGTGGACAGTTCCGCCGGGTTGGAACTCATGTCGAAGACTGAAATGCAGGCCTGTCCGGAGTTCCTCGAGAGGTTCTCCGAGTTCATCGACGGCACCCTTGGGGTGAGGCGTCAAGCCGAGATCCTCGCCCATCTCGACTGCTGTGAGGGGTGCCTGCGGCACCTCCGTGCCTACCGCAACGGCGTCTCCGCCTACCGATCGCTCGAAACCGGGCCGTTCGAAGTCGATAGGCCGTACGAAGGGCCGGACGACTTCTACTCGCGGCTCGAGGAGCGTCTCCGTCGCGGAGATTCGTGGGGTTACCTGGAGCCGGTCCCGCTGGGCACCTTTCGGCGGCCGGACCAGTGGGCCAGCGTGTCCGCGGCCGGCGTCGCGCTGGCGGCCGTCTTCGCGTTCGTGATCTTCGTCTCCGGAGTCACGCGCGGGGGCCCCGGGCCATCCGGCGCCCGTCCGCCGGTCTCGATCGCCGGGGTGATCCCGACCGTGCTGAGCGCGGGAGTCCTGGCGAAGGAGGAGGTGCCGGAAGCCGGCCGGGCCGAGGTCGCCTCGCGCGCGGTCTCGCAGATCGCGGCCTCGGGTTCAGCGCCGGCGCGGGCGACCCGCACGGCCGCCGACGCAGCCGATCGTCTGCCCGTCGTCTCTCTCGAGGCCGAGTTCGCTCGTTTCCAGGCGCGGTATCTCCAGAGCGCGTATCTCCAGAACGCGACCTGGGGCGGTCCGCGCGGCGACTGGCCGGTCCCGAACCTGGTCGAAGCGGCGCTCCGCCTCCCCTGACCGGGGCCCGGATTGGTGCGGATCCAGGCCGACACCTTCCTCTCGGATCCGCCGGCGAAGGCGCTGGCCGCGCCGGCGATCCTGGTGGCGGGCGACGAGCCGTACCTGATCGAGAAGGCGCTCGCCGCGGTTCTCGCGCGGGTCATCACCGTGCCGGGTTCCGAGGCGTTCGATCTGGAGACGAGGGATGCAGCCGAGATCCTGGCCGCCGATCTCGATGCGCTCGTTTCGACCCCGCCCCTCATGAACGACCGCCGGATCGTCGTCTTGAAGGACGTGCCGTCCGCCCCGGCCGAGGTCCGGGACCGGGTCCGGGCTGCGCTCGCCGAGGCGCCGGCTTCCCTGTGCCTGATCGGGACCGGCGGGCCGACGATGCGGGGGACGCTCTATCAGGAGTGGGAGAAGCGGGGGACGCGGATCGTCTGCGAGCTGCCGCGGAAGTCGCCACGATCCAAGCAGATCGACTTCGATTTCGCGCGCTGGCTGACGGTGCGGGCGAAGGCCGATTTCGGCAAGCGGCTCGACAAGGGCGCGACCGTCGCGCTCGCCGAGTCAGGCTCTGATCTGAAGTCGCTCTACGGGGAGCTCGAGAAGGTGGCGCTCTACGTGGGCGAGGCGCCCGAGATCACGCGGGCCGATGTCGAGGCGGTCTGCACCGGCGGCGCGCTCGGCACCGTGTGGGAATGGTGTGACGCCGTCGGCGAGAGGGATGCCGAGCGGGCGCTCGGGCTCCTGAAGACACTCCTCGATGCCGGCGAATCCGCCTACCGGCTGGTGCCGTTGCTGGCGACCCATTTTTGCCGGCTGGGAGTCGTCATCGAGCTGGGGGCGCGGGCGCGCGATCCGCAGGCTATCCAGGCCGCGCTCCCGGGCCGGACGTGGCCGGCGATGGCGCGCTCGCTGGCGGCGCAGGCCCGGCGCCACACGCCGGAGTCGGTGGCGCGCGCGCTCGACCTTTTGGCCGCCGCCGACCTCATGCTCAAATCGACCTCGCACGGGGAGGAATTCGTGCTGCAGAGACACTTGATCGAGATCCTGCGCGATGCCGCGTAGGCGGCCAGCCAGGACCGCGAACCTCTTCGTATCGCTGGCGGCGATCCTTCTTCTGTTGGCGCCCGCGGCCGCGCTCGCCCAGGACGACCGCGACCCTGCCGAGCTCCTCGAGGACGGCCGCCGGGCGTTCGAGCGCGAGGACTTCGAGCGGGCCCGCGAAGATCTGTGGGCGTACCTCGACGCGACCGCGAGCCTGACCGGGGCCTCGCGGATGCCGCAGGCCGAGGCCCTCTACTACATCGCGCTCATGGAGCCGGACGCGAGCGTGGCGGCGCGGCACTACCGGATCATCGCCGACGAGTTCCCCGCCGCTTCGCTGGCCGACCAGGCGATCTTCCGCCTCGCCCAGTTCGAGCTCGTCCAGGGGCGGCCGGCCGAGGCCCGCCAATGGTTCGGCGAGGTCAGGCAGAACTACCCCTACAGCCGGATCCAGCCCGAGATCCCGCTGTGGATCGGCCGTGCCTACCTGGCCGAGCAGGCGCCGCGCCAGGCGGCCGAGCAGTTCCTCGAGGGGTTCACGAAAGTCAAGTCGGGCGAGGTGCCGCAGGAGCTCCCGCGCGTCCAGAGCGAGGCCCTGGCCGCCGAGTACGCGTGGTGGCTGGCGGCCGCCTCCGAGCAGGCAGGGGATCGGCGGATCGCCATTCAGTACTACTCGCTCCTGACCCTCGACTACCCCGACTCGCCGCAGGCCGCCGAGGCGCGCCAGGCGCTGGCCGCTCAGGGGGATCTAGCCGCCGCTCAGGGGGATCTCGTCGCGGCGCCTGCTGGAGAGCGCGCCGGAGGTGGGGAGAACGAGATCGTCATGACCGATACGGCGGGCGGGGAAGAAGCGCCCGGCGGGGAAGAGGCGCCGGCGGACGAGCCGGCCCGCGAGACGCCCGCCCCTCGCGGGACGCCGGCGGACGAGCCGGCCCGGGAGACGCCCGGCGAGGAGGTCATCGTCCAGCCGATCCGCCCGGCACCCGCCGAGGAGCGGCCCGAGGAGGTGCGGCCCACTCGGCCAGTGAGGGCCGATCGGCCGGTGAGGGAAGCCCCGCGCGAGGAGGTCATTCGGGAGGCCGCGCCCGCGGCCGACCCGCGGCCGGTCGAAGGCCGGGTCTACGTCCAGGTCGGAGCCTTCACGAGCGCGACGAACGCGGCCGAGCTATCGACGCGGCTCAAGGCCGATGGCTTCGAGCCCATGGTAGCGGTAGGGATCGTCGACGGCCGCGGCTATTACCGCGTGCGGATCGGGCCTTTCCTCACCCCCGAGGCCGCCCAGCGCCTCGCCGCCGTCCACTCCGCCCTCATTTCCCTGGGGTACCCCGCCCAGCAAGTGTCGGAGAACTGACACTACCGGTCGATCGTGTTCCTCTACGGCAGGGGGTGTGGCTTCGCCATGGTCTGCCCCGGCCGCCCGGACCCTGACGGACCGTCCACGAGAATTCCGACCCGATCAGGAGGACGAAGATGATGGATTCCACGAACGGCCTCGGCAGAGCCGCGCACGCGATCCTCAGGATCGGCGCCGGGCTCCTGTTCTGCATGCACGGCATGCCCAAGCTCTTCGGCTGGTTCGGCGGGATGGGGGAGGCCGGCCAGCGCGCCGAGATCTTCTCGCTGATGGGTCTGGCCGGTGTGCTCGAGGTCTTCGGCGGGCTCCTGATCCTGCTCGGGCTCTTCACCCGGCCGGTCGCGGTCGTGCTCGCGCTCGAGATGGTGATCGCGTACGTCTATGCGCACCTGCCGCGCGGGCTAATCCCGTACGAGAACGGCGGCGAGCTGGCGCTCCTCTACCTGTCGGTCTGGATCTTCCTGGCTGCGAACGGGGCCGGGCCGGCGAGCCTCGACGGCGGGATCTGGGGTAGGCGGCGGGCGATCTGAGCGGGCTTTGGTCCGGCTCAGCGGGTCGTACGATCGAAATCCCACTCCTCGCCCGGGATCGCCTCCAGGACGAGGCCGGCGACCTCGCCCTTCCTGTCGAGGCGGAAGGTCACCCAGCCGGGACCCGCGGCCGCCTGCCAGGCCGCGCTCCGCCAATCGGCCCGGAACGTGTCCCGGTGCCAGTGCTCGAGCGCGGCCTCCATCGTCCCGTACCGGAACGCGAGCCCACTACTCTCGAGCGCGATCCCGGCCGCTCCTAGAGGCGGGTTTTCGTACGTACCCGCGTAACGCTCGATCGGCAAGGAAGGACGCGTCCCCGGCACCCGCTCGGGTTCGGACGAGCCGTCCAGCTCCTGGGCCATGGCCTGGAACTCGCCGCTCCAGTCCTTCGGTTCCTGGCCCAGGAAACGATCGATGATCGAGTACAGCAGCCAGTAGGGAGGCATCGGAAGCTGGAAGTTCGTCAGGAGCGCGACGCCGAGACCCTCCTCCGGAAGGAGTCCGACGAGCGAGGTCATCCCGTCGATCCCGCCCCCGTGATCCAGGAGGAGCTTCCCGTGATAATCCGAGGTGAGCCATCCCATGCCGTAGGCGAGCACGTGGGTGTTCGGATAGAGGCGCGCCAGGATGGACTCGCGGCGCAGGACGATCTGCGGCCCGTGTGTCTCGGCGAGCGTGGCCTCCTCGAGAAGACGCCGTCCCTCGGCGACGCCGCCGGCGAGCTGGAACCGCAGCCAGCGCGCCATGTCCGCGGCGCTCGAGTGGATCGAGCCGGCCGGGCCCACGTGGTCGATGTCCCGGTAGGGTACCGGCCGCGGCTCTCCGTCGACCCTGGCGTGTGGTGCGGCCACGTTCTCGAGACCGGCGAGCGAATCCACGCTCGTGTTGGTGCGCTCCATCCCGAGCGGCCGCAATATGCGGTCGGTCACGAAAGCATCCCAGGTCCGCCCCGTGACCTCCTGGATGATCAGCCCCGCCGTCAGGTAGAGCGCGTTCTGATATCCGAACCCGGCGCGGAACCCCGTCGCCGGCTCCAGGTATCGGAGGCGCCGGACCATCTCCTCTCGATCGAGCTGCCCGCCAAGCCACATGAGGTTCGCCATCGGGAGGCCGCTCCGGTGGGCGAGGAGGTCCCGGATCGTGATCTCCGCGGACGCGTAGGGGTCGTGGAGCGCGAACCCGGGGAGGCGCTCGGCGACCCGGTCGTCCCACCCGAGCCGCCCCTCATCGACGAGGATGCCGATGGCGGCCGCCGTGAACGCCTTGGTCGCCGAACCGATCGCAAAAAGGGTTTCGGCGTCGATCGGGCCCGGCCGGCCGACATCCCGTGCGCCGTATCCCTTCGCCAGCAAGATGGAGTCGTCCTTCACGATCGCGACGGCGAGGCCGGGGATCCGCCACGCCTCGCGCGTCGCCTCGATCTCCGCATCGAGGCCGGCGAGGTCGATCTCCTGGGCGGGGACCTCCCTTGCAGGGGCAAGGATCCAGGGGATCGCCAGCACGAGAGCGAGCGGTTTCGTCATGGGGCCTCCATTGCGACGGGGACGATCGACAAGCATATTGTGAACACCGATTCATTATAATGAATGACAATTCACTTGTCCAGGGGTGCGCATGCCCAAGGTCACCGAGGCCCATCTCGACGCCCGGCGCCGGCAGATCCTGACCGCCGCCCACCGCTGTTTCGCGTGGCGCGGCTTCCACGAAGCGACGATGCAGGAGATCGCCGACGAGGCGGGGCTGAGCGCGGGCGCGCTCTACCGCTATTTCGACGGGAAGGAGGCGCTGATCGAGACGCTGGCGGCGTGGGGGCGGGAGCAGAAGCGGGAGGCGCTGGAGGCCCTCGGGAAGGGGGGCGGCGCCCGGGTCCTGGGCGAGGTGGTGGCGCAGATCCTCGAGGCACTACGGTCCGGCGATGCCGCCGAGGCCGCCGTCCGGCTCGATGTCCGGCTGTGGGGCGAGGCGCTCGATCAGCCGGCCGTGCGCAGGATCCTGCGCGACGAGATCGAGGCCCTGCGGGGGCCGATCGAGGCGCACGTCCGGCGGGAGCGGCGGGCGGGGCGGATCCGGCGTGACGCCGATCCGGAGGCGGTCTCGCACGCGGTCGTCGCGCTCCTGGTCGGGCTGGAGTTCCAGCTCGCGTTCGATCCGGCGCTCGACGTCGCGGCGTACGCCAACACCGTCCGAGAGCTTCTGGGCCGCCTGGCGGCGCCAGCGAACGCGGACGGAACCCGAGGGGCTCTCGTCCCGTAGGGAGGGCGGATGAGCCCCGCACCCCTCCGCGTCCTTCGCTCGATCGCCGGCGACGGCTATGCCGTCCGCGAGATCGAGTACGCGGCCGGGTTCCGCCAGGCGCCCCACTTACACGAGAGCGACGGGATCACGGTCCTGATCGCGGGAGCGATCCGCGAGACGGCGGCCGGGCGCGAGGAGGTCGCTTCCTGTCTGAGCGTCGTCGTCAAGCCGGCGGGCGTCGTCCACGCGGACCAGGTGGGCCCCCGGGGGGCCAGGACCCTGCAGGTGCTCCTGGACCCCGACTTCGGCGTTTTACGACCGTCCGGTGAAGGCGGCCTGGGCCCCTGGCGCTGGATCCACGCGGGAGCGGGGACGCGCGGGCTCCTGTCGCTCCTCCGCGCGCTCCGCGAGGCTGACGGGCAGGGCGGTGCGACGGTCGAAGACCGGGTCCTGGAGATCCTGGACGAAGCGACCGGAGCGGACGCGTCCGTCCGGCGCGATCCGCCCGCCTGGCTCCGGCGCGCGCGGGAGTCGCTGGACGACCGGGTCGGCGAGGGAGTTCGCGTCCGTGACCTGGCGGCGGAGGCCGGCGTCCACCCCGTCTCGCTGGCACGCGCCTTCCGCCGCCAGTACGGTGCCTCCGTGAGCGAGTACCGGCGCCGGGCGCGCCTCCACCGGGCGGCCGCAGCTATCGAGCGAAGCGACTGGGACCTGACCCGGATCGCCCACGCTCACGGCTATGTCGACCACTCCCACATGTGCCGCGAGGTCCGGGCGACGACGGGCCTGACGCCCTCCGAGCTGCGGGGTCTCGCGGGGCGGTCGCGGAGGGCTTGATCCGTCCAAGCGCCGCGGTACGCCCGTCTCGTATCGTCGTGACCTGCCATCGGATACGGCACAGAATCTGTAAGCGGGAGGTCAGCGATGCGGCGATACGTAATGGTCGGAGGGTTTCTGGCAGCGGCGTTTTGGACGGCGGCTGCTCACCCGCAGGAAGCGGCCCACTCACAGGAGACGGCGGGCGGCGACTGGCGGGCGGACGTCGAAGCGTTCGCGCGCCGCCTCGTCGATGCGGGGCTCACCCCGGGGATGGGGATCGCGGTCGCGCGGGGGGACTCGGTCGCCTATGTCCGCGGGTTCGGCGTCGCGGACGTGGAGAGCGGGCGCGCCGTGGACGAGGAGACGGCGTTCTACATCGCGTCCAGCACCAAGGCGCTCACGGGGACCGCGGTCGCTCTCCTCGCCCATAGAGGCGAGCTGGACCTCGAGGCACCCGTCAGCCGCTACATCCCGGCGGTGGCGTTCGAGGCCCCGGTCGACGCCGAGTCGGTCACGATCGAGGGGCTCCTCACGATGACCGAAGGCGTCGAGGACGGCGGCCCGGTCGTCTTCCGGACCGCCTACACCGGCGACTTCACGCCCGATCAGCTCGTCGAGCTCCTCGCCGGCTACGGGCCGTCCGAGTCGGGGCACTCGTTCTCCTACGGCAACCTTCCCTACAACATCCTGGGCCTCGTCCTCGATCCTGACGACGGCCACGGCTGGAAGGAGGTCGTACGCCGCGAGGTGCTGGATCCGCTCGACATGGAGGACACGAGCGCCCGGACCTCGGACTTCGAGGCCGACGAGATCGCGCTGCCGCATTCCATCGTGCCCGGCGAGGGGTGGCGGCCGGTCGCGCTCGGCAAGGCGGACGCGAACATGCACGCCGCCGGCGGCCACTTCGCTTCCGCGCGCGACCTGGCCCGGTTCGTCGCCGCGCACGCGAGCGGTGGGCTACTCGATGGGGAGCGGATCTTTCCGGCGGAGGCGTTCCGGGCCGCGCACGAGGTCCAGGCCGAGCAGGACCGCGAGTTCGGCCCGTTCCACCGCTTCGGCTGGGGATACGGCTGGGATCTCGGCACGTACGAGGAGAAGACGATCGTCCACCGCTTCGGATCCTTCCCCGGGTACCGCTCGCACATGTCGTTCATGCCCGACCACGGAATCGGCGTGGTGGTCCTCGTGAACGGCGGTGGCCCCGCCTCGCCCGCGGCCGACCTGATGGCGACGTACATCTACGATCGCCTGATCGGCAGGTCGGATCTCGAGGAGGAGTACGCGCGGCGGCTGGCGGACTTGGAGGGCCGTGCCGCCGAGGGCGCGCGGGAGCTGGCCGACCACCTGGCGGAGCGGCGTGTGCGCCAGTCACCGCTCCCGCACCCGTTGGAGGCATACGCCGGGACGTACGAGAACCGGGAGCTCGGCCGGATGGAGTGGCGGGTCGCCGGCGAATCACTCGAGGCCGAGATCGGCGTCGCGCGAAGCATCGCCGAGGTGTTCGACGCGGCGGAGGACCAGCTCCGGGTCGAGCTGACCGGCGGCGGCGAGGTGATCGACTTCGAGTTCCCTGCCGGCGCGGGCAGGGGTCCCGCTTCCAGCCTCCGCTACAACGATTACGAGTTCGTCCGCGTCGAACGGTAGCCGTCGCAACCTCCGCCCGATGGGGCGATCTTCTTCGTGGTCACGATCGACGGGCCCTGCGGACCTGGGAGAAGTCGGGATTGAAGGCGATCCGCGTCCACGAGTCCGGCGAACCCGATGTCCTCCGGCTGGAGGAGGTAGAGGACCCGACGCCCGGGCCGGGGCAGGCGCTCGTACGGATCGAGGCGACCGGCATCAACTTCATCGAGGTCTACCAGCGGAAGGGCTCGTATCCCAGGCCCCTGCCGTACACGCCCGGACACGAAGGTGCGGGGACGATCGTCGCCGTCGGCGAGGGGGTGACCGAGGTCGCGGCCGGCGACCGGGTCGCCACGACGACGCTAGGCGGTGCGTACGCCGAGCTCGCCCTCGCGCCGGCGGACCGCCTGGTGAAACTGCCGGACGGGATCAACGCCCGCCGGGCGGCGGCGGTGATGCTCCAGGGAATGACCGCCCATTACCTGGCGACCTCCACCTACCCGCTTCGGGAGGGCGACCGCTGCCTCGTCCACGCCGCCGCGGGCGGCGTGGGACTCCTCCTCTGCCAGATCGCGAAGCGGCGCGGCGCGACCGTCTTCGGCACGACCTCGACGGAGGAGAAGGCCGCGCTCGCGAGCGAGGCCGGCGCGGACCACGTGATCCTCTACACGGAGAAAGACTTCGCCGCCGAGGTCGAGCGGCTGACCGGGGGCCGGGGCGTGGCAGTCGTCTACGACTCGGTCGGCCGGGACACCTTCGAGGGGAGCCTCGCGTGCCTCGCTCGCCGGGGGATGCTGGTCCTCTTCGGCCAGTCGAGCGGCGCCGTCCCCCCACTCGATCTGCAGGTCCTCGCCCTGAAGGGCTCGCTTTACTTGACCCGACCGAC
>DATLFH010000043.1:0-7204 GCA_035524965.1 Gemmatimonadota bacterium | reverse complement strand
GAAGAGATCGGGATGCAGGATCTCGCCCAGGATCTCGAGCGACTCGACCAGCCGGGGCCCCGGGCGGTTGAAATACCGGACGCCATCGGCGAGGGCGACCCGGCCGGACCGGACGGCCGCCAGGTCCAGCCATCCGGGCCGGCTCGTCAAGTCCGGCATCCCGGCGCGCGCCCGCGGGATGTCGAAGCCGCAGGGGAGGACGACGATGACGTCGGGATCGCGCTCGACGAGCTCCTCCCACGTCATCCACGGCGAATGCCGGCCCGCCTCGCCGAAGAGGTTGATCCCGCCGGCCATCTCGACGAGCTCGGGCATCCAGTTGCCGGCCGCCATGAGCGGATCGATCCACTCGACGCAGGCCACGGTGGGGCGCTCGGCAGGCTCGCGGGCGCGCTCCGCGACGGCCGCCATCCGGCGCCGGAGATCGGCGACCAGCGCGGCCCCTCGATCGGGCGCCCCGAGCGCGGCGGCCACGCGCTCGATGTCGCTCCACACGTCCGCCAGCGCGTCGGGCTCGAGCGACACGACCCGCGGCCGCTCGCCCGTCCAGTCGGCGAGCGCCTCCTCGACGTCGGCCAGGCTGACCGCGCACACCTCGCACTGGGTCTGGGTCAGGATGAGGTCCGGCGCGAGCTGTCTGAGCCGCGCGGCGTCGACGCGGTAAACCGAGAGCGCTTCCTGGATCAGCGCCCGGACGCGCTGGTCGATCTCGTAGCCCGTACCGTCGGTCGCGATCTTGGGCTCGGTGACGATCGGCAGCCGCTCGATACCGGGCGGGTAGTCGCACTCGTGCGAGCGGGCGACGAGATCGTCGCCGAACCCGAGCGCGCAGACAATCTCGGTGCTGCTCGCGATGAGCGAGGCGATACGCATCATGTCCGGTCTCCAGGGTGGGGTGACGGCTCGGCGCGGGTGGACGGCGCGGCGCGGGTGGAACCAAGTTTAGGCCGCTCTCGCCGAGGAGGCCCCCCGGTGATTCGCTGCGCCGTACTTTGTATCGCAGCCGGTTTCCGGGTAGACTGGATTTCCGGATCCGTCTCCGTCTAACCGCACTCTTCCCGCCAGTCGGATCGAGCGAGGATGCAGAGAGCCGACTTTTTTCGCGCGTGGGGCCGGATCCTCCAGGGCTACCAGCCGTCGTTGTCGATCGAGATCACGACCCGCTGCCCGCTCTCTTGCCCCGGCTGCTACGCCTACCAGCCCGAGCACCTGGCCGGAACTCCGCTCGTGTCGCTGGCCGACTTCCAGGGCGCGGAGCTGGTCGACGGAATCCTGGCGCTGATCGACCGGCACCGTCCGCTGGTCGTCCACCTGGTCGGCGGCGAGCCGCTCGTCCGTTATCGCGAGCTGAACGAGCTCCTGCCGCGGATCGTCGAGCGCGGCGTCAACGTCGAGCTGGTCACCAGCGCGGTGCGGCGGATCCCGGCCGAGTGGGCGGCGATCGACCGGCTCAGCATCGCGGTTTCGATCGACGGCCTCCAGCCCGAGCACGATGCGCGCCGCAAGCCGGCCACGTACGATCGTATCCTCAAGCACATCGAGGGACACCGCATCTATGTCCACTGCACGGTGACCAGCCAGATGATGCGGCGGACCGGCTATCTGGAGGAATTCGTGCGGTTCTGGAGCGGTCGGTCCGAGGTGGGCCAGATCCGGATCAGCTTCTTCACCCCGCAGGTGGGCGAGACGAGCGAGGAGATCCTGACCCAGGCGATGCGCGAGCGGGCGGTGGCCGAGCTCGACGGCCTGCGCGGCGCCTACCGCAAGCTCCTTCTGACGCCCGGGATGTTGAAGGCCTTCCTCGATCCTCCGCGGACGCCGGCGGAGTGCGTCTTCGCGCGCGTCACGCGCTGCATATCGGCCGACCTCACGACGATCGTCACTCCCTGTCAGTTCGGAGGCACCCCCGACTGCGCACGATGCGGCTGCATCGCTTCGATGGGACTGCACGCGGTGGGCCGTCACCGGCTGCCGGGCGGGGTAGAGGTAGGCACCGTGTTCAGAGCCTCGGAGAAGGTCGGACGGGCGACGCGCCGGGTGCGGGAACGCGTCGGCGCCTGGCGCTAGGACGGCGGCGGAAGGTAGGCGAGGAAGCCGGCCGCCAGGAGGACCCCGACCATCAGCAGGACCTCGAGGGACACGCTGCGGCGGAGGCGCTCCGGTCCGTCGTGCCGTGTCAGGGACGGCAGCAGCCGGTAGCGGTTGCGGGCGCCGAAGAGGACGAGCCCGAACAGGCCCGCCGCCTTGACGAGAACGAGGCGGCCGTAGTCGGAACGTAGCAGATCGGCCGGAGCATCGAGGAATAGAAAGGTCTGCAGGACGCCGGTCACGGCGATGACGACGACCGCTGCCAGAGCCATCGATGAGACCCGCGCGGCTCCGCGGCGGAAGGCGGCCGGATCGAGCCCTCCCAGGATGAGGGTGAGGAGCCCGCCCAGCCAGAGCGCGGCGGCCACGACGTGGATCGCCTTGAAGGGGATCGTCAGCAGGGGCGCGGTCGTGAGCGTGTGCCCGACCGCCCCGGTCGCGGCGACCGCCAGGAGCGCGAGGGCGGCAGCCGGCCCGGCCCGGCGCGAGGAGATCAGGATCACGGCGGCGAGCGCGGCGAGCCCGAGCCGCGCGGCGTCGATTCGTCCCGTCGTCGTCGACAGGGCGAAGGCGGCGACCTCGCGCTCGAGCGTTCCATCCGGTGAGACGTAGAGGAGCCAGGCCACGAGATGGGCGGCGAGAAGAAGCGGGGCCAGGAACGACAGGGCGACGGTCGCGCCGTAGGCCCGCCTCGATCCCTCCGGGACGATCCAGGCCACGAAGGCGAGGAGGCCCGCCAGCGCCATCAACGCCCCGTCCGAGAGCCCTCGCAAGGCGCCGGCCAGGCGCGAACCGGACGCCATGCCGCCGCGGTCTTCCGCCGCGGGGTCGGTTGCGGAGCCGGAGGGGAGCTGGGGGGCGCTGGTATCGGCCGCGGCCGTCCCCGACTCGGCCGCGATCCAGAAGACATAGCTCCCCTCGATCGGATGGCCGTCGGCCGACAGGACGCGCCAGTGGACGCGGTAGGCGCCGGGCCGGAGCGGCGGCACTGCGGCGCGGATCGCGCGCGGCTGCCCGGGTTCCGCGCCAAGCTCGAGCTCGATCGTGCGACCGCCGGGGGCGATCAGCCGCACCTCCGTCAGGCCGGTCTCGACGGGGGCGCTGAACAGCAGCCACAGGCTGGCCGGAGCCGCCGCGAGTGTGTCGCCCTCGGCGGGCCGCGAGTCGAGGAGCTCGGTGTGGCCGTCGGCCGAATCCGCTATGAATCCACCCGCGAACCCGGCGACAGTGACGACGACCACCGCCGCCCGTCGGCTCGGAGCGTGCGATAGGGGAACGATGAGGGGCATGGGCGTGTACGATCCCTTACGGTATCTGTGGTTGCGGACAGGCTAGCCTTTCACCGTGAGTCCAGCGATCGGAACCCCTATCGATAGGAGAAAATGCGATGTCCAGCAAAGAACATAGACTGGCAGTGGGGAAGCGGCTTCAGACCGTCCGGGGCACTCGCGACCAGCGGACGTTCGCCGAAGCGGTCGACTCCGTCCAGCAGACGATCAGCAAGTACGAGCGCGGCGAGATCCCCCGCTCCTGGCTCTTCCTGGCCCGGCTGCGCACCGAAGAGGGAGTGGACCTGAACCAGTTGCTGGCCGGTCACGGCGAGACGACCGGGACGGAGGAACGGCACGGCGGCAACGGCCGCCAGCGCGACGACGATCGCGCGCAGCAAGAGCTTCCCGCCGATGCAGAGGAGTTCACCGGCTTCGGTCGTCCGCGCCTCGTGTCGGGCGTCAAGTAGGCTATCCGGGGCGCCGGGCGGGGCGCCGGGCGCTTTCGAACTCGCCCGATCGTCGCTAGGTTGCGTGAGATCCCAGCTACGCGGAAGCGCACCCTCTGCCAGGAGCCCGGCCGTCGATGAGCCCAGCCGCCCGCGTCCTCCGCCTCTTCGTCGACGTCAAGAAGCGCGAGGTCGAGCCCGCGATCCTCTTCTTCCTGTTCTGGTTCCTCGTGATCGTCGTCTTCTGGGTGCTGAAGCCGCTCAAGACCGGCTTCTTCATCGACCACCTGGGCGCTCGGATCGAGCTCTACGCCAAGCTGGCGAACATCGGGGTCGCGGTTCTCGCCGTGATCGCGTTCAGCTACCTCTTCGACAAGCTCGGCAGCCGAAAGCTCATCTTCACGCTGTGCGGCGCCTTCATCGCCGCGCTGATCAGCTTTACCGCGCTCCTGGGGGGCGCGGGCCCGCCGCCGGTCCTGGTCAACTGGTCGTTCTACCTCTTCGGCGACCTGTGGACGACCGTCTGGGTCACGACCTTCTGGGCGTACCTGAACGAGCTGACCCGGACTGGGCAGTCGAAACGGCTCTACGGCCTGATCGGTGGGGGCGGGGTCATCGGCGGTCTGGTGGGAGCGACGACCGTCGCGGCGCTGGTCGAGAACGAGCAGGTGGGCGTCGGCGGGCTCCTCGTCGGCGCGGCGATCGTCACGCTCGTCATCGGTCTGATCGCGTGGCGGATCGAGATGCTGGTTCGCCAGCCGGAGCCGGCGATCGGCCGTGAGCGGAGCGTGGACCGGATCCATGCCGAGCAGAAGACGGGGACCGCGGGCGACAGGGGCAAGGGCATAGCCGCCATCGAGGGAGCCAAGCTGGCGTTCGCCTCGAAGTACCTCCTCGCGATCGTCATGATCGTCTTCCTGTACGAGTTCGCCTCGCAGATCCTCGATTATCAGTTCAAGACCGAGCTGGAAGCGCTGGAGGGGGAGGAGGCGATCTCGGGGTTCTACGCACGTGTCGGGATGATCATCAATACTGTCAGCATCATCACCCAGTTCTTCCTGGTCTCGTTCATTATCCGGAAGTTCGGCATCACGACCGCGCTGCTCGTCCTGCCGGCGGCGATGATGATTTCGAGCGGCGTTTACTTCCTGGTGCCGGTCCTGTGGGCGGGGTCGCTGCTGACGATCTCCGACAACGCGTTCAGTTACTCGATCAACCAGACGTCGCGCGAGACGCTGTATGTTCCCACGTCGCCGGACGTGAAGTACAAGGCGCGCGCGTTCGCGAACATGTTCGTGCAGCGCTTCGGCAAGGGGATCGCGATCCTGATGGCCCTGGGTCTGGCCGCCTTCCCGATCCGATTCCTGTCGATCCTGGCCGGGATCGTCATCGTGATCTGGGCGGGGTTCGCCTGGTACGCCGGGCGGCGCTTCGACGGGATGTCCGGCGAGACGGCCGAGCGCCGGCTCGAAGAGGCGCTACCCTAGGGCCTCAGGTCCCTGGGGTGGTAGATCGAGCGTCGTGCCGCTGAGCGGCACCCGCGTCGTCGACCTGACCCGGATCCTGGCCGGGCCGTACGCGACGATGATCCTGGGGGATTACGGCGCGGACGTCGTCAAGGTCGAGCGGCCCGATGGCGGCGACGACACGCGGGCGTGGGGGCCGCCCTGGGTCACCGGAGCCGCCGGCGCCAGCGCGTACTTCACGGCCGTCAATCGGAACAAGCGGAGCTGCGCGATCGACCTCAAGTCCGAGGCCGGACGCGACGTCGTATGGCGGCTGATCGAGGGCGGCGACGTCATGATCTCGAACTTCCGGCCCGGAGTGTTGGAGCGGCTCGGCTTCACGTACGCGGCGGTACGCGACCGGAACCCCGGACTGATCTACGCGGTCATCGACGGGTACGGGGCCGAGGGTCCCGCCTCCCAGAAGCCCGCATTCGACCTGATCGTGCAGGGTGAGTCGGGCGTCATGGACATCACGGGCCAGCCGGACGGCCCTCCGGCGAGGGTCGGGATCTCGCTCGCGGACCTGTCGGCCGCGCTGGCCGTCGTCCAGGGCATCTTCGCCGCACTCCTCGTGCGGTCCCGGACGGGAAAAGGGCAGCGGATCGCGGTCGCGCTCCACGACGTGCTTCTGTCGCTCCACATCTATCACGCGCAGGGGTGGTGGGCCGACCGCCTCCGACCGGCGCGCATGGGAAGCGCTCATCCGTCTCTCGTGCCGTATCAGGCCTTCGCCGCCGCAGACGAGTGGATCACGGTCGGAGTGGGGAACGACCGCCAATGGGGGGCCCTGTGCCGGGCGATCGACCATACCGAATGGGTCGAGGATGCGCGCTTCCGCACGAACGCTGACCGGCTGGACCATCGCGGTGTGCTGGTCGACCTGCTGGCGGACGTCTTCCACGGCGGCTCGGCCGCGAGTTGGGTGGCGCTCCTCAATGAGGCGGGCGTGCCGAGCGGCAGGGTGCGATCGGTTCCGGAGGCGCTCGAGTCCCCGGAGGCCGTGGACCGGGGGATGATCGTCGCGGTCGACGGGACCGACGGGGAGCCGCTGCCGCTCGTGGCTCCGCCGGTCCGCCTTTCCGCCACGCCCGCGCGTGTCCGGCGGCGACCGCCCTCCCTGGGCGAGCACACCGAGGAAGTCCTCGCCGAGATGGGCTACACTCGGCCGGAGATCGACGCCTTGCGACGAAAGGGGGCTCTGTGAACGATCCACACTGGCGGAAGGAGGCGAAGGCGCCCGCCGATGCGCGCCTGCTCTCCTTGCCGATCATCGCGCTGTACCTGTACCTGATCGTCGATGCCTTGCCGCCGACGAGCGATGCCGACCGGGCCGCCATCGCTCTCCTCGGCGCGATCCTCATCGTCCTGCTCGTCGGGTCGATCGCGGTGCGGCTGCGTGCGTCCGGGATGGTGTACGTGTTCCTGACGGCTGCCGTGCTTCAGGCCTTCGCCACATTCACGATGCTGATCACCCGGTGGAGAAGCGTCGAGGCGATCGTCTTCATCAGCGTGTTTCTGATCCTGAGCCATCTCTTCGTCGCGTCGAGGTTCCGCCGGGCGGCGCGGGCGGCCCGCGAGGTGGAGTCCACATGAGACCCTCGCCTGCCTGACCGCACGCCGGTCCATCCTCGTGGCCCGCGCGCTTCATCTCCCCCGCAAGTTCACCCTCCTTCGGATCATCGGTCTGCCGGCGCGGTTCTTCTTTCGGCGGCTGCACTCTCTCTTCGCAGAGAACGAGAACGCGTTGTTCTTCCTCGCGGCGTGCATCGTGGGTCTGCTGGGCGGGCTGGCGGGGGCCGCGTTCCGCTGGCTCTTCGACCTCGCCGTCCACGGCTTCTGGGGCCGACCGGGAGAGCTCGTGTACGTGGCGATGGAGTCGCCGTGGTTCGTC
>DATLFH010000042.1:0-2600 GCA_035524965.1 Gemmatimonadota bacterium | reverse complement strand
CCGCGGAAGATGCTGCTCAAGGCGGGCCTGCGAGCCGGCGACGAGCTCTGGCTGACGAAGCCGATCGGCACGGGGATCCTCACGACCGCGCACAAGCGTCAGACGATCTCGGTCGAGGACCTCGCATCCGCGATCGCGAGCATGACGGCGCTGAACCGCGGCGCGGCGCAGGCGGCGGTCGCCGCCGGGCTTCACGCCGGGACGGACATCACCGGGTTCGGTCTCGCGGGGCACGCGCACGAGATGGCGGATCGGTCGGGCGTCGAGATCCGCATCGATGCCTCCGCGGTCCCGCTCCTGCCCGGGGCGCGCGCCCACGCCGAGGCTGGAGTGGACTTCGGCGGCATGCAGCGGAACCGCGAGCACTTCATCGACGGTGGCCTGGTGCGTCTCGAGGGGCTCGATGAGGCCACGACCCTGCTCATGATCGACCCGCAGACCTCCGGCGGGCTGCTGCTGGGAGTGCCCGCCGCGCACCGTGAAGCCTTCGAGCGCGAGCGGACCGCCCGGAACGTGACCGCGTGGCGCATCGGCGAGGCACGCGAGGGCAGGGGAGTGCTCTTCACGCGCGGCGGCTAGGGGTCGCAGTCTCCTGGTGTCCCTGGTCCGGGCATCGGTCCAAGGAGGGGCGGTCCAGACCAAATATCCAGCCTGCCGCAGCTGAGATCGACCCGGGCTGCACTGCCCATGTAGGAGCCGCCGCCTTCAGGTGTCGTCGTCTGTTCGACGTCTCCAGGACGCACGATCAGAGACAAGAGTACGCGTCCGCTTGGGGAACGCGCCTCGACATCCCACGGCAACGCCGGTAGATCGCTCGGATCGAAGGATTCGCGCGCGCCAGGCGGGCTCGTCCGTATGACCTGGTCGTTGACTACAAGCGTGACGGCGAGTGTCGTCCCGTTCGACACTTCGAGGGCCGCCGGGGAGATGACTTCAACGGGAGCGCATGCGTAGATCAACAGCGCCGCAGCGATCAGTAGCGTCCGTCGCATAACCTGTCCGATCACTCCAGAATGAAGAACGCCGGCTCGTGCCGGCGCTTCGTGTGCCCGAGGGGGGAGTCGAACCCCCAAGAGGAATTACCCTCACTGGCCCCTCGAACCAGCGTGTTTAGCCATTTCACCACTCGGGCTGGGTCCTACATGATACCGAGAGGCTCGGCCCTCGGTCTACCCCGGATGGATGCCTGACAACTTCCCCGGCGGATCAGGACGCGATCGCGTAACCCGCTCGTTCTTCCGAGATTTCGCTAAGGGTCGACGGCCGACCGTGGCGTCTCGCGTACTCCTCCCACACCGACCATTTGCGTTGTAGACGTGGCACATCTCGCGATGGATACAGCCGTGGCAGCAGGATGCAGGACTCGCGGATCGCATATGCCAGCCTCCACATGACCGTTCCACGTTCAGTCGGGGGCTGAGGACATAGCGCGCCTTGAATGGCGAGCGAGCGAGCGAGTCGTTCGCGAACCCACTCGAGATGCTGACGACTGGCGGAGTTGAAGACTGTGACGAAAGTCTCGTAACGCTTGCCCCTCGCCTTCCCCGTCCCGTCGTACCAGTAATGGAGGAGAGACCCGTCACCCTCCAAGAGTCCGCGTACGAGGGGATCGAGATAGTGGTCGGGAACGTCGATCGGGCCGAGGTCCAGGCTTTTACGGGGCGTAAGACCGATCTCTTGGAGCCAGCGGTAGAACCGGACGTCCCCGAACTGGCAGCGGAAATAGAGCGAGCGTTTCCGGGTCAGATCCGTGCTGTAGGTGATGGGGCGTCCGAGGCAACGGAGGAGTGTCTCGACCAGCTCACGGTCCGCCGAGCCGAAGGACAGGTGACGGCCATCACTAATGAGACAGCCGTCCGTGGCCATCAAGCCAACGACATACGCCATTGTCTCGGACCACTTGAGCTCCAGGGTTCGTACGCCTCCGTACCGATGCCTCCTGTCGGCCTCCGGCGTGAGGTGACGTTCGTAGCGGAGGCCGCGGTGCGCGTCGGCGTTACGAGCCACCCGACGATCCGTAGCGGCGGTCCTGCCTCGCGCCCAGCCCTTACCTTCGCCGTTCATCCCAGTATTAGAACAGATGTTCGTATGACTTGCCAGTAGCAAAGGG
The DNA here is from genome assembly GCA_035524965.1 of Gemmatimonadota bacterium. Taxonomy (GTDB): domain Bacteria; phylum Gemmatimonadota; class Gemmatimonadetes; order JACCXV01; family JAHWKZ01; genus DATLFH01. Next base: position 490 of record DATLFH010000042.1, on the reverse strand, counting down.
CGTAGTTATCCACGAAAGCGTGCAGCATCGGGCGCATGGCGCTCATCCACCGCTGCCCGCGTTGCCGCGCTGAGGACATCTCGGCGGACGCGCACCCGGTCCGCGTCATCCGCGGCGACCGTACGGAGGTCGTCCCCGTGTGCCGGAACTGCTACCGCGCCGCGGAGCTCGAGTACAGGCTCGCGTGCGACAGCGCCGGGATCCCATACGCGACGCTGCCGATCCGCGAAGGTCTGTTCGCCCTGGCGGACTTCTACGAGAAGCGCCTCACGGCGCTGGACGATCCCGACCTGCTATTGGAGGACGACGACCGCCGCGCCACGAAGGCCCCGGTACAAGCCGCGCTCGGGGAGGTGCGCCGGCGGCTGGCCATCGAGCCGGTACGGGACGCGTAGTCTCGGCGCGATGACGCCGGTCCGGCCCGATCCGCTGCTGCTGTGGCCGACCTACACGCTCTTCCCGCTCGCGGCGCTCTCGATCCTGATCTTCG
>DATLFH010000041.1:0-24751 GCA_035524965.1 Gemmatimonadota bacterium | reverse complement strand
CAGTGCCAGAGGCGCCGAAGTTGTCGGGGTCGAGGAGAGCGTTCACGAGCGTGCTCGTCCCGTCGAATCCGGTACCACCATCGAGCGGAGCGCGGCTGCGGGTGCCGTCGAACCCCGACACCGACACACTTTCCCCTGACTCGGGGTCGACCGCCGCGAACGGGCTCATTGCCGTGAACGCGCTGCCCAGCTTACCGGGAGAGGCTAGCGTGAGACGCCGCTCGCCAGCCGGCGCGAGCCCCGTTAGCACCGTTGGTGGGTCGCCACCGGAGAGATTTTCTGGGCACTCGATCGGCACGTTCGGGGAGTTGCCGTTGTCGATTCCAAATTCGATCTCGTCTGGGTTATCCGGATCGGGATGGGCGAGCTCAAGACGCCCCTCGATCTCATCGGCCGGCGCATAGGCGCCCTCCTCGACCACGCAGAGCGCGACCTCGACCGGCACGTTGAACTCCCCCTGAGCGAGTCCCAGGGAGCGAGCGGCGCCTAAGGCGTCCACGCCCCCCTCCTCTACCTCGTACTTTGCCCAGTCGTAGAAGAGCGGGAACTGGTCCAGGTCCGTGGGCAGCGGTCCGTCCGTTGGAAAGAAGTTCGTTTCATCGTACCGGAAGGCGACCAGGACGCACGGCCCATCGCACGCGAACTCCGGCAGGAATACGCCGGAGAAGCCGGACGGGACGATCGCCAGACAGACCTCGGCGGGATCGAGGCACGGCTGGACATTGAAGTCGGTCGCGTCCTCCGGCACGTCGGAGAAGTCGGGCACGTCGAAGCCGGCGAACTGGAGGAGCAGGAGGTTCAGCTCGAAGACCCCCTCATCCGTCGTTTGCGGGCCATCGGGATCCAGCAGCTTTCCCTCGTCGTGCTTTTCGTTCACGAAGTCGATCAGGCTGAAGACCTTCTCGGTGCACTCCTCCTGCGACTTCTGGTGGCAGGCCTTCTCGGCGGCATCGAACTGGTTATTCGCCGCCCGGTTCAGGTTGTTCTTTTCCTTCGTCTCAGGGAACAGGTCGTCGATCAGCTCCCTGATCTGCCCCGCGAGCGCCTCATCGTGATCGCTGACGATCAATCCTGATTCGGGGCCGGAGGGGCTCGCGCCCCTATCGCTACAGCCGATGAACAGGAACCCCGCGGCCAGGGCCGCGAGAAAAATGGGAGTACGGGACATCAAGAACCTCCTCGGGGAAGGGGCTTTCCGATGAACGGGTTGAAGCGGTGCTGCCTGGCCTGGGGGTTGCCGAACAGGGGGCGCAGCGACCGACAGGTGCACAAAGTAACGAAATCCAGGCGCCGGGTACAGACCTGACCGTGATGATACATTGAGAGTTCTATGAACAGGGATGCGATGACCGCCCGCATCTGCACCGGTTGCGGCCAGCCCCTGCCGCCCACCGCCAAGTTCTGTCCGGAGTGCGGGGCCCGCGCGCCGCTGCCCAGAACGGGAATGGAGGCCGAGGTCGCCGCGGCGCCGGCCGGACCCACCCTGTCGCCCGGCCTTCGATCGAAGATCGAGGCGGCGCGGGCCGAGCTCAGCGGCGATCGTCGCGAGGTCGCGGTCCTGTTCGCGGATCTCAAGGGGTTCACCGCGATGTCCGAGCGGCTCGATCCCGAAGAGGTGACGCTCCTGATCAACCGCCTCCTCCAGTCCCTGGCCGGGGCGGTCTACGACTACGAGGGCTACGTCGACAAGTTCATCGGCGACGCGATCATGGCGCTCTTCGGGGCTCCCCTGGCCCACGAGAACGACCCCGAGCGGGCGGTCCTGGCCGGCCTGGCGATGCTGGACGTCGTCGCGCGCCACAACGAGGCGGCCGATGTCTCGGAGGCGCTCGCGATCCGGGTCGGCATCAATCTCGGCGAGGTCGTGGCCGCGCAGATCGGCTCGGAGATGCGGCAGCAGTACACGGTGCTCGGCGACACGGTGAACGTCGCCTCGCGGCTCGAGAACGCGGCCGAGTCGAACACTGTGCTCGTCAGCGAGGCCGTCTATGCGCGCGTCGCCGATCGGTTTGAGGCCGAGGAGTTGCCGCCGCTCGACATCAGGGGCAAGTCCGAGCCGGTACGCGCGTACCGTATCCTCGCCTACCGTCCGCCCGCCGGACCGCGGGCGGTCGAGACGCCCTTCGTCGGCCGCGGGGAGGAGCTCGAGCGGATCGGCGGACTGCTGGACCGGGCGCAGGCGGGAGAGTCCGGTGCGCTCCTGATCGAAGGAGACGCGGGGATCGGCAAGAGCCGGCTCGTCCGGGAGGCGCTCGAGCGCCGCGGTGACGGCATGACGAAGATCGAGATCGGTTTCAGCGTAATCCGGCGCCCGGGCCATCGCTCGCCGGCGGTCGAGATCTTCTGCCAGATTATCGGCGACAGCGACGGCGAGGGCTCGGCCGAAGACCGGGCGCTGGCCATTCTCGGCGAGCTGGCCGACGAGCACCGGCACGGGGTCCGGGGGCTGGCGTGGGATTCCGATCCGAGCCGAGGAGAAGCCTCGCCCGAGGCCGATCCTCAGGCCGCGCGGCAGAACCGCTGGCTCGCCGCGGCCGCGCTGATCGAGGCGTCCGCCCGCGAGCGCCCGGTGGCGCTCGTCGTCGAGAACCTGCAGTGGGCCGACGAGGCGGCGCGGGAGTTCCTCGCGTTCCTGATCCCCGCAGCATCCGATCACCCTGTCGCCGCCCTCCTGACGGGCCGTCCCGCCGAATGGACCTGGCTCCCGGATAGCGTCGATCGACTGACGATCGGTCCCCTGGACGCACGCGCCGTCGAGGCGATGCTGGGCGAGTTCCTGGACGACATAGCGCCCGAGGACCGCCGCGACCTGATCCAGCGGAGCGCCGGAAACCCGCTCTACCTGGAGGAGCTGACCCGGGCCTTGCGCGCCGAGCCCGCGGGCGCGGCGCCGCGGTCCGTCCCCGGGAGCGTCCAGGGGCTCATCCTGTCGCGGATCGATCGGCTGCCCGGGCCGGTCCAGCTCCTCCTCCAGATGGGATCCATCCTAGGCGGCCGCTTCCCGATCGCGCTGCTCGACCGGATGTACGAGCTCGAGGCCCAGCCGACGGCGTTCCGCCAGGCGCTCGAGGTCCTCCAGGACGAGGGATTCCTCGAGACCGACGTAGGCGACAGGGCAGGCGAGGCGAGGTTCCCGCACGCGCTCATGCAGGAAGTGACGTACGGCGGGCTCCTCCAGCGGATCCGGCGCGTCCTGCACGAGTCGGCTGCCCGTCTCGGCGAGGAGCACTTCGCCGGGCGCGCGGCGGCCGAGGCGCCGTTCTTCGCCCATCACTGGTGGTACGCGGGTCAACCACGGGCCGCCGGACCGCACCTCTGGATCGCGGGCCGCGTCGCGGCCGCTGAATACGATCTTCCGTCGGCCGAGAAGTACCTGCGCCGCGCCGCCGAGGCACTGGAGGCGGATGACGGGATCATCTCCGAGCCGGAGGAGCGCGCCCGTTTCGAGGAGACGCTCGGCACCGTTCTGCTCCAGCGCGGCGATCTCGATACCGCCGAGACCCGCTTCCGAAGGCTGGAGGAGCAGGGTGCGAGCGGCGACATGGCCGCCTGGCGGGCGCGGGGGATGGAGCTCCGTGGCCGGATCGCCTGGTACCGCGGACAGCTCGAACAGGCGCAGCGCCTCTTCGAGTCGGGCCTATCGACCCTGCCGGAGAGCGAGGAGCGGATCGCCGCGGACCTGCACAACGACCTGGGGATCGTGTTCTACTACCGCGGGCAGGTCGAGGACGCTTTCGCGCGGCACTCCGAAGCCCTTCTCCTCCGGGAGCGGCGCGGCGACCGGCTCGGTACGGTCAAGAGCCTGCTCAACATCGGGAACGTGCTGCTCCACCACCGCAACGACCTCGACGGGGCCGAGCACAGCTACCGCCGCGCGTACGAGACCGCCCAGGCGATCGGCGACCGTCAGTTGGTCTTCGGGGCGCTCAACAACCTGGGTCTCGTCGCGATCGAACGCGGTCGGTGGCGCGAGGCGATCGACACGTTCAAGACGGCCGAGAGGCTGCTCGAGGATATCGGCTGGCCGTTCATGCGCTACTTGACGCTGCAAAACCGGGCCTGGTGCGAGATCATGCTCGGTCGGATCGCCGACGCCCTCAGACACCTCCAGATCTGCCTGGAACGCGGAGATACGGTGCTGGAGCCGGTTAACCGAATGACCACCCGGGTCTATCTCTTCGACGCCTACCTCAAGGCGATGGCCGAGGAACGGGCCCAGTCGCTCGTCCGGGAGGCGCGGCGGCTGGCGGAGGAGCTCGGCGTCGACGAGGACGAAGGAGAGGTCGAGATGCGGGAGGGCCGCTGGCTGGCCGCGACCGGGGAGTGGCGGCAAGCGGCCGCGGCGTTCGCGGCCGCCGAGGACGCCGCCCGGCGCCTCAATCAGGCGGCGCTCCTGGTGACGGCGAAAGCCCATCGCTGTCGCGCCGAGGCGCGTGCCGGGGGCGGGCCGGCCGAAGCGTGCGACGACCCGACCGGCGCCAACGTCCCGCTCGCGACCCTCGTCCGGTACCTGAACGCCGATGCGCAGGCGGCCGATCGGCCGACGGCGGAGTGCGCAGAAGCGCTCGCCGAGGTCGCGCGTCAGGCGGACGAACTCGGCGAAGTCGGCCTCGCGCGCGCCGCCGGGGAGCGGCTGGCGGAGGTCCGGCGAGCTCTGGGGGACGAGGACGGCGCCCGGGAGGCGCTCGCCGGGGCGCTCGCGGCGATGGAGGCGCTGGCCGCGGGCCTGCCGGGTGATCTCCGCGAGGGGTTCCTCGCCCACCCCCGGAACGCGCGGCTCCTCGAGTGCGCCGGGCCCCGGCGGTCGCTCAAACTCGAAGAGCGCAATCCCTCCGGGCGGCAGTGTTCAGATCCATTGGAACATCGCCCCGGGAGTGGGAGCGGTCTCACGACCGACATGGGCTGATCCCTCCCGGAGCCGGTCCGATCGGGTATACTGTGCGCCCGCTCCCGGAGGAGCCCCGATGGAGCTGAGCGAGTTCATGAGCGGGCTCATCGCCCGCAACGGCGGCGAGCCCGAGTTCCACCAGGCGGTCCGCGAGGTCGCCGAGAGCGTTCTGCCCGTCGCCGAAGCCAATCCCGGCTACGTCCGCGCCCGCATCCTCGAGCGGATGACCGAGCCCGACCGGATCATCGTCTTCCGCGTCGCCTGGGAGGACGACGACGGCCGGTTCCAGGTCAACCGCGGATATCGCGTCCAGTTCAACAACGCGATCGGTCCCTACAAGGGCGGGCTCCGCTTCGACCCCTCGGTGAACCTGTCCGTCCTGAAGTTCCTGGGCTTCGAGCAAACGCTGAAGAATAGCCTGACGACGCTTCCGATGGGGGGCGCCAAGGGGGGCGCCGACTTCAACCCCAAGGGCCGATCGGACGACGAGGTGATGCGCTTCTGCCAGTCGTTCATGACCGGCCTCTTCCGCTACATCGGCGAGGACGTCGATGTCCCGGCGGGCGACATCGGCGTCGGCGCGCGGGAGATCGGCTACCTCTTCGGCCAGTACAAGCGGCTCCAGAACGAGTTCACCAGCGCGATAACGGGCAAGGGGGCGGCGTACGGCGGGAGCCTCCTGCGGACCGAGGCGACCGGTTACGGGTGCGTGTACTTCGCGCGCGAGATGCTGGCCACGCGGGGCGAGGGGCTGGAGGGAAAGGCGTGCGTCATCTCGGGCTCGGGGAACGTGGCCCAGTATACGGCGGCCAAGCTGATCGAGCTGGGCGCACGGGTCCTCACCCTGAGCGACCGGGACGGGTTCATCCATGAGCCCGAGGGGATCACGCGCGAACGCCTGGACTGGATCATCGAGCTGAAGACCCGGCGGCACGGAAGCCTCGCGGAGTACGCCGCCCAGTTCGGCGACGGTTTCCACGCCGGCGAGAAACCATGGCGCGTGCCGGCCCAGCTCGCGTTCCCGTGCGCGACTCAGAACGAGGTCCAGCCCGAGGACGCCCGCGCGCTCGTCGCCGGCGGATGCATCGCCGTGACCGAGGGCGCGAACATGCCGGTCTCCCCCGAAGCCGCGCACCTTCTGAGGGAGGCGGGCGTCCTGTACGCGCCGGGCAAAGCGGCCAATGCGGGCGGGGTCGCGATCTCGGGCCTCGAGATGACCCAAAACGCGATGCGCCTCTCGTGGACCCGGGAGGAGGTCGATCGCCGGCTCCAGGAGATCATCCACACGATCCACGAGAAATGTGTCGAGCACGGCGTACCGGAACCTCCGGGAAGCGATCGGGGCCGGGTCGACTACGTGAAAGGGGCCAACGTGGCGGGGTTTCTCAAGGTCGCCGACGCGATGCTCGCCTACGGCGTGCTCTAGCGGGGACAGGCCGCGGGACCCGCGCTCTTGCGTTTTGGCCCGGATTGTAGTACGAACTTCTTTCCAGCGGGCTTCCCAGGGGCGCTCGCGCCTTCACCACACGCAGACCGTCAGCCGACCCACAACGTCCTTCAGCGGGGGATGGAACGATGGCGCAGGAGAAAAAGAAGCGGAAGCCGAACCCGGCGTTCATGAAGCCCATGCGGCCCGATGCGCAGCTTGCGAAGGTCGTCGGCCCCGAGCCGAAGCCGCGCACCGAAGTGACGAAGAAGCTCTGGGACTACATCAAGAAGCACCGGTTGCAGGACCAGGCGAACAAGCGGATGATCAACGCCGACGACAACCTGAGGCCCGTGTTCAACGGCAAGTCCAAGGTCAGCATGTTCGAGATGACCAAGCTCGTCAACGGCCATCTAATGGATTCCTGACGCTCGTCCCTCCTTCTTGAAGCCAAGACCCGCCGGGCAACCGGCGGGTCTTTCGCGTGGCGCGCGCGGACGGCGCGGGCGGCGGATCGAACGTCCGGTTCGGGTCATCGTCGGGCTGTCGCTCCGTCGAAGAGGTCGAGGAGGTCGAGCGGTCGTTCGAGAAGCGCCCGGGCGCCGTGCGCCTCGAGCTCGGCCCGGTCGCGGAAGCCCCACAGCGCCCCGGCGGGGAACATCCCCGCCGCGACCGCGGTCTCCATGTCCGTCCGCGTGTCGCCGAGGAAGACGCACCGCGCCGGCTCGATGGCGAGCGTGTGCGCGATCGCGAGGAGCGCTGCCGGATCGGGCTTCAAGGGCACGCCGTCCGCGCCGCCGACGATCGCCGCGAACGTCCAACCCCCGAAGAGGCGGTCGATCATCCATCGGGTGGCCGGCTCGGGCTTGTTGCTGAGGACGGCCATCGGGATCCCTCGCTCACTCAGCCGGTCGAGGAGCTCGGGGACCTCCGGGTAGGGAGCGGTACGGTCGAGCATGTGATCGACGTAGTAGCGTGCCAGCTCCTCCAGCACTTCGCCGGCCAGGTCCTCGCGGTCCGGGGGCAGCGCCCTCTCGACCAGCCTCCGGACGCCTTCGCCGACCAGCTCCCCATAGGCCTCGCGCGGGTGGGTCGGAAGGGCGTGCCGGGCCAGAGCGTGGTTCATCGCGTCGGTGATGTCGTCGAGGGTGTCGGCGAGGGTGCCGTCGAGATCGAAGATGACCGCGCGGAAGCACATGGGGCGGTCGAAGGTCCAAGCGAGCGCGCCGGATGTCAACCGCTCGGACCTTTACCCGACCTCCCGCGGAGGGCCACCCTAGCGCACGAGCAGCGAAGTCGAGCCGACGACGAGGATGATCACCCCTGCCGCCGTCTTGGCCGCGGCGGCGAACGCGCGGCCGACGAGGGCGCCCCACGCGACCCGCCGGGCGGCGTGCAGGTGGCGCGTCTCCCAGTAGGTGACGAGGGCCGCGCCGAGGAACGTTCCCAGGAGACCGGCCAGCAGGGGCCCGAGAAGCGGCACCGGCACCGGCAGCCCGATCACCACGCCCAGGAGCCCGCCCGCGATCGCCCCCCAGAAGGCGCGGCGTGAGCCGCCGTAGCGGGCGCTCGTCCGCTCGACGATCAGGAACTCGGCCAGCTCCGCGAGGCCCGCCACGACGACGAGGAAGCCCCACACCCACCACGCGACCTCGTCCTTCCAGGCCCCGAAGCCCAGGACTGCGATCATGATCCAGAGTCCGGGCGCGCCGAGCGGGATCAGGAAAAGGCTGAGGACCATCACCGCGATCCCGACTACGATCGGAAGCTCCGGCGTCACCGGGGGATCGGCTGGAACTTTATGGGAGAAGAGGTGAGAATACCGGGAGGCCGGAGGATTTCGCTGCGGGGTGGGAGGCTGGAAGAGCTGGCTCCCCGGGCCGGACTCGAACCAGCGACACGGTGGTTAACAGCCACCTGCTCTACCAACTGAGCTACCGGGGAGCGCGCCGAGCGATCGTCGCAACGGACGCTCAAAATAGGCGCGCCGCAGAGGCGCGGCAACGAGGAGGGACGATGAACGCGATCGATCGCTATCCCGGGGAGGATGAGATTCTCGACGATCCGGACCGGTCGGACCGGGAGTCACCGGCTCCGACCGATCCCGGCATCACGACCAACGACGACGTGATCCCGTGCCCGTACTGCGGCTCCGAGAACAGCCTCTTCCTGGAGCCCTCGATGGAGTCGAGCGAGCAGGAGTTCGAGGAGGTGTGTCGGGAGTGCGGTCAGACGTACGTGTTGTCGATCGTGTACGATCCCTCGGGCCAGGTCCGGATCCACGCCGATCGCCTGCCGGGTTAGGGCAGTGAGCGGCGCTGGATCCACCCGCTAGCCCAGGTCCCTGTCGAGGCGCTCCAGGTACGAACGGATGCGACGCGCGTTGGCGCCGAAATCGAAGACCCCGACGCGCGAAGCTGAGCGGACCGCGACCCGGCTGCCGCCCTCGGCGCCCTCTTCCACCCGGATCCGCACATCGTCGATGAACTTGAGACAGCGGGTGCGGGCCTCGGCATGGAGGAATCGGTCGGCCGGAGAGCGGGCCACGATCGTCCAGCCCGGCATCCGGCGGGCGGTCTCGAGGGCGGCCCGATACACGGTGTCGGCATCGCGCGGTATGGTGAGCGGCCGGAGGTCGGGGTAGGCGGGGGTCGTCCCGGTCTCGACGGCATGGACGGTGAGCCGGGAGAGGATCCGTCCGACGGACCCCTTCACAGGATCCGGATCGGATTCGAGTAGATCCAGACGACCTCGCGGAGGTAGCGATCGGCGTCGCCCCCCAGGTAGGGGGTCAGATGGCGGGGGACGATCCCCACCTCGACCCGGTAGGCGCCGGGTTGGGCGAGCGGGACCTCGATCGGCCCGAAGGACTCGGCGACCACCATCCGCTCGCCGGAGGCAGCGATCCGGTAGAGGCGCGTCCGCACGGCAGGCTGTGGGAGCCGATCGCCGCGGCCGGCGACCGTGGGGGGCGTGACGACCAGCCGTGCCCCGGAAGTCTCCAAGAGGGCCTCCCGCGCGATCGTCGCCCCCATCTCGGCCAGTACCTCCCGGCTGGATCCCTCTCCCGCCTCCAGACGAAAGTCGAATCCGGCGGGGGTCCCCCACGCCTCGATCGCGACGTAGAACCTGCCCTGCCGGAGAGCCTCCTCGACGGCTTCGGGACCGTACGACACGCGGCCGGACCCGGGTGGAGCGGCTGCCCGCGGGGCCCGTTCGCCGATCAGCAAGACGTTCGTCACCCAAGGAATCAGCCGTGCGTACGCGTCACCGCGCTCGCCGTCGGCCAGCGCCCAGGGAAGCGAGTTCTCGTGCGCGTCGCTGGCGCCGAAGCCGAAAACCGTCCTCCGCGCGAGGAGCCCGTCCCAGCGATCGATCGCGGGGCGGTTGGCGCGGAACAGGGGCAGGAGCGCCAGATCGGGGTGGGCGCTCGTCCACCGTCCGTAGAAGGGCAGGATGTCCCAAAACGCACCCAGGCGCGACAACCCCTGAGCCGCGCGGTGCTTGGGGGCGAAGTTGGCGTGCGGGTTGTAGACCTCGATCCCGTCCGGGGCGAGCCGGGCGATCCGGGCCGGGGAAACATCCTCGGGGTGGGACAGGAGGACGACCGCGCCATAGCGGCGGAAGAGATCGGCCGCGCCGGCGGTGTCTGTCTCGTAGAAAGCGCGCCGTTCCTCGTGCGTCCCGCCCGGCAGCGAATCGAGCCCTACGACCATCAGGCTGTTCTCCGCTCCCGCGAACAGGATCGGGTCGTTGCCCCGTCCCCCCGGGCACCGGATGCGGTTCGCCGCCAGCCGTCCCTTAACAAACAAACGCGTATCGCCGGATCGTAGCAGGAGGGCCTCGGCCAGCGAGTCAGCGCGCACCAGGTGGCGGTCGTGCTCGGTCAGGAACGCGGCGTCGACGTTCGCCGCGCAGAGGGCGCGCCGCAACCGTTCGAGGCACTCCTCGTTGAGCCGGCCGGCCTCGTCCTGCGGCGCCCCGTCGCAGGCGTCGTGCGAGTAGACCGAGTGGACGTGGACGATCGCCCGGGCGGCGGTCATCCCCGGGGGCGGCGCGAACGCCGCCGCGTCGGGAAGGGTGTCCGGCCACGCCGGGACCCCGTCGCCGCCGGCCGCCGGCCCCCGGCAGGCGACCACCCACAGGACGAAAGGGACCGCGCAGACGGCAAGCGACCGGGTCCGGGCCATCAGCCCGGGAGGGAGGGCGCCTCCAGCGGGGGCAGCGCCGCTTCGATCGCCGCACGCCGGGCTTCCATCCAGGGTGGCAGGATGAGCCGCTCGCCGAGATTCTCCGGCGCTTCGTCGCGATCGAACCCGGGTCCCTCGGTTGCGAGCTCGAACAGCGCCCCGCCCGGCTCGTAGAAGTAGACCGACCGGAACCAGAATCGGTCGATCTGCGGCGTAGGGTGGAGGCCGGCCGCCAGGATCCCGGCGCGGAGCGCCATCTCCTCCTCGTCGTCCTCGACGCGCCAGGCCACGTGGTGCACGCCGCCGGTCCCCATGGCGCCGCGCGGCTCCTGCGGCGCCGCCTCGAGCTCGACGATCGTCCCCGAGCCGCCGCCGGCCGCGTAGCGGTGCCGGCCGCCCTCGGCCCCCACCGTCTCGAACCCCAGGACCTCCAGGAGGAGCCTCGTCGTCGGCTCGAGCCGCCGCTCCCGGATCCGGACCGCGTGTATCCCACGGATCTGGTGCTCCGGCGGGACCGGGCCACGGTCCCAGGGGACAAACCGCCGCTCGTCGTCGGTTTCGACCAGGGCCAGCGGCAGTCCGTGCGGATCGCGGAACGACAGGCTCCGCTCGCCGAAGCGCGTCTCGATCTCGCCAGGCTCCACGCCATGAGCCGCGAGCCGCGGCTTCCAGTACGAGAGCCCTCCCAACGGGATGGCGAGCGGAACCTCGACCGTCATGCCGGTCCCGGCGCGTGCGGCCCTCATTCTGGGCCACGGGAAGAACGTGAGATCGGTGCCGGGCGTACCGGCCCCGTCGGCGAAGAAGAGGTGGTAGGTGTCGGGGGCGTCCTGGTTCACGCTCCGCTTGACCAGGCGGAGTCCCATCACGTCGAGGTAGAAATCGAGGTTCTCCTGGGGATCGCCGGCGATCGCCGTGACGTGGTGGATGCCGTGCACCCGATGATTCATCGCGCCTACAGGATAACATGACGGAATCGAGCCGTGCGAGCGCGCTAGCAGGGGGTCTCCGGCGACGCTAGCTTGTCCGCCCCCGTGACCCCGATCAGGAAATCCGCGTGGCCGACTGGGCGCTGATCCTCGGCTCCTCGAGCGGCTTCGGCGAAGCGGCCGCCCGCGCCTTCGCCGAGGCCGGATACAACATCTACGGCGTCCACCTCGACCGGAAGTCGACGCTCTCCCACGCGGAGGAGGTCGCGCGGGCGATCAAGGAGACCGGCCGCGAGGTCCAGTTCTTCAATGTCAACGCCGCCGACCCCGGCAAGCGCGAGGAGATCGTGAACCACATCGCGGAGCGGCTGGGAGAGTCGGGTGAGCAGGTGCGGGTCCTCCTTCACTCCCTCGCCTTCGGGACACTCAAGCCCTACGTCGGGCGGGAGGGACAGGTCGGGCTCTCGCAGAAGGAGCTCGAGATGACGCTCGACGTCATGGCGAACTCCCTCGTCTACTGGGCGCAGGACCTGGTCGCCAAGGGGGTCATGGGCGAGGGCGGGCGGATCTTCTCGATGACATCGACCGGCGACACCCACGCCTGGTTCTCCTACGGGGCCGTCTCCGCCGCCAAGGCCGCGCTCGAGGCGCACACGCGCCAGCTCGCGCTCGAGCTCGCGCCGGCGGGGATCACCGTCAACGCGATCCGCGCCGGCGTCACCGACACGCCGGCCCTCAGGAAGATCCCCGGTGCGGAGGCGATGGTCGCCGCGGCGGCCGGCCGCAACCCTCACAAGCGGCTCACGCGGCCCGAAGACGTCGCGCGCGCGCTCGTCGCCCTGTCGCGCCCCGAGACGTACTGGGTGACGGGGAATGTCATCGGCGTCGACGGTGGCGAGGAGATCGCCGGGTAGGCTTGCCGCACGTTGTTCTCCTGACCCACTCCCCGCTTCACGAGCTGATCGACAAGGTCGAGCCGTTCGTCGTGAAAGAGGGCGGCACTGTCTGGCGGCTGCGCGATATGTACCTGAACCCGCCGGGGGCCCACGCGCTGGCCGAGTGCCTGGTGGTCGCGGACGGCGAGCCGAGCCGCTTCTTCATCCATCTGACGCAGCGCGAGGCGGACGCCAGCGTGGTCGTGCGGCCGTACGCCGCGCCGCGTGTGGATCCCATCCCGTCGGTCAAGCGGATGGTGGCGCTGGTCGCGGAGGCGGTCCGGGAGGCGCACGCGGATGTCGAGATCGGACCTTCCACGGTCCGCGATTTTCTCTCCGACCGTTACCGCCACGCTCCCGATCCCACGCCGGCGGGGTGGGACCCGCTTCTTCCGGAGCGGGGCCTGCCGCGCCCGCTCGACTGGTTGGCGATCTACGGCGACGATCATCCGGTCGAGATCGAGATCGGCTCCGGCAAGGGAACATTCCTCGTCGAGGCGGCCCGCCGGGCGCCCGACAGGAACTTCCTGTCGATCGAGTGGGCGCGTCCGTATGCGGAGCACGTCCGGGATCGCGTGCGCCGGCACGACCTCACGAACGTGCGGGTCGTTCGGGGCGACGCGGCCCGGTTCATGGCCGATCACGTCCCGCCAGGCTCGGTCGAGGTCCTCCACCTCTACTTTCCCGATCCGTGGCCCAAGAAGCGCCATCACAAGCGCCGCCTCGTGACGGCCGAGTTCGCCGCCAACGTCGCGCGGGCGCTCGCTCCCGGCGGCGAAGTGCGCTTCGTGACCGATCATGCCGAGTACTTCGAGGAAGCGACCGGCCGCTTCGCGGCCGATCCGGGGCTCGCCGCGGCCCGCGTGCCGGATGAGGGGATGGGGAACATTACCAACTACGGGCGAAAGTATCTGGCCGAGGGGCGATCGATTTTGCGCGCACGCTATCGCCGCGTCAGCTCCTGACCGGACGGAGGTCCCCCGAGACGAGCTCTCGCAAAACGGTCCTCGATTCGACAGATTGGGGTCATGGTGTGGGACGTGTTCATTCTTCAGTCCCTGGGAGAGTTCGGCGGTGTTTCCGTCCGGGCGGTCCTCTCCGGGATCGAGGCCGCCTTCCACGAGGCGGTCGCGTTCGGCTCGGACCATCCCTTCTACCTGATCGGCCTGGGTATCCTGGCCTGGTTCAGCTGGAGCTACTTCTTCCGGTCCTCCTGATTCTTCCGGTCCTCTTGCTTCTTCGGGTCCTCCAGCCGACTACCTCGGTTGTCATCCGTCTGACCGATGGGGAACCCCGCGGACTTTAGACTGGACCCAACCTAGACCGGATCCAACCCTGTTCCCGTGACAGGGTTCGCCCGGAAGGAGCGTACCATGGCCGAAAAGTACACGCAGCACTACGAAGAGAAATACGACCGTGACCCGGAGGGATCCAGGCCCCCCTCGGGCGGGAACGGTCATGGAGGCATCTACGCGATCCTCGTCATCATCGTCCTGCTCATCATCGCCGCCGTCCTGTACTTCGGCGGTGTCTTCGGTGGCGCCGGCGCAGACGGGGACGAAAGCTTCGAGGCCGACATCGACATCGAGGCGCCGGAGCTCCCCGCGCCCGACGAGCCGGAGGTGGAGATCGAGGTTCCGGACATCGAAGCGCCCGACATCAACGTGCCGGATACCGTGACCGTCCAGTAGCCGGGCGGTTCGCCGCGCCGATCCCCAAGTTGGACGCCCCGCGGGCGAGGGGTACGTTTCCCGCTCCATGATCCTCGCGACCGGAGCGACCGGCTTCATCGGCGCCGAGATCCTGCGCCGCGCGAGCGCCCGCGGGTGGCGAATACGCGGCCTTGCGCGACACCCCCACCGCGCAGAGGCGCTGGCCCGGCTCCCGAACGTGGAGCTCTTCCGCGGCGACGTGAATGAGCCGGACGAGCTGGACGAAGCCATGGAAGGCGTCACGGCGATCGTCCATCTGGTCGGGATCATCCTCGAAACCGGCAAGCAGTCGTTCCACCGGGTCCACGTCGAAGGCACGCGGAACGTGCTCGCCGCGGCGGCGCGGAGCAAGGTCGGGCGCATCGTCCACATGAGCGCTCTCGGCGTCGAGACGGGCCGGGAAACCAGCCTATACTTCCGAACGAAATCCGAGGCCGAGCAGGCGGTCCGATCGAGCGGGCTCACGGCCACAATCTTTCGTCCTTCGCTCGTATTCGGCCCCGACGACCAGTTCTTCAACCGTCTGGCGACCGCGATCCGCTGGAGCCCCCTGGTGCCGCTCCCCGGCGGCGGGAAGACCAGGTTCCAGCCGGTCTGGGTCGGGGACGTGGCGGAATGCTTCCTGCAGGCCACGCGGATGGATGCCACGCCCGAGCCCGTCTATGACCTCGCCGGCCCGGTCGTCCTCAGCCTGCGCGAGATCGTGAGCGTCCTGGCCGGCATCCTCGGAAAGCGTCGCGCCACCCTACCGCTTCCGATCCCCCTCCTCGATGTCGGCGCCGCGCTGGTCGAGCGCGTGCTGCCCGCGCCCCCGCTGACCCGCGATCAATTGAAGATGCTGGCGGTCGACAACGTCTCAAATCCGCGCTCCGTCCGAGCGCTCAAGCGCGATTTCGAGATCGAGCACGCCGCCTTGAGGGAGAAGGCGTCCCAGTGGCTGTGAGAAACGGCTGGATCGTGAATGCAGGGGCGGTCGCGGTCCTCCTCCTCGCCATCGCTCCGGCTGCCGCCCAGAACCGGTCGCATGCCGGTCCCCCGGACGAGCTCTTCGCGAAGCACCGCCAGGCGTTCATGGAGCGGATGGAGGGCGGGATCGCGATCTTCAGGGCCCAGCCCGAGATCCCCCGGAACGGTGATGCCGGCTATCCGTACCGGCAGGATTCCGACTTCTATTACGTCACGGGCTTCACCGAGCCGGGGGCGGTGGCGGTCCTGCGTCCAGGCGCGCCGGAGGGGGAACGATTCGTCCTCTTCGTGCGGCCGCACGATGTGGCGGCGGAGATCTGGACGGGCCACCGCGCAGGGGTGGAAGGCGCGCTCGAGAACTACGAGGCCGATCGGGCGTACGGTATCGACTCGCTGGATCTCGTGATCCCGCGCTACCTCCAGGGCGTGGACCGGCTCTACTTCGATTTCTCGAAAGATCACCCCTGGGCCCATACCGAGGCGCTCCAGGGGTTCCGCGCCTGGGCGGACACGACAGGGGCCCAGATCCTGGGGACCGACGCAATCGTCAACGAGCTCAGGCTCATCAAGGGTCCCGAGGAGATCGCGCTGCTCCAGGAAGCGATCGACATCACCGTCGATGCCCAGCGCGCGGCGATGGCGGCGATCGTCCCCGGCATGTTCGAGTACGAGGTCGAGGCGCTGATCGAGTACGTGTTCCGCAAGCGGGGCAGCCCGCGCGTCGGGTTCAACTCGATCATCGGCTCGGGGCCGAACGCGACGATCCTCCATTACGAGGAGAATGACCGGCGTATGGAGGCCGACGACATGGTCGTCATGGACATCGGTGCGGAGTGGGCCTACTACACGGCCGACGTCACCCGGACCGTCCCGGTGGACGGCGAGTTTAGTCCCCAGGAGGCGGCGATCTACCAGATCGTCCTCGACGCCCAGACCGCGGCCATGGACATCGTCCGGCCGGGCGCGACGATCCGGGAGATCCACGTCGAAGCGGTCGAGGTCGTGACCGAGGGGTTGATCCGCGAAGGCCTGCTCGAAGGGACGGTGAGGGAGAACATCGAGTCGGGCGCGTACCGGCGCTTCTTCATGCACGCCACGAGCCACTGGCTGGGGCTCGATGTCCACGATGTCGGCCCCTATGAGGCGCCCCCGGGGGCGGGCCCGCGCATCCTCGAGCCCGGCATGGTGTTCACCATCGAGCCGGGGGTCTACATCGCCGAGGGCATGGAGGGGGTAGATCCGAAGTGGTGGGGGATCGGCGTCCGGATCGAGGACGACGTGCTGGTGACGGAGTCGGGCTACCGGAACCTGTCCGCCGGCGCTCCGCGGGAGATCGAGGCGATCGAGGCGATCATGGTAGGCCGCGGCGTTCCCGAGGTCGTGCCGGGGTCGGAGTGACGGGGTGTCAACCCGGAGGCGCCTGGACATATTGGTAGGAGATGAGACTCCGCGTCCTCTCGATGTCTCTTGTCGTGGCGTCGCTCGCGACTGCGCCGCCTGCGTCCGCACAGGTGTC
Source organism: Gemmatimonadota bacterium (assembly GCA_035524965.1). Classification (GTDB taxonomy): domain Bacteria; phylum Gemmatimonadota; class Gemmatimonadetes; order JACCXV01; family JAHWKZ01; genus DATLFH01. Next base: position 8,189 of record DATLFH010000041.1, on the reverse strand, counting down.
GGGGGCGGCGGGAGGTGCGGGAGCGGTCGGCAAGGCCGCCTCGCCCCTCGTCACCGCGGCCGAGCTCGAGGCCCACGTCGACTACCTCTCCTCGGATGCGCTGGCCGGCCGCCGCGCGGGCACACCCGGCGCGGAGCGGGCGGCGCTCTACGTCGTCCGGGCGTTCGAGGCGGCGGGTCTCTATGCGCCGGCCAAGCACCCGACCTATCTCCAGACGTTCGAGTTTCCCGTCGGCGTGGAGCTCGGTCCGGACAGCCGGTTGGTGCTCCAGCACGGCAGCCGGCTGGTCACGATCTTCCAACCCGGCCGCGATTTCATTCCGCTCTCCGGCTCGGCGGCCGACCTGCTCGTTCAGTCGGTCGTCTTCGCCGGCTACGGGATCAGCGCGCCGGCGCTCGGCTACGACGACTACGCAGGGCTCGACGTGAAGGGCCGGATCGTTCTCGTCCTGCGCCACGGGCCCGAGGGTGACAGCCCCGGGGGTCGGTTCGGGCGTTACCTGTCCGAGCGCCACAAGGCGGCCACGGCGCGGGCGCATGGCGCACGGGCGATCCTCTTCGTCAACGGCCCGGCCACCGAACGGATCGATCGCCTCCTTCCCTTCGGGGTCGACGAGGAGCCGGGATCGATGGGGATCGTCGCCATCTCGATCACGCAGGCGGTCGCGCTGCGGATCGCCCGTGTCGGCGGCGGGGACCTGGCAGACTGGCAGCGGGCGATCGACCGCGACCTCGAGCCGCAGAGCCGGCTGATCGAGAATGCCGTTCTCAACTTGCGGGCCGATCTCGAACCGCAGACGCGGACGACCCACAACGTGATCGGGATCGTCGCCGGGCGCGATCCGGCGCTGGCCGGCGAAGCGGTCGTGATCGGCGCTCACTACGACGGTCTGGGGCTCGGAGGGCCGGGATCGCTGGACCCGGTTCCCGGCGAGATCCATAACGGCGCCGACGACAACGCCAGCGGGGTCGCGGCGCTGATCGAGCTGGCTCAGTTCTTCGCCTATCCGACCAACCGTCCCGACCGGACGCTCGTGTTCGTCGCCTTCGGGGCCGAGGAGGAGGGCATGCTGGGGTCGGCGCTCTTCGTCGCTCAACCCACGGTCCCCGTGCCCGAGATCGCGGCGATGATCAATCTGGACATGATCGGCCGGCTGGAGGACGAGCTCGTGATCTACGGCGTGGGTTCCTCTCCCGCGTGGCCCGAGCTGATTGCGGCGGCGAACCGTGAGGTCGGCCTGCCGATCGAGCTGATGCCCGAGGGCTACGGACCCTCGGACCACGCGGCTTTCTACCTGCGACAGGTTCCCGTGCTCGCCTTCTTCACCGGCGTCCACGAGGACTATCACCGGGCGTCGGACGACGCGGAGCACCTGAACATCGGAGGGATCGAGCGAATCACGGCGCTGGTCCGCCACGTCGTGGCGCGGTTGGCGAACGGCGTTGAGCGGCCGGTCTTCGACCCACGCCAGTACGAACCGCGCGATGTCGCACCCGATCCGGTCGAGGACCTCGCGAGCGGGGTTCGGCTGGGCGCGGTGCCCCGGCCGGGCGCACCGCGGATGGGTGTGAGGATCGAGCGGGTCGTCGAAGGCTCGCCGGCCGCGGCCGCGGGGGTCCGTCCCGGCGATCGCGTCGTGCGTCTGGGAGGGCGCTCGACAGACTCGATCTACGACTATGTGAGGGCGCTCGCCGAGCTCGCCCCCGGCCGCCCCGCCAGGCTGATCGTGGAGCGGGACGGCCGGCCGGTATCCCTCTCGGTCATCCCCGAGGCGGCGCCGGTCCCCAGGGCGCCGGCCGAAACCCTCGTGCGCCCGAGGGGCGACTCCTGAGGTCGCGCCGGGCCGCGGCCGCGATGTCGGCTCGCGCGCGCTCGCCCGCCGTCTCGTTTCTCACCGGGCTGGCCGTTCTCGCCGTCCTCCCCGCTTGCGCGGTTCATATCGGGAACACCAACGGCGGCGATCGCGCGGACGGGTGGACTTCTTCCCGCCGCGAGGCGGTCGTCCGGGTGCTGGAGGAGCAGGTCCAGGCCTGGAACCGCGGCGACCTGGAAGCGTTCATGCAGGGCTACTGGCAGAGCCCCGAGCTCGTCTTCACCTCCGGGGCCCGCGTCCAGCGCGGCTGGCGGACGACGCTCGAGCGGTACCGGGAGGCGTACGGCGACAGCCCGGGGACGATGGGTCGACTCTCGTTCTCCGACCTGGAGGTGCACCCGCTGGGCGCCGACGCGGCCTGGATGCTGGGTCGCTGGTCGCTGGCGATGGGCCCCGGCGGCGAGCGGGGCGGCGTGTTCACGCTCGTCTTCCGGCGGTTGGACGGCGAGTGGCGGATCGTCCACGATCACACGACCGAGGCAGGGAGCGCGGGCGAGGGCGAGAGCGCGGGCGAGGCCGGGAGCGATTGACCGGCAGCGCCGCGCGGGATCCGCGGATCGAGCGGCTCCGCGCGCACGTCGCCTGGCTTGCCGACCCGGCACGGGCGGGACGCGAGGTCGGAACAGCGGCCGAGCGGATGGTGGCCGAGGACCTCGCGCGCCGGTTCGCCGAGGCCGGCCTCGATCCGGCCGGCACCGACGGCTATCTCCAGCCCGTTCCCCTCGTCCGCGCGCGATCGGGCCCCGCTTCCGTGACCGTGATCGGACCGGATGGGGCGCAATGGATCTCCCCGGTCGAGGCCGTTGCCGTCCGGAGCGCTCGCTTCTCCGGCAGCCGCGCCCGAGGTCCCGCGACCCTCGTCGAGCTCCGCCCTCCGGCATCGCCGCTCGAGACGACCAGCGCCGCGCTCCGGCTGGAGCGTCTCCTGAAGGAGCTTCAGGATCGACCGGGCAGGGACGAGCCGTCCTCGGCCGGAGGGCCGGGCGCCGCGATCCCGGTCGTGCTGGTCGAGCCCGGCGATTGGGTGGAAGCGCGGGCCGGGTTGGAGGCGGCCCGGTTCAGGCCGCCGGGGACGGACGACACGCCGGACCCATCGGACGAACCCCCCGTCGTGATCCTGAACGGCGGCGCCGCGCCCCGATGGCTCCGGCACCCAAGTCCCCGCGCGGCGGTCGCCGTCGAGGCCTCGTGGACCGTCGAGATCGAGGAGACGACCGGCTGGAACGTCGCCGGTTGGCTCCGCGGGTCCGATCCGGCGCTGGCGGAGGAGGCGGTCGTTCTGACCGCCCACCACGATCATCTCGGGGTCCGCGCCGGTCGCGATCGCGCGGCCCCCGGTCGCGGCGTTCTCTACCCCGGAGTGGTCGACAACGCGCTCTCCGTCGCCGAGCTGGTCGAGACCGCGCGCTCGCTCGCCGCCGGTCCGCGACCGCCCCGCTCGATCGTGTTCCTGAGCCCGACGGCGGAAGAGGTGGGGTTCTTCGGCACGCGCCGCTGGCTGGCCCATCCGCCACCGGGGACTCCGCGGGCGGTGGCGAACTGGAACCACGACGGGGCGAGCGAGGCGTGGGGGCGAGCCGCGAGCGCCGTCCTGGTGGCCGGAACGGGGTTCCCGCTGGCGGACGTCTTCGCGGCGGTCGTGTCGAAGGCGGGGCTCAGGCTAGCCGCGAACCCGTTTCCCACCGAGGGTTTCTTCTTCCGGAGCGACCACTACGTCTTCGCCGAGGCGGGGGTCCCGGCCGGCCTCGTCTTTCTCGGTCCCGAGTACGTCGGAACGCCCGAGGGATGGGGGGTCGCCCGGGCCGCGGCCTACCTCAGGGAAGCGTACCATCAGCCGAAGGACGGCCTGCAGCAGATCGAGAGCTGGGAGGGTGCGCTACAGTACGTGGAGCTCTGGGCGGCGCTCGCCCGCGCTTCCGCCGAACGGGCGGCGCTCCCATGATTTCAGGCGCCGCATGAAGCGGTGTGCCCGTCTTCTCTATCCGGGGTATATTAAATTTCTTTCGCATCATCATCTGTGGAACAGACCCCGCGCCAACCTAAATCGGAGTGAAAAGATGCGAGTTTCCGCCACACTGCTGAGCCTGCTCTTTGCCATCACCTTCGTCGCGTGCGGCGGCGATACGGACGGCGAAGGCACGATGGTTGACGATACGACCGCGATGATGGACGAAGGGATGGACCACGACATGGAAGGCGACGGCCTCCTCTCGACTCCCTCCTGGATGCAGATCGACGAGACCGCCCGGACGATCACGATGGACATCGACGCCGGCGAGTCCGACGTCAACAACCGCTGGAACTACAACGGGCTCTATGCCGAGAACGGCCGCATCGTGGTGCCCGAGGGGTACCAGGTAACGATCAACTTCACCAACTCCGATCCGACCCAGCCCCACAGCCTCGGGATCGACGAGTGGATGGACACCTGGCCGGCCGTGTTCGAGAGCGCGACTCCCGTCTTCGAGGGCGCGATGACGCCCGATGCGGCGACGACCGGCACCCCGGCCGGCGGCGGCACGGCGACGATCACGTTCACGACCGGATCGGCGGGCGAGTACGCGATGGTGTGCTACATCGCCGGCCACGCGGTGGCCGGGATGGTCATCCCGTTCGAGGTATCGGCGGACGGAACGGCGGGCGTCGAGGAGTAGGCCGCGGTTCGGTCCGTAAGCGGATCCGCGAGCGCAGGAACGAGGGGGGCGAGCGATCGCCCCCCTTTTCATTGCTCACGAATCGATTGCCGCCTGGGCATCCATTTCTCTCACGTTTAGGGGGTGAGACGAAGTGAGCGACAAGACCCGCTTCCTCTTCGTCTCGTTCGACGCGCTGATCACGGACATCGCCTGGCAGGTCCAGAAGGAAGGGCACGAGGTCCGGTACTCGATCAAGGACAAGAAGGCGCGCTCGGTCGGAGACGGCTTCGTGCCCAAGACCACGGACTGGCGCTCCGACGTCGACTGGGCCGACGTGGTCGTCTTCGACGACGTCCTCGGCATGGGCGAAGAGGCTCACCGGCTGCGCAAGACGGGCAAGGCGGTCGTCGGGGGGACGCCCTACACCGATCGCCTCGAGGACGACCGCGCCTTCGGCCAGACCGAGCTCAAGGCCCTCGGCATACCGATCATCCCGTTCGAGGAATTCTCCGCCTTCGACGCCGCGCTCGACTTCGTCCGCGCGAACCCCGCCCGCTACGTCATCAAGCCGAGCGGGGAAGCGCAGAACATCAAGCGGCTGCTCTTCGTCGGCGAGGAGGAGGACGGCCAGGACGTGATCCACGTGCTGGAGTCGTACAAGAAGGTGTACGCCGACCGGGTGCGGACCTTTCAGCTCCAGCAGCGGCGGACCGGCGTGGAGATCGCGATCGGCGCCTTCTTCAACGGCCACGAGTTCCTGAGCCCGATCAACGTCAACTTCGAGCACAAGAAGCTCTTCCCGGGAAACATCGGGCCGTCGACGGGCGAGATGGGAACGGCGATGTACTGGAGCCCGCCCAACCGGATCTTCAACGTGACGCTGAAGAAGATGGAGGAGAAGCTCCGCGAGGAAGGCTACGCCGGCTACATCGATCTGAACTGCATCGTCAACGGGCAGGGCATCTACCCGCTCGAGTTCACCGCGCGCTTCGGCTACCCGACGATCTCGATCCAGCAGGAGGGGCTGACCACGCCGATCGGCGAGCTGTTGATCGCGCTCGCGCGGGGCGAGAAGATCGACCTGAAGGCCCGCTCCGGGTTCCAGGTCGGCGTCCGGATCGTCGTGCCGCCCTTCCCGTTCGACGATCCCAAGACGTTCGAGGCCAACTCCGACGAGCGCGTGATCATCTTCCGGAAGCCGGACCTGGCCGGGGTTCACATCGAGGACGTCAAGCTCGTCAACGGCGAGTGGGTGATCACCGGGACATCGGGGGTCGTCCTGATCGTGGTCGGCACCGGCCAGACGATGCGCCGCGCCCAGGCCCAGGCCTACAACCGGATCGGCAACATCATGATCCCCAACATGTACTACCGCACCGACATCGGCGACCGGTGGTTCGAGGACCACGATCGCCTGCACAACTGGGGCTACCTGCGCGAGGCGTAAGCGACAACCTCATGATTCCCGGCACGGCATCGTCTCCCGCGCGAACCGTGCCACCGCGCGCCAGAAGCCGGGGTCGTCATAGATATCATTGTGGCCGAAGCCGGTGGCGGCGTACCAACGCTTCGACTCGCCTGCGGCCTCGTAGAGCGTGCGGGCCAGGGACCGCGGGATCGTGCGGTCTTCGGTGCCATGGGCGAAGAGGATCGGCGCCTCGACGCGACCGATCCTGGAGAGCGCGTCGAAGCGGTGACGCTCCCAGTCGAGGAGGAAATCGGGAATGAAAGGGTACAGTGTCCGCGCCGCCAGCACGGTTCCGGGTAGTGGACCGGCGAGTACGAGGGCCCCGACGGGCTCACGCGCGGCCAGCTCCACGGCGACCGCCGCTCCGAGTGACTCGCCGAAGAGGAGGATTCGCCGTGCGGGAAGCCCGCTCACCTCGACGATGTAACGGTGCGCCGCCACGGCGTCGAGATAGAGTCCCGCCTCGTCCGGCTCCCCTCCGCTCCGGCCGTACCCCCGGTAGTCCAGCATGAGGACGTCAAACCCGGTTCGAGCGATCCCCAGGCCGATCCCCCCGCGGCCGACGATGCTGCCGGCGTTGCCGTGGAGGTAGAGCGCGGTCCCGCAGTCGGGAACGCCGGTCGGCCGGGGGACCCACCACGCGTGGAGCGGGACCCCGTCCGCGGCACGCAGGTGGAGCTCCCTCGCCGTCGTGAGTCCCCAACGGGCTGGGTCCGCTTCCTCCTCCGCCGTTCGCTGCGGGAAGTAGATGAAGCGATGGACGATCCGGGGCACGAGGAGGCGCAGGGCGAGCGCCGCCAGAACGACGAGCGCCGCGAGAATGACGACGTTTCGGATCATGAAATCCAACCGGTAACCTGGTCGAACGCGGTCTCGGGGAGCCGGATGAGAACGATTCTCGAAACTTGACTAAAATTATCCGGAATAATAGTCTCTATCGACATGCGGTTCACGACCCAGGCCGAGTACGGGCTGATCTGCAGCCTGCACCTCGCCCGCTTCGGCGGCGCGGGGCCGGTGGCGGCGCGCGAGATGGCCGAGCGGGAGAACCTGCCCGCCGACTACACGGAGAAGATCCTCCGGCGCCTCCGCCAGGCCGGCATCGTGACCGCCGTGCGCGGGGTCTCGGGAGGGTTCGAGCTCGCCCGCGAGCCGCACGAGATCTCGGTCAAGGACGTGATCGACGCGACCGAAGGCCAGACCTTCGAGATCAATTGCACCACGCATCCGGTCGGACCGGAGCGGTGTGACGAGAACCACGATTGCACGATCCGGCCGGTCTGGTACGCGCTCCGGCGGCGGATCGACCAGCTCCTGTCCGAGATCCGGTTGAGCGACCTCGTCGAGGAGAACGAGGCGGACGTGCGCGAGTTGATCGATATCACGTGGGGAGACAAATCTGAGGGAATCATGAAGCGGGAGCAGACAGTCCATGAGCGGTGAGCATCCATTGCTGGAGATCGAGAACCTCCACGCGTCGGTCGAGGGGAACGAGATCCTGCGCGGAGTGGACCTCACGATCGGCGAGGGGGAGCTCCACGCGCTTATGGGTCCCAACGGCTCCGGCAAGTCGACCCTCGCCAAGGTGGTCGCCGGCCATCCCGCCTATACGGTGACGGCCGGCTTCGTCCGCTACCGTGGCGAGGACCTGCTGGCGATGGAAGTAGACGAGCGGGCCCGGAAGGGCGTCTTCCTCGCCTTTCAGTACCCGAGCGACATCCCCGGCGTCACGATCGCCCAGTTCCTGAGGCAGGCCAAGGTCGCGCGGACGGGTGAGGAGGTCTCGGTGCTCGACTTCTACGACGACCTGATGGAGGCGATGGGCCTCCTCGAGGTCGAGGAGAAGTTCGCCGAACGGTTCGTCAACGACGGCTTCTCGGGCGGCGAGAAGAAACGCAACGAGATCCTCCAGATGGCGATGCTGAAGCCCGATCTCGCGCTCCTGGACGAGACCGACTCGGGCCTCGACATCGACGCGCTCAAGATCGTGGCGCGCGGCGTCAACAGGCTACAAGGCGAGCTCGGGCGGATGGGGGTTCTGATCATCACCCATTATCAGCGCATCCTCAATTACATCACCCCCGACTTCGTGCACGTCATGGTCGGCGGGAAGATCATCCGCTCGGGCGACAAGGAGCTCGCGAAGCAGCTCGAGTCCGAGGGGTACAAGGAGCTTCGCGGAGAGAGAGCGGCGGTCGCCGGTTCGGCGGCC
>DATLFH010000040.1:0-29229 GCA_035524965.1 Gemmatimonadota bacterium | reverse complement strand
CTCGGCAGCATCAACCTCTCGAGGTTCGTCGATGAGGACGGGGAGCTCGACTACGAGGAGCTGGCCGAGGTCGCGCGTACGGCGACCCGTTTGCTGGACGACGTCATCGACTACAACATGGACGCCCACGCGCTGCCAGTGATCCGGGAAGCGGTCGCGGCCGACCGCCGGGTCGGCCTGGGCATCACCGGCCTCGCCGACGCGCTCGTCCGGATGGGGATTCAGTACGACACCGAGAAGGCACTCGAGACGGTCGACCGGATCATGGAGACGATCTGTCGCGCCGGGTATCAGACGTCGATCGACCTGGCGCGCGAGAAGGGCGCCTTCCCGCTCTATTCGTGGGACGGGGTCTCGCAGTCGAAGTTCATTCAGAACCTGCCCGTCGATCTCCGTGAGCAGATCGAGCAGTTCGGGATGCGGAACTCGACCGTTCTCACCGTCCCGCCGGTCGGCACGGGGTCGATCGTGGCGCAGTCCTCGAGCGGGGTCGAGCCGATCTTCTGCACCAGCTACAAGCGGCGGGTCAAGCAGGAGGACGGCGAGTCGTTCACCGAGTACAAGGTATACCACCCGCTGATCCAGGATCTGTGGGGCGACGACGAGGAGCTCCCGGACCATGTGAGGACCGCGCACGACATCGACCCCTACTTCCGTGTGCGGATGCAGGGTGTGATCCAGCGCTGGGTCGACTCGTCGATCTCGTCCACCGTCAACCTGCCGGCCGACGTCTCGCTGGAGACGGTCGCCGACATCTACATCACCGCCTACAAGGCGGGCTTGAAGGGGATCACCGTCTATCGCGAGGGGAGCCGGGAGGGGATCCTGGTGACCGACAAGGCCTCGGCGCCCAAGTCGGAGTTGGCCGCGGAGGGGACTGACTCTAAGGCGGCGGCCACGTCGGGAGCGGACGACGCAGGCGACGATCAGGCCTCGGCCGGCCGCGAAAGCGGCCAAGTCGCGCCGGCCGGGCCGCCGCTCAAGCCGCGGCCGCGGCCGGCGATCACCAGCGGCGTGACCGAGCGGATACGGACCGGGGATGGGAATCTCTACATCACGGTCAACGAGGACGAGGCCGGGCTCTGCGAGGTGTTCGCCTCGCTCGGCAAGGCCGGCGGATCGGCGGCCGCGCACTCCGAGGCGATGTGCCGGCTCATCTCGCTGTGTCTGCGTTCGGGGATCGATCCCGATGCCCTCGTCCGCGAGCTCAAGGGGATCAGCGGCCCCAACCCGGTATGGGACAACGGCGAGCTGATCCTCTCCGCGCCCGACGCGATCGGCCGCGCGCTGGAACGGACGCTCGAGCGGAACGGCCGCGGCTCGGGAAGGGGAACTCGAGGAGGAAACGGCACCCGCACCAACGGCGCCGCGCCGGCGGAGGCGCTCGTGAAGGCGGCCGCCGAGAGCGAACGGCTTCAAGGACCGGGCGCGATGGCAGCGCGGCCGATGTCGTCGTGCCCGGACTGCGGGAGCCCGGTCACGCACGAGAACGCTTGTCTGATCTGCAGGCACTGCGGGTGGAGCCGCTGCTGAGCTGACGGATCACCGGGGGCGATTGGATGGGGTCGCCCCCCTGGAGCGGGGTCGAGCGGAGAAGTCGACCGGCTTGGCCTCGCTCCCCTCTTTCCGGCACACAAATTGCTCCCCACGTGTTCCGGGATCCCTACCGGATCCTTTCACCCCTGCGCGGAGGCGTTCGCGACGAGCGACCCTGGTATGAAGGAAGACCTGCACAAGACGCGGTGGAGCCGCTTGTCGATCCGGCTTCACGTCCCTCAGACGATGGGCGTTTTCATCCTCGCCGCGGGGGACGGGAACGGCTCCGAGTCGGTGCTGCTCGTCGGTAGCGCGCGGAACCTGAGGGCCCGGCTTCTCCAGCTCTTCGACCTGGCGGAGCTCAAGGACCTGAGCGCGCGCGCGGTCCACTGGGTCGCCGACCTGACGGTCGAGCAGGCGCGGCTCGCCGAGCGGCAGTTCATCCGCCGCTACGATCCGCCCCTGAACCACGCCCCCCGCTCGCGCTACCTGGACATCCTGGCGGGCTGAGACTTCCGGGCTGAGTCGCCTCGCGAGGGGTGATCTCGCGCTCTGCTCCTTACCCTCGCCGGAACCGCGCGGCCGGGATGTTGGTGCACCTGGTCGTGAGGAGTTAGCGTCGGCCGCCGTGGAGGTCACCCTCGGCGTCTGCTGCGATGCGGCCAACGTGAGCCGCGAGGGGAAGCTCAACCTGCTCGGCATCTTCAACTCGATCCACGCCGCCGAGTACCCCTGCACCCACCCGCACCTGGCGCTCGTCCTCAGGGTCGAGGCGCGGATCGGCGAAGAGGGGCTCCACCCGCTCGAGATCAAGCTCGCCGACGAGGACGGCAAGGAGATCTTCAAGCTGAACGGTCAGGTCTCGCTTCAGGGAGCGCAGCCCGGGCGTCCGATGACCGCGCAGACGATCATGGACATGAACAACCTGCAACTTCCCCGGCCGGGCACGTACTCCTTCGAGATCTTCATCGACAACCGGCACGCCCGGTCGGTCGCGATCCACGCGCTGGAAGCGGAGCGGTAGCCGGCTGCCTTTCCGTCTTGCTTCACCCGGGGCGGATCTCTAGCCTTACGGCTCCCCATGGGTCTCTTCGGAAAATTCGCCGGGGGCGCGCTGGCCGCGGGGGCGGCGGCGGTCGCCTGGACGCGCGCGCTCGAGGCCCGCTCGCCGATGCTGCCGGCGCCGGTCGCGGGCGTTCCCCACCGCTTTCCCTGGCGCCACGCCGACATCTACCTGACGGTGCGGGGCGAGGGTCCGGCCGCGCTCCTCCTCCACGACCTCTATACCGGCGCCTCGGGCGCCGAGATGGGGCCCCTGGGTGACAGGCTGGCGGAGACGTTCACGGTCGTCACCCCCGATCTGCCGGGGTTCGGGCGGTCGGGTCGGCCATCGATGCGCTATCGGCCGGACTTCTACCGGAGCGCGATCGTGGAGCTCGTGCGCCACGCGATCGACCGCCCGGCGCTCCTCGTCGCGAGCGGCCTTTCGGCCGCTTTCGCGGTCGGCGCCGCCGTCGAGCTCCGGGAGGACATCCGCGGCGTCGTCATGCTCGGCCCCCCCGAGCCCGACGGACCGGCGCCGATCACGCCGCCCGCCTGGGGACCGATAGCCTACCAGGCCCTGCGTTCGCCGCTCGGCCGGGCCTACCACTACTGGCACGCCAACCCGCTCGTCCAGCGCCGGACGCTCGCCGCTGCGCTCGCCGGCGACCCCGCGGACCTGGCGCCCCGAGCGGAGGCGCGCGCGCGCTACGCGCGCCAGCGGAATGGCCACTGGCCGCTGTGGTCGCTGTGGGCGGGGGACCTCGCAATCGACCCGCGTGACGCGCTGGCGAAGCTCGAACCTCCCGCGCTGCTCCTGTGGGGAGCCGAGGCCAGGGGCAACCCGGCAGCGCCGGAGCTCTACCGCGCCGTCCGCGAGGACGCCGTCCAGAGCGTCCTTCCCGGCACCGCCCGCTGGCCGCACGTCGACCGCCCCGAGCTCGCGGCGGCGGCGATCCGCGACTGGTGGACGGCGGAACCTGCACCCGGACCGGAAGCCACGCCCGGATCGGAGACCGCGCCCGGATCGGAGACCACGCCCGGATGAGGCGGTTCGTTGGCGCGGCGTGGCTCCTCGGCGCCATCGCCCTGACGATCCCCGGCCTCCTCTACGAGACGCTCGGACCGGAAGCCTCGCCGCCGATCGAGGCGCTCGTCTTCGGGTGCGGGATCCTCGGCGCGGCGTTCCTCCTCTCGTGGGCGGCCGAGGTCGCCCAGATGGAGATCAGCCAGGCGCTCGCGCTCGCGATCCTGGCCCTGATCGCGATCCTGCCCGAGTACGCGGTCGACCTCTACTTCGCCTGGCGTGCCGCGGACGACCCCATCTACGGCCAGTACGCCGCCGCCAACATGACCGGCGCCAACCGGCTCCTGGTGGGACTGGGCTGGCCGCTCATCGTCTGGCTCTTCTGGGCCCGCTGGAAGAAATCCTCCGTGACGCTCGTCGAGAGCGACCTGATCGCCGTCCGCTTCCTGCTGGTGGCGACCATCTACGCCTTCGCGATCGCCATCGTGGGGAAGTTCTGGTGGCTCGACACCGTCTTCCTGGTCGGGCTCTTCGTGTGGTATCTGGTCCGCACCGGTTCGATCGGGGTGGAGGAGCCCGAGCTGGTCGGGCCGGCGCTGCTCGTAAGCCGCCTGCCGCGCGGGCCGCGGCTCGGCGTTAACCTCCTCCTCTTCGTCTTCTCCGGCGTCGTCATCTTCCTCGCCGCCGAGCCCTTCGCGGAGTCGCTGATCGAAACCGGCCACCAGTTCGATATCGACGAGTTCCTGCTCGTCCAGTGGATCGCCCCCCTCGCTTCCGAGGCGCCGGAGTTCATCATCGCCGCGATGTGGACGATGCGGCGCCACGCGACGATGGCGCTCTCGGCGCTGATCTCGTCCAAGGTCAACCAGTGGACGCTCCTGATCGGAACGATTTCGCTCGTCTACTCGATCTCCGCCGGCAGGATCGCCGACCTGGAGCTGAACCTCCAGCAACGGCACGAGATCTTCCTGACCGCCGCCCAGTCGCTGTTCGCGGTCGTCATGCTCGCCGACCGGCGGCTCACGTGGTGGCAGGCGCTCCTCCTCTTCCTGCCGTTCGCCGTCCAGCTCATCGTTCCCGACTGGCGGGTCAAGGTCGGGGTCGTCTACCTCGTCCTCTCCGCCGCCTGGGCGATCCACTACCGTCACCACCTGGTCGCGCTCTTCCGCCCCCGCCGCTAGCACTCCGCGCCTGCTACCCCCGGTAGCGGTTCGTGATCGGCATCCGGCGGTCCCTGCCGAATGCCCGGGTCGTGATCTTGATCCCCGGCGGCGCCTGCCGGCGCTTGTACTCGCTGCGATCGACCGCGTCGCACACCCAGCGCACCGTTTCCTCGGGATGCCCGAGCGCGACGATCTCCCGCCGCCCCAGGTCGCGCTCGATGTACGCCTCGAGGATCGCGTCGAGGACCGGATAAGGCGGTAGGGTGTCCGCGTCCCGCTGCCCGGGCCGGAGCTCTGCGGTCGGCTCGCGGGCGATCGTCTCGGCCGGGATCACCGAGCGGCCAGCGTGTCGGTTGATCTCCTCCGCCACCTGGTAGACATCGCTCTTCAGCAGGTCCTTGAGGACCGCGAAGCCGCCGACCATGTCGCCATAGAGGGTTGCGTAGCCGACCGACAGCTCGCTCTTGTTGCCCGGCGCGAGCACGAGCCAGTCGAATTTGTTCGAGAGGGCCATCAGGACCGTTCCCCGGATCCGCGCCTGCAGGTTCTCCTCGGTCCTGTCGTGCGGAAGATCGCCGAAGACGGGCCCGAGCGCGGTCAGGATCGCCGCGAAGAGGGGCTCGATCGGGATCTCGCGGTAGTCGATTCCAAGATTCTCGCAGAGGGAGCGCGCTCCCGATCGGCTCGCCTCGGACGAGTGACGGGACGGGAGATAGAGGCCGTGGACCCGATCCGCACCGAGCGCCCGGGCGGCGATCGCCGCCGTGACCGCGGAGTCGATCCCGCCGGAAACTCCCAGGCACGCCTCGGCGAAGCCGTTCTTGCGGAAGTAGTCGCCGAGCCCGAGCGCGAGCGCGTCGAGGATCTGAGCCGCCCGGGAGACGGGCGGGTCCGCGATTCGCGGTTCGATCGAAGTCCCGGCCCCATGGGATGGCGCTTCTCCCGATCTCCGCCGCGGGCCCAGCTCCACCCGCTCGATGGCCGCTCGTGGCGGCGCCGCCCCCGCCGTCCGTCCACCGTCCGGATCGAGATGCAGATCCAGGTCTGCGACCAGCATGTCCTCCGCGAACGCCGCCGCGCGCGCGACGATCGACCCTTCCGCATCGACGATCAGCGACTGGCCGTCGAAGACGAGCTCGTCCTGGCCGCCGACGAGATTGCAGTAGGCCACGGCGATCCCGTGATCCTCCGCGCGCGCCCGGATCATCCCTTCGCGCTCGCCCGCCTTGCCGACGTGGAACGGCGAGGCGGAGAGATTGATCGCGAGGACGGCGCCCGCTTCGGCCTGTGTCGAGAGAGGCTCGCCCCTCGTCCAGATGTCTTCGCAGATGTTGATCCCGAGAAGGAAGCCGTCGAGATCGTACACCGGGATCCGATCCCCCCTCCGGAAATAGCGGGCCTCGTCGAAGACCCCGTAGTTGGGAAGCCGCCGCTTCCGATACACGTCGACGATCCGGCCCTTCCGGAGTACCGCAGCAGCGTTGGCGGCGCGGCGGCCGATCTCGCCGCGCTCGGGAAAGCCGACGACGACGACCGCCTCGCCGACCTCCGCCGCCAGCGCGTCCACAACCCGCCGCGCATCGTCGAGGAAGGCGGGCCGCAGGAGGAGGTCTTCCGGGGGGTAGCCCGAGATCGCGAGCTCGGGAAAGGCGATCAGGTCGGGCTCGTACCGCTCGGCGTCCGAGAGGGCGGTCCGGATCCGCGCCAGGTTCCGGTCCAGGTCGCCGACCGCCACGTCGATCTGACAGAGCGCGATGCGAAACGGCGGCAACTCAGGACGCCTCGAGAAAGTCCGAGAGCTGCACGATCCGCAGGCCGGGAATCGCGGGCAGGCGTCTGTCGTTCGTCACGAACACCCCGCACCGACAGGTCAGCGCTGCGGCAAGCTGCAGGGCGTCGGGAGTTCTTACCCCGTAGGTAGCGCGTAGCTGGGCCCCGGCCCGGAGTTGCCCGCGATCGAGATCGATCAGGCGAACGCCTCGGCTCCGCGTCAGCAGGGCCTCGTATCTCTCGGCGAGGGGAAGGTCGCCGGCCCTATACGGTACAACGAGCACCTCGATCAGCGTCACCGCGGAGGTCACGATCTCGCGCCGTCCCTGATCGGCCTCGGTGAGGAGTGGAGAAAGGAACGGCAGGAAGTCGGGATGCTCTTCGATGAAGTAGATGAAGGCCACGGTGTCGAGCGCCACCCGGCCGGAGCCGACGAGATCCGTCAGCTCCAAGAACGCCGCTCGGCTTCGACGTGATCCGCGCCGTCGACCTCCTTCCAGTGCTCCTTTCCGAGACCCTGCAGCTCCAGAATCGAGAGTGATTCCGCCTGACCGACGGATTCGGAGAGGATATGGGTGACTTCCTGGGCCAGCGAGCGATGATTCCGTTTCGCGCGCGCCTTGAGCTTTCGGTATAGCGCGTCCGGCAGAGACTTGACGTTGAGGATCGCCATTTGTTCCTCCTGATTGGAACCATTATGGAGGCTCGAAGGCGTATCGGTCAAGCGCCGGGGCGGCGGTCATCATCCCCGCGAGGGTCGAATAATCGTCGTGTGATCTCGGCGCCGGCGCCGGTGTACTCCACGACGAGGTGATCCGGTAGGCGCGCCCGATCCCGCCCGTCCCCAGGACGAGCGCCATCCGCTAGGGGGGTCGCAAGCACCGGCTCGCACCGCCTTGGAGCGCCCGCAGCCCCTCGCTAGGTTCCCGTTCCATGGGTGAGCCGCATCGCCAGCACTGGACCTTCCCCGGTGCCTTCGCCACCGAGTCGGGCGCGTCGATCGAGAGCCCGACAAGCGCCTATGAGACGTGGGGCGCACTCGACGCCGAAGGCGCGAACGCCGTCCTGCTGACGACCGGTCTGTCGCCCAGCGCCCATGCCGCCCGGCACGACCCGGGCGACGACCCCGGCTGGTGGGAGGAGATGGTGGGCCCCGGGAAGGCGCTCGACACCGGGCGCTGGTTCGTCGTCTGCGCAAACGTGCTGGGGGGCTGCCATGGCTCGACCGGCCCCGCCTCGCCCGATCCCGGGACCGGAGCGCCGTACGCGCTCCGTTTCCCCGTGATCACCCTGCGTGACATCATGCGGATCCAGCGGGCGCTCCTCGAGGCGCTGGGGGTCGAGCGGCTCCACGCCGTCGTGGGCTCGTCGATGGGCGGGATGCTGGCGCTCGAGTACGCGGCCCTCTTCCCCGGGACCGTGAACCGGCTGATCGCGATCAGCGCCTCCGGGCTTACGCACCCGTTCGCGATCGCGCTCCGGCGCGTCCAGCGCCGGGCGGTCATGCTCGACCCCGCCTGGAAGGGCGGCGACTATTACGGCCACGACCCGCCCGCCGCTGGACTCTCCCTCGCACGCGAGATCGGCACGATCACCTACCGGTCGGATCTCGAGTGGACGCGGCGTTTCGGCCGCGCCTGGCAGGACGGCGAGCTCCACTCGCTGTCGGGGCGCTTCGAGATCGAATCGTACCTAGCGCACCAGGGCGAAAAGTACGCCCGCGCCTACGACGCGAACTCGTATCTCTATCTGTCCCGCGCGATGGACCTCCACGACCTGGGCCGCGGCCGCGGCGGGCTGGAGGCGGCCGTCGGCCGGATCACCGCGCGTACGCTCCTAATCGGGGTCGAGACCGATGTGCTGATCCCGCGGTTCGAGATCGAGGAGCTCGCGCGGGCGTTCTCCGCGGTGGGTCGGCCGGCAGAGCTCCACATGCTCGACCTCGACACCGGCCACGACTCCTTCCTGATTCACCCCGACGCCTTCGGGTCGCTCGTACGGCGCCACCTGGAAGCGCCGCGCCTGTCATCCATCCGACAGCATGGCGCCGGTGGGCCGCTTATATAAATAGTGTGTCATCGATAGAGGAATTGCGATTCGCGACTCCAGGAAAGGAGTTGAACGATGCAGGACAGGACGATCACCACCTCGAACCCGATCCTCTCCGCCTCGACCCTGAGCGGCGACAAGGTGTGCAACGCCCTCGGCGAGGACCTCGGCAAGGTCGAGGATTTCATGCTCGATCTCTCCAACGGCCGGATCCGGTACGCGGTTCTGTCCTTCGGCGGGTTCCTCGGGATGGGCGACAAGCTGTTCGCCGTCCCGCCAGAGGCGCTGCGGATCGATACGGAGAACAACGAGCTGATCCTCGATGTCGAACGGGAGCGCCTCGAGAACGCGCCCGGTTTCGACAAGGATCACTGGCCGGAGACCTCGGACCACGAGTGGGAGCGCAGCGTCTACGAGTTCTACGGCTCGACCCCGTACTGGGAGTAGCCTGACTGCGGGGATTCCGGACGCCGCGGTCCCCCGGTAGCGGCGGACGGTATGGGCCGGCCTCTTCGTGGAGGCCGGCCCTCTTTCTTCCATACCATTCCAAGGAGGAAGATATGCCCAGGAGCTGGTCGAAGAAGGACGAGCGGCAATACGAGCACGTCAAGGAGAGCGTGATGGACACGGGGAAGCCGGAGAAAAGGGCTGAGGAGATCGCCGCCCGCACCGTGAACAAGCAGCGCCGCCAGGAGGGCCGGACGCCGAACCGGACGACCCAGGGCACCGGCAACCCCAACCGGAGCCTCGAGGACCGGACCGTCGACGAGCTGCGTAACCGGGCCCGCGAGCTCGACATCGAGGGGCGCAGCCGGATGGACAAGGATGCGCTGGTGGAGGCGATCCGGGAGCGGGAGTAATTCCAACCCGAAACCCGCCGTCGATGTCCAACGTAAGGGAAGACGAGAAAAAATCCGAAACGCCTGCCCTTCCGAAGGAGAGTTCGATGCGCATCCTGGCTCCGCTGTTCGCCGCCGCCCTTTACTGCGGCTCCGTGATCGCCCTGTTCGCCATGACGGCCGCTTCCCCCCAGACGAACGAAAGCACGACCGTTCGGTTCGGTGAAGTCACGGTCGTCGCGGTCGAGACCCCGACCCTGATCGTCGAGGCCCCCGAACGCCCGATCATCGAGAGGGAGATCAGCTAAAGCCCAGACCTCTTTCCCGTCTGGCCACACCACGCGGGTCGCACTAGCGTGACCCGCGTGCTGTTCGAGCGGATCGAAGATCCCGGTCTCAGCCAATATTCCTACGTCGTCGGCTGTAGCAAGGTCGGACGAGTGGCGGTCGTCGATCCGCGCCGGGACATCGACGTATACCTCGACTATGCCTCCCGGCGGGACCTCGCGATCACGCACGTGCTGGAGACCCACATCCACGCTGATTTCGCCTCCGGCGCGCGGGCGTTGGCCGAGCGGACCGGCGCCCAAACCGCTTTGTCGAGCTACGACGCCGGCGAGCGCTACGAGATCTCCTTCCCCCACCGCGAGCTCACCGAGGGGGACCGGATCGAGATCGGGTCGGTCCGGATGGAACCCCTCCATACGCCGGGGCACACTCCCGAGCACCTCTCGTTCCTCGTGTACGACGAGACGGAGTCGAAAGACGTTCCCCGGGTCCTCCTTTCCGGCGACTTCCTGTTCGTCGGGTCGCTGGGTCGTCCGGACCTGCTGGGCGAAGACGCCAAGCGGGAGCTCGCGCACCGGCTCTTCGGGAGCGTCCAGGAGAAGCTGGCCGGACTGTCCGACGAGGTCGAAGTCCACCCCGGTCACGGGGCCGGCTCGATGTGCGGCGCGGGAATGAGCGCGCGGCCGTCCTCGACGATCGGCGCCGAGCGCGCCGGCAACCCGTATCTGGATCCCGAACTGAGCGAGGAGGGATTCGTGGATCGCATCCTCGGCTCCGCGCCCCCCTTCCCGCCCTACTACCGCCGGATGAAGGAGCTGAACGCGGCCGGGGCCCCGCCGGTCGCACGGCTGCCGGGCGGAAGCGGGATCCCGGCGCCGGAGTTTCGCGCGCGGGCCGAGGAGGGTTGGTCGGTGATCGACGTGCGGGACACCGGCGCGTTCGGCGCCGGCCACGTCCCGAACTCGTTCGGGATCGGGCTGGGCCGGAACCTCTCCACCTGGGCGGCCTGGGTCGTCCCCTACGACACGCCGATCCTCCTGGTCGCTCCCGATCCTGCGGCGGTGGAGTCGGCGGCGCGAGCGCTGGTGCGGGTCGGGCTCGACGACATCCGTGGTCACTTGGCGGGCGGAATCACGGCCTGGCGCGAAGCGGGTTTTCCGCTGTCGGTCCTTCCCCAGATCACCGTCGAGGAGCTCCACGACCGGATCGAGCGCGGCCAGGGGCCGCCCGTCCTCGACGTCCGCGGTGACGGCGAGTGGGCCGCCGGACACGTCGAGAGCGCGACCCACATCATGGGCGGAACCCTCATGGATCGGCTGGACGAGGTCCCCGTCGACGGGACCGGGGTCGCCGTCATCTGCGGGAGCGGCTACCGCTCCAACGTGGCGGCCAGCGTGCTCGAAAGGGCCGGCTTCGAACGGCTGTTCACCGTGCCCGGGGGCATGGGCGCCTGGAAGGCTGCCCGGCTTCCCTTTACGACCGACTGACCGCGCGGTTGCGAGCGAGGACGGCGCGGGCGTGGACAACGTCAGCCATTCCCTCGCCGGCTGGGCGTTGGCCCGGGGGGCGGGGCCGGACCGGCCGGCGGGCACGACGTTGGCGCTCGTCCTGGCCAACAACCTGCCCGACATCGATGTCCTCCTGATCGCTCGCAGCGACCCGAGCTACCTCTTCTACCATCGCGGCATCACCCACTCGCTCCTCGGCCTCGCCGTGCTTCCGCTCATTCTGGCAGTGGGGCTCTGGTGGGGTTACGGTCGCCGCAGGGGTTTAGGCTGGTACTGTCTCCTCGCCTATTGCGGAGTCGCGCTCCACTTGCTTTACGACGTCGTGACTCCGTGGGGCACGATGCTTCTCTACCCTTTCGACCTGAACCGATTCGCGCTGGAATGGCTCTTCATCGTGGACCCGGTGACGTGGGTACTGCCGATCCTGGTCCTCGTGGCGGCGTGGCGTTGGCCCGCCCGCGCTCGAACCTGCGCGGCCGCGATGATCGTGCTCCTGGGCGCCTATGGCGGGACGTCGGCGCTCCTTCACGCCGCGGCGGAGCGCGCGGTCAACCGCGCGGAGACATCGGACGGGCGCGAGGTGGTCGAGGTCTACGCATTCCCGCGCTTCGGAGCCCCACTCCGCTGGAACGGGGTCGCGATCGCGCCGCCTCGCGCCCCCGAGCCCCGGATCGCGCGCTACTCCCTGTCGGGCATTCCGCCCGCGACCCATTTCACGGACCGCTTCGACCGCGGGTTCGACGACCCGTGGGTCCGGCGCGCGCTGGTGACACCGGCCGGCCAGGGGTACCTATGGTGGGCCCGGGTCCCGTTCGCCACGACCGTCGCGGCCCCCGCGGGCACCGCGGCAGGCTCGGGGGATACAGTCGTGACGGTGGCGCTCCAGGACCTTCGCTTCACACGGACGCTCGTGCCGACGATGGAGACGTGGACGCCCTATGCGGTGCGCTTCCGCTTCGATCCGGCCACCGGGGAACTGCTCGAGATCGGCTGGTGACCGCTGTCAGATGATGATTACTGTTTGATAATACTTCCTAAACAGGCTACTCTTGCTCCACGTCGACAAGAGAGCGCGCCCCCGGCGAAGGTGCCGCCCGGCGGCTCGCAAAAGGACAGAACCGATCCGCATGCGAAAGGAGAGAGCGAATGGTCATGCCCACGCTCGACCGCGGCGTCCTCGCGGAAGAGAACCAGTCCAAGCGCGAGCAGCTCATCGAGATGCTCAAGAAGGCGTACTGGATGGAGATCGAGACGGTGATGAGCTACATCGCGAACTCGGTCAACCCCGACGGCGTCCGGGCGCAGGAGATCATCGAGTCGCTGGAAGCCGACATCCAGGAGGAGCTCGGCCACGCGCAGCAGTTCGCGGCCCGCATCAAGGAGCTGTGGGGGGTCGTGCCGGGCTCGCTCGAGTTCCACGCCGAGCAGTCGTTCCTTCAGCCGCCCGAGCACCAGACGGACATCATCCACGTGATCCGGGGCGTCATCGAGGCCGAAAAGGGCGCGATCGAGCACTACAACCGGCTCATCGAGTTCTGTGACGACTTCGATCTCGTCACCCAGGACATGGTGATCGCGATCCTGCGAGACGAGGAAGGACACCTGCGCCTCTTCGAGGGCTTCCTGCGGGAGTTCGAAGTCGAGGGACTGGCATAATCGGCGCGCCCGGCCGGGGAACGGGCGCGCCCGGCCGGGAAACGGGCGGGCGAACCGGCCGGCGAACCGGCCGGCGCGGCGCGATGGCTCTGCTACTGGCCGGCGCGGCCGCTCTCGCGGGAGGCACGGCCGGCATGCTGGCCGGAACCGAACCCTTCGCGACGTGGTACTACCTCTTCGCGTGGTACCCCACGCTGCTCATGCTCGATGCGGCCGTCGCCCTGCGCGGCGGCCGCTTCTTCTTTCTGGACCGGCCCGCGTTCCTGCTGTCGCTGATGGCGTGGTCGGTCCCCTTCTGGCTCCTCTTCGAGCTCTTCAACTTCCGGCTCGCGAACTGGTACTACGTCTTCGTGCCGGACGGCCGCGCGGCGCGCTGGGCGGGGGTGACGCTCTCCTTCGCGACCGTCCTCCCGGCGATCTTCGGGGCCGAGCGGCTGCTGGACGTTTGCGGCGTCGGGGGGCGGGGCGCCGGAGCCCTCGGGCGACCATCCCGCACGCCGATCGTGCGGCTCACCTCCGCACGGCTGACGGGGATTCAGGCCGCCGGCCTCGCCATGCTCCTCCTGCCGCTCCTGTGGCCACGAACGTTCTTCCCTCTCGTCTGGGGCGGGGTGACGCTCCTCGCCGACCCATGGGTCTACCGCCGCGATCCGGGGCGGTCCCTCCTCGGCGACCTCGAGCGCGGCGAGCCGGGGCGGCCGCTGCGCCTTCTTCTCGGGGGGATGGCGATCGGCCTCCTGTGGGAGCTCTTCAACGCCGGGGCGCGGGGGAAATGGATCTACACGGTTCCGGGGCTCGAGGATCTGAAGCTCTTCGAGATGCCGCTCCTCGGCTTCTTCGGCTTCCCGGTCTTCGCGCTCGAAGCGTTCTCGCTCTATCAGGCGCTCGTCGTGTCGCTCACAGGCGCGCGACTCCCGGTCCGCCTCGCGGTCGCCGCGCTCGCCGCCGTCTTCACGACCCTCGTCCTGCTCGGGATGGAACGGGCGACGTTCTCGTCGACGACGCCCCGCCTCGCCGATCTGCCCGGCGTCCCTGCGGCCCCCCTGGCTCGGGCGGGCTACGATGTCTTCGCGCTCGCCGAGGCGGCGCCGGCCCGTGTCGCGGCGGCCACAGGAGCCGACCTCCGGCACGCCGGATCCTGGGTCGAGACCGCCCGTCTGGCCGCGCTGCGCGGGATCGGCGACCGTAATACCGCTCGCCTCCATGCGATCGGCATCCGGACCCTCGACGACCTCGCGGCATCCGACCCCTCGCGCCTGGCTCGGCGGCTTGGCTCCGCAGGCGGAACCGGTCACCCGCAGCGCGAACGTGAGTGGGTGCGCGCCGCTCGGGATGCCGCTCGGGATGCGGCAGATTACTAGCGCCGCCTCGCAGAAATCCCAATTCCCCACCCCTCCCTTGAACACACGTCCGCGCAATAGGCGCCCACCGCTTCGGAGCGATCCGGGGTACGCTTTTTGCTTCCCACGATCTACCGACAAGCCGCGAACGCTGTTCGCTGAAGTCCGGAAGGAGAGGGCGGTTTGATAACATACGATCGGGCGCTCGGGGCCCCCCCTCGGTCGCTCCTGATTTCGGGCATCGCCCTCGCCGTTCCACTCCTGGCTGAAGGGTTTTTCCCCGAATACGCGAGCGATTACCAGATCCTGCTCTGGCTCCTCGCTCTCGTCCCGGCGTTCCTCCTCGCCTATCACTCCGGTTGGAAGGGCGCGGCGACGGCGCTCGCCGCCGGGATGGCGATCCTCACGATCACCCATCTGACGACGATCTTCGGCGAGATCCGCTTCGCCGACGGCCCGCTTCTCCTCGCCCTGGTCACGGCTTACATCGGCGTCTCGCTTGGCATCGGCTTCCTCTCGGAACAACTGCACCGCGAGCGGGCCCGGGCGGAGCTCCTGGCCCACTCCGATGAGCTGACCGGCGCCCCGAATCGCCGGGCCGCGCAGATCTTTCTGGAGAAGGAGTTCGCCGCCGCCGAGCGCGGACGGCCCCTTACCGTCGTCATGTGGGACCTCGACGGCTTCAAGGCGTACAACGACCGC
The DNA here is from genome assembly GCA_035524965.1 of Gemmatimonadota bacterium. GTDB lineage: Bacteria > Gemmatimonadota > Gemmatimonadetes > JACCXV01 > JAHWKZ01 > DATLFH01. Next base: position 14,310 of record DATLFH010000040.1, on the reverse strand, counting down.
TTCGGCCACGCCGCGGGGGACGCGGCCCTTCGCGTGTTCTGCGAGGTGTTGATCGGGAAGACGCGCCGCCAGAATCTCTCGTCCCGCTACGGGGGAGAAGAGTTCCTGTCGATCCTCTCCAGCTGTACGGCCGAAGGAGCCACGCACTTCGTCCGCCGTGTCCAGGAGCGGCTCCGCGACGCGCCTCTGGCGGCCGGTCCGATCACCGTGAGCGCGGGGATCGCTTCGTACGGCCCCGGAATGCCCTCTCCCGAGGATCTGCTGCGGGCCGCCGATCAGGCGCTCTACGACGCCAAGGCGGGTGGGCGCGACACGTTCCGCGTCTTCGGCCAGAGATCCTCGGCCGAGGACGAGAAGACCCCGCAAGTCATCCGCCTGGCCTGACGTTCATCCGGGAAAGCAGAGCTGCCGCACGGCGCGGACCCCGTCGATCGCCGTGAGAGCGTCCAGCACGTCCGGCGGCGCCGGGTCGTCCAGGTTGACGAACGCGAGCGCGGTTTCCCCCGGCGCCGAGCGACCGAGACGCCACTCGGCGATGTTGACACCGGCGCTTCCCAGGATCGTCCCCACCCTTCCGATCACGCCCGGCACGTCCTGATTCCACACGAGGAGCGCGGTCCCGACCGGCGGGGCGTCCAGATGGTAGCCGTCGATCTCGACCGTCCGAGGGCGGTCGTGGAAGAGCGTGCCCGCCGCGGAGTGCTCGTCGCCATCGGCCGTGATCCGGCACCCGACCAGGTTCGCGTACTCGGCGGCCGACGCGCGCCGGCTCCGGACGACGTCGATCCCCCGCTCGGCCGCCCGGTGGGCGGCGTTGACGAAGTTGACGCTCCCACTCGAGATCGGCGTGAGGAGCCCGACCAGGAGCGCGGCCGAGAGCGGCTGGGCGTGGGGCGCGACTTCGGGGCCCCGGGCCTCGATCTCGACCCGTTCGAGCCTTCCCGGGGCGAGCGCAACGACGAGCCGGCCCAGCCGCTCGGCCAGGTCGAGCCACGGGCGGATCTCGGCCAGCCCTCCCTTCGCGACGAACGGCAGGTTGACCGCGTTCCGATACTCCTCGTGCCGGAGCGCGGCCAGCACCTGGTCGACGATCTGGACCGAGACGTCGCGCTGGGCCTCGACGGTCGACGCGCCGAGGTGGGGGGTCAGCACGACATCCTCCCGCCCGAGGAGCGGGCTTCCGGCTGGCGGCTCACGATCGAAGACATCGAAAGCCGCGCCGGCCAGGCGACCCTCGTCCAGCGCCGCCGCGACCGCCGTCTCGTCGACCAGGCCGCCCCGCGCGCAATTGACGAGGAGTGCGCCGGACTTCATTTGCGCGAGACGGCCGGCGTCGAGGAGGCCCCGTGTCTGCTCGGTCAGGGGAACGTGGAGGGTGACGACGTCGGCTTCGGCGAGGATGCCGTCCAGGTCGACGAGCTCGACCCTGAGCTCAGCGGCGACATCGTACGAGAGGTAAGGGTCGTAGGCCAGGACTTCCATGCCGAAACCCTGGGCGCGCTGGGCGACGAGCCGTCCCACCCTGCCCAGCCCCACGATCCCCATCGTCTTGCCGTGGAGCTGGACCCCGGTGAAGCGGCCGCGGTCCCAGCCGCCGGATTTGACGCTCGCGTCGGCCGCCGGGACCCGCCGGCAGAGCGCCAGCAGGAGCGCCCAGGTGTGCTCGGCGGTCGCGGTCGCGTTGGCGCCCGGCGTGTTCATGACGAGTACGCCCTGCCGGGTCGCCGCCTCGACGTCGATGTTGTCGAGACCTACCCCCGCTCGCCCCACGACGCGGAGCCGCCGCCCCGCCTCGAGCGCTTCGTCGTCGACCCGGGTGGCGCTCCGTACGATCAAGGCGTCGTGGTCGGGGAGCGCCTCGAGGAGCGCGTTGCGGCTCATGGCTCGTCCGCCACTGTCGGGGGCGGAAACCGCGGCATCTCCCGCCTCGGCCAGCCGCTCAAGCCCCGCATCGGACAGCGGGTCGGAGACCAGGATGCGGAATGGCGGAGCGTCTCGAGATACGGCACGAAGGGTCGCCTCGCTCACGTTTCACCTTCCGCCTGGTCTCGAAGGTGTTCCAGCTCATCGAGAATCGCCTCCCGTCCGGGAACGGCTGCGAACTCGCGAATCCATTTTTCGATGTATGACCAGTCGAGATCGTTTCCCTGCCGCCGGACGACACCGAGAGCATCCTCGCGGTCTCGCGGACGACCGGCGAAGATCTTGTGGATGATCAGGTCCTCGGCTGCCGCGAACGGAATGTCGACCCCGTTCACTTCGACGCGGACCGACCGCTCGATCGCCTGGCGCTCATAGGGAATGGTCGAGAAGACGAAATCGACCCGCATCCCCGTCTCACGATCGCCGACCGGCAGGACGAAAGTCCGACGCACGAAGCTCTCGACATCATCAGGTAGAGGATGGAGATCAAGTCCCCGGCAGATTTCCAGAACCGTGGCGAGACGGCCCGGGTCGACTCCCAGCGTGATGTCGATGTCCTCGGTCAGGCGCGGTCGGCCGTGTAGCAGCACGGCCTGGCCGCCGATCAGCATGAACGGGAGTCCCGCCTCCCCCAGAGCGCGAGCGAGAACCGCCAGAAAGGCCCCAAAATCAGGCGTCTCGCGGGAGGTCATTCAAGACGCGCGCGATCGAGAGGTCGGGCTCAAGGTCCTCCAGCCAGTCGGCCCCGAGGCCGGGATTGATCTCGCTGGCCCAGACCCACAGGGCCGTGAAGCGGCGCAAGGCGTCTTCGTATGAGAGTCCCCTGAAGGCCTCCCGCTCGTAGCGTGCATCCAGCTCCTCGAGTGGCTCGGGTGAACCGATCATGAAGGGAATATAGCGCGCGGTATACCGCAACTGAGAGCGAACAACTCCGTCCAATCCGAATCAACCTGAAAGCCTGATGCAATGCTACTCCGCCTGCCTGGTAAGGAACTGGTCGATCGCGGCGGTCAGCTCCTCGCACTCCTCCACCGTGTGGTCCCCCATGTGGCCGATACGGAACGTGCGGTCGACGAGCTTGCCATAGCCGTTGGAGATGATCATGTCGACCGATTCTGATAGATGCGCGTTCAGCGCCGGCACGTCGATGCCGCGCGTGTTGACGACGGCGGTGACCGAGTTGGAGCGGTAGCCGTCCTCGGCCAGGATGTCGAATCGGTCGAGCCCCCACATTTGGACGTGGTGGGCCATCGCCGCGTGACGCTCGAAGCGCGCCCGGAGCCCTTCCTCCAGAATCCGGTCGAGCTGGCAGTCCAGCGCGTAGAGCAGCGTGATCGCGGGCGTCGTCGGCGTCTGCCACTTCTCCAGATACTTCTCGAAGACGAGAAGATCGAAGTACCAGCCCCGGTCGGGGATCTCCCGCGCCCGCTCGAGCGCCCGGTCGCTGACGGCGGCGAACGAGAGCCCGGGGGGCAGCGCGAGGCATTTCTGGCCGCCCGTCAGGCAGACGTCGAGTCTCCACAAATCTGTTTGTACGTCGATCCCGCCCAGAGAAGAGACCGTGTCGACGAGGAGAAGGATCGGCCGGCCGGCCAACTCCTCGCGGGAGCGGACCGCCGCGGCGATCTCCGCGACCGGGCTCGTGACACCGGTCGAGGTCTCGTTGTGGACGATCGTGACGGCGTCGTAGTCGGCGCGGGCGAGCACGTCGTCGACCCGCTCGGCCGTGATCGCTTCCCCCCACTCGACCTCGAGGACGTCATGCGGCTTGCCGTTGGCCGCCACGACCTCGGCCCAGCGGGCGCTGAAGGCGCCGTTGACGCAGCAGAGAGCCCGCTCACCGATACAGCTCCGGGCCGCGGCTTCGAAGAGGCCCGTCGCCGACGAGGTCGAGATGTAAACGCGGCTCTCACTCTGGAAGACCTGCTGGAGACGGGGCTGGATCGACTCGAGGAGCACCGAGATCTCGAGCGAGCGGTGACCGATCAGCCGCCGGGCCTGCGCCTCCAGGACCTCCTCCCGCACCTCGGTCGGGCCAGGCAGGAAGAGGCGTGCGGGGCGGCTCTGCATGGGGGCGGGAGTATCCGCGCTGAGCGCCGCAGGGTCAACCGTACGCCTGCCCCGATCCGAGCACGACCGCGTCGGCCTCGATCTCGATCAGCATGTCGGAGTCGATCAGGCTACGGACTTCGACCATCGTCGTGGCGGGCGGATGCTCGCCGAAGACTTCCCGGTGAGCGCGGCCGAACTCCGGCCAGCGGGAGATGTCGGTCACGAACATGCGCGTCCGGACGATGTCCTCGAGACCGGCGTCCAGCTCCGCCAGAGCGGCGGCGATGATCTCGAAGCAACGCGTGGCCTGTGCGTACGCGTCGCGCGGCGCGACGACGCGCCCGTCAGCCCCGACGGGCGCCGTGCCGGTCACATAGACGTGGTCGCCGGCGCGGATCGCGCGACAGTACCCGACGTCCTTCTCCCACGGCGCGCCGGAGAAGGCGCGGCGGAAGCCGTTCCCTGGAGCACTTCGATCCATCATGGCTGCGTCCCGATACGATCGCTCAAGGAGGGCTGTCGTGACACCAGCCACTCGCGGCCGGACACGAGGAGATCTTCGACCGCCTGCTGCATTCGACCCAGATCGTCTTCATCGGGCCCAGCGATCGCTTCGTACAACGCCTCATGGCGCGTCGCCCGAAGATCGTTGAGCTCGCCTGCAAGGCGTGCGAGTTGCGGATCATCGAGGCCGCCGAGAGCATAGAACGTGTTGTAGTGGTGGCCGCCTTCGCGGCCCCGTACACGATAACCGGCGGCGTGCACTACGGCGGTCGCCAGCAGGAACGCAGCCTGGTACGCGCGGTCGACAGCACCTTCCATGCTCGTTTCCGGTAGCCGGGAATCGGCGAAGGCTCTGCGAGCCTTGGTCCAGTAGCCGAGGATGGCTTGGTCGTTCGGTTCGATCTCTTCGAGCACCCTACCCTCGATCAGGCGGCGAAGGTGATGATCCATCTACGCCGCCTGAGGCAGGACCTCTTCGTTCCCGATGATCCATCTCTTGGGAGATTCGAGGATCGACTTCACGAAGACGCTCCCCAGGGCGAGACGCGCCTCGATCTCCTCACGCGTCAACCGGCAGATATTGACGGATCGGCCGAGGAGAATGGAAGACTCCAGGCCGGCCCATCCGATTTGCGCGGAGGGTATCTCTTCTCCAAGGACAAGAACATCGACATCGCTTTCCTCGACCGCTTCCCCGCGGGCAAAGGAGCCGAAGACGAAGGCCGCCTGGATGCCCGGCACCTGGGCGAGAGCGTCCTCCAGGACCTCGACCGGATCTGCGGTCGTGCGGATGAGCTCCCGAATCGGCTGCCAGGCCGAGTGCTCGAGTTCGGGTCTGTAGAAGACCCTTCCACCGCGCTTCTCACGGAGGATCAGGCCGAGCGCTCTCAGCCGCTCTGTCTCGATCTGAAGGGAAGCCATTCCGATCCCGGCATGTCTTCTCAATGCCCGGAAGTGGAGTCGCCGGTTCGGATGCAGGACGAAATGAATCAGCAGGCGGGCCAGGGCGGGCGAGCTGACCAGTCTCGCGAACCTACGATTCTCGGCATTTTCGGAAGCGCGTGCGTGCATTGTTCTATAAATTAGTACAGTGGTCGTTAAATGCAAGGCCTGTCACACGATTTCGGTCGGACTCGACGGTCCGGTGGTAGTAGTCGGGATTCCGGTAGGCGGCCGTCGTGCCGCAGCGGTGGCAGACGATCCGCCGCTCGCCGGGTGGATCTTCGGAGAGACCCGCCTCGGTCCGGCGGATCCCGGTCGCCGCCTCCCACCCGCAGCGCTCGCACTTGACGAACAGCTCCTCGTCGATGATCGGCATGCGGGCTATCAACTCTCCTTCCGTCTACCCGACTCGGATTGGCCAGGGAGCGAGGAACTCGAAAGGGATCAGCCGCTGAATCCGATCGAAATCACGCGAGTTGTCGGTGATGAGGATGGCTTCCGCCTCCCGGCACGATGCGGCCAGGAGAAAGTCATGAACCAGAGATTTCGGAATTCTTCGCAGCTCCAGCCCATCCTCGCGCGCCATTCTCGCAAGCCCCTCCGCCGACGACTCCCAGGCGGCGTGCAACGGTGTAACGACACGGGCTGTCCGCGCGAAAGGTCGGGCGATGTCCTCGTGGATCCGCCGGGCCTTTCCCTTCGTGTTCGCTCCCGCCAGGAGCTCGTGGAAAACGATCGAGCTCAGAAAACAGCTTGGCGCGAATGAGAAGTAGAAGCTCTCCAGGTCTGCGGCATCCTGACGAGATCGGAAAGCGCGAACGTAGAGATTTGTATCCAGTATAAATTTTTTCAGGGCTCGCCATCATCCTCGAAAACATTTGCTACACCACCGGTCCCCGCGATCCTTCGGACACCTTCGATCAAGTCCTGCCTCAGCAGCACGATGGAGAGAGCCTCATCGACCGTGGCCGTCTCTGATGGAGCCTCGAGAAGATCACGCGCGCGGTCGAGTTTCGTCTGATCGATGTTCAGGTTCTTCCGGCGGATATCGGCCTTGGGATTTGTCGAGGTCTTTCGCCCCGGCTTGCGGGACATCTTCCTCCGATCCTTCATCTGTATAATCAGCATTCTAATTCTGTATTCGATGCTATGGCAAGTGCGACCGGGGCCAGGCTACCATGCTGCCGTGACGCTCCTCGACGTCCCGTTCTGGCTCGCTGCCCTCCTCCTCTTCGCCGTCGGCGCGCTCTCGGCCGCGCTCAACGTCGTCGCGGGCGGCGGATCGTTCCTCGCGCTGCCGGTCATGATCTTCCTGGGGCTGCCGGCGACCGTCGCCAACGGCACGAACCGGATCGCGATCCTGGCCCAGAACGTGGCCGCCGTGTGGGGCTTCCAGCGGCATAGGCTGGTCGCCTGGGATCTTCTTTCCAGCGCCGCGGTCCCGGCGGTCGTCGGGGCCGGACTCGGGACGTGGGCGGCGATCGAGATCGGCGATGAGACGTTCCGCCGGACCCTCGCCGTGATCATGGTCGCGATCTCGCTCTGGTCGCTGTGGGATTCGCCCGGTAGACGGGACCCGGAGAGCCCCGGCGCCCAGCGCGGCGAGGCCGGCCGGCTCCGCGAGGGCGACCGCCTCGGCCGGACTGGCGTGGCGATCGCCTTTTTTCTGGCCGGCTTCTACGGCGGGTTCGTCCAGGCGGGGGTCGGGTTTCTGCTCCTCACCGCGACGACCCAGGCGGGGCTCGACCTCGTCCGCGGCAACGCGCTCAAGGTGCTGGTCATCCTCGCTTTCACGCCGCTCTCGCTGGCGCTGTTCGCGCTCGGCGGCAAGGTCGCCTGGGGGATGGGCGCGGCGCTCGCCGCCGGCAGCGTGCTGGGCGCTTTAGTCGGCGTCCGGCTGACGGTCCTCAAGGGCGACCGGTGGGTTCGGCAGGTCGTCACGGTCACCGTGATCGCCTTCGCCGTGCTCCTTTGGCTGGGGCCGTGAGCCGACCGCCGGACTAGCGCGCCGAGAACCCCTCGAACTCCCACGTCATCCCGATCGTTCCGCCGAGATCGGGGTCGTCCGTGTGGAGACCGGTCAGGATTCCGCCATCGAGCCGCAAGGCGCCCTGCGGCGCATTCCCGAGCGCCCACCGGAAACCGACCAGGGCGCGACCCTGATCCTCGGTCCCGGGCGGGGTCTCCCCCTTGACGTCGGCGCGGCCGTTCAGCTCCCCGACCAGCGCCAGAGACGGCGTGGCGGAGTGGACGACCGAAACTCCGTACGTCAGGACATCGTTCTGCCGGTCGCCATCGGTGGGGATCGAGAGCACGCCCATACCGAAGTTCCCGACGAGACGGGTCGCCCCGAACGATTTCCCGGCGAGGAGCGTCAGGTACCAGTCGAATGCGTCCTTGCCCAGGCCGCTCTCGTTCGAGGCGGACGGGAGTCGCGTGGCGACTCTGAAGCCCAAGGAAGGCCCGCGGGGAGTTTCGCGCACCATCCGGATCTTGGTGCCGATCACCGGGTCCTCGATGTCGGTCGTCGTGTCGCCGGTGAAGTCGAGATCATCCGAAAGGGGTGCCGGCCGGACCTCGTCCACCCGGAAGAGGTTGAAGCCGCTGGCGAGCTGGAATTCGGCGATCTCGCCGAGACCGAAGCCGAGCTCGAGATAGGGGAGCCGAACCAGATCGCCTCTCAATCCGGAGACCGGAAAGCTCATGTCGCGGAGCCCGTCGACCCCGGCCTGGGCGCGGACGTGTCCGGCGGGCACCGGCTCCGGGTCCTCCGTTCGCAGCGGCCGCTGCTGGGCCAGGGCCGTCGAGGCGAGGAACAGGAGCAGCGACAGGCTCGCCATCACGGGTAAGCGGCGCATCGGTCTGCAAGCTAGCCGGCCGGCCCCGCGGCGCGACATGGACGCTAGATTCCGGACCCGTGCCTTTCCACGTACGGCTCACGGACCTCCCCGCCTGGCGCGCGCTCGCCGCGCATCGCGAGAGCGTACTGGATCTCCACCTGCGAGACCTCTTCGCGGAGGATCCCGGGCGCGGTGAACGGATGACGGTCGAAGGCGCTGGTCTGACCCTCGATTACTCGAAGCATCGGATCACGGAAGAGACGCTGGGGTTGCTCGTCGAGCTCGCCGAGCAGTCGAACGTGGAGGCCCGGACCCGGGCGATGTTCGCCGGCGAGCGGATCAACGTCACCGAGGACCGACCCGTCCTCCATGTCGCGTTGCGCGCGGCGGAGGGCGCCTCGATCCTGGTGGATGGAGAGAACGTCGTCCCTGAGGTCCACGCGGTTCTCGACCGGATGGGGGCCTTCTCGGATCGCGTCCGGAACGGAGACTGGAAGGGCCACACCGGCCGGCGGATCGAGAACGTCGTCAACATCGGGATCGGCGGGTCGAACCTGGGGCCGGCGATGGCGTACGAGGCGCTCCAACCCCACAGCGACCGCGACCTGACCGTGCGCTTCGTCTCGAACGTCGACGCGACCGACTTCGCCGAAGCGACGCGTGACCTGGACCCCGCGGCGACCCTCTTCATCGTGTGCTCGAAGAGCTTCACGACGCAGGAAACGCTGACCAACGCCAAGACGGCCCGCGCGTGGCTCGTTGATGCGCTCGGCGACCGGGCAGCCGTCGGGCGGCACTTCGTCGCGGTCTCGACAAACGCGAACGAGGTCGAAGAGTTCGGGATCGACCCCGCGAACATGTTCGAGTTCTGGGACTGGGTCGGCGGCCGCTACTCGGTCGGCTCGGCGATCGGTCTCTCGCTCATGATCGCGATCGGGCCGGAGCGGTTCGCCCGGTTCCTGGCGGGCTTTCGCGCGATGGACGAGCACTTCCGGAGCGCCCCTTTCGGCGAGAACCTGCCGGCGCTGCTGGCGCTCCTCGGAATCTGGTACAACGATTTCTTCGGATGGGAAACCCACGCGGTCCTTCCGTATGACGTCTACTTGCGGCGCTTCCCGGCCTACCTCCAGCAGCTCGAGATGGAGAGCAACGGCAAGCGCGTGTCGGTGGAGGGCGTGCCGGTCGACTGGCAGACGGGAGCCGTCGTGTGGGGGGAGCCGGGCACCGACGGCCAGCACGCCTTCCTCCAGCTCCTCCACCAGGGGACCCGGACGGTGCCCTGCGACTTCATCGGCTTCTGCCGCTCGATGAACCCGATCGGCGGCCACCACGACCTCCTGACGGCGAACCTTCTGGCCCAGACCGAGGCGCTGGCATTCGGGAAGACGGCCGAGGAGGTCGCGGCCGAAGGCGTCCGGGCGGAGCTCGTTCCCCACCGCACCTTTCCCGGCAACCGGCCCTCGAGCACGATCCTCGCTGACCGGCTGACGCCCGAGACGCTGGGCGCGCTGATCGCCCTCTACGAGGACAAGGTCTTCGTCCAGGCGACGATCTGGCGGATCAACGCGTTCGATCAGTGGGGCGTCGAGCTCGGCAAGGTGCTGGCGAACCGAATCTTCCCCGAGCTCGCCCAGGACGAGGTACCGGACCTCGCCCACGACTCGTCGACCAACGCGCTCATCCGCCGCTACCGCGCCCGGCGGGCGCGGCCCTGAGCTCCGCGGAGCGCCGGACTCAGAGCGATCGCAACGCGCCCAGGACGGCGCGCGCGCCGAGCGCGAGCGCGACCAGAACGACGAGAACCCCGAAGGCGTTCGACAGCGCACCGTTCGCGCGGCGGCCCAGGGTCCGGCGATCGTTGACGGAGACGAGGAGGAACGCGGCCACAGCGGGAAGCAGGACCCCGTTCGCGGCCTGTGCGAAGAGGATCGCGGAGACCGGCCGCACGCCCGCGACCGCGAAGCCGACCCCGGTCGCCAGGATCGCGCCCCACACCGCTCGCGACCGTGCGGCTGTCAGGTCCCGCGGCCAGCCGAGCACCCCCGCGGTCGCGTAGGCAGCGGCGAGCGGCGCGGTGATCGCGGAGGTCATTCCCGCCGCGAACAGCCCGACGGCGAAGAACACCCGCGCCCACCCGCCCAGGAGAGGCTCGAGCTGGCGCGCCATGTCGGCCGCGCCATCGATCCCGGCGCCGGTCCCTCCGATCGTGCCCGCGGCGGTCACGACGATCGCCGCCGTGACCGCGCCTCCCAGCGCGATCGAGATCACGAGATCGAGCCTGGCCGCCGGGAGGTCCGCCTCGCCCGACCATCGCTCCCCCGCCGCCGCGGCGTGGAGGAAGAGGTTGTAGGGGACGACCGTCGTCCCGACCAGGGCGAGGGCCACGAGGGCGGACCCATCGGGGAGGCTCGGCACGACGAGGCCGCGCAGGGTCCCGTCCACGTCGCCGGCGAGTGCGACGACGGCGGCCGTCGCGAGGAACGTGACCCCCATGACGGCGACGAGCGCGACCAGGATCCGCTCGAGGAGGCTGTAACTCCCGGTCCAGAGGAGCACGGCCGCCACGGCGGCGACTGCCACCGCAGCGACGACGACCGGGATCCCGAGCGCCGCCTCGAGCCCGAGCCCGGCACCGAGCAGGTTCCCCGTCTCGTAGGCGCCGTTCCCGACGCCGATCGCGGCCACGACGAGGGCGGCGGCGGCCCATCGCGCCCTACCCTCGAACCGATCCCGGATCGACTCGCCGAGACCGCGGCCCGTCACCAACCCCAGCCGGGCCGCCATCTCCTGCAGGGCGATCGTCGCGACGGTCGAAAAGGCGACCGCCCACAGGAGCGCCGCGCCGAAGCTCGCGCCGGCGATCGTCGCCGTGGTCACCGTCCCGGGACCGATGAACGCCGCCGTAACGACCCAGCCGGGGCCGAAGCGGCGCTTGCGGCTGCGCCCGCCCTCCCGCCCCTCGGGTGCCGACTTCCTCATCGGTGTCACCCCCGGTGTCACCCGCAATCATACCCTCTCTGGTCTATGGGTCACGGTGCGGATAGCATAAGGTCACTTCGTGCGTTCCGGTGCCGCAACGCATGCGAGACCGCAGGGGAGTGACATGAGCCGGAACAGCTTCGATGCGCGGGAGGCCCTGGAGGTCGGGGGCCGGCGCTACCACATCCACAGCCTGCCGCGGCTGGCCGCGGCCGGGTTCGATCTCGACCCCCTCCCCTACTCGCTCAAGATCCTGCTCGAGAACCTGCTCCGGAACGAGGACGGGCGCGCGGTCACCGTGGAGCACATCGAGGCGCTGGCGAGGTGGGACCCCGCGGCCCGGCCCTCGACCGAGATCGCGTTCATGCCGGCCCGGGTGCTCCTCCAGGACTTCACCGGCGTGCCGGCGCTCGTCGACCTGGCCGCGATGCGGGACGCGATGGCGGAGATGGGCGGCGATCCGGCCGCGATCAGCCCGCTGCTGCCGGCCGACCTCGTCATCGACCACTCGGTCCAGGTCGACGCCTACGGCCGCAAGGCCGCCTTTCTCATCAACGCGGAGCGGGAGTATGAGCGGAACCGCGAGCGGTACGCGTTCCTGCGCTGGGGGCAGGAAGCGTTCGACGACTTCCGCGTCGTGCCGCCCGATACGGGGATCGTCCATCAGGTGAACCTGGAATACCTGGCGAGGGTCGTGTGGGACCGGGAGGTGGAGCACGGCGGCGGCGGACCTCCGGAGACGCTCGCCTACCCCGACACGCTGGTCGGGACCGACAGCCACACGACGATGGTGAACGGTCTCGGTGTCCTCGGCTGGGGGGTCGGCGGGATCGAGGCCGAGGCCGCGATGCTTGGCCAGCCGATCTCGATGCTGATCCCGCAGGTCGTCGGTTTCCGCCTCCACGGCACGCTGCCCGAGGGAGCGACGGCGACGGACCTCGTGCTCCGGGTGACCGAGATGCTCCGGAAGAGGGGAGTCGTCGGAAAGTTCGTCGAGTTCCACGGACCGGGCATCGCCTCGCTCTCGCTCGCCGACCGCGCGACGATCGGCAACATGAGCCCCGAGTACGGCGCGACGTGCGCGATCTTCCCGGTCGATCAGGAGACGCTGGACTACCTGAGGTTCACGGGCCGCGATGAGCAGCGGGTGGCGCTCGTCGAGGCGTACGCGAAGGCGCAGGGCCTCTTTCACACCGCCAATTCGCCCGAGGCCGAGTACAGCGAGCGGCTGGAGCTGGACCTCGCCACCGTCGAGCCCTCCCTGGCCGGCCCCAAGCTCCCCCAGCGGCGGATCCCGCTCGCCCGCGCCGGCCGGACGTTCACGGAGGACCTCGCCGGGATGTTCGAGGTCGGCGGGGACGGCGCGTCCGAAAAGGCGCTCCACCGATGGGAGGCCGAAGGAGGCGACCCCGACGGGCCGGCGGTCGCGACCGCGGCACCGCCGGCGGCGACCGTCACACTCGAGGCGTCCAGGCCGGACGGGGACCCGGTCGAGGTCGAGCTCCGCCACGGGTCGGTCGTCATCGCGGCGATCACGAGCTGCACGAACACGTCGAACCCGTCGGTCATGATCGGCGCCGGGCTCCTGGCACGGAAGGCGGTCGAGCGCGGGCTCACGACCCGGCCGTGGGTCAAGACGAGCCTCGCCCCCGGCTCCATGGTCGTCACCGAGTATCTCGAGGAGGCGGGGCTCATGGACGACCTGGAGGCGCTCGGCTTCCACCTGGTCGGCTACGGCTGTACGACGTGCATCGGGAACTCGGGGCCTCTGCCCGCCTCCATCTCGCGCGCGATCGAGGAGCGCGATCTGGTGGCGTGCTCGGTCCTGTCCGGAAACCGGAACTTCGAGGGGCGGATCAACCCCGACACGCGCGCGAACTATCTCGCCTCGCCGCCCCTAGTCGTGGCCTACGCGCTGGCTGGCCGGATGGATATCGATCTGACGTCGGAGCCCCTCGGACAGGATGCAGACGGCAAGCCCGTTTACCTGCGGGACGTCTGGCCGTCCCAGGAGGAGATCCGCGAGACGATCCGCCGGGCGGTCAGGACGGAGCAGTTCCAATCCAGGTACGCGGATGTCTTCCGGGGGGACGAACGGTGGCACGCCCTCGAGGTTCCGGAGGGTGACCGGTTCGAGTGGCCGTCCGACTCGACCTATATCCGCCGGCCCGCGTTTCTAACAAATTTGCTTGTAGAGCCTCCCGCGCCGGCCGACATCGACGGGGCGCGCGTCCTGGCGCTTCTCGGTGACTCGGTGACGACCGATCACATCTCGCCGGCCGGCTCGATCAAGAAGGAATCCCCGGCGGGACGCTACCTGATCGATCACGGCGTCGAGCCGAAGGACTTCAACTCCTACGGATCGCGGCGCGGCAACCACGAGGTCATGGTGCGGGGGACGTTCGCCAACATCCGGCTGAAGAACCGGCTCGCGCCGGGCACCGAGGGCGGCATGACGCGTCACATGCCGGACGGCGAGGAGATGACGATCTACGACGCGGCGGTCCGCTACCGCGAGGAGGGCGTCCCGCTTCTCGTCATCGCCGGCAAGGAGTATGGGTCCGGCTCCTCCCGCGACTGGGCCGCCAAGGGGACCCTCATGCTGGGCGTCAAGGCGGTCCTGGCCGAGTCCTACGAGCGGATCCACCGCTCGAACCTGATCGGGATGGGGGTTCTCCCGCTCCAGTTCGTGGACGACGAGAGCGCCGGGAGCCTGGGGCTGAGCGGAGAGGAAGTTTATTCGGTGCGCGGGATCGCCGAGGGCCTCGCGACCGGCGCGCGGCTGGAGGTCGTCGCCGAGACCTCGCGTGGCGGCCAAAGGACCTTCACGGCGATCGCCCGGCTCGACACGCCCGTCGAGCTCGAGTATTACCGCCACGGCGGTATCCTGCCGTACGTGCTGCGGCAGCTCCGGGAGCGCGGCTCCGACGGCTGACCGCCGTTCGGCCTAGCGCGCCGCCATAGCGGCGAGCCGCTTCTCCGCCCGCCTCCGCTCGGTCAGGTCGAGGTTCGCGACCCGCACGCGGACCGACTGCGGCGTCACCTCGACCAGCTCGTCGGCCCCGATCCA
>DATLFH010000039.1:0-15850 GCA_035524965.1 Gemmatimonadota bacterium | reverse complement strand
GTGGGTCTATGTGACCCCGGGGCTCTCGAGCGGCGAGGTCGTCGAGCTGGTCGAGGCCGAAGGGACCGAAGTCCCCGCTCCGGGCACGCTCGTGATCACGGAAGGCAACTACACGCTGATCAACGACGCGCAGGTGCGAGTGACGCCGGAGTGGCAGCCTTGATCAGGCCTGTGCGCCCAAGAGCCGCTCCGGAGGCGTCAGATTGCCGACAGTCTCCTCACGCTGGGTGAGGCGCTGCCTCCAGCAGGTCGTCGACCAGGCGACGGCCGCCGAGCGGACGCTCGTCCAGCGACGCTTCGACTACTACCGGGCGGTCGTCGAGCTCGAACGCGTGGTGGGATCTCCGCTGGCGCTGCCGTGAACGCGTGAGCCTGCCGCGCCTCGCGGTCGAGCGGCCGATCGCGGTCGCGATGTTCTTCCTGGCCGTGATGCTGCTCGGCGCGGTCAGCCTCTCCCGGATGCCGGTTTCGCTCCTGCCCGAGGTCTCCTATCCCCGGCTCGTTGTCTGGACGACGGTGCTGGAGGTCGGACCGGCCGAAGTCGAGCGCTACGTGACCCGGCCGATCGAGGAGGCGGTCTCGGCGGTTCCCGGTGTGCTCTCGATCGAGAGCGCCTCGCGCGAGGGGCAGTCCACGGTCACCGTGCGGTTCCCGTGGGGGGCCGAAATGGAGTTCGCCCAGCTCCACGTCCGGGAGCGGCTCGACAACCTGGTCGATCGGCTGCCGCAGGCCGCCGACCGGCCGACGATCCTGAGGATCGATCCCGGCGCCGAGCCGATCCTGATCGCGAGCGTCACGGCGGAGGCAGGCGGACCGAGCCTGGCCGAGGTGGACCGGCTCGCCGAGACCGTGTTTCGCCGCCGGCTGGAGCAGTTGGACGGCGTAGGCCGCGCCGCCGTCGTGGGCGCGGTCGAGCGCGAGATCCGGGTCGAGGTCGACCCGGCGCGGCTCGCGGCCCACGATCTGTCCATTGAGGAGGTGGCGTCCGCGCTCGATCAGGCGAACGCCTCGGCGCCGGGCGGGACGATCCGCCGCGGCCGCTCGCGCTACGCGCTCCGCGCGCTGGGAGAATACGGCAGCATGGAAGAGATCGCCAGCACGGTCGTCGCCCGCGCGGAAGGGGGCGGCACGATCCGCGTGGCCGATCTGGCCTCGGTCGTCGATACGCTCGCCGAGCGGGAGTCGGCCGCCTATTACGGCGGCCGGCCCTCGATCGGGATCCTGGTCTACCGGGAGAGCGGGGCCAACGCCGTCGCGGCCGCCCGCGACGTCGAGCGCACGTTCAAAGAGCTGGAGGGCCAGTACCCGGGGGTCGAGATCGCCATCGTCACGAGCCAGGCCGACTTCATCACGTCCGCGATCCGGAACGTCGTCTGGGCGCTCGTCCTGGGCGGCATCCTCGCCTTCCTCGTCCTGTTTCCGTTCCTCAAGGATTTCCGCTGGCCGATCACGATCGCGCTCGCGATCCCGATCTCGGTGGTGGGTGCGTTCGTCCTCCTCTACTTCAGCGGGGTGTCGCTCAACATCATGAGCCTGGGCGGGCTCGCCCTCGGGGTCGGGATGCTGGTCGACAACTCGATCGTCGTCCTGGAGAACGTCTTCCGCCACCGGGAGCGGGGCGCCCTCCCGCGTGAGGCCGCCGCGCGCGGAACCGAGGAGGTCCAGGGGGCGATCACGGCGTCGACGTTGACGACGATCGCGGTCTTCGGCCCGATCCTCTACGTCGGAGGGCTGGCGGGCGCGCTCTTCGCCGAGCTGGCGCTGGCGGTCACGTTCTCGCTCCTCGCATCGCTCCTGGTCGCGCTCACGCTCGTGCCGGTCCTGGCGGCCCGGTTCGGGGCGGCCGCGGGGGAGAGGTCCGGGGAGAGGTCCGCGCGGGGCGGACGGTTGGGCCGTCTCCGCCGTGGTCTCGCACGGTTTGACCGCGGGTTCGCGGCGCTCGCCGCACGGTACGAGCGCGCGCTCGTCTGGGGGCTCGATCATCGGCCCAGGGTCCTCGGATGGGCGGGGGCGGCGGTCGCCGTGGCGCTCCTGGTGGCGCTCCTCCTCCCCAGGGATGTCCTGCCCGAGGTCGACCAGCGGACCTTCACCGCCTGGATCTCGCTCCCGCCGGGAACCCCCCTCGAGACGACCGAGGAGGTCGCGCTCCGGATCGACCGCTGGCTCCGCGATCAGCCGGAAGCGGCCGCCGTCCTGACGCGGATCGGGCGGGCCTCGGCGGCCGAAGTCGTCCAGGCCGTCGAGCAGGGCCCCAACGTCGCCGTGATCGATGTGCGGCTCTCGGCTTCCGGCGGGGGATCGACCCGCGGTGTGATGGAACGGCTGAGAGAGGCGTTCGCCGGGCTCCCGGCGGGGACTCTCGCGCTCGAGACCGGGGCCGCGACCGAGCTCGGCACCGTTCTCGGCACCGAGGAGGCGGATCTCGCGGTCGAGCTGCGGGGCGCCGGGCTCGACACGCTGAGGCTGGTCGCCGGCGAGGTCGCCGGCCGGATCGAGGGTCTCCCCATGCTGGCCGATGTCGGCGCGGGCCTCGAAGAGGACCACCCCGAGCTCAGGATCGATCTCGATCGGGATGCGATCGCCCGCTACGGCCTCGCCGTCGAGACCGTCGTCGGCGCCCTTACCGACCGCACGCGCGGCCGGCTGGCCACCGAGTTCGTCGATTTCGATCGCAAGGTGCCGGTCGTCGTGGGCCTCGAGGACGCCGAGCGCCGCGACCTGGACCGGGTCCTCTCGGGGACGGTCGAGGGCGTGCCGCTGCGCCTGCTGGTCGGGATCGACCAGGCGGTCGGTCCGGTCGCGATCCGCCGCGTGGACCAGGACCAGGTCGTCCAGGTGATCGCCGGTATCGCCGACGGCAGCCTCTCGGGCGCGATCGGCGCGGTCGAGAACGCGCTCGAGGGATACGAGCCGCCGGCCGAGGTGGAGGTCACGGTGGCCGGCGGCAGGGAGGAGCTCGGCCGGAGCTTCCGCGCGCTGGGCTTCGCGTTCCTGCTGGCGCTCATCCTCGTCACCATGATCCTGGCCGCGCAGTTCGAATCGGTCGTCCAGCCGCTGGTCGTACTCCTGGCCGTCCCGATGGCGCTGGTCGGCGCGGTGCTCGCGCTCGTCTTGACGGGCAGCGGCCTCAACACGATGAGCCTGATCGGCATCGTCGTCCTGCTCGGGATCGCGGTCAACGACGCGATCATCAAGGTCGACTTCATCAACCAGGCGCGAAACGCGGGGCTGGATCTACGGGGGGCGATCCTGGAGGCCGGCCGAGCGCGGCTGCGCCCGATCGTGATGACATCGGTCACGACGATCCTGGGACTTCTGCCGATGGCGATCGGCCTGGGGAGCGGGGCCGAGCTGAGGGCCCCGATCGCCGTCGCCGTGATCGGCGGGATGATCACGTCCACCGTCCTCACGCTCCTGATCGTGCCCGTCTTCTACGCCTGGCTCGCCGGACCGCGCCTACGGCCATGATCCGCCTCGCGATCCGCCGGCCGGTGGCGACCGTCATGGCGTTCGGATGTCTGGCGGTGCTGGGGATCCCGAGCGCGATCACGATGCCCCTGGAGCTCCTGCCGGATGTCGAGTTCCCGCGCCTGGAGGTCATGACGTTCTGGCCCGGCGCGTCGCCCGAGCTCGTCGAGCCATTCGTCACCTCGCCGATCGAGGCCGAGGCCCAGGAGATCCGGGGGGTCGAGTCCGTCCGCTCGACGTCCTACCCGCAGCGATCCAGCGTGACGGTCGAGTTCGCCGCCGGGACGGACATGGAGTTCGCCCGGCTGGAGCTCGGCGAGCGACTCTCCGCGCTCTCCCGGTCGCTGCCGGTGGGCGCCGGCCGCCCGGAGGTCCAACCCTACGTGCCCGACGAGTTCGCGGCCGAAGCCCAGGCGCTCCTCGTCTATACGATGGTCGGTCCGAGCGCGCTGGGCGCGCTCCGCGAGCACGCCGTCGACGAGCTGGCGCCGGAGCTGGCCGCGGTCCAGGGGGTCGGGACGGTCGAGGTCTTCGGCGGGACGGAGCGCGAGCTTCGCGTGCGGCTGGATCCGAGCCTCCTGGCCGCCTACGGGCTGACGCCGGAGGATGCGCGGCGCGCGATCGCGTCGGGCCTCAACGTGAGCGAGACCGCGGCGACCCTCCGCCGGAACGGGCTCGAGGTCACGGTCGCGATCGACGACCGGGCGGAGACCCTCGACGACGTCGAGGCGGTCGTCCTCAGGTCCGGGGGAGCCGCGCGGCCCGCCGTGCGGCTGGGCGACGTGGCGAGGATCGGCCTCACGTACGCCGACCCGTTCGAGCTCCACCGGGTGGACGGGGTTCCGGCCGTCTCGCTCTACCTCTACCGCCAGCCGGGATCGAACGCCGTCGCGGTCGTGGATCGGGCGCGGCAGCGACTGGAAGTGCTCCGCTCAGGGCTCCCCGCCGGCTACCGCCTGATCGAGGATTACGACGGCAGCGAGAAGATCCGGAACGAGCTCGGCGACCTGCGGAACCGGGCCCTCCTCTCGGCCGCGGCGGTGCTCCTCGTCCTCTTCGTGGCGTTTCGCCGGTGGCGGCCCGCGCTCCTGGTCTTCGGGACGATCGCGGTCAGCGTGCTCGTCACACTCGACCTGATGGCGCTGGCCGGCCTGTCGCTCAACCTGCTGACCCTGGCCGGCCTGGCGATGGGGATCGGGCTCATCGTCGACAACGCGATCGTCGTGCTGGAGAGCGTCGAGGGACGCCGGGATAGGGGTGCCGGCACGGCGACGAGGGCGGGCGCGGCCGAGACGGCGGCGGGTGCGGCCGAAACGGCGGCGGGTGCGGCCGAAGCCGGCGCCCGGCAGGTCTTTCAGCCCGTGCTGGCAGCGACATTGACAACGATCATTGTATTCGCCCCGTTCCTCTACCTGCAGGGCGAGCTCCGCGCCTATTACGTGCCGTTCGCGATCACGGTCGGGCTCGCGCTCCTGGTCAGCCTCGTCGTCGCGTTCACGCTGATCCCGGCGCTGCGCGCCCACCGGGCCGGACCCGGCGCGAGCGCCCGGGCAGACTGGCCGCGGAGGATCTACGGCGGCGGCGTCGAATGGACGGTCCGGCACCGGTGGATCACTGTCGGCGGCGCCTTCCTCCTTCTCGCGCTGAGTGCGTGGGTCTTCATCGAGAAGGTGCCGCGCGGGCGGACCTGGGCCGGCTGGGGAGACGAGACCTATCTGAGCATCCAGATCTCGATGCCACGCGGCGCCGAGATCGAGCGGACGGACGAGATCGCCCGCAAGATGGAGGAAAGACTCCTCGCGATGCCGGCGATCGAGCGCTACGTCACCCGCGTCCGGTCCGAGCACGCCGGGATCCGGGTCACGTTTCCCGACTCGCTCGCTACCACCTGGGTCCCGCTCGCCATCAAGGAGGAGCTCGTCGCCTACTCGCACACGTTCGGGGGCGCCGAGGTTCGGGTCTACGGGTTCGGTCCCTCGTTCTACGGCGGCGGCGGGGCGCCGCCGAGCTACAGCCTGAAGCTCCTCGGCTACAGCTACGTGGAGCTCGAGCGGCTGGCGGATGACCTCGCGGCGCGGCTCGTGCGCTTCCCCCGTATCCGCGACGTCGACCCGAACGCGAGCGGCTTCTGGTTCGAGCGCGACGTCGAGATGGAGCTCGTCCTGACGCCCGACCGCGCCCGGCTGGCGGGGTACGGCCTGACGGTCGAAAGGTTGCTGGATCAGGTCTCGGCCTTCACGCGCGGGCAGCTCGCGCGGGACGTCGCCGCGCTGTCGGGGGAGGAAGTCGACCTCTCGGTCAAGATCGAGGGCGCGAACGAGGCCGATGTCGGCGAGCTCATGGACCTCGTCGTGGCGACCGAAGGCGGCGACCCGGTGCGGGTCTCGGATGTCGCCACGCTCGCTCCGCGCGAGCTGATGGGACGGATCATTCGCGAGGAGCAGCAGTACCAGCGGATCGTGAGCTACGAGTTCCGCGGCCCCAGGAAGCTGGGCGACCACGTGCGGGACGCGGTCGTCGCCGCGACCGTGCTGCCGAGCGGATACACGATCGAGACCGAGCGCTCGTTCTGGGAGTACGAGGAAGGCGAGACGCGTGATCTCGCGCTCATCGTGGTTCTCGCCGTTGCACTGATTTACATGGTCACGGCCGCCCTGTTCGAGTCGCTGCGGGCGCCGCTCGTCGTCCTAGCCGCCGTGCCGCTCGCCCTGATCGGCGTGTTCCTGCTCTACTTCTATACCGGCGAGACGTTCACCCGCGAGGCCTGGATCGGCGTCATCATGATGGCCGGGATCGTCGTCAACAACGCGATCCTGATCGTAGACCGGATTGGCGCGCTCTGGCGTGGCTCGGAGGGTCCCCCGCTGCCGCTCCGGGAAGCGGCGGTCCAGGGGACGCTGGATCGCGTGCGGCCGATCCTCATGACGACGGGGACGACGGTGTTCGGCCTCCTGCCGCTGGTCCTCTTTGCCGAGCCCGGGACGGCGAGCCTCTGGCGCGCGCTCGCGCTGGCGACGATCGGCGGCCTTGTCGCCTCGACGCTCCTCGTCCTCGTGACGATCCCCGCCCTGTACGCGCTCTTATTTCCTGAGAGAAAGACCGCAATGGAGGTGCCGTGAAGATGAGAACTCTGATCCGTTGCTCGACCGTACTTTCGGACGAGCGCGACGTCCCACGATCGTGGCCTACCGAATCGATGTACCCGGTCGCGATCCCCTCGGAACCGTCGCCGTGCGCGCCGTCCCTTCCGGAGGCGATATGTAAATCCATTTGAAGATAGACCGGGAGAGTGGGAAAGAGTTTATCGAACTTGATAGGACTCCTCGTACATATCGTCCAGCGTGATCAGCGTCACGGGATGGCCGGATTCCAGAGCTCGGGCCTCGAAGCCCTCCTGGAACCCCCCTGAAGCGACAAAGAGCAAGGGCGCCTGGGGTTGACGTGCCTGATGCGCCCAACGCTTTCCGGAATCGGCCAGACGATCCAGATCACGAAGGTGCCGCTTATGGATGTCGATCGAAAGCGGACGCCGGTTCCATTTCACCTGTCCGGTCAGCATTCGACCATCCGTGAGACGGCTCACGATGTCCATTTCGATGCTTCGGTGGGCGCGATCCGTACCTTCCCATCGGCTCCACTCCCGCACGAGAGGCAAGCCTCGCCTTGCACGTAGTCTATTGTATCCCTGCTTCGCCATCATCTCGAAGACAGGCCGCCCCATATAGGAGTCGATCAGCCTCTTGATATGGCTTCTCCAGACCTCTTTCGGTGCACTCGTTTCCAGTTCGTTACGGAAAGGAAGTACGATCCGGTAGTAAAAGAGGAGCGCGGGATCCAGGATCCAATAACGGTAGGCTTCGTTGGGTGCGCTCCCGAAATTCCGATGCGCCACGATGTAACCCAGCGACTCCAGCTGACCGAGCATGCTGCGGAGCCCATAATCATTCTTCAATCCCGTGATCTGTGCGATCGCGTTTCGCTCCGTCGACCCCGAGGCAATCGCGGCGAGGATGGCCTTGTATTGAGATATGCTCTGGATGGCCTGCTCCTGTTCGATCACGGTCTCCACTAGAGATCGTACTTCCCCCCGAGGGGAAAGCACGGCGCTCGCCACCGAATCGCCAAGCGGCCGGTTCGGCTCCAAGGTTTCCAGGTATCTCGGGGTTCCACCAACGACGCCATAGGCGATAGCGCGATCGGGCAGCTTCTTGAAGGGCACCATCTTGCCCGCATCATAGTAGTCGAAAGGTTCCAGCTTCTCCTTCCAATGAGCCCTGCCGTGGAGGGGACGCCCCGCTCCGTCCAGTCGCTCCATCGTGCCGACGATCGAACCACATAGCGCGAGAACCAGGGAGCGATCTCTCGGGGCTTGAATCCGCGTTGTCTCCCAAGCGGCCAGGAGCTGCGAGTCGACATCCTCCTCCTTTTCTCCTCGGAGGTATTGATATTCGTCCAGAACGATGGCGATGGACTCGGTGGGTTTCATTTCGAGGAGAAATCGGAAGGTCGTGCGCCATGTTGGGAAGTCCGCAGGATGCGCTTCCTGTCCTGCCCAGCGAGCGCCTTCGGTGATGAGCTCCCGCCGATTGATGGCCGGCGTCGTTTCCGACGCGACGAAATAGAAGGTGGAAGCTTCAGGCCATACGTGAGTCAACAGAGAGCTTTTGCCGACACGCCGACGCCCGTAAAGGATCGCCATCTTCATCCCGGGCGTGTCGAAAAGCGCGCGGAGCTCGTCGATTTGCTTTTCGCGATCGATGAATGCGGCCATTGAACTATCCTGCAAGCAGGCTTGCTAGCAAGTACGATTGCTAGCAAGCATAATTGCTGGCAATCTGGATTGCAAGAGACATCCCTATGACTAGAGACGGCGGAAGACCAATCCTGCGGCGAGATAGCCGGCTACGGCCAGGGCGAGGACGCCGCGGAAGCCGACGGCGAGCGCGACGAGCGGGGCCGCGGCAGCCCCGATTACCGACAGGAAGCCGTTGACCCCCCAGCACCAGGGGATCCATGCCAGCCGCCGGTCGGCCACCCGCTGGAGCCCGAGCGGGAACGGCATCCCCATCGTGAAGGCGAGCGGCGCCAGCAGGAGCACGGCGAGCACCATCCGGGCGGGGAGGGGCAGCCCGGCCGCGTGGTCCCATAGCGCGCTCTCCACCGCGTACGTCAGGAAGCCGAGCGCGGCGATGGCGAGAAAGAGGATCGGGAGTCCCGCCGCCGGTCCAGTCCGCCCCGCCGCTCGGACCCCCGTCGCCCGATCGAGCCCCGCCGCGATCCGGGGCGCGGCGGCGCTCCCCAGGCCGGCGAAGACGAGGAACGCCGCCAGGACGACCGTCGTCGCGTAGATCGGCTGGGCGAGGAAGAGCGTCAGCCGCTCGATGGCCGAGATCTCGAGCAGCATGAAGGCGAGACCGAGAAGCGCGAAGTAGAGGAAGAGCCACCCCCCGCGCGCACTCGCCGCGCTGGTTCCGTGCGCGTCGCTCCGCCGCGCGCCGGCCCCCCGCGGGAGCGCCACGAGCGGCAGGAGGATCAGGACCGCGGCGACCGGCACCGCCTGGACGAGCGCCAGGAGCCGCACGACCAGCCCCCACTCGAAGTAGGGGAGCACGAGCCGGCCCTCGGAGCGCCATAGCTCGATCAGGCCCGGCACGGTCAGGAAGTGGAAGAAGAAGGGTCGCTCGTCGGTCACCGGCGCGATCCGGAACGCGTATCGCTCGACGAACGGCTCGGGGTCGGGCCCCAGCAGCGCCTCGGCGCCGATCCGGTAGAGGTCGGGGGAGAGGATGTTGAAGCGGTTCGCCTCCGCGGCCGAGACGCCGGGCGCCCACGTGAGGTCGAACCAGCGCGCCTCGGCCCAGTTGCGGAGGGCGGCGAGGTCATCCGGCCCCAGCGGCTCGCGGCTCACGAGGAGAGTGACCGTGCTCCAGCCGCGGACGAGCGCCACGTGGCGGCGGGCGTCGAGGCCGCGGTCCTCGAGCACCGCCCGCACGGTGGCCAGGAGCCGCAACATGTCGCGCGGAGGATCGAGGGCCCAGCGGGTGACCGCCAGGACCCCGTCGTCGCCCAGGGCGCCCCACAGGTCGGCGACGCCCTCGGTCGTGAACAGGTAGGCGGCGCCGGCGGCGGCCATGCCGGACGCGCCGCCGTGGAGCGACCCGATCTCGGAGACGAGGATCCGGTCGTAGCGCCGCTCGGTGGCGTGCAGGTGACCGCGCGGATCGGCGGCGACCCGCTCGACGCGGGGCCCGATCGTCCCCGGCGCCAGGAGGTCGTCGATCCGGCGGTCGGGATCGACGACCGTGATCGCCGCCGCCTCGTTCGCCCGGGCGAGCCAGATCGCACTCCCGCCGCCCAGGTCGAGGATCAACACGCGCGGTGATCGTGGCGAAGGAAGCGCAAATGCGGCCGCGGCCGTCGTCATCGCGAGGAGCGCCGTGTCGGCGGCGACCGCGCGTGGGCCGAGCGGCTGGCCGTTCAGGTACAGGACCGGCCGCGGGGGCACGGGCTGGTCGAGCGCCAGGCTGGTCCCCGGCAGGTAGCGGAGGGTCGGGCCGGCGACCAGGGTCAGGCGCCCGAGCGGTCCGTCCCGCTCGGCGACGACGCGCGTCTCAGGGAGCTCGAGCGCGACCTGACCTTCCTTGTACTGGGATACGGGGATCACGGGCGGCGGGAGGAGGAGCGCCAAGGCGAGCCCGGCGGGCGCAGCCAGGGCGCCCCATCGGGCGAGCGGCGCCAGGGCGACCAGGCCGATCAGCCCAACCGCCGCCGGCAGCCGTTCGGCGGGAAGCCACGCCAGGAGCGCCAGACCCAGCGCCGCCCCGGCGCCCGAGCCCAGCAGGTTGGCCGCATACACCCGGCCCACCCTTCCCGGCTCGGCGAGGAAAGCGAGCGCGACGGCGGCGCCGCCCAGCAGGAACGGAACGCTCAGAACGACGTACGTGAGCGACAGGTAAAGGATCTGCCGCGGGATAGCCAGGAGCTCGAAGGCGTCGAACGGGATCGCCGCGGCCAGCCGGTAGGCGGGGTCGAACGCGAGCGCGGCCCCCAGGACCGCCCAGCGGAAGGCCGCACGCTCGCGGCCGGCGAGGGCCGGCCCGAGCACGGCGAGCAGGCTGCCGCTCGTCCCGAAGCCCAGGAGCGCCAGGCTGATGACGAGCGCCGCGAAGTGGCTCCAGTGCGCGATCGAGAGCAGGTGGACGAGGACGACCTCGTACGCCAGGATGGCGGCGGAGAGGATAGCGAGCGCGGCGAGGAGGGGAGCGGCCGGGGGGCCGCTGGCCGGCCGCGCGTCGGCGGCGCTCACGTCAATCGGCGCTCACGTCAATCGGCGCTCACGTCAATGGCCGACCAGGGGCACGAACCGGACGGGCAGGATGTTGCGCGTCGTCACCGTTCCGTCGGCGGCCTTCTCGACCAGCACCAGGTGCTGAAGCTGGAACGGCCCGCCGACCGGGATCGCCATCCGGCCACCGGGCGCGAGCTGATCGATCAACGGCGGGGGGATGTGACCGGCCGCGGCGGTCACGACGATCGCGTCGAAGGGCGCGTGCTCAGGCCAGCCGTAGTACCCGTCCCCCTGTCGGGCGACGACGTTCCCGTATTCCAGCCGATCGAGCCGCCGGGCGGCGCTCTCGGCGAGGCTCGGGATGATCTCGATCGTGAACACGCTGTCGGCGAGATGGCTCGCGACCGCCGCCTGGTATCCGGACCCCGTCCCGATCTCGAGCACCATGTCCTCCGGCCGGAGCTCGAGGAGCTCGGTCATCAATGCGACGATGTAGGGCTGGCTGATCGTCTGCCCCTCGCCGATCGGGAGGGGGTGGTCCGCATAGGCGCTGTTGCGATGTTGCGATGGGACGAACAGGTGGCGGGGCACATCCAGCATCGCATCCAGTACCCGCCGGCTTTCGATGCCGCGGGCCGCGATCTGCTCCCGCACCATGCGGCTGCGCTCCTCGGCGCGGCCCCGGCCCTCGTCCGCGCCAGCCCCCTGACCCCGCACGGCGGGCGCGGACAGGCCGGCCGCAACGCTCAGAACCGTCAGGCCGATCAGGATCGCGCGCATGATTCAACATACCCCTGACGGCGACGTCGGCTCCACCGGTGGCGCGTCGTGGAGGCCCCGCTAGGTTCGCCACGCGTGTCCGCCCGCCCCGCCTCGCTCGATCCGCACATCGTCTACTCGCCCGAGTACGAGGCAGACATCGGGCCGCACGTCTTCCCGACCGAGAAGTTCCGCGGGGTGTTCGAGCGGCTCGTTGCCGAGGACGGGCTCGGCAAGGCGCTCGAGCCGGAGCGACCCCCGCGCGAGGATCTCCTGCGCGTCCACACGGCCGGGTACCTGGACGACCTCGCCGCGGCGCGTCACACGGCGCGGACGATGATGAGCGAGCTGCCGATCACGCCCGAGATCGTCCAGTGGTTCACTCTCTCCTGCGGCGGGACGACCATCGCCGCGCGGCAGGCCCTCGATCTGGGCTGGGCCGCTCATCTCGGGGGCGGCTTCCACCACGCCTTCCCCGCCCGCGCGGAGGGATTCTGCTACCTGAACGATCTGGCGGTCGCGGCGCGGAGCGTCCAGGCCGAAGCCCTCGCCGGCCGCGTCGCCGTGATCGACGTCGATGTCCATCAGGGGAATGGTACGGCGGCGATCTTCGCGGACGACCCCTCGGTGTACACGTTCTCGATCCACCAGGAGGACAACTACCCGGTCAAGGAGCGGAGCGATCGCGACATCGGTGTTCTGTCCTACGACCGCGACCGCCCGGGCTCGCCGTTCGTAACGGACGAGCTCTACCTGGGGCTCCTGGAACCGGCGATCGCGGAGATCCTCGATGGCTTTCGGCCCGACGTCGTCCTCTATCAGGCGGGAGCCGATCCCTATGAGCGGGACCGGCTGGGAGGGCTCCGCCTGACGCTCGAGGGGCTCGCGGCGCGGGACCGCATCGTGTTCGCCGCGTGCCGGGAGCGCAGTGTCCCGTTCGCGGTCACCCTGGGGGGCGGTTACGCCGAGGATGTCCGCGATACGGTCGCGATCCACCTCGAGACCGTCCGCATCGCCCGCGGGGTGTGGGACGGACCGGGGGTCGATGGCCCGCCGCGCTCGGCCGGCACGTGAGCCGGGAGAAGACCTCTCCCGAGCGGCCGCCGGAGCCTTCGGCGGGGGCTTCGTCGATCGCGCCCCCGGGAGCGGCGCCGCTCGAGGCGCCGGCCGCGGCGGGCCCCCGGCCGGGAGCCTTCGTGGCGCTCAGGAACCGCGACTACCGCGTTTTCTGGTGCGGCGCGCTCGTCTCCAATACCGGCTCCTGGATGCAGACCGTCGCCCAGGGGTGGCTCGTCCTCGAGCTGACCGACTCTGCCTTCATGCTGGGTCTCGTCGGCTTCGCGTCGACGTTCCCGATGCTGGTCCTGCTCCTGGTCGGTGGCGTCTACGCCGACCGCGTGGATCGCCGGCGACTCCTCATCGGGACGATGAGCTCGATGATGGCGTGCGCGGCCGCCCTGGCGGCGCTGACGGGTCTGGGCGTGGTGAGCATCGGCCACGTGCTGGCGCTGTCGTTCCTGACCGGCATCGGGCTGGCGATGGCCGCGCCCGCCTATCAGGCGTTCGTCCACGACCTGGTCGGCCGCCGTGATTTGCAGAACGCGATCGCCCTCAACTCGGCGCAGTTCAACCTCTCGCGGGTCGTCGGACCGAGCCTGGCGGGGCTGGCGGTGGGAGCGATCGGGCTGGCGGGCTGCTTCGGCTTGAACGCCGCCTCTTACCTGGCCGCGATCGCGGCGCTGGCGCTCGTCCGTCCGGCCCACCGCCCCGTGCGCGGTGCGGCCCCGATGTGGGAGAGCCTCCGGGAGGGGTTCGCGTACGCGCGCGAGCGCCGGAGGGTGCTGGCGCTCCTCGTCCTGACCGCGCTCATGAGCGTCCTCGCGATGCCCTACTCCACGCTCCTGCCGATCATCGCGCGGGACGTCCTCGGCCTGGACGCCTCGGGCCTCGGCTACCTCTTCGCGGTGGGCGGAGTGGGCGCCGTCGCGGGGGCGCTCTCGCTCGCGGTCCGCGGCGGCCCCGGCCGCCGGGGGCGCTACCTGCTGGCGTGCGTGATCGCCGCCGGGGTGGGGACGGCGGGCCTTGGACTCGCCCGAACACCCCTCTTCGCCGGCGTCACGCTGGTCGTGATCTCGTTCTCGGCCACGAGCGCGATCGCGCTCATGAATACCCTCCTCCAGGAGCTCGTCGATGATCGGATGCGGGGTCGTGTGCTGAGCATGTACGCGCTCGCCTTCATGGGGACGTTCCCGATCGGCAATCTGCTGGCCGGTGGACTGGCAGGACTCCTTTCGGCTTCGGCGGCGCTCCTCCTGACCGGCGTGGCGCTGGTCGCCGCCGGCGCCGTGATCGCCGCGACCCGGGCTTCCCTGCGGAGGCTCGAGTGAGCCGGTTCGTGGCTTCGTGAGTGGATCGGCTCCGTGAGTGGACCGGCGCGGCTGGGGCTCCTCGTCCTCCTCGCCCTGATCTGGGGATCGACCTGGCTCGTCATCAAGATCGGCCTGGCCGACCTTCCGCCGTTCCTCTCCGCCGCCCTCCGGTTCGCGCTGGCGGCGGCGATCCTGTTCTTCCTCGCGCGCCTCCGGGCGGTGCCCCTCCTCGGCTCCCGGCGCGCGCACCTGATTTTCCTGGGCCTCGGGCTGACGGTCTACTGGGTCTCGTACGGCGTCGTCTACTGGGGCGAGCAGTACCTGGCGTCGGGCCTGACCGCCGTCCTCTTCGCCACGAACCCCCTCTTCACCCTCCTGCTGGCGCAGGGCGTGCTCCCCGCCGAGCGGGTCACGCCGCGAAAGCTCCTGGGGGTTGCCCTGGGATTCCTCGGCGTCGTGCTCATCTACCGGGCCGACCTCGCTTTCACCCATCCGCGGGCGCCGATCGCCGCGGTCATCATGCTCCTGTCCCCGCTGGCGGCCGCGGTCAGCACCGTCGCCATCAAGCGCTGGGCGGGGCACGTCCACCCCTACAACCTGACGATCCTGCCGATGGGTTACGGCGCGGCCGCGCTCTTCCTGACCTCGATCCTGACCGAGGAAATGGGGGACGCCCGGTGGTCGGCGGGCGCGATCGGGTCCGTCGTCTACCTCGCCGTGCTCGGTTCGGTGATCGCGTTCGTCGCCTACTACACGCTGCTCCGGCAGATCCCGGTGACGACGCTGAACCTGCTGTCGTACGTGTTCCCGGTCGTCGCGGTGGGGTTGGGCTATCTGATCCTGGACGAGGTGCTGCCGCCGCTCGCCGTGGCCGGGGCGGTGCTGATCGTGGCCGGGATCGCGCTCGCGACCTGGCGCCGGCGGGTCGCGCCCGCGCCGGAGGCGAGCGCCAGAAGAAGCCGGTGAGGAGAGTCCTCTATTTCCAGTAGATGTCGCCGCGTGGTCCGACGTCCACGATTTTGATCCCCTCATCGCCGACTCGATAGAGCAGGCGATACGCGCGACCGAGCCTGAGCGAGAGCAGTCCCGCAAGCTCTCCCTTCAGCTTCGAACCCGAGATCTCACCCGCGGACAACTCTCGAATGATGGCGAGGCAGGCCTCTTTGATGCGGGCAGGAAGCTTCTCGTAAGCCTTCGCCGCCGATCGGGAGAACCTTACCGAACGCTGTGGCGCGTCGGGCACCGGCTCAGTCCGGACACAACCTCACAGGGGCTCGCCGGTGACGTCCTCGAAGCTCAGGCTTTCCCCTCTCGACAGCTCGTCCAGGCTCGCGCGGATACGGGCCACCGCCTTCGAGTCGGAGAGGATGTCCAGGGTCTCGAGGAGCGCCTCGTATTCCTGCGCCGCGAGAAGCACGGCCCGCGCCTCGCCGTGCTTCAGGATCGTATACTGGGAGAGTTGTTGCGATACTTCGTCGACGAGCGCGGTCAGTCTTTCCCGCGCCTTGGTCACGCTGATCGTTTCGGAGGCCATGACAATGAAATGTACACGATTCTGTACAGATTTCAAGCGCGATCGGTCCGGTCGAGCCAATCGCCGGGGTCGTCGTCCTCCCACTTGATCCGTTCGAAGACGGTTCGGCAGCCGCGGCAGTAGTACTGGCCGGTCATGAGGCTCGATCCGAACGCCGACTCGAGCTCGACATCGGACGAGCCGCAATGCGGACAGGTGATCCCGGGGCTGGCGTCGGGGGGACCGGCGTCGGGGGGGCCGGCGTCGGGAGGGTCGGGCTCAGGCCGTCTTGAAGGCGACATTCTTGGTGCCCCGGAGCTCGTCGAGCATCGCCGCGTCCGGACCGCCGCCGGCCAGCCGCCGGCGAGCGGGATCCCACGATTCCCAGTCGATCGGCTCGCGAAGCCGCCAGGTGCCGTCCTCCTCGGCGAGTCCCACGGCGGAGGGTTCCTC
>DATLFH010000038.1:0-9417 GCA_035524965.1 Gemmatimonadota bacterium | reverse complement strand
ATCGGGCGTGACCGTGCACCTCGTCGATGAGGAGTATGACCGGGGGCCGATCGTCGCCCAGCGGAGGGTGCCGGTTCGACCGGGGGACACTCCGGAGGCGCTCGCGGCGCGGATCCTCGAGGTCGAGCACGCGCTCCTCCCCCTGGTCGTCGTCGCGGCGACCGAGGGCCGGCTTCGGGTGGCGAACGGCCGCGCCTGGATCGAGCCCGCCGGGAGCGTAGGCCTGCCGACGGAGAGGCCGTCATGACTCGCGAGGCGGCGGGAGACCGGATCGCCGTCCGACGGGCGATCCTCTCGGTATGGGACAAGGCGGGGCTTCCCGAATTGGGCGGAACGCTGGCGCGCCACGGCGTCCGGCTGATCGCCAGCGGCGGGACCGCCCGCGCGCTCGCGGATGCCGGAGTCGAGGTGACATCGGTCGAGGAGTTAACGGGCGCGCCCGAGTTCCTGGGGGGGCGCGTCAAGACGCTTCATCCCGCGATCCACGGGGCGATCCTCGCCCGTCGCGACCGGCCGGAGGACATGGAGGCGCTGGCAGCGCGGGGAATCGAGCCGATCGACCTCGTGATCGTGAACCTCTACCCCTTTGCGAACGCTTCCCGCACCGCGGTGGGCATGGGGTCCGTTCCGGCGGACGAGGAGGCTCTCACCGAGCTGATCGACATCGGGGGGGTCGCACTGATCCGCGCGGCAGCCAAGAACTGGAGGAGCGTCGCGGTCGTGACCGAGCCCGGCGACTACCGGGAGCTGCGGGCGGAGCTCGACGCCGGGGGCGGGACCCTGAGTGCAGAGACGCGGCGGCGGCTGGCCGCACGCGCGATCCGCCTGACCGCCTGGTACGACGGTCGAATCGCGGCGTGGCTCTCGGAAGGAGAGGAGGAGTGGCCCGAGCGGTGGAGCGTGGCCGGCGAGCGCGTGTCCGAACTCCGCTACGGGGAAAACCCTCACCAGGCCGCGGCCCTCTACCGGGACCAGGCTCCCCGGCCGGAGGACCTGACGGCGGCCAAGGTGCTGCAGGGCAAGGCGCTCTCATACAACAACGTTCTCGATGTCGAGGCGGCGCGGCGATTGGTGCGCGACCTTCACACGCTCGATCCCGCCGGGGCACACGGCGCGATCATCAAGCACACGATCCCGTGCGGGGCGGCGAGCTGCGAAAACGCGGATGACGCGTACGCGCGCGCCCTGGCGGCCGACCCGGTATCGGCGTTCGGCGGCGTCGTGGCGCTGTCCGGGCCGGTCGGCGGACCCCTGGCCCGGAAGCTCGCCGAGCACTTTCTCGAGGTCGTCTACGCGCCGGCGTTCGATGATGAGGCGCGCGAGGTCCTGGCGCGGAAGAAGAACCTGCGGCTCCTGACCGGCCCCATGCCCGGTCCCGACCCCTGGGCGCACGAGATCCGTCGGGTCGGCGGAGGGCTTCTGGTCCAGCGGCCGAACCTGGAGTGGCTGTCCGGGGGTGAGCGGCCGGAGGAGGCGTACGAGGTCCCGACCGAGCGCCGGCCGGAACCCTCGCAGTGGCCCGATCTCCTGTTCGCGTGGACCGTCTGCCGCGCGGTCGCGTCCAACGCAATCGTGCTGGCGAAGGGCCGGACGACGGTCGGGATCGGCGGCGGTCAGACCAATCGAGTCGGCGCGGTCGAGCTCGCGATCCGGTATGCGCGCGAGCTGGGCCACCAGCCGTCGGGGTGCGTGCTCGCGTCGGACGGATTCTTTCCCTTCGCGGACAACGTCGAGACGGCGGCCGTGGCCGGGATCGCGGCGATCATCCAGCCCGGCGGCTCGCTTCGCGACGAGGAGGTCATCGCCGCCGCCGACAGGGCCGGAATCCCGATGGTGTTCACGCGGATGCGGCAGTTCCGACACTGACGGTCGTGTCGGGAGCCGCCGTCATTGACCCCCGCGGAACGGCGGTCTAGGTTCAGCGCCCATGAGCACGACCCCGACCCGCCGCAGGACCGCCGGAGCTTCCAGTCGTCATCTATCCAGCGGCGGCCGTTCGCCCAGCCGCCGATCGCCGGGCGGACCCACGCTTCCTACCCTTTCGTTCTCGCGCGTGAACGCGATCTGGCTGGGCGCCGGAGCGGCGGCGATCGGGATCGGCTACGCGCTTCTCGCCGGGGGAAGCATGACGGCCGCCCCCGTCCTGCTGGTCCTCGGCTACTGCGTCCTCCTGCCGATCGGAATCGTAAAGAAGTAGTGCGGGCGGGGGCGCACGGAGCCGCTGCCTCTCAGATTGCGAAGCCGCGGCGCAGGACACCCGGCCCTCATCTGCCATGCAGAACATGATCATATCTGTTTGACACTGTTGGTGCTGTTTCCCTGCGCGGGTCGGTCCCAGGACCCCCTGGTACACGGCTTGCAGCATTCAGGAGGCGTTGTATGTTGGCCTCGAGTCGGGGGGACGGAACGCACGACGACCACCCGTCCGGACGGCAGCCCTCAAGCAGAAGGTGCATCGACATGAAGAAGATTTGGGCCGGTACGCTGGTCGCCCTGCTGGGCGCCGGAACATGGGTGAGCCCGGTCCGGGCTCAGGACGGCGTCTATCATCCCTTCGAATTGAACGTCCACGTAGGAAGCGTGAATCTGGATTTCACCGACGAGCATCAGTTCATGGCCGGCGGCCGCGCCCTCTTCAGCCTGCCCAACGGCTTGGGAGTGGGTGGCAACATCGACTGGGTGAATACCGAGCTCGCCACCGTCTATCTCTACAGCGGGGAGATCAACCTCACGATTCCGATGGGGCTCCCGGCCGACCTCATCCTCTCGGCGGGAATCGGGGCGATCTCGATCAGCCCCGAGGACGAAGAGGACGATGAAGCCCCGGTCACCGTGGAAGACGAGACCAGCACGATGGTCCCCCTGGGGGTCGGCGTGCGCTGGCAGGATAGGACCGGCGCACCGCCGTGGATCGGGTACCGGTTCGACCTGCGCGACAACGTCATCTTCCCGGACGAGGACTTCGACAACAACACCCACAACTGGGAGTTCTCGGGCGGCGTGTCACTGCTCTTCTGAGCGCGGTCCCGGCCGCGCGAACCCGTCGCGCGACCGCTCTGGATGACGAGGGTGGGATGACCAAGACTTCGGCGCCCGCGACCGTGCGGGCGCCGTTTTCGTTGGCCGTGTTATCTTCGGAGGCGGAGGGCGTATAGCTCAGCGGTTCAGAGCACCTGCCTTACAAGCAGGGGGTCGGTGGTTCGAATCCATCTGCGCCCACCAGTCGTCGGAAACGGCCCCGGCGGCGGGGCAGGAATGACGCGGCGGCCCGATAGCTGCGTCCACGATATCCAGCCGCATGGCTGAGATCCAGCCGCATGGCTGAGGAGGCAAGGAGATCGATGTTCCGATCCGGTCCGGACGAGATCGGCCGCTCGTGGGCGATCGTGGCGCGGCTGACCTTCGCCTTTCTCCTCGCTTCCGCGCTCGCGCCCGCCAGCGTCTACGGGTACATCGATCCGCTGTCCGGCAGCGCGATCCTCCAGGCGCTCGCGGCCGGGGTACTCGCCGGGCTCTTCATGCTGAGGAGCTACTGGCAGCGCGTGAAGGATGTCTTTCGCCGATTCTGGCACCGAGACGCGGAATGACCTCCGCGCGATGACCGACGGCCGGCTCGGGGGCTCCTTTCGCGACCCGAGTGGCTACCTGTACCGATCGGGCGGGACGCTCTACCGGCAGGTCGACGAGAGCTATCGCGAGAATTACGACGCACTGTTCGCGACCGGTCTCTACGACGAGCTCACCGCGGCGGGACTGCTCGTGCCCCACGCGGAAAAACCGCTCGATCGGGCCCACTCCGCCGGCGCGTACCGGATCCTCGAGCCGAGACCGATCGACTTCGTCTCCTATCCCTACGAGTGGTGCTTCGGCCAGCTTCGGGACGCTGCGCTCGTCACGATCGAAATCCAGCGCCGGGCGCTCGCACGCGGGATGTCCCTCAAGGATGCGAGCGCCTTCAACATCCAGTTCCACGAGGGTCGGCCGGTCCTCATCGACACGCTCTCCTTCGAGTGCTATCGGGAGGGCGAGCCTTGGATCGCCTACCGGCAGTTCTGCCAGCACTTCCTCGCCCCACTGCTGCTCGCGAGCCGGGTGGACGTCCGGTTGATCCGGCTTTTCGAACGCTACCTCGACGGCATCCCGCTCGATCTGGCGAGCCGGCTCCTGCCGCGCCGCACCTGGTGCCGGTTCGGGCCGCTCCTCCATGTCCATCTGCACGCCCGAAGCCTCGCGCGGTTCGCGCAGACACCGATCCGCCAGAGCCGACTTGCGCGGCCGGTGAGCCGGACCGGTCACCGCGGGCTGATCGCGAGTCTGGACGGGGCGATCCGCCGGCTCTCGGTGAGCCTCGGCACGACCGAGTGGGGGGACTACGAGCGGACTCACGGGTATGCGGAACCGGACCGCGCGGCGAAACGGGCCCTCGTAGCCGAGTATCTCGAGCAGGTCCGCCCGGAAACGGTCTGGGATCTAGGAGCCAATACCGGCGAGTACAGCCGTCTCGCCGCTGAGCGCGGAGCACGCGTGCTCGCGATCGATGGGGACCCGGCGGCGGTCGAGCGAAGCTATCAGCACGTTCGATCGGCCGGAGAGCGCGGGATCCTTCCGCTATGGATCGACCTGACGAACCCTAGCCCCGCGTTGGGATGGGGTCACGACGAGCGGCGCTCGCTGGCCGACCGTGGTCCGGCCGATCTCGTGCTCGCCCTGGCTCTCCTGCACCACCTGGCGATCGGCAACAACGTGCCGCTCGATGCCGTGGCTCACTACCTGTCCACGCTCGGGCGCGACCTGATCGTCGAGTTCGCGCCCAAGGCTGACCCGCAAGTGCAACGACTGCTCGCCAGCCGCGCGGACATTTTCGCTTCCTACACCCCGGAGGGGTTCGAGCGGGCATTCGGTGAGCGGTACGAGATCCGGGCTTCCGTCGATGTGGGTAGTTCCGGCCGGCGGCTGTTCCTGATGTCCCGCCGCTGAACCGTGCGCACCTTGCTCTGTACGCCTTTACGCTGAGGAAGCCGCTTGGGGGTTCGGATCGGGGCCGATACGGGCGGAACGTTCACCGACTTCGTCCTCGTCCATCCGGACGGGGTCCGAAGCTGGAAGGCGCCCTCGACTCCCGACGACTTCTCCTGCGCGGTGCTCGAAGGGGTGTCGTGGCTGCTTGGCCAGACGGGCCACGTGGCCGGCACCGAGCTCGTCCACGCGTCGACGGTGGCGACCAACGCGCTCCTCGAGCGCCGCGGCGCAAAGACCGCGCTCGTTACGACGCGCGGCTTCAAGGACGTGCTGGCGATCGGACGGCAGGCCCGCCCGGATCTCTACGATTTGAGGATCGTCCGGCCCGATCCGCTCGTCCCGGAACCGCTCCGTTTGGAGGTCGAAGAGCGGGTGAGCGCGGAGGGCGAGGTCCTCGTTCCCCTCGCGTCGACGGAGATCGAGGCGGCGCTCGATCGCGCCCGGAATTCTGGCGCGGAGTCGATCGCCGTCTGCCTCCTCTTCTCGTTCCTCCATCCCGACCACGAGCGCGCGATCGGAGAGCGAGCACGCGCGCGGGGCCTCGCCTGTTCCCTGTCGAGCGTGATCGCGCCCGAGTTCCGCGAGTACGAACGGACGAGCACGACGGTGGCGAACGCATTCGTCGCACCTGTCGTGGAGAGATACGTCCGGCGGTTGTCCGAGGGCGCGAGCGAGGCGGGAATCGATCGGGTGCGGATCGTTCAGTCGAATGGCGGGAGCCTGGATGCGAGGTCCGCCGCCGAACGCGCCGTGCAGACGATCTTGTCGGGTCCGGCGGCCGGGGTCCTCGGCGCGCGCGAGGTCGCCCGGCGGGCGCTCGGTGCCGCGGACCCGATCATCACCTTCGACATGGGCGGAACCTCGACCGATGCATCGCTCCAGGAGGGGAGGGTGTTGCGGACTACGACTGGCACTGCGATCGGCGGCGTCCCAATCCAGATCCCGGTGGTGGACATCCACACGGTGGGTGCCGGCGGCGGATCGATCGCGCGGTTGGACGCCGGCGGGGCGCTCGCGGTCGGCCCCGAGAGCGCCGGGGCGGACCCGGGCCCGGCGTGCTACGGAAGGGGGGAGGATCCCACCGTCACCGATGCGAACGTCGTCCTGGGCAGGATCGATCCCGGCCGGTTTCTCGGTGGCCGGATGACCCTCGACCCGGGACGTGCGGAGGGGGCCCTCGCACGTCTCGCTGCGATGATGAAGGTCCCCGTCCAGGAAGCGGCGCGGTCGGTCGTGCGGGTCGTCAACGGTCGCATGGAACATGCGGTCCGCGTCGTCAGCGTCCGCCGGGGCCACGACCCGCGCGCATTCACGCTGGTCAGCTTCGGCGGTGCGGGCGGCCTGCACGCCTGCGCGCTGGCGGAGGCGCTGGGAATGACCCGCGTGCTCGTGCCGCGCGACCCGGGGGTGCTTTCGGCCTGGGGGGCCGTCGCGTGCGATGTCGTCCGGGATTACAGCCGCACCGTCCTGCGCCGGGGGTCCGGGCGTCCGGGTCCCTCGGACTTCCTGGCGGTCTACGATGAGCTTCATCGTCTGGCCGAGCGGGAGATGATGGAGGAGGGGTTCGTCCAGGGCGGAGTCGTCGCAACGCGCGTGGCCGATCTCCGCTACGTGAGCCAGTCCTACGAGCTGAGCGTCCCCTTCGACGATGACCGCGAGGCGCTGGCCGGCGCCTTCCACGCCGCGCACGAGCGGCGCTACGGCCACTGCGACCCGGGCGAGCCGGTCGAGATCGTCACGTTGCGGCTGCGGGTGGCGGGTCCCGTCGAGAGACCGGAGCCCGAGCCGGTCCGCGGCACGGCCGATGCGGCGGGAGCGACGCTGGCCCGGTCCGGTGACCACAGGATCGTGGATCGCGAAGCGCTCCGCGCGGGGGCCCGGCTCGAAGGACCCGCGCTCCTCGTCGAACCCTACGCGACCACGCACCTGGCCGCCGGATGGCGGGCGCGGGTCGATGCGTGGGGTCACTTGCACCTGGAACGATGAGCGCACCTGCCGCCGAGCGGAGCCTCTTCGCCGGTCTTCTGGCGGGGATCTGCGACGAGATGCTGGAGACGCTCGTTCGTACCGCCTATTCGCCGAACATCAAGGAGCGCCGGGATTGCTCGACCGCGCTGTTCGACGGCCGGGGCCGGCTGGTCGCGCAGGCAGCCGCGATCCCCGTCCACCTAGGCGCGATGCCGATGTCGGTCGCGACCGTTCTCCAGGCGGTCCATGACTTGCGCAGGGGAGACGTGATCGTCCTGAACGACCCCTTCCGCGGTGGCACGCACCTGCCCGACATCACGATGGTGAGTCCGGTGTTCGCATCCGAGCCGGGCACGCCGTTCGCGTTCCTGGCGACGCGGGCCCACCACGCGGATGTGGGCGGGTTCTCCCCCGGATCGATGGGATTGAGCCGCGAGATCTATCAGGAGGGGCTGCGGATCCCGCCCGTCCGGCTGATCGAGGAGGGGCGCCCGGCCCGGGACGTGTGGGAGATCGTCCTCGCCAATGTGAGGACGCCCGACGAGCGACGGGGGGACCTCCGCGCCCAGGTGGCGGCCCATGAGACTGGCGCCGCGCGCATCCAGGAAGCGATCCGGAGCTATGGCCCGATCGCTCTCGGGGAGAGAACGGAGGATCTCCTCGATTACGCGGAGCGGCTCATGCGCGCGGTCGTCCGCGGGATCCCCGACGGCGATTACACCTTCGAGGACCAGCTCGACGGCGACGGGTTCCACGACGCCCCGGTTCCGATCTGCGTCCGGATCTCGGTGACGGGAGAGGAGGCCGTGGTCGACTTCACGGGGAGCGCGCCTGAGTGCGAGGGTGGGATCAATGCAGTCGAGGCGGTCACCCGCTCGGCCGTCTACTACGCCTTCCTCTGTCTGCTGGCGACCCTCCGCGAAGGCGATTCAGCACCCCCTCGAGAGCCGCCGCTCAACGCCGGCTGCTTCCGCCCGATCCGCGTGGTCGTGCCTGCCGCTTCGGTCGTGAATGCCGGTCCGCCGTGCGCCGTGGCGGGAGGAAACGTCGAGACCTCGCAGCGGATCGTCGACGTGGTGCTGGGGGCCCTCGCGGGGGCGCTCCCCGAGGTGGTGTCCGCCGCCTCACAGGGGACGATGAACAACCTGACCGTGGGTGGTCTCGACCCGCGAACGGTATCGCCATGGGCCTTCTACGAGACGATCGCCGGCGGCACGGGGGCGGGACCGAGCTGGGACGGGGCGGACGGAGTCCACTCCCACATGACGAACACGTGGAACACCCCCATCGAGGCGGTCGAGCTCGCCTACCCGCTGCGGGTCGAGCGCTACGAGATCCGGCGCGGGACGGGCGGGCTCGGTAAGTGGCGGGGAGGCAACGGGATCCGGCGGGACATCCGGGTCCTCGCCGACGCGCGGGGCGCGTTGCTGGCCGACCGCCGAACCTCGCGTCCATACGGCCTCCAGGGCGGTGCCTGCGGGGAGCCCGGCGAGGACCGTCTCCTGCGGGAGGGGCGCGAGATCGCGCTCGCCTCCAAGACCGTGCTGGACCTGCGCGCCGGCGACGTGATCAGCGTGCGGACCCCGGGGGGCGGGGGTTGGGGCCCGGCCGGCGGGGTCTGACGGGGGACTTTACAAACCGGCTCCGGTGATACAATATAAAGGGTCGCCTCAGGCCCCGGGGCGCTCAACAGGCCGCGGCGTCCTCCGATGGCGCGCACTCGGCGATCGGCTCGCCGGCGCGTCTACATCCATCCGCTCGGAGGCTATGATAGCTCGGCGCGTTCTTCTCGCGACGCTCTTTCTGGCGATTCTGCTGGGGGGCTGCGCGGACGACGGTCCGGTCGCCCCCCGGCACGGGAGCTCGCCGGAGGGTCCCTCCGCCTCGGCCAAGCCGGATCGGCCCGATCAAGTTCCCGACCAGTACATCGTCGTCTTCCGGGACGACGTACCGAACCCTCGAATCCTCTCCGGACAGATCGCCGCCCAGCACGGTCTGAAGCTGAGGCACACCTTCGAGCACACGATCAAGGGGTTCTCGGCGGTCATTCCCGAACCGGCGCTCCACGCTCTCCGGAATCATCCGTGGATCGCCTCGATCGAGCCCAACCGGATCGCGTACCTCGACTTCGCCACCCCTCCGGATCCGGTGCCGACGAGCGGTCTCAGGGTGCGGCTGGTGGCAGACGAGCTGGGGGCCACGCTGCCGGACGGTGCCGACGTGGCGGTGTGGCCCAACCTGGGGAGCGACGGCGATGCGGCGCAGGGAAGCTCGTCGCGGCTTCCGACGTACCATGCAGGTTCGGGCGGGCTCTTCGGCGGCCACGCGCACGTGGGCTTCAACGAAGGCAGCGACAACGACGAGGTCCTGGAGATCGCCGGGGTCTCCCAGCATGGCTCGGCGACCCTGATCGCGATCTTCAGCCAGGAC
>DATLFH010000037.1:0-12095 GCA_035524965.1 Gemmatimonadota bacterium | reverse complement strand
GGCTCCATCATCTGTGGCGCTCCGGGAAAGGCCGGCTGAGTTACCAGGTCCTGCACGAGTTCTACGTCACCGTCACCGACAAGCTCGTTCCCGGAATGGAGCGGGCCGCAGCCCGGCAGGATGTCCGCGACCTGATGGTGTGGGATCCGATCCCGCTCGACAAAGTGGTTCTGGAAGGCGCCTGGGCCGTCCAGGACAGCCACCGGCTATCGTGGTGGGACGCCCTCATCGTCGCGGCGGCTCAGGTGGGGGGCTGCAACACGCTTCTCACCGAGGACCTTCAGGACGGTATGGACCTCGATGGCGTGCGGGTCGTGAATCCCTTCCAGCACGATCCGCGGGGCTAGCCGCCGTTCGCGCGGCCCCCGCCGCCGAACAGGTCGGTCCCGCGGCCCTGGATCATCTCGGTGTACCGCTCGTTCATGGGGCCGCGCGCCCGCCACCGGTCCCACACTGCCTCCCACGTGATCGGCTCGTCGAAGAGCCACCGTTTGGCGTCCGGGTCGAACTGGCAGGGTAGCTCGTACTCGAGCTCGTAGGTCCCGGTGCCCGCATCGTGATGGGCGGGGATCCGGACCCCGACCTCCGCGCAGAGCGGCACGATCGAGGCCATCCAGGTCTGGCGCAGCTCGTCGTTCGTCTTGCCCTTGAGCCGGTACTCGAGCTGGCCCGAGTGGTGCTTGAGCTCGTCCGGCAGGCCGAACCACTCGATCCCCGTCGGGAACATCCAGTCGACGGCTCGCTGGAGCATTTCCTTGACCTCGCCGCCCGCCTTGGCGAGCCGGCGCATCCACGACTCGCCGTGCCGGAGGTGGAAGTACTCCTCCTTGTCGACCTTGACGAGCGCGCGCTTGAGGGGCCCGTACGACGTGTTCTCGTGGACATCGGAGAGAAGGACGATCCCGGCCCGGTCGAAGAGGCCGTTGGCGACCGCCATCTCGGCCCAGTTCTCGAGCGCCTGGTCGAACCCGTAGGGGTTCTTGAACTCGTGCGGTTCGCGGCCGAAGACGAGCTGCTCCTTGTCCTCGCCGAGGTCTTCGAGGAGCCGATACGCGATATTCGCGTGGCCCAGCTCGTCCTGGATGACCGCGCTGACGGCGATCCGACTCGAGATCGTAGGCGCGTCCTTGGCGGCCAGGTAGTAGGCCGGCGCGCTCATGAGCTCGGTGTCGCCCTGGACGAGCATCTGGGTCTTGAGGGCGGAGAGGTAGCCGGGTGTCATGTCCTCCGCCGACTCCAGGATGAAGCCGTTGGCGATCCGTTCCTTGAGTGCCACGTCCTGATCGGAATCGAGCATGGGGATCCCCTCCTGGAGGGTCCTTCCT
Source organism: Gemmatimonadota bacterium (assembly GCA_035524965.1). GTDB lineage: Bacteria > Gemmatimonadota > Gemmatimonadetes > JACCXV01 > JAHWKZ01 > DATLFH01. The sequence goes on along the minus strand of DATLFH010000037.1, from coordinate 10,770 downwards.
AGACGGTCAATGTTCCGTCTTCCAGATCGTCGCTCGCGTGCGCGCCCATTCGCCTCCGCCGGGACCGGTCTCCAGGACGGTCGTGAGCTCGACATAGGACTCGCCGTGGGTCGCCCGCAAGGTAAGGTTGCCGGGCTCGTTCTCGCTCGCCATCATCCACCCCGCGTTCTCGAGCGCCGTCCGGTACCACGCGAGGATGTCGCCTGGCTCGCCGCGGGCCAAGATCGTCACGTAGCTCAGCACCCCGGTGGAACCGCGGCGGCTGTTCGCCTCGATCACGGTGCTCTCCGGCGCGATCGGAAATTCCGCCGGAAACGCGGCGGGCAGCTCCACCGCGACGAGGATCGGCGCGGAGTCCACGGCGGCCGCGTTCGGCGTGGGCACGGGTTGGCCGACGACCGGAGCGGTGGGCCTCCCGGAGGCCGGTCCCTCTGCCGGCTGGCCGCAGGCGACGGCGAGGGCGATGGTCAGGAGTGCTGGACCCAGGGGCACGGGTGCCGGCTCGAGCCACAATCGAGGAAAGAGCGTACGGTGGGGGAAAGAACGCGTCAAGTCCCGCCGCCCTGCTGGACGATCGGGCATTCGACCCTTTCGGCGGAAGCTTTCATCGGCCGCCTGGCGACCCATGGCATCCGGCAGGTGGCCGACGTGCGGCGCTACCCCGCCTCCCGCCGCTACCCCCACTTCAACCGCGAGATCCTGATGACGATGCTGCAGGCGCGGGGGATCGCCTATCGGTGGTTCGAAGGTCTGGGCGGGCGACGCAAGGGCGACGCCGAAAAGTCGCTCAACACGGGCCTGGAGAGCCCGGGCTTCCGGAGCTACGCCGACTACGCGCGAACCGCGGAGTTCGAGGCGTCGTACCTCGAGCTGCTGGAGTGGCTTGGCGCCGGCCCCACCGCTCTCATGTGCGCCGAGACCCTGTGGTGGAAATGTCACCGCCGGCTGATCGCCGACCAGCTCGTGGCGCGGGGCGGTCTGGTCACGCATATCCTGAACGAAGACCATGCCGAGCCGCACCGGCTCTGGGACCTCGCCGTACGGACGGCGGGCGGGCTGGTCTACCCCCGCCCGCAGGGGGAGCTGGACCTGGGGACCTGAAAACCTGAGCCGCAGTGGCGGCGCGCTCCGGCGAGCGGCTAGGTTCCCGCCACTCCGCGGAAACGGCCTCTCTCGGGGAGCGCGCCGCTTATGCTGCCTATGCTACTCGATCGTCCAGGTCGCGTAGGCGTCGCCTACCGGCAGCGTGATCTCGGCCATCGGCGTGTGGGTTTTCGCCTCGTCACGCGCGAGCAGCGTCACCGTGGAGCCGGCCGGGGCCGGCACGTGGAACGTCAACCGCCCGTTGGCCGGGACCTGTCCCAGTTCCTCCACGTCGCCGTCCTGATCGATGCTGACGATCATGGAATGGGGCATGGGATTGACGACCACCAGCTCATAGGTGGCCTCTTCACCGAGCGGATCGTCCGTCACATCGATGTCGTCGCCCAGCATGTCATCGTCAGCGAAATCCTCATCGCCGTCGACCCCGGTGGCCTCCTCCACGTCCGCGCCAACCTGCGTTCCCTCGTCGGTCTCGCACGCGGCGGCGAGGAGGATCGAGAAGAGAAAAACGCTGTAGAGGAACGGGCGAAGCAGGGTCTTCATGGGGCCACCTCCAGGGGTCTAAGGGGTTTGGGTCTTATCACTATCGCCCGGAACGCCCGGGCGGGCAGTCAGCGGTCTGACAGGGAGTGAAGATGCTGGAAATCGCCCCCGGCGTCTACTCCTGGAGTCGGTACTCGGAGCGTCTGAGGTATGATCTGAACGGCTTCTACTGGCGGGCCGGCGGCGCGGCGGTCGTGGTGGATCCGCCGGAAGCCGGCGATGCCGTTTTGGCTCATATCGAACGCCTCGGCGGGCCGACCCTGATCGTGGTGACGAATCGGACCCACTGGCGCGCTACGGGGATGTTTCGCGAGCGGTTCGGAGCACGGGTCGCGATGAGCGCCATCGATGGTGCCGCGGTGACGGACGCCGTGGATCGTATCCTGGCACCGGAGGAGGAGCTGCCGGGTGGCTGGCGGGTCCTCGACATGGCGGGGAAGACGCTCGGCGAGATCGGCCTCTATCGCGAGGCCGGGGAGGGGGACCTGCTGCTCGGCGACAGCCTGATCGGCGACCCCCCTGGGAATCTCAGACTCCTGCCGCCCGAGAAGATCGACGACAGCGACCGTCTCTTGATTTCCCTGACAAGGCTGGCGTCGCTCCGCTTCGCGATCCTCCTCCTGGGGGACGGGGCGCCCATCCTCGAAAGCGCGGGCGACCGGGTGCGCGAGTTTCTGCGCGAGCTCAACGCCTGAATGAAACACCGGCTGGAGCTCCTCTTCATCATCGATCCGCTCGATGTCCTGATCCTCGAGACCGAGACGACGCTCCTGCTGATCGCGGAGTCCCGTCACCGGGGTCATGACTGCCACGTCGCACATGCCCGCGATCTTTATCTGCGAGACCGCGAGCCGCGTGTCCGAGCGCGCGAGATCGAGATCGATGAGGCGCTTCGTCCTTTTTATCGCCTCGGTCCGCGCCTGGACCGGCCGCTGGAGAGCTTCAGCGTCGTGCTCATGCGCAAGGACCCGCCCGTCGACCTGGCATACCACAATGCGCTGACGATCCTGGAGCCGGCCCGTGAGAAGGTGCCGGTCATCAACGATCCGGTCGGGATCCGTCGATCGAACGAGAAGCTCCTCCCGCTCGAGATCCCGGGCGCAGCGGCTCCGTCCGTGGTGACGGCCGATAAGGAAGTGATCGCGGCGTTCGCGCGCGAGCACGAGGAGGTCGTCGTGAAGCCGCTCAACGAGTTCAGCGGTCGGGGGATCACGCGCCTCTCGTTGCGCGAGTCCACGCTCGACGCCGATGCGGTCGGCGCGCTGGCGGCGCATCACGGCCGCCACGTCCTCGTCCAGCGATTCCTGCCCGAGGTCGCCCGGGGTGACAAGCGGGTGTTCGTCCTCGAAGGAGAGCCGCTCGGGTGGGTGAACCGGATACCCCGCCCCGGATCGTTCCGGGCGAACATCCATCAGGGCGCCGCCGTGGAGGCCACCGAGCTGACGGATCGCGAGCGGGAGGTGATTCGGGCGGCGCGGCCGCTCCTGGCGGAGCGCGGGCTCGAGGTCACCGGCTTCGACTTCATCGGGCCGTTCCTGACCGAGATCAACGTCACCAGCCCGTCGGCGGTGCGGCAGATCAACCGGGTGATGGGGATCCATCTCGAGGCGCCCCTCGTCGACTGGCTGGAGCGCCGGGCGGCCGGGGGAGTGGGGTCGCCGCTGCCTGAATAGCGGCGGCGGATCACCGCCGCCGGTCGGCGCAGCCGAAAGCTGCGGTGAAAAAAGGCGCCCGGCCGGAGCCGGGCGCCCTGTCGAACTGGCTTTTCGGACGAGAGACTCAGAACAGGAACGAGATGCCTCCCGAGAACTCGAAGTTGTTCTTCGCCTCATCCTCGTCGCCGAAGATCACGCTCTCGTCGCCCACGAAGATGATGTTGTCGCGGACGTCCCCGCGGATCGCCCAGGACGCCCGGCTGAGGACGGGATCGTTGTACCACTTGAAGCCGACCCCGAGGGGGACCAGGAGGTGGGTTTTCGACTCGTCATCGTCGGGGAAGGCCGGGGGCAGATCGCTGACCCGTCCGGTCGCCGCGCCGGCGCCGGCCGCGCCGAAGAAGCGGAACTGGCTGGCCGAGGGGAACATGTACTCGATCCCCAGGCTGTAGAGGTAGAGGTCGATGTCGATGCCGGTGCCGCCGACGTCCCGGTCGACGTTTACCCAGTCGAAATTGCCACCCCACGCCCAGCCGCTGCCGTACTGCAGCATCATGCGGGCTCCCAGGAGCACGTCGGTGTCGCTGTCCTCGATGTCGTACCGGAATCCGCCGACATGGCCGTTGAGCTCGTACCAGTTCTGCGCGTGGGCCGGTGCAGGGGCCAGGACCAGGGCCGCCACCAGGATACCCAACGTGATAACTATCAAGGACTTGCTCATCTTTTCACCTGTCCGGTGAAGGTTCGTGATCCACGAACACGGCCTCTGGAGCCCTCGGATACACGCCGCACGGCCCTGCGGTTCCAAGTTCCACGCCGGATGTAGTCAGGCCCGGAACCAGGCTCGACACTCGGCTATAGCAGAAACGAGATGCCGGCCGAGAGCTCGATGTTGTGCGTGGTCTCGTCGGGATCCTCCAGGCGGATGATGTTGTCGCGCAGCTCGCCCCGAATCGCCCAGTTGGGATCGTTCGTGCGGTTGAAGTGCTTGACACCGATCGCGAGCGGGATCAACAGGTGGGTCTCGCTGTCGTCGTCATCGGGTCTCCGATCGTCGGAGAAGCTGGCCGCGCCGAGACCCAGGCCGACGAAGAAGTGAGTGCGGGTTGGTGAACCGAACGTGTAGTCGACCTCTCCGCTATAGAGGAAGACGTCCACGTCGTCTTCGATCTGCGAGTAGTCGAAGTTGCCTCCGAAGCCCCAGCCGCTCGGCCAGTTGTGGACGAGGCGGGCGCCCAGCATGAGCTCGCCCCCGTCGGCGATCTCGTCGTCGAAGAGGAGCGCGCCCAGATGGAAGTTGAATTCCCACGGCCGGTTGATGTAGTGGGATGCGGGCGATTGCGCGCGGGCGCCGGTCGCCCCGAGGATGCCGAACGCCACGCCGATCAAAAGAAGCCGAGCCGCCTTTCGCATATCGATCCTCTCTCGTTGTCGGGTAGTTGGAGAACGATTATCCTTTCGAGATGGGAGGTTCACTTCACATGACTCTTCGCAGGTGCATCATGATAACCGTCGGTCTCGCGGCCGGGACGTTCGTTCCGGCCACCCGAGTCGGGGCCCAGAATCGGATCGACCCGGCGCCCACCGTGCGGGTCGTGGAGACGGTGGACGGCTTTACCGGCCAGCTCGTCCGCTGGGCGGTGGACGACCCCACTCCCGCCGAGATCCTGCGGGTCCAGGTCGAGCTGGCCGCGGCAGGGTTTGATCCGGGCGTGCGCTCGGGCGTGATCGACGCGCCGACCCGGCAGGCGCTCCTCGACTTCCAGACGGCGCGCGGGCTCGTCATCTGCGGCTGTCTGTCGTATGAGACGATCCTGGCCCTGACGATCCGGCCCGAGATTGTGGCCGCCGAGGACATCGTGAGGGAGCGGGACGTGCCTTACGGCGGCGCGAGGCGCCGGGATGTTGGAGACCGCTACGCCGGAGGCAGGGATGTGGTCGTCGTGGTTCCCTTCTTTCATCTGCCGCGCAAGCATCCGGGCAGGCATCTTCCGGGAGTCGTGGTCGGTCACGAGCCCGCGGTTGGCGCCGGAGAGCTGGCCCGGCGCCGCTCGCCGATCTCGGTGGGCGTCCGTGAGATCAACCCCGCCCCGCGGCCGCCCGGCGGGGGGATCCGCATGGCGCCGCGCTCGCCGACCGACGGCCCGCGCCCGCCAACCGACGGGTCGCGCCCGCCTCGACCGAGGCCATAGCGCCCACTCCGGCGAAAACCGCATACCAGCATAAGGAACGGGCCCCCTCCTCCTTGGAAGGGGGCCCGTTTTCCATTCTGGCGGGGCGATCGATCACCCGGTCGTGCCGCGGACCTCGCGCTCGACCTGGTACGGCTGGTACGTGTCAGCCGGCGCGCAGAGTGGCACATAGGCCTCCGTATAGGGAGCCTGGGCATCGGCGCTCACGTACACCGGGACGCCGTCGAACTCGCCGATCTGCTGCAGATCCTCCATCGGGATCGTGGTCGGCGAACCGAACTTGACCCAGTTCCGGCCGTCTACCGAGATCGTCTCGTTGAACCGGTACCAGTCGCGCCCGTCAGCGCACGCCGCCGGCGCCTCCTCGATGATCTCGCAGCCATCGGCGTCGACCTGTACGCCGGCCGGCGTGTTCGGACACTGATCGCGGTCGTCGGTCACACCGTCCCCGTCGGAGTCGAGCGGGATCGGACAGCCGAAGGAGTCGACCTGCGTTCCCGGCGGCGTGTTCGGACACTGGTCGCGGTCGTCGAAGACCCCGTCGCCGTCGCTGTCTACCGGCGGGGGCGGCTCGCCCGGACCGCCGCCAAAGAAGAACGAGATGCCGCCCGAGAGCTCGAAGTTGTTCTTGAGCTCGGTGTCGTCGCTGAGCTCGACGGGGTCGACGATGTCGAAGTCGTCCCGCCAGATCAGGTGATCCTTGACGTCGAACCTGAGCCCCCAGGACGGATCGACGGCGTCGTTGTGCCACTTGAGACCGAGCCCGAGGGGAATCAGGAGATCGGTGCTGCTGCGATCGTCGTCCGGTCCCGGGATGTCCGTGATGCGCGTCGTCGCCGCCCCGAGTCCGGCCGAGAGGAAGAAGTTCGTCCGCCCGCCCGAAGGGAAGGTGTAGTACAGGTCGGCGTAGTAGAGATAGAGGTTGATGTTGATGTCCTCGTTCTCGGCGGTTTCGGGCAGGTCGATCTCGTCGGAGAAGATGAGGTCGCCGTTGAAGCCGAAGCCCCAGCCGCTTTCCCAGTGACGGGCGAGGCGCGCCCCGAGCAGGACGTCGGTGTCATCGTTTTCCTCATCCCCGAACGGGAGGTCGTAACGGAATGCCCCGGCGTGCAAATTCAGCTCCCAGTGATCGTGCTGGGCGCGCAGCGACGCTGGCAGCGCGAGCGCCAGTACGGCGCCCAGCGCCAGTCCCAGTAGGTAACGCATCATCGCACCATCCTTGTCGTGAGACCCGTTAAGGTGTGGTAAGTACGTATCTACCGGCGCCCTCGAAAGATGTTCCTTGGATTATCGGCTCGGGCTCTGGTCATCGTCCGTCAGATTCGTTACACGGAGCGATTGCCGAAAGTCGTATTCGCTCAATCGTTTGCGAACACGGGCCTGCGGCCGGATGGCGCGGTGATGTACCGGTCCCTATCATGGGCCGCGACCGTCGAGCCAGGAGGACGCGGGTCGAGGAGGACGATGTCAAGACAACGGGGGGAGTGGCCGCTCCCCGGCACTGTGAAGCCTTACCACCGCCACACTTTCGTCTGTACGGGCGAAAGCTCGTGGCCGCCGCGGCTGGAAGAGGCGGACGGACTCCTGGGCCGGATGGCGCGCGACGTCCGGGCGCTGCGTGCCGGAGACGAGGCGGCTCCCAAGCTGACCGCCACCGACGAAGCCCCGGAAGGCGCCGGCTGCGACCTCCTGATCTTCCCCGAGGGGGTGCGGTACTCGGGAGTCGACGGCGCGACCTGGCCGGGGATCCTGCGCGACCATATCCAGGGCGGCCGGATCTCGGCCGCCGTCCCTCACCGGCTGCTCTCGGGACTTCACATATTCGTTTGTATCCACGCCAACCGTGATGAGCGGTGCGGCCGTTGCGGGCCGCCCGTCCGGCGCGCGATCGAAGCGGCCTGCGCGACCGAGGATCTCGTCCACGTGACGGTCCGCGCGACCAGCCACGTAGGGGGTCACAAGTATGCCGCCAACGTTCTCGTCTACCCCGAAGGCGTGTGGTACGGCTACGTACGCCCCGAGGATGCCGACCGGATCGTCCGCGAGCACCTCAAGGAGCGGCGCATCGTGGAGGATCTCTGGCGGGGCTCGATGGCCCCCGCACGACCGGGTCCATGAGCACGCCGCTGACCCAGCTCTCCGACGAGGAAGCCCTGTTCGCGGAGACGGTGCGCCGCTTCGCCGAGGAGAAGATCCGGCCGCGCGTCCACGCGATGGATACGGCCGGGAAGCTCGATCCCGATATCATCCCGCCCCTCTTCGACCTCGGCCTCATGGGGATCGAGATCCCCGAGGAGCAGGGTGGCAGCGGGGGCTCGTTCTTCCTGGCCTGCCTTGCGGTCGAGGAGCTGTCGCGGGTCGATCCGTCGATCGGCGTCTTCGTGGACGTGCAGAACACGCTCTTCAACAACTGTCTCCTGCGCTGGGGGACGCCCGAACAGATCGCCCGCTACGCCCCGCGCATGGCCACCGACACGGTGGGCGCCTACGCGCTCAGCGAATCCTCCTCCGGCAGCGACGCGTTCGGCTTGAAGACGCGCGCCGAAGAGAAAAACGGCGGCTTTCTCCTCAACGGGTCCAAGCTGTGGATCACGAACGGCGCCGAAGCCGGCGTGTACGTTCTGTTCGCGACGATCGATCCCGGCGCCGGCTACCGGGGGATCACGGCCTTCCTGATCGAGCGCGACTTCCCCGGGTTCGCGGTCGGCAAGAAGGAGGATAAGCTCGGGATCCGCGCCTCCTCGACGACCGAGCTCCTGCTCGAGGACTGCGAGGTGCCCGCCGAGAACGTGCTCGGCGAGGTGGGAAAGGGGTATCGGGTCGCGATCGAGACCCTCAACGAGGGCCGGATCGGGATCGGAGCGCAGATGGTGGGGTGCGCCCAGGGCGCGCTCGAAGCCGCGCTCGACTACAGCCAGGAGCGGCAGGCGTTCGGCAAGGCGATCTTCGACTTCCAGGGGGTCCAGTTCGAGCTGGCCCAGATGGCGACCGAGCTGGCCGCGGCGCGGCTCATGGTCTATAACGCCGCCCGTCTCAAGGATGCCGGAAAGCCCTTCCTCCAGGAAGCGGCGATGGCGAAGCTCTACTCGTCCCAGGTCGCCGAGCGCGTGACGAGCGCCGCGGTGGAAATCTACGGTGGCTACGGTTATACGCGGGACTACCCGGTCGAGAAGTATTACCGCGACGCCAAGATCGGGAAGATTTACGAGGGGACGAGCAACATGCAGCTCGCGACGATCGCCAAGACGCTCGTCCGCTGAAGGAGGCGCCGCGGCTCCCAGGAGGCGCCCGCCGGTGGGGCGCTCAGTCGGCGATGACGGTGACCCGGGCGGTAGCCGTGTTGTTGGCCGTGTTATTGTCCGTCTGACTGGCCGTGACCTGGAATGTCGCCGCGATCGTCGCCTGGACGCTCACCGTGGTGGTCGCGCGCAGGCCATTGAAGTCGGCGACGATCGCGGTGACTCCGTCGTTGACCGCGGTCACCATGCCGGAACTGTTCACGGTCGCCACCGATGGAGCGGTCGAGGTCCACTGCACGTCCTGGCCGGAGACGTTCACGCCGTCTCCGATCGTGAGCTGAAGCTGGCGGGTCGCGCCGATCGCGCGCAGCACCGGGTTGCTCGGGGTTAGGCTCGCGTCTTCACCGCCGTTGGGGTCGAAGGGCCCGACGCCGGTGCAGGCCGAGGCGATCGCCAGCAGGGCGCCCGCACAGCCGATCCTTCCGAATCTTTTCATCTTCGCATTGTCCCCTCTCAAGGATTCACCGTCACCGTGATCTCGAGGGTCGCGCTGGCGCCCCTGGCGAGCGCACCCACGTTCCATACCCCCGAAGCGCTGCTGTAGGTGCCCTGACTCGCCTCGGCGGACACGAAGGTCAGCCGGTCCGGCGGCAGATTATCGGAGACCGCGACCCCCGCGGCATCATCGGGCCCGTCGTTGCGGACGGTCACCGTGTAGACGACCGTCTCTCCCTCGGAGGGCTCATCGTCGCTCACCTCCACCGAGATCGACAGATCGGCAAAGCCGGACGCGAACGTGACCGTGGCGGTGTCGACGATCGAAGCTCCGTTCAATGTGCCGCGAATCGTGGCCGTCACATTGGACGTCGAGGAGGTCAGGGTCGCGGTGTAGGTCCCGTTCCCGTTGTCGCGGACGGGCCCCAGGATCCCCGCCGTCGTCGTCAGGGTGACCGCATCCCCGCCCGAACGGATGTCAGCCCCGGTAGCGTCCCTGGTCTGGACCGTGATCGTCGCCGTGCTCGAGCCGTCTGCCGGGATGGCGCTCGGGTTGGCGGTGATCGTAGTCGTGGCGGGCGAAGCCGCGCCGGCGGTTATCGAAAAGGGGGTGCTGCTGACGCTGGCCACACCGGAGCTCGTGAAGCGGAGCACGTAGCCGTTCCCCGCGCGGTCGATCGACAGGCTTCCGAAGGTGGCGACCCCATCGACCGCGGCGGTCGTGAGCGTGCCCGAGAGCACGCCGCCGGCCGGGCTTTCGCTCAGCTCGACCGTGATATCGCCCGAGAAGCCGAGCACCGTGTTCCCGTCGGCGTCGGTGACCCGGACGCGTACCGGCGGGGTGATCGCCTGGCCGGCGGGGGTCGCGGACGGCTGGACGAGAACTTCCAGCGAGGCGGCGCTTCCCGAGGTGAACGTCACGGTCGCATTGTCGGCGATCGCCTGTCCGTTGACGGTCCCCGTCACGTTCGCGGTCTGGGACGTGGTGGAAGAGCGCAGACTCGCGGTGTAGGTCCCGTCGCCGTTGTCGGTCACCGCGCTCAGCGTGCCCGCCGACGCCGAAAGGGTCACGCTGGCGCCCCCGGTCGTGAGCTCGTTGCCGAACGAGTCCTCGAGCTGGACCGTGATCGTCGAGGTGCTCGTCCCGTCGGCCGGGATCGCGTCCGGGTCCGCGCTGATCGTCGAGGTGGCGCCCGATGGCGCGGCCGGCGTGATGTTGAAGGCGCTGCTCGTCGCCCCGGCCAACCCCCCGCCGTCGGCGACCAGCGTGTAGCCCGTTCCGGCCTTGTCGATCGACAGGTCGTTGAACGTGGCGACGCCGTTCACAGCCGTGCGGGTCGTCGTGCCCGAGAGGGTCCCGCCGCCGGGGTTGGTGCCGATCGACAGCGTCACGCTCCCGTTGAAGGTCGTTACGGTGTTGTTGTTGCCGTCGACGGCCCGGACGGTGACGGCCGGGGATATGGCGGCCCCGGCGGTCGTGTTTGTCGGCTGCTGCTGGAACTGAAGCCGATCGGCGTCCCCGGCGGCGAACGTGACGGTCGC
>DATLFH010000036.1:0-3810 GCA_035524965.1 Gemmatimonadota bacterium | reverse complement strand
CTCCCCGGGTGTGGGGCGTGTTCCCGATGTTCGGGAACGGCTGGGTGCCGCAGGGCGAGATGTTCTACGCCACCGACTACAACTCCGGGCTCTGGTCGTTCACCGTCGAGGTGCCCGAGGAGGAGAAGCCGATCAGCTGAGCCGCGGCTCCTGTCCGTTGCGCCGCGGGACATGCGGGATAGAATACCCTCGTGGACACTCACGGGTTCGAGAAGCTCGGCGTCTTCTATCTCGGCCGTGTCCGTTCGGGGGGCGACGGGCCGCCCGGCGACGGGCCGGACAGCGACGCCCCTCTCCTTCTCTACGACTCGCGTGACCTGACGACCCACGCGGTTTGCGTGGGAATGACGGGAAGCGGGAAGACGGGGCTGTGCATCGACCTGCTGGAGGAGGCCGCGATCGACGGCATTCCCGCGATCGCGATCGATCCAAAAGGGGACCTGGGCAACCTCCTGCTCACGTTCCCCGAGCTCCGGCCCGAGGACTTCCGGCCCTGGATCGACGAGGAGGAGGCGAGCAGGCGGGGTCTCGACGGAGACGCCTACGCGGCCCAGGTGGCCGCCGGCTGGCGCGAGGGGCTGGCCGCCTGGGGCCAGGACGGGGAACGGATCCGCCGGCTGCGCGAGGCCGTCGACTTCACCATCTACACGCCGGGATCGACGGCCGGCGTTCCGCTCTCCATCCTCCGCTCGCTCGAGGCGCCGCCGCCGGCGATCCGGGAGGACGCCGAGCTCGTCGGGGATCGGATCCAAACCACGGTCTCGAGCCTGCTGGGCCTGCTCGGCGTGGACGCCGATCCGATCCGGAGCCGCGAGCACGTCCTGGTCTCCACCGTGCTGCAGACGGCCTGGAAGGAGGGACAAAACCTGGACCTGACCGGCTTGATCCGCGCGGTCCAGGAACCCGGAATCGATCGCGTCGGCGTGATGGAGCTGGAGTCGTTCTTTCCGGGAAAGGAGCGGTTCGAGCTCGCCATGCGGCTCAACAACGTCCTCGCCGCGCCGTCCTTCGCCCCGTGGCTCGAGGGGGAGCCACTCCGGGTCGACCGGCTCCTGTGGACGGAAACCGGCAAGCCGCGGGTCTCGGTCGTCTCGATCGCGCACCTGTCCGACGCGGAGCGCATGTTCCTCGTGGCGCTCCTCCTCAACGAGGTCGTGGGCTGGGTCCGGACCCAGCCGGGGACTTCGAGCCTGCGCGCGATCGTCTACATGGACGAGATCTTCGGATTCTTCCCACCCGTCGCGAACCCGCCGTCGAAGCGGCCGCTGCTCACGTTGCTCAAGCAGGCGCGTGCCCACGGTCTGGGGATCGTGCTCGCCACCCAGAACCCGGTGGACCTCGACTACAAGGGACTCGCGAACGCGGGGACCTGGTTCCTCGGACGCCTCCAGACGGAGCGCGACAAGGCGCGGGTCCTCGAGGGACTGGAGGGGCTCGCCGAGAGAGGTCTCGACCGGTCGCGCGCGGACGGCATCCTGTCGGGCCTCGGCAAGCGGATGTTCCTCATGCACAACGTCCACGAGCCGGAACCCGTGGTGTTCGAGACCCGCTGGGCGATGTCCTACCTGCGGGGCCCCCTGACCCGCGCCGAGATCCAGCGGCTCACCGGGCGCGAGCGGCCCGCGGCCGCGCCCGCGGCGGAGGGAGCGGGCCCACCCGAGACCCCGGGGGACGCCGTGGCGGGCGAAGAGCGCGTTCCCCCGCGGGCCCGGCCGATCCTGTCCCCGGATATCCCGCAGAGGTTCGTTCCCGTGCGCGGCCCGACAGAGGATCTGGTCTACGAGCCGTTCGCGCTGGGAGTGGCGGCCATCCGCTTCGAGCAAACGAAAGCCGCTGTTCGCGAAGAGCGGCGGGTCGTGACCGCGGCGCCGCTCTCCAGGGATTCCGGCGCGATCGACTGGGGGCGGGGCCGGTCTCTGGACATCGGGTCCGAGGACCTCGAGTCGCGGCCCCTGGAGGGAGCCGGGTTCGTGGATCCTCCGGGGGGAGTGGGGGACCGGCGAAGCATCGCGCGATGGACGAAGTCATTCTCGGATTGGGTCTATCGGAGCCAGGAGCTGATCGTGTTGAAGAGCCCGACCCTCGAGGAGTACTCCGGTCCCGGCGAGGGCGAACGGGAGTTCCGAATCCGCCTCCAGCAAGTGGCGCGCGAGCGTCGGGACGCCGCGGCGGACACCCTCCGGGCCCGCTACGAGAAGCGGATCGCCAGCGCCGAGCGCCGGTTGTCGACCGCTAGCGCGGCGGTGGAGCGCGAAGCGGGCCAGGCGCGTCACGAGAAGCTCCAGACCACGATCTCGCTCGGCGCCACCGTTCTCGGGTCCCTCTTCGGGGGCAAGATCGGGCGGTCCACGATCGGCCGCGCGACGACAGCCGCTCGAGGCGTCGGCCGCTCGATGCGTCAGGCCGAGGATGTCGCGCGGGCCCGCGAGAAGGCGGCGGCCGTTCGCGAGGAGGTCGCCGCGCTCGAAGCCGAGCTTCAGGGTGAGCTCGACGAGCTCGAGCAGAAGCTCGATCCGCTCGCGGAGGAGCTCGAGCGCGTCGTCGTCCGACCGCGCCGGAAGGACGTCACGGTCGAGCTGGTGGCCCTGGGGTGGCTTCCGTTCCGCTCCGACAAGGCGGCGGGCGCCACTCCGGCCTGGTAGCTCGCCTCCTCAACTCGACGCGGCCAGCTCCACGGTGCAGAACGCGCACCGGCCCGCCTTCAACGGGATCGTCGACAGGCAGTAGGGGCACGTCTTCGTGGTCGGCTCTTCGGACGAGGCGCCCTCCTCGCGACGCCGCATGCGGTTGATCGCCTTGACCATCAGGAACACGGCGAACGCCACGATGAGAAACGTGACGACCGTGTTCACGAACAGGCCGTAGTTGAGCGTCACCGCGCCGGCCTCCTGCGCGGCTCCGAGCGTGGCGTAGGGGCCGGGCAGTGCCCCCTGCTTGAGCACCATGAACAGGTCCGTGAACTCCATGTCGCCGATCAGCAGGCCGATCGGGGGCATGATGACGTCGTCGACGAGGGACTTCGCGATCGGCGTGAACGCTCCGCCGATGATGAAGCCGATCGCCATGTCGAGGACGTTGCCCCGCATGGCGAACTCCTTGAACTCCTTCCACATGGGCGTCCTCCGGGCTGAGGGTCGCGGGCTCCGAGCGGGTGGTGTGGGAAGATAGGCGATCGCGGACCGACGCGTTGCGGCGGAAGTGGGGTGGCCCTAGCTTGCGCCGCGTTCGCCCGGCCCCGACCGACCGATTCGAGGAACCCCCGTGATCCGCATCGCCGTTCTCGCCTCCGGGCGGGGTTCCAACCTGGAGGCGTTGTTCGAGGCGCTCGCCGGTCGTGGAGACGTGGCGATCGTGCTTGTGGCGAGCGATCGTGCCGACGCGTACGCGCTCGAGCGGGCCCGCCGGCGCGGTGTCGAGGTCGGGGTGGTCGATCCGGCGGACGATGCCGCGCTGCTCGCGTTGCTCGAGCGCGCGCGCGTGGACTGGATCGTCCTGGCGGGGTACCTGAAGCGGGTTCCGCCCGTCGTGGTGCGGCGCTGGCGGAACCGGATCCTCAACGTCCATCCGGCGCTCCTCCCGGCGCATGGCGGCAGGGGGATGTACGGCGACCGGGTCCACCGCGCCGTACTGGAGGCAGGCGAGACGACCTCCGGCGCCAGCGTGCATCTAGTCGACGAGGAGTACGATCGGGGACCGGTCGTCGCGCGCGCGGAGGTCCCGGTCGAGCCGGGAGACACCCCCGCATCGCTGGCCGCCCGCGTCCTCGAGGTCGAGCACCGGCTGCTCCCGGCGGTCGTCGTGGCCGCCGCG
>DATLFH010000035.1:0-6142 GCA_035524965.1 Gemmatimonadota bacterium | reverse complement strand
GTGAACGACGATGACATCGAGGACACGGCGACGGTCGCGTTCACCGAGCCTCCGCCCCAGCCGACCGCACTCGCATTCCTGGTCCAGCCGTCGGACGCATCGGCGGGGGCTACGATCACGCCGCCCGTCGCCGTCCACGCGGTCGACGGCAGCGGGAACACGGACACGAGCTTCGGCGGAGAGATCACGGTCGCGATCGGGACCAATCCCGGCGGCGGCACGCTCGACGGGACGACGACCCGAACCGCCGTCGCCGGAGTCGCCACCTTCGACGATCTCTCGATCGCGCAGGCCGGCTCAGGCTACACGCTGACCGCTTCCGCCAGCGGGCTCACGAGCGCCACCAGCACCGCTTTCGACATCGCGCCCGGACCCGCCTCCGGCGAGACCTCCACGATCACCGCCGATCCGACCGCGATCCCCGCCGACGGCGCGAGCACGTCGGCGATCACGGTCGATCTCAAGGATGGGTTCGGCAACGAGCGGACGTCAGGCGGCGATATCGTGACGCTCGCGACGACCGCCGGGTCGCTGGGGCCCGTCACCGACAACGGCGACGGGAGCTACGGCGCCGTCCTCACGGCTCCCACGACGGCGGGGACGGCCACGATCACCGGCACCGTCAACGGTGCCGCGATCGCCGACACCGCCAGCGTCCAGTTCGCCCAGCAGTCGGCGGCGCAGGCCGTCGCGCTCGCGTTCCTGGTCCAGCCGTCCGACGCGCCGGCGGGGGCTACGATCGTGCCGCCCGTCGTCGTCCGGGCGCTCGACGGAAGCGGGAACACGGACGCGAGCTTCGGCGGACAGATCACGGTCGCGATCGGGACCAACCCCGGCGGCGGCACGCTCGACGGGACGACGACCCGAACCGCCGTCGCCGGAGTCGCCACCTTCGACGACCTCTCGATCGCACGGACCGGCGCGGGCTACACGCTGGTCGCGTCCGGCGGCGGGTTGACGAACGCCACCAGCGCGGCTTTCGACATCACGCCGGGACCGGCCTCCGGCGGGAACTCGACGATCACCGCCGACCCGGTCTCGATCCCGGCCGACGGTGCGAGCACGTCGGCGATCACGGTCGAGCTGAAGGACGCCTTCGACAACGATCTCGTAGCGGGCGGCGATACGGTGACGCTCGCGACGACCGCCGGCTCGCTGGGGCCGGTGACCGATCGCGGCAACGGCACCTACACCGCCACCCTCACCGCCTCCTCGGCGGCCGGAACCGCCACGATCACGGGGCGGGTGAACGGCCAGACGATCTCGGGAACCGCCACGGTCACGTTCGCCCGGGGCTCGGCCGACCTCGCGATCACCGTGGCCGCCAACGATCCGACTCCCGTCGAGGGAGGAACGGTCGTCTACACCGTCACCGTCACCAACAACGGCCCCGACGTCGCGACGGGCGTGGAAGTCACCGATGAGCTGGCGGATCTCGCGAGCCGCGTGACGTTCGTGTCTGCTACAGCCACCCGCGGCACCTACGACAGCGGGGCGGGGCTTTGGAGCCTGGGCACGCTGCCGAGCGGCGAATCCGCGATCCTGATCGTCACCGTCCGGGTGAACCGCGACGCGGGAGGACCGTAGCCGTCCGTCAGAACCGCGACGCCGTCAGCGTCACGTCCGCCCCTTCCCACGCCGCTCGCTGCCGCGCCTCGACCTCGTCCGCTGCCGCCGCTTCGCCCTGCGCCCTGAGACTGGCGGCGAGCCCGTGGAGCGACCAGCCGTTCTCGGGGAAACGCTCGAGGTCCTCCCGATAGATCCTCTCCGCGTCGGTCGCGCGGCCGGCTTCGAGCAGGATCGCCCCCAGCGCGTGGCGCATTGGGTGATGCCAGTAGGGCGGCTCGGTGTACGTGAGTCCGTCCTCGAGCTCGACCGCCACCTCGAGGTGACCGATCGCCTCGTCGAGCCGACCCTGGCGGGCCGCGATCTCGCCCATCAGGGAGTGGGTGGCGATCTCGAGCACGGTCTTCGGCCAGCCCGCGTCCGGGTCGGTCGCTTCCGCGATCGCGCGCACGCTGTCGAGCGCCGCCGCCGCCTCGTCCGCCCGTCCGGTCGCCGCCAGGGCGATGCCGCGGGTGTAGTGGACGAGCCCGGTCGCGAGCCTGAGGTCCGAGGGCGGCGCCGGCTCGCTCAGGACCTCCTCCCACCGCCCGAAGGTCGCCAGGACAAGGTGGGGGTGAACCCGCAACCGCTCCCCGTCCGGCACCATGCGAGCGATCTCGAGGGGCATCTTCTCCGCCGCCGGCCGCGCGGCGTCGATCGCGGCCTGGCTGCGGCCCGCGAGCGTCGAGGCGAAGGAGAGGAAGTGGTAGTTGTGGGGATAGTAGAACCCCGGGTAGATCCCTGCCGGCGGTCCCTGGTCGGCGATATACGTCTCGTCGGTATGGACCGCGTGGATGTTGCTGTCGATCGCGTCTCCGTAGCGGCCGACCCGTATGTAGATGTGGGCCGGCATATGGACGATGTGGCCGGCGCCCGGCATAAGACCCGCCAGCCGCTCGGCGCAGGCAACGGCCTTCTCAGGATCCACCGCCTCGACGGCGTGGATATAGAAGTGGCAGGCCCCGGGATGATCGGGGTTTTCCGCGACCACCCCCTCGAGCAGTTCGACGATCTCCTCCGTGCCAGGATACGGCTCGCCCTCCGGCGTCCAGTAGTTCCACGGCCGCAGATCCATCATCGACTCGGCATAGAGGCTCCGGGCGTCGAGATCGTCCGGGTAGCGCTCGACGACCTCTCCCATGGCGCGCGCGTATGCCGAGTCGAGCGCCGCCCTCGCGGCCGGCGGATTCGCCGCGTAGCGGGTAGCCAGCGCGTCGATCAGCGCCCGCTCCCGCTCGCTCGCGCCGGCCGCCCGGGCAAGCGCCTCCTGAACCGCGGCATGGGCCGCCACGCCGCTCGTCGAGTCCATCGGCGCGTTGATGTTGGGGCCGTAGGCCAGCGCAATCCCCCAGTAGCAGATCGCGCAGTCGGGATCGAGCCTCGCGGCTTCCCCAAAAGCGCGGATCGCCTCGGCGTGGTTGAAGGCATAGGTCAGCCGCAGACCCTGATCGAAGTACTGCTGGGCGAGCGGGACCGACGTCGTGATCGTGTAGTGGTGGTCGCCGAGATCGTCGTACAGGGGGACGGTGTCCGGCGGCGACGACGCCATGGGGAGCAACGTCACCAGAAGGGTGGAGAGCTCGAAGGTCGTCAATCGATCCTCCTTTCGAGTGGACTATTTCGAGGGGCCCATTTCAATGGCCCAACGGGTTACGGAGAGGGATCGGCTGCCGTCGCGCGGGCGGTGAACAGAACGGCGGGCCCCTCGACGAGGGCGGCCTGGACGATCTGCTCGCCACTGGAGCCGCCCAGAAAAAGGGACGCGGCGGCGAGGCCCTGGAAGTCCGTGTCGAATCGCTTGACGGCGAGCCGGCCGTCGCCTTCGAGAACCGACCAGCGTACCGGCACGCCCTGCACCGCGGGACCATCGACGCCGCGCGTCACGCGGACCACGAGGAAATCCTGGAGCGCCGTCCCCAGGCGACTCGCTTGACCATTGCCGCTGGCGATCGCGATCGCAAGGGTCTCGTTCGCGGGCTCGATCGGCCCCGCATCGTCACTCGAGCAAGCGACCGCCGCTCCGAATCCGAACAGGAGAACTGCGACGCGATTCAATCTGCGATCCCCTCCTCGACGTAGAGCTGGAAGGTATCGCCGGGATCGCACCGTGGCAGCCAGAGATCGGCATAAGGCTCGGCGGCCAGAATACCTACGAAGATCGGCACGCCGTCGAAGCCTCCGACCCGGCGCAGGTTGTCCTCGGTAATCGGCTCGGGGCGTCCGAGAGGGACCCAGCGGCGGGCGGCGAAGAAAATCGCGGTCTGGCCACGATACCAGTCGCGCCCGTCGACACAGGCGGCCGGAGCCCCCGCCGCGGGCTGCGGGCCTGGCTCCCGCTCCGGGGCAGGCTCCCGCTCCACGGGCTCCGCGCGCGGCGGAGCCGGCGCGGGCTGAATCGGGCAGCCGCGCGCATCGACCCGCACGCCCCGGGGGGTGTTCACGCAGCGGTCGTCCACGTCCGGGACGCCGTCGAGGTCGGTATCGACGACCCTGGGCGCTGGCCGGGCGGGCGGCTGAACGGGCGGCTGGGCGGCGGGCCGCACCGGGCATCCGAAGGCGTCCACCCGGACGCCGGGCGGCGTGTTCGGGCACCGGTCGCGACCGTCGACGATCCCGTCCCCATCCGTGTCGCGGACCGGCTGCGGCTGGCCCGCGCGGGCCGCCGGTGGTCCGGCCGCGGGCGGTCGTCCGGCCACAGGCGGTTCGGGTCGTGCCTCAGGCCGTACGGTCCGCGGCTCGCCGCCGAACAGGAACGAGAAGCCCGCCGAGAGCTCCCAGTTGTTCCGCGGCTCCGGATCCTGCTCGCCCTCCGCGGGATCGAACGTATTCAGGAAGATGATGTTGTCGCGCACATCGAAGCGGAACGCCCAGGAAGGATCGTCCGCGCGGTTCCGGACTTTGAACCCCGCCGCCAGGGGAATGAGCTGACCGGTGCTGCTCGGTGCGAAGTTGCTGGGAGCGAAGGCGAACTCGGAGAACCGCACGGTCGCGCCGCCGACGCCGGCCCCCAGGAAGAAGTCGGCCTGGTTGGAAACCGGTATCGCGTAATCGATCTCGAAGCTGAAGAGGTAGAGATCGGCCCTCAGGCCCGACAGGCCGGGGCCCACCAGGACGTCGCTGGTCCGGACGTAGTCGAAGTTGCCGCCCACGCCCAGGCCGAAAGCCATGTTGCGGACGATCCGCGCGCCGACCTGATAGGCCCCGCCGCTGTTCTCGAACAGGTTATCGAGCAGGGTCGCGGCGTGGACGTTGAGCTCCCAGTGGTCCGTCCGCGCGCCGGGGGTGCCCGTGGTCCGCCCCGGAGTCTGGGCTGAGGCACCCGTCGCCAGGGCGAAAATCGCCAGGGCCAGGGTTCCGGTTCTCATCCAGCGAAACATCGATCGATCAATCCTGGTAGAAGATACTTCGATCGACAAGCGGCCTGCCAACTAGCGGAACTCTCTTACCACAAAAGTGGAAGAAGGGTTCACATAAGGTGCCCCGTGGCGTGTTTCCAGGTAGAATTCTGACGGTGATTCGCGCTTCAGCCCCCCATCCGCTGAGCGTGTCAGCAGCAGTTTCTCTCGCCCTCCTGCTCACGCTGTTCGCGGCCTCCCCCGTGCGGGCGCAGCTCGGTGTCGACGGCGAGATCACCGCCGACCCGACCGCCATTCGCGCGAACGGGTCGGACACGTCCACGATCACCGTTCAGGCGAAGGACACCCTCGGCACCAATTTATTGGTCGGCGGAGACAGCGTGAGGATGTCCACGACAGCCGGCACGTTCCCCGGGCCGTGCACCTCGTCCTGCCTAGCGACCGACAACGGGAACGGCACGTACACGTCGATCCTCACCTCCTCGACGAGCTGGGGCACGGCCACCGTCTCCGGAACGATCAATGACAGTCTTATGAACGGCGAGGCGCAGGTGTCGTTCACCGCCACCGCACTCCAGTTCGGCGTGGACCCGGAAGATACTGCCGCCGGTGCCACGATCACGCCTGCCGTCACCGTTCGCGCCGTCGACGGCGCCGGGAACACCGTGTCCACCTTCAACGGCAGCATCACGGTCGCTCTCGGCAACAACCCGGGTGGCGACGGCACGCTCTCGGGGACCAAGACCCGCGCCGCCGTCAATGGGGTCGCCACGTTCAACGACCTCTCGATCGACAAAGCGGACACCGGCTACACGCTGACCGCCGCTGCGTCCGGCCTGACCGGCGATACCAGCGCGAGCTTCAATATCACCGCCGGGCCCGCGGTGGCGCTCCGGTTCGTCCAGCAGCCGACCAACGAGCAGGCCGGAACGGCGATCTCGCCCGCGGTGACCGTCCGCGCCGTCGACAGCGGCGGAAACACGGACCTCAATTTCACCGGCAACATCACGGTCGCTCTCGGCAACAACCCGGGTGGCGACGGCACGCTCTCGGGGACCAAGACCCGCGCCGCCGTCAATGGGGTCGCTACGTTCAACGACCTGTCGATCGACAAAGCGGACACCGGCTATACGCTGACCGCCGCCGCGTCCGGGCTGACCGGCGATACCAGCGCGAGCTTC
>DATLFH010000034.1:0-5927 GCA_035524965.1 Gemmatimonadota bacterium | reverse complement strand
GCCCAGGGGGCGCCCACCGGTTGGTAGGCACGCCGGGCGGCGGGTATATTCGGGGGTGAGTGGGGCTGTAGCTCAGCTGGGAGAGCGCCTGAATCGCACTCAGGAGGTCGTCGGTTCGATCCCGATCAGCTCCACCAACCTCGAGTCCGTTTCCGATAAAGAGATAGCCAGTTGAGTCGGCGGGGTGTGCCGCTACCGCTGGAGCCAAGCTCTACGACGTAGCGTCCGGGCGGCCCGTTCGCTATGGTAGAGGCCGATTCGATGGGCAAAGTCCGTGTCCTCGGCGAGCTCCTTCGCTTCCTGCGTGTTCGCAAGAAGTACTGGCTGGCGCCCATCGTGATCGTGCTGATCCTCCTGAGCCTGCTGATCGTCTTCTCTCAGGGCTCGGCGCTGTCGCCCTTCATCTACGTGCTGTTCTGATCCTGACACTCATCTTCCCACGATGGGGATGATGATCGAGTCGCTTCGAGAGGACTTCCGGGTTCTCGACACTAGCCACGAGCGTCTGCGCTCGTTCGGTCTCACGATCGGGCTGCTCCTGATCCTGGTCGCGTCCGTGCTGGTGTGGCGCGCGGGATGGGTGGTCGGCGGGGGAGCGCGCTGGCTGGCGGGTTTCGGGGCCACGCTGGTCTTCCTCGGCCTTGCGGCTCCCGCTCTCCTGCGTCCCCTGTATCGAGGGTGGATGGGCTTCGCGCTCGTACTCGGTCACGTGATGACCCGGGTCCTCCTCTCCGTCGTTTTCTTCCTCGTCGTCACGCCGATTGGCCTGATCCGGCGGGCGCTGGGACGGGATCCGATCCAGAGAGCCCCGGCGCGGGGGATCTCGTCGTACTGGATCGAGCGGGACGACGTCGAGGCTTCAACCGAGCATCTCGAGAGGTACTGGTAGGATGGACGTCCTCGGGATCTCCTGCTGGTATCATGACGCGGCGGCCTGTCTGGTGCGGGATGGCGAGGTGATCGCCGCGGCCCAGGAGGAACGATTCACCCGGCAGAAGCACGATCCGCGTTTCCCGCGGCACGCGATCGACTATTGTCTCGGCGCCGGGAGGATCGAGAGCCGCGATCTCGATGTGGTCGCGTTCTACGACAAGCCGTTTCTCAAGTTCGAGCGGCTGTTGGAGACGTACACGAGCTACGCCCCGGCGGGGCTTTCTTCCTTCCTCGAAGCCATGCCGCTGTGGCTCAAGCAGAAGCTCTGGATCCCCGACATCCTGTCGCGGGAGCTGGACTTCGACGGCACGATCGTGTTCCCCGAGCACCACCATAGCCACGCCGCCAGTGCCTTCTACCCGTCGCCCTTCGAAAGCGCCGCCTTCATCACGACCGACGGCGTGGGCGAGTGGGCCACCACGTCGTTCGGAGTCGGTCGGGGTCAGCGGCTGTCGATCCGCGGCGAGATCCAGTTCCCCCACTCGCTGGGGCTTCTGTACAGCGCGTTCACCTACTTCTGCGGATTCCGGGTGAACTCGGGCGAGTACAAGCTGATGGGCCTCGCCCCCTACGGGCGGCCGCGCTACGTGGAGGCGATCCGCGACCGCTTGATCGACCTGCGCGAGGACGGCTCGTTCCGCCTGAACATGGAGTACTTCACCTACCCGGCCGGGCTGAGGATGACCGGCCGCCGGTTCGCCCGGCTCTTCGGCGGACCGCCCCGGGCGCCCGAGGGTCCGCTCACCGAACGCGAGATGGACCTCGCGTGCTCTATCCAGACGGTTACCGAGGAGGCGATGCTGAATATGGGCCGTCACGTCCACCGCGAGACGTGCGAGCGACATCTGTGCCTGGCCGGCGGCGTCGCGCTCAACTGCGTGGCGAACGGGCGGCTCCTGCGGGAGGGGCCGTTCGAGCGCCTGTGGATCCAGCCCGCCGCCGGCGACGCGGGAGGGGCTCTCGGGGCGGCGCTGGTGGCGTGGCACGAGTGGGCTGGCGCACCGAGGCGGCCCGCGCTGGGCGACGCGATGGCGGGGGGCTTTCTAGGTCCCTCGTTCCCCGACGAGGACGTGGCGGCGTTTCTCGACCGGGAGCGGGTCCCGTACGAGCGGGTCGGCTACGACGATCTTCCGGGCCGCGTGGCGGAGCTCCTGGCCGACGGGAGGATCGTGGGGTGGTTCCAAGGTCGCATGGAATTCGGGCCGCGGGCGCTCGGCGCGCGCTCGATCCTGGCGGACCCGCGCGGCCGCGACGTACAGCGGACGGTGAACCTCAAGATCAAGTTCCGAGAGAGCTTTCGCCCGTTCGCCCCGAGCGTCCGGGTCGAGCGCGCGCGCGACTACTTCGATCTCGATGTGCCGAGCCCGTACATGCTGCTCGTGGCGCCGGTACGGGGAGCGTCGATCGAGGGGGAAGGACTGGATCGGCTACGACACGTCGACTCGGTCGTGCCTGCGGTGACCCACGTGGACGGCTCGGCTCGCGTGCAGACCGTTCACGAGGAGACGAACCCGCTCTACTACCGCCTGCTGCTGGCATTCGAGGCCCTGACCGGGTGCGGGGTGCTGGTCAATACGAGCTTCAACGTGCGGGGCGAGCCGATCGTGTGTACGCCGGAGGACGCGTACCGCTGCTTCCGCCGGACCCACATCGACGCGCTCGCGATCGGTCCCTGCCTGATTCGGAAGGATGACCTGCCAGACGCGGAACGGGCGATATTCACGGCCGAACAGGTAGCAGAGGTCTACGGCCTCGATTGAGGAGGGGAATCGATGACGGAACACGAGAAACCGCGCCGCCCCCTGCTCCGCGCCTTGGGGTATGCCGTCTGGTGCGTACTGGCCGTGGAGCTCCTGCTGCACGCCGCCAGCCTCGTCTCTCCGCGGATCGACCTACTGCTGACCAATCGGCAGGCGGTGCCGAGGACGCTGCCGGACGATGAGATGGGGAAGGTCCGCAATCCCGAGTTCTTCGAGAGTGACACCCGTGGATTTCGCAACGAGAAGGCCCTGAACTCGGCGGAGATCGTCACGCTGGGAGACTCCCAGACGGTCGGGATCAACACGCGCCGCGAAGACGCCTGGCCCAAGCAGCTCCAGCGGATGCTCGGGACCCCGGTCTACAACATGTCCATCGGTGGGAGCGGCCCGGTTCGCTACCACTACCTGGTCGAACTGGCGCTCGAGCTCGAGCCGCGCTGGGTGCTGACCGGCTTCTACGTCGGGAACGACCTGTGGAACAGCCTGCACGAGTATTACATCCTGAACGTGCCGGGCGTGGACTGGCGGCCGAAGGATCCCGCGCGGGTTCGGGAGATCGAGGAGCGTGGGCGGATCGGGGAGCGCGAGTACCTCGAGGCCGCCCGCTACCTGACGTACCAGCCCCCCTCGGGCCCGAAGAAGGGCGCTGGGGGACATGGGCGCGAGCGAAGTTCGAAATCGCCGGTCCGCCTGCTCCAGGACCACTCTCGCATATGGGGCGCAGCGCGGGCGATCAGGGCGGGCATCGCACAGCGGCGTTCGGGGGAGATCTTCGACCAGCGTCACTGGAACCAGCTCGTAGAGTCGGCCCGGTCCGACTCCGGCCTGATCGTGTACGAATCCGTCGGCGTGAAGACGATGCTCCATCCGGGACACCGCTTCAACGGCGAGGACATCGAGGGCGATTCGCTCTTGCAGGAGGGGCTCGATTTGTCGCTGCACACCCTGCAAAGGATCGATGCCGAGGTGAGGGCGGCGGGCAGCCGGCACATGGTGGTCCTCATCCCGTCGAAGGAATACGTCTATCTTGAGGCGCTCGATCCCGCGCCGCAGCCCGGCACGGTGATGGAGGCGTTGGGCCGGAACGAGGCGGAGATCTGGAACCGGACCGAGGCGTTCCTGGCCGCGAACGGGATCGAG
Source organism: Gemmatimonadota bacterium (assembly GCA_035524965.1). Classification (GTDB taxonomy): domain Bacteria; phylum Gemmatimonadota; class Gemmatimonadetes; order JACCXV01; family JAHWKZ01; genus DATLFH01. The sequence goes on along the minus strand of DATLFH010000034.1, from coordinate 2,094 downwards.
TATGTCGATGCCCTCCCCGAGATGAGGCGCGGAGTCGCGGAGGACGTGCAGCTCTATCCCTACTCGACCCAGTCCCATCCCGACACTCCGGGATACGAGCGGATCGCGAGGGCGGTCGTGCGGGCACTCGAGGAACGGGGGTTCGTCGCGCGCCGACCTTGATCGCGGCAGCGCGGCTCGATCCCGATCAGCTCCACCAACCCATCAAGTCATTTCCCATCAATAGGATAACGTTGACGCGCGCGCCTCGCTTCGGCGGGGGCCTGCGCCATCGACGGTTCGCGCACCATGTCTGCGTTTGACAATGGAGCCGACAATAGACATAATTACAATCTGTCTTAATAACACTCCCTACACAAATCGGAGAACGATATGCGCAACACGACGAGGCTCTGCCTCGTGATCGCCGGCGGACTGTTCCTGTCCGGCTGCGAGAGCGAGCCCGCCGAGGAAGCCACGCTGGAGATCCCCGCCGACACGATCGCAGCCACCATTTCTCTCGCCGACGTCGCCGGCACCTGGGACATGCGGTCGGTGCCCGTATCGGGAGACACGACCGCCACCGTCTACCAGGTCATCGCCACGGCCGACAGTTGGACGATGATGTTCGCCGACCGCGATCCCGTCGTGGGAGTAGCGATGGTCTCCGGTGACAGCGTCATCGTGGATGCGGGTCCGTACGAAAGCGTGCGACGGGACGGTCTTATGGTGACGACCCATGCCGTCTATTGGCTTGAAGGGGATCGCCTCACGGGCAAGGCCATCGCCCGCTACGCGACCACGGAAGCCGATTCGGTGCTCCACCTCACGACCGAAGGAATCCGGGCCCAGTAAGCCGTCCCTTCGCTCGATTTCTGGTCTACCCCAATGAAGGAAGACACGATGCGTGTACCGTGGATACTCCTGGCTTTCATGTCGCTCGCGGCCGGTCCCGCCTTCGCGCAGGACCCCGTGGTCGTGGATTCCACGCATTACACATTGGTGTTCGAGAACGACCAGGTTCGCGTGCTCCGCATCCATTACGGGCCCCACGAGGAGTCCGTGATGCACTCACATCCCGCCGGCGTGGCCATAATGCTCGACGACTTCAACATGCAGTTCACGCTGCCCGACGGAGAGGTCGTGGACATTGAGGGCGAGGCCAGGGACGCGATCTGGGCGGAGGCCGGTCCCCATCGGCCTAAGAACCTGTCCGATCAACGCACCGAGGTCATCCTCGTGGAGATCAAGGATCCGCCGGATGGGGGAAGCAGCGAGTGAAGACCCACTGACTCGCGGAAGGCTTACAGGAACAGGGGTCTGGTGATCGGGGGTCGTATCGACTTTATCGGCTACGCCGTCTCCTTCAGGGTCTACAAAGAAAGCATGGGAGTGACCTGGTTCGCGCTGAGTCGTGATGACGTGGTCGTAGAGGTCACGACGAATCCTCACGGCCATATCAAATTCGTGGAGTAGACGTGCCCTCGCCCACCTACCCCACAACGTGACGGGATCACAGCAGGGGCACTTTCGACCGCTTCAGATTCCCGCGGTACGCGTTACGGATCTTCGGCCTGGCGGCATAAGCGACCACGGCACCCACGAAGAGCAGAAATACCCCGTGGAGGCGGCGCTACCCACGGCCATCACGAAGCACGCCAACGCCCCGACGGCGTGGATCGCCGTGAGTACGTGAAGGAAGCGGGGAAGCGGACGATCTACCGCTTCAATCGCTCGCCTGATCGCAGCCAATGCTCCGCGCCGCTCTCACTCCCGGGCCGCTGACGGAAGCTCTGCCGAGCGTTCCTCCATGGGCCGCTCTGTCACCGGCGTGAGCACCTCCACCTCCACCGTGAACGTCCGCTCCTCCGAGGGCTTGAACGCCCCCACCCCCACGACCTGACGGAGGATCTCCTCGCCCTCGTCGTCGCGGATGGTCAGCGTGACGGAATACTCCCACGGCTCGCCGGAGGGCGGGTGGTGGATCGTCCCTTCGACGCGCAGGGATGAGAAGCTAGACCACGTCTGCTTGGTCGACTGCGGGTCGAATCGCAGGTGGTGGCGGCAGGCCGGACAGACGCTCGCGCTCTCGAGGATCGTCGCCTTACACAGCGG
>DATLFH010000033.1:0-57463 GCA_035524965.1 Gemmatimonadota bacterium | reverse complement strand
GTTGAACAGGAACTGCGTGCTGACGTTGTTGAACCAGAACTGATGGAGCGACGGGGCGCGGAACCCGTTGCTCACCGCGCCGCGGAGAGCGAAGGGGTCCGTCACCTGGTACCGGCCCGCGATCTTACCGGTCACCGTGCTCCCGAAGTCGCTGTAGTTCTCGACCCGGCCGCCCACGTCGAGCAGGAACCGGTCGCTCAGCTCGCTCTCCAGCCCGACGTAGCCGCTGATGTTGGTCCGGAACCGGTCGACCTCGTTGGCCGGCTGGAACCCGGGGAAGACTTGCGATCCCGCCGCCTTCGGACTTCCCGTCGCGGTCGTGTCGAAGTCGACGCCCGCGATGTCCCCGCCGTTCCCCAGCAGGTACGACTCCGGCTGACCTGCCTCGATCTCGTAGTTCTCGACCCGGTACTCGCTGCCCAGGACGAGCGCCAGCGACTTCACCGCGCCGCCCGTGTCGAGCAGCCGCACGATGTCCAGGTTGCCCACCGTTTGCCCGAACGAAAGCTCGCCGGCATCGAACGTCGTGGGACTGGATGGACCGATGGAGGCGTTGACGGAGTTGTCCACGTTGAACAGGAAGCTGTTCCGGCCGTGGGTCACGCTGAAGTCCATGTCCCAACCGCTCCGCGTCCCCCGGATCCCGGCCGATGCAGCGAGGTCGTCGATCTTGGGGTTGATCTCCGGCAGGAACCCGTTCGGGAAGATCTCCGGGACGACCTGCGCCACCTGGCTGGGCAGGCGGTAGAAGCCCGTCGCCGCCCCTTCGCGGTGGGAGAGACCGCCGAACGAGTAGAGATCGGCGTTGTCAGAGATCGGGTAGACCGAGTTCCAGAACGCCACCCCGACGAGGGCGGCTCCCTGGCCGGTCTTCACCGAGAAGTCCTCCCTGGTCAGGCCGCGCCGCCGGAGCTCGGCGTCGGTCGCTTCCGGGCCGGTGATCCCGGGGAAGATGTCGCCCGTCCACGGGTCGGACCGGTCGGTCCGATCGCGGTCTAGGTACATCCCGGTCACGTTGAAGAAGCCGCGGTCGCCGAGGTCGAAGCCGTAGTTGGCGTCGACCTTGATCTGCTCGCCGTCGCCCTCGCCGGTCACGCCGGCCTGGGCATCGACCTTGAGCGCCTCGGTCTGGTCCTCGAGCACGATGTTGACGACGCCCGAGATCGCGTCCGATCCGTACTGAGCCGAGGCGCCGTCGCGCAGGACCTCGATCCGCTTGATCGCGGCGGTGGGTATCGAGTTAAGGTCGACGCCGACCGTCCCGCGTCCGAAAGTGCCGTTGACGTGGACGAGCGCGCTCGAGTGCCGACGCTTCCCGTTCACGAGCACCAGCACCTGGTCCGGCCCGAGCCCCCTCAGGCTGGCCGGATTGATGTGGTCGGTCCCGTCGGCGATCGTCTGGTGGGAGGCGTTGAACGATGGGATCGCCACCGCCAGGAGCTGGTTGACCTCGGTCTGGCCTGAAATCTCGATCTCTTCGGAGGTGAGGACATCGACCGGCACCGTGGTCGCGGTCGCCGTACGCGCCGTTCGGGAGCCGATCGCCACGATCTCGTCCGCGAGCAGCGGCGCGGCCGCGAGCCGGAAATCGACCTCGATCGCCGCTCCCGGTTCGACGGTAATCCTCTGCTCGGCTTCCCGGTGGGCGAACGAGCGGGCCCTCAGCGTATAGGTCCCGGGTGGAGCGGCCAGGCGGAACTCGCCCAGGTCGTTGGTCACGGCCCCGCGGGCTGTGCCGACGATCGAGACGTCGGCTCCCGGAATCGGCTCCGCCGTCTCTTCGGAGAGGATCGTTCCCGTGATCGTGCCCTGCTGGGCGAGGACCGGCGCGGCCGGCCAGAACCCGGCCAGAGCGGCCGGAACGAGGGTACAAAGGACGAACTGGGCTGCTGGTCTCACGTGGACCTCCCGGAGAGGGTGGCCGGAGGCGGCGAAAGCCGTCGATAGGTACCCGCATTATCAGCGGCGGGTCTCTCGACTGTCAAGCAAGGCCCGCACGTCGACCGCGACCGCGCGATCGTAATAGGCGAACACCGGGTTCGCCTCGAGCTCGACGATGTCCGGATGGGCCGCCGCGCAGGCCGCAAGACGGGCGACCAGATCGACGAGCGAATCCCAGTCGACGGAGGGCCCGCCGCGGAACCCCTCCATCACGCGCGCGAGGCGGATCTCGCGCATCATCTCGAGGATCTCCTGCCGATCTACGGGGAGGCAACGGACCGCCGCGTCCTGATGCAGCTCGGCCGCGACCCCGCCGGCCCCTACGAGGAGGACCGGACCGAAGGAGGGATCGCGGCGGACCCCGACGATCAGCTCGGCGACCGGGGCGGGGAGCATCGGCGCCACGAGAGCTCCTGGCACGCCGGCGCCGAGCTTCCCTGGCGTGACGTGCGCGGTCACCGCGGCCATCACCCGCCCGAAGGCGGCCGCGGCGCCGTCCACGCCCGATACGTCGAGCGCGACACCTCCCGCCTCGGTCTTGTGGGGAACGCCCGCGGAGACCGCCTTGACCGCGACCGGCCCACCGGCCCTACGGGCCGCCTCCACCGCCTCCGCCGCCGTTTCGCAGAAGGTCGCCGGTGCGACCGGGACGCCGTGGGCCGCGACGAGCTCCCGCGCCTCGGGCTCCGTCAGGGTCGAGCGCCCCTCGGCCCGCGCGAGCGCGAGGCCGGGCGGCTCCGTTCGGCGGGGTGGAGGTGACGGCGCCGAGGGAGGCGCCTGTCGTCGCAGGAAGACCCCACGGGCCCACGCCGCCCCCACACAGCGGCTCGCCACCTCCAGGGAGCCGACCACGACCACACCCGACTCCATGAGGCGTCGCAGGGGCTCGGGACCGGCCGCCGCATAGAGCGAGTGGACGACGAGCGGCTTCCCCACTGCCGTCATGAGCGACGCCATCGCCTCGGCCGCCTCGACTTCCTCCTCGACCAGATCCTCGGCGAAGCGGAGCGCGTAACCCCCGAAGAGCCCCACGACCAGGACGCCGCCCACCGCCGGGTCGCGCGCGATCACCTCGAGGGCACGGGCGACGATCCCGGGGTCCCGATCGGCTGCCCCGGCAAGGTCGACGGGGTTCTCGACACCCGCCGGTGATCCCAGCAGGCCGCGCAGCCGCTTCCTGGTCTCGGGCGCGAGCTCGGCCAGGGGAACGTCCAGCTCGGCCAGCCGATCGGCGGCCAGCGTGCCGTGGCCGCCGCCGTCGGACAACACCGCGACGCCCTTCCCGGCCGGAACCGGGGGCTGACCGGCCAGCGTCTCGCCGACCGCCAGCAGCTCGTCCGAGCGCGTCACCTCGACGACGCCCACCGGCCGGAGGACCGCCCGCAGCACCTGGTACGAGCCGGCGATCGCGCCGGTGTGGGATCGGGCCGCCGCGTCGCCGCGCGGGGAGCGCCCGCCCTTCAGCAGGACGATCGGCTTCTCGACGGTCACGCGCCGGGCCGTGTCCAGGAAGCGCCGGCCGTCGCGGAAGCCTTCCGCGTATATCAGGACGGCGGCCGTGCGAGGGTCGGCTTCCAGGTACTCCAGGTACTCGTGGAAGGCTACGTCCGCTTCGTTCCCCACGCCTACGTAGACGGACACGCCCTGCGACCGGGCGGCGGCTTCGGTCATGAGGGCGAGCCCCACGTTCCCCGACTGGGCGAGGAGCGCGAGACGGCCCGCGGGCATGGGCGGCACCCCGACGAGGTTCAACCCCAGCGCCGTGTTCAGCACACCGGACGTATTGGGGCCCACGACACGAAGTCCCGTCCGGCGCGCGATCTGCGACACCGCGCGCTCGAGCTCGGCGCCCGCCGGGCCGGATTCCCCGAAGCCCACGGCGGGGACGACCGCCCCGCGAATGCCTTTGCGGGCGCACGCCTGGAGGATCGCGGGCACCGATTCGGCCCGCGTGCACACGAAAGCGAGATCGGGCGCGTCGTCGAGCGCCTCTACGGACGGCGCGACGGGAAATCCCAGCAGCTCGCCGCCGGCCGGATGGACGGGATGGATCGCGCCCCGGAAGCCCGAGTCCCGGAGCGCGCGGACCGCCTGGAACCCTCGCTTTCTCGGATTGCGACTGGCGCCTACGATCGCGATGGAGCGCGGCTCGAGGATCGCCTCCAGGCCGTGCGCCACAGGGTCTACTCGCCGATGAAGCGGGGGACGCGCTTCTCCCTGAACGCGCGAAGGCCCTCCTGCCAGTCGCTCGACCCCATGCAAGCGAGCAGGGCGTCGGCCTCCAGCGCCAGCGCCGTCTCGGCATCCAGGTGCCGGGCCTGGTCGAGGAGGCGCTTGACGAGGGCCATGGGGACCGGCGCCCTGTCCGCCAGCTCCTCGGCCAGCGCGGTGGCGGTCTCGAGAACCCGCTCCGCCGGCACGGCACGGTTCGCGAGGCCCATCGCCGCCGCCTCGGCTCCGGTGAAGAACTCACCCAGCATCAGCAGCTCCTTCGCCCGCCCGAGCCCGACGCGCTGGACGAGGAGATACGTCGTCCCACCCCCGACGAACGTGCCGAGGGATAGCTCGGGGAAGCGGAGCCTGGCGTCCTCCGCCACGACCACGAGATCGCACGCCAGGGCGATCTCGAGCCCGGCGCCGACCGCGGCTCCATTCACCGCCGCCACGAAGGGCTGCGGCAGTGTCTGGAGGAGGCGGTGGACGCGCTGGCCCATCTCGACGTAGGTCCGCTTCTCGTCCAGAGATCCGTCCCCTCCATGGGCCACAAGATCCGCCCCCGAGCAGAATGCACGGCCGGTACCGGTCAGGACGACCGCCCGGATCGATCGATCTTCGGCGATGCTCGTCAGCGACCTCTCGAGAGCGGTGTATAGTGGAAGATTCACGGCGTTGAGCCGTTCGGGGCGATTCAACCGCAGCAGAGTAACCGTGCCGCGCTCGCAGACCACGGGATCCCCCTTCCCGACCACGGGCTAAGGCCCCTCCCGGTCGATCTTGCGGCTCAGGAACGCTCGCACGGCGGCCCGGCAATCCTCGGTCTGCCGGGCGTCGGCGTTGACCTGCGCGCCGCGTTCGATCCCCTCCTCGAACGTCATTTCGTCGATCTCGTAAAGGAGACACTTCGACATGGCGAGCGAGGTGGCGGACCGGGCCGCGAGCTCGACCGCGTAGGCCCGGGAGTCGTCGGCGAACGTGTGGCGCGAGTACACGCAGTGGACGAGGCCCATGGCGATCGCCTCCTCGGCACCGACCCGGCGGCCGCTCGTCACGAGCTCGAAGGCGCGCTTCTCGCCCACGCAGCGAACCAGCATCGTCATGACCATGGCCGGCACGAAGCCGATGTGGATCTCGGGGTAGCCGAAGTGCGCGTCGTCGGACGCCAGCACGATGTCGCAGGCGGTAGCGAGCCCCGCACCACCGGCCAGCGCGTTCCCATGGACGGCGGCGACGATCGGCTTGGGCAGCCGGCGCATCCGGACGAAGAGCCGCCCCAGTCGGCGCGCGTCGGCGACGAGCGCCTCGCGCGTGGCGTCGACCAGCGCCTCGATGTGCATGATGTCCGCCCCGGCGCAGAAGTCTTTACCGCTGCCATTGACGAACAGGACCCGCGCCCGGTCCTCCGCTTCGGCGGCCGCGAACGCCGCCTCGAGCCCATCGATCGCGTCGGGATCGAGCGCGTTCCGCTTCTCCGGCCGGTCGAGGGTAATCGTTGCGACACCGTCGGTGTCGTGGACCTCGTATCGCACCGAATCGTTCACCCTGCACCGGCGCGCTCGATCGAGTCGAGGACCGTTTGAGGCGCGTCGATCTCCAGGCGCAGCAGCGCGGTCGAGTACACCTTCCCCTGGGCGTCGGTCATGAGGCTCATCGTGCCGCCCCCGTCGAGCGCCCCGTGAAGCAGGAAGTTGAGCGCGCCCAGATTGTCGAGCTCGAACCGCTCGACCGGTCCCTCGATCATGCCCTCGAAATGGTGGGCGACCCGCTCGGCGGTGAGGACATCCCTGAGGAGAGCATAGGCTTCGTCCGTGTAGGCGATGACGCCGACGTTAGCGGTGTCACCCTTGTCCCCCGATCGAGCGTGTGCGAGACGGCGGAGCTGAACCCGCGCCATGGCGGGCGAAGATAGGATTACGTCTTCCCCTCCAGCCAGTACGTCCGCATGAGGCCCTTGCCTTTGACATCGACCTCGCCACGGGGCTCGAACACGTACCGGTCCCGCAGGCGCTCGAACACCGGCTCGGTCACCTGGATCCGGCCGACGAGCCCATGCCGTTCCATCCGACTCGCGGTGTTCACCGTGTCGCCCCACAGGTCGTAGCTGAACTTCGACTCACCGATCACGCCGGCGACGACGGGTCCGGTCGCCACCCCTATGCGAATCCCGAGCGGCTCCGCGCGCCGTGCGCGCACCTCGGGGATGCGCGCACGCATCGCCAGCGCGGTGTCGGCGATTCGCTCCAGGTGATCGGGCTGCTCGAGCGGCAGCCCGGCAACCACCATATACGCGTCCCCGACCGTCTTGATCTTCTCGACGCCCATATCCCGCGCGACGTGGTCGAACTCGGTGAAGACCTCGTTCAGAAGCTCGACCAGCTCCGCCGGCGACAGGCGGGACGAGAGAACCGTGAAGTCGCCGATGTCCGCGAACAGAACGGACGCCGCGGGGTGCTGGTCCGCGATCGCCCCCGAACTGGACTTCAGCCGCTCGGCGATGGCCGCCGGCAGGACGTTCAGCAGCAGGCTCTCGCTGCGCCGCCGCTCCGCCTCGATGACCAGCCGGTCCAGGAAGCTCCGGCGCGCATAGCGCTCGACGTTGTAGCTGGCGAACATCCCGAGGATGTTGGCGGAGACGAGCGCGAAGTTGTTGTTGAGGAGGACTTCCCACGGGAAGCCGCCGATCAGGAAGACCTCCACGTTGTACGCTACGATGATCGCGAACGTGAGCGCGACCGCTACCGGGAACCGCAGACGGAACAGCGCGTGACCGCCCAGGACCACCAGGATGAGCCCGGCGTAATAGAGGTTTCGGGCCTGACCGTGCTCGTCGACCGCCAGCATCACCAGGATTCCGGCGCCCGCGACGATGAGAAGGAAGCCGAGGAGCCAGTCGCGCCAGCGATCGAAGGCCGGGTGGTGGGTCAGGACCAGCACGGCGCCCGCAACCGCGCATACGAGAACCCGCACCCAGGCAATGGTGACCGCGGCCTCGGGAGCAAGCCATCGGTCGAGGAGGCCGTACCCGAGATAGAGTACGATGACCAGCCCCAGCACGGCGCGCGTCTGGCGCCGGATGGACGCCCGATAATCGGCGAGGAAGGCGGTCTCGTGCGCGTCCGAGTCGAAGCGGAGCGTCAGGGGGTGGATCTCAGGTAAGCTCACGCCTCCACGACCTCGACCTTCAGGTGCGGCTCGATCTCGTCGCGGTCGATCAGGGCGGGCCAGTAGGCGACGATCTCCTGGACGCGGGGGCGGCCGCCGGCGAAGCCGGTCACGCTGGGAGGGCCGGAGAGGATGAGCGGAGCGATCTCGCGCGTGAAGCGCTCGACGGGCGCCCGGTCTCCCGAACGGACGGCGACCCGGAGCTCGACTTCGGGGAGATCCGCCGGCGGCGGACCTGCCAGCGGCCCGTGGGTCGCGTTCCAGCCGACGAACTCGGTCCGGACCTCCGCGAAGGCGAGCCCCAGGCGGTCGAGCCGCTCGCGGAGGACCTGATCGGCCCGGCGGGCCTTGGCGACCGCGTCCGGCCACGCGTAGACGAGCGTCCCGACCGCCTTGTATCCCGCGCGGTAGGCGATCGAGACCTTGAGGCGGCCGGTTCGCGGGCCGCCACGGACGCCCGAGACGCGGACCCGGTCGTCGCCATCGGCCTCGAGGCGGATCGTCGTGAAATCGGCCACACCGTCGGGGGTGATGTAGGCGGACGGGTCGCCCATCTCGTAGAGGATCTGCTCTTTGACGATCGCGGGCGTGATCCGGCCGCCCGTGCCGGAGTGCTTGGTCACGACGAAGGGCCCCTCGGCGGTCGCCTCGATGATCGGGTAGCCGACGTCCGCCAGGTCGGGGATCGTCTCCCAGCCGACGAGGCAGTTCCCGCCGCTCGCCTGCGCGCCGCACTCGTTGATGTGCCCGGCGACGATTCCGTGCGCGATCCGGTCCCAGTCGTCCGCCGCCCAGCCGAAGGCGTGGATCATCGGCGCGTAAGTGAGCGCTGTGTCGGTCGACCGGCCGGCCACGACGACGCTCGCCCCGCGCGCGAGCGCCTCGACGAGCGGTCCGGCGCCGATGTAGGCGTTGGCGCTCTCCACTTGGTCGAGCACGTCCGCGAGCGGCCGACCGTCGTCCATGTTGGCGAGCGCATGGCCGCGCGCGATCAGATCAGGCAGCCGCTCCAGGATGTCATCCCCGGTCACGGCGCCGATCCGGACCTGGGACCCGCCGACCCCGGCCCTCCGCGCCGCCTCCACCAGGTCGTCCCGGCACGCCGTGACGTTCACGCCGCCCGCATTCGAGAGAACTCGGATCCCCTTTGCGACGATGTCGGGGAAGATCTCTTCGAGAAGCGGCACGAAATCCCGCGCGTACCCCTGGGACGGATCGCGCGCCTTCTGCTTCTGCAGAATCGACATCGTGACCTCGGCCAGGTAGTCGAGCATGAGGAAATCGATCGGCCCCCGGCGGACCTGCTCGGCCGGGGCGTCCAGACGGTCCCCCCAGAAGCCCTGACCGCAGGCGATCCGGAGGACGGCGCTCACGAGGTGGGCGGCCATGTGGGAGCTCACGGCCACCCGCATGAGGTACCAGTCGCGCTCGGCGCAGGCGCGCTGATGCTCTCGGGAGAAGGGGTCATGGGGCGCGCTTCACACGTGAGGGACAGCTGAACCCGCGCCATGGCGGGCGAAGATAGGATTACGTTGGGGGACTGACACCCGTCAATGGAACGGCACCCGCCAATGGACCGGCACCCACCGAGGCGTGCCGTCCGATCGCATCCTCGATCGTGTCGGAGAACAGGATGGCGTACTCGAGTACCTGCTCAAGGACCCTCTCGTTGACGACCGGGAAGGCACTCTCGACGAGGCCGGCTTTCTCGCCACTAGAGCGCCAGATCGCGATCACCTGCCAGAGCTCCGGCCCGCCGGAAACCGCCGCCAGCCGACCTCGCGGTCCCTCCCGAATCTCGATCGCGGAGTAGTTCTCGCGCGTCCACCACTCTTCGACGACTCGCCTGAGCCCGACCGATGGTCCTTCGCCGCGTCGGTTGAAATGGAACCGGAGCCAGTCGTCGAGCCAGGTCGGGAGACGCGTGCTGATCGGACGGTCCGAAATTGGAGGTACCCAATCATAGTCAATGATGGCGCGGCGACCCATGGTCTTCTCCTAGGGGTTTTTGTTCGTTTACGTCGTAAACCGTTTACGGCGTTTACGAAAAATCTTCGGCCCAAGGGGTTTCCTCGAAAATCCCCGCAATGCGTGGGCCGGGAATCGTGACGGCGGCGGCCCGCGCCGGGGCCCGTCGGGTCAGGCCGGGCCGGTCGGGTCAGGTCGTTTCGTCGGCCCCGCGGCGGTAGGACCGCCAGTACCTCCCGGCCTGGCGGCGGTCGTCGACGTCGAGCTTAGCGAGGATGCTGTGGACCTGGCTCTTGACCGTTCCGACGGCGACCCCGAGCGCGGCCGCGATCTCCGCATTCGTGCGCCACGGGCTCAGGATCGCGGCGCCGGAGCGGGCGGCACGAACGTGGTCGAGCAGATCCTCGATCGAGCCGCCGGGCACGTACCCTACCGCACCCGTCTCGAGATAGGGGAGCGGCCCCAGCGGAGCCTGGCCTTCGAGGATCAGGATGCGCAGCCCGGGCCGGGCTTCGAGGGCGCGGGGAACGAACGTCAACCGGTCGCCCTCGCGGGAGGGCTCGCGGATCACAAGAAGCCCCGCTGAACCAGCCCGCTCCAGGGCATCGGCCGGACTCGACGCCTCGGCGACCTTGGTCCGAAACGCCTGCCGCAGAGCGCGCGCGATGAGGTTCCGCTCGAGCGGATCGGGAGTGAAGACCACGAGGTCCATGGCGCGAGATTATGAAGCACGATCCTCGCTTCGACCGTCACGCACCGGACAGAATCCCGGGGCCAGCCGGGCTACAATGACCCCCGATGATCCCCCGTGCCCAACACCACCGCGCGGTATTCGAGGCGTGGTCGATCGCGGTCGAAGCCCGTCACGCCTCGGCTCTCGCAAAGCTGAACGTTCCATCCGGCGTGTTCCTCCCGCCGGACGGCCGCCCGATCAAGGGCCCGGCGGCGATCCGTGAATCGTGGCGGCAGTGGTTCACTCTGCCCAGGCTTTCCCTGAGCTTCTGCCGGATCGAGTCGCTGCTCTATCCCTCCGGCGACATCGCCAGCGGCAACTCGGCCTACGTCCTCACCTACGGCGAGCCCGGGAACCGGGTCCGTGACGAGGGGCGGCTCCTGGTGGTTGCGGTCAAGACGGAGGATCAGTGGGGGATCCGGTTCAATGCGTTCTTCAGCGACGCCTACCTGTGGCTGGCCCGGGATCTCGCCTCGTGACGCGCGTGGGGGTGGTCGCCGAGCCGTTCCGAGTGTGTCGCGCCGTCGAGGCCACGATTGGGTGACGGGAGCGACCACGGAACGATCCACGGGATCGACGGACTCGACGTGCTCGTGATCAGCCTGGCGGACCACCTCGCCGGCCGCGCGGTGCGCCTGGGCTCGTGCTCCTCGAGCCTTCCGCGCGGGCTTCGACCCACGCGCCGCGGATCATGCTCGATATCGGTGCGGGGGGCGGCGAGCGCCTTTTCGATCGCCAGGCGGGCGCCGTGGACGGCGCGCTCACCGGCGCCGCGATAAACCAACCTTCCCTCGCGATCGTAGACTAGAAGCGCAGGCCGCGCGCGGGTCGCGTTGTACTTCCGCCAGACGCGCCCGTCGTTGTCGATCGCGACCGGCCATACGATCCCGTTCTCGCGAACGTAGCGGCGCACGTTCGCGACCTCGCGCTCGACATCGAGCTCGGGGGTGTGGACGCCGATCATGACGAGACCCTTCGGCCCCAGATCGTCGTGGATCTCCTTCATCCACTCCTCGATGTTTCGGCAGCCATCGCACAGGTAGGTCCAGTACTCGACCAGGACGACCTCGCCGCGCAGGTCGCCCCCGGAGAGGCCCTCTTCGGGCGCGTTGAGCCACAGATCGGTGGGGATCTGCTCGAGCGTCTCGACGGGTTCGATCGGCTTCGGCGGACGGACCGGCTCAATGGGAGCCTCCGGCCCCAGCCAGGGCCCCCGCTCGAACTGGGGCCGCGTCCAGAGGAACCCGCCGCCGATCACCGCGAAGGCGCCGATCGCCGCCACGGCGCCGAGAACGGCCCAGCGCGCCGTCATAGCCCCGCGTACCAGTCGTACCCGCGCGCCTCCCAGTAGCCGCCTGTCCGGTCGGCCAGGAAGTTGATCTCGGTCAGATACTTCACGCTCTTGTAGCCGTACTTGAGGTTGGAGTAGAGCCGGGCCGGCGCGCCGTAGCCGGGCGACAGGAGCGTGCCGTTCATACCGACGGCGATCAGGGTCTGCGGATGGAGCGCGCTCTCGCGGTCCCAGCTCGACCAGTACCCGCTGTCGAACGAGCGGAACTCGACGTACCCGGCCTGCGGCGCCGCGCGCGCGAGCCCGGCCAGGTGCGCGAGCGGCACGCCCGTCCAAGCGGCGATCGCCGTCCACCCCTCGATGCAGTAGTGGCGGAGCCGCAGCGTTCTCAAGGGCAGCGCGAGGAGGTCGTCCAGCGACAGGCCGAGCGGCCGCTCGACCAGCCCGCCGATCCTGAGCCGCCACGTCGCGGCATCGGTCGTGGGCACGCTCGGGCTGATGAAGTATTGGGGGATCCCGGTGCTCTCCGACCCCGGCGGGTAGAGCTTCGCCCGGCGCCAGGGGGGTGAAAGCCCCTTCTGCAGGATTTCGTTCGGCTTCCACCACCACTGGAGGACATCCTCGAAGGGACCGCCCCGCCAGCCACAGCCTCCGGCCGCCAACCCCGCCGCCGAGACCGCCGCCGCCTTAAGAAACCGCCGCCGCCCCGCCTCAGGCCGCATCCGGCTTCTCCCGATAGGGACCGACGATCATCGAGCGCGTCGACTCGCGGTCGACGACCAGGGTCATGAACAGATGGACGGCGAGGAAGCCGACGAACCCCCACACGGTCAGGAAGTGCCAGAATCGGGCCCACACGTAGCCGCCCATCGCCCACGTCAGGAGGGGCAGCGAGACCGGCTTCCAGAGCGCGAGGCCGGTTACGACCGACAGCGCGCCCAGCGCCAGGGTCCCCGTGTAGGAGAGCTTCTGGAGGCCGTTGTACATCTCGTACTCCGGCTTCTCCTTGCGGAGCTTGAGGTAGTAGAGCTGCATCTGCCACGCGCCCCTGGCGTCCCGCGGGAAGAAGAGGCGCCGCCGCCACTCGCCGCTCGCAGTCAGGTACGCGATATACACGAGGCCGTTGAGGACGAAGAACCACATCAGGAAGAAATGCCAGCGCAGGCCTCCGCCAAGCCAGCCGCCCAGCCGCACCGCTTCAGGAAAGCGAACCCCGTCGAAGGGGTAGCAGCAGAAGACGGCCCCGCGCTCGGCGAACGCCGGATAGGCGCCGAAGATCTGGAGCCCGCTGGCGATCATTCCGAGAAGCAGGAAGAGGTTGAGCCAGTGGGTCAGCCGGATCGCGAGCGGCTGGAAGAAACGTACCCTGCGCGCCACGACGCCTCGCGAAGCGGGAGCGGACGATTCGGGGGAGCCGGATTCGGACCTAAAGTCTGGGCGTCAACGACCGTCCGTTCTGACGTTTCCCGTTCTGGCGGCCCTGCCCGCCGCGGCCGTTTTCTTCGCTGTAGACCCTCCAGTAGATGCCCGCCAGGCCGCGGCTGTCGACGTCCAGCTTTCTCAGGATGTTGTGGACGTGGCTCTTGGGGGTTCCCATCGCGATCTCGAGCGATTCGGCGATGTCCTCGTTCGTGCCATAACTGGGGGTTCCGATCGACGAAGGGCAAAGCACTATTGAGCTTAGCACAGGGCAAAGCTTTGTCGCAAGCATCGATCTACCGGCGCCGCGGTTCGCCCGAGGAGAGGGAAGCGGGGAGGACGAAGGGGCCCAGGTGCGGGCCCGGGTTGTGGAGGGAGATCCACAGGGCGAACGCCAGCCGGTCGCGCAACGTCTCCGGCTCGAGCACGGCGTCCACATAGCCCCGCGCGGCTGCGTACCGGGCGTCCAGTTGCTCTTCGTAATCGCGGCGCACCGCGTCCATCCGCGCCTCGAGGTCGGGACCGGGCTCCTCGCCCTGCGACTGGAGCCGGTCGAGCTCGGTGCCATAGATCGCGCGCACGGCGCTTTCCCCCTCCATGACCCCCATCCGTCCCGTCGGCAGGGTGAAGACAAAATCGGGGTCGAACCCCTGGCCGGCCATGGCGTAGTAGCCGGCCCCGCTCGCGTGGTTGACCGTGAGGACCAGGCGGGGGACCGTGGCGGTCGCCATCGCCTCGACGAACTCGGCCCCTGCCCGGATGATGCCGCTGTGCTCGGCCTCGGGCCCCACCATGAAACCGGAGACATCCTGGACGAACAGCATCGGCAGGCGGTGGCGGTCCAGCGTCTGAAGAAAGTAGGCGACCTTCGAGGCCGACTCGGTGTAGACGATCCCGCCGAAGCGGGGCGCGGTCCCCTCCCGCGGGAAGAGGCCGCGCGCATTGGCGATCACGCCGAGCGGGATCCCATGCAGGCGAGCGGTCAGGCAGATCATCTCGGGCGCCAGCTCCGGCTGGAACACCTCCCACCGGCCCTTGTCCAGGATGCAGTTCAGCACCTCGCGCATCTCATACGGCTGCCGGTGGTCGTCGGGAAGAAGATCGTAGAGCTCGGCGGGCTCGCGGCCCGGTACGGCGGTCCAGTCGCTCTCCACCGGCGGTGTTTCGTACGGCAGCTCGGCGATCAGCTCGCGGATCCTGGCCACGCACGCCTCGTCGCTCTCGACCCGGTAGTGGGCGACCCCGCTCACCTCGGTATGGACGCGGGCGCCGCCAAGGGCCTCGGCGTCGACCGTCTGGCCGGTCGCTCCCTTGACGAGATTGGGCCCGCCCAGGCCCATGAACGACGTGCCCTCGACCATCAGGATCACGTCCGAAAGGGCCGGCAGGTAGGCCCCGCCCGCGATGCACGGTCCCATCACCGCGGCGATCTGCGGGATCCCGAGATAGCGGCGCATGATCGAGTTGTAGTAAAAGATCCGGCTCGCGCCGTACTGGCCCGGGAAGACCCCGCCCTGGTACGGTAGATTGACGCCGGCCGAGTCGACCAGGTAAACGATCGGCAGGCGGCACCGCATCGCGATCTCCTGGGCGCGGAGGATCTTTCGGATCGTCTCCGGCCACCACGCGCCGGCCTTGACGGTGGCGTCGTTGGCGACGATGACGACCGGCCGGCCGGCGACCCGGAGGATTCCGGTCACGACGCCTGCTCCCGGCGCCTGCCCCTCGTACTGGTCGTAGGCGACCAGCAGGCCCACCTCCAGGAGCCGGTCGCCGGGATCGCGAAGCGCCTCGATCCGCTCGCGGGCGGTCCACTTTCCCTGCTCGTGCTGGCGGCGGATCCGCTCCTCGCCGCCCCCCTCCCTGAGGCGCGCCTCGAGGACCCGCAGCTCGTCGGTCAGCCGGTGGAGCCGGGACAATTTGCCGGGCGGTGACGATTCCGCGGAGG
Source organism: Gemmatimonadota bacterium (assembly GCA_035524965.1). Lineage (GTDB taxonomy): Bacteria > Gemmatimonadota > Gemmatimonadetes > JACCXV01 > JAHWKZ01 > DATLFH01. The sequence goes on along the minus strand of DATLFH010000033.1, from coordinate 42,784 downwards.
GTTCCGCCGATGGAGGGCTCGTTTCCGTTGGCCGCATCACAGTGCCAAGATATGCGAGGTTCGAGCGTAAGGCGCGTCCACTTGGTTTTGTAAGAAATCGACTTTCGGGTTTTCGGCGACTCTAGTTGCTTGGAAATCGTAGGGGGGAGGACCGGAGAGGATCACCGGTCTCGACCGCCGAATCGGGCCCCGGGCGCCACCCAATCATTCGGTGGCGCCCGGCTCGGAACCGCATCAGATCGTCTGCTGCTCGTCCTTCTCGGCTTTCCCGCTGTCGATGATCTCGTACCCAGGCGCAGTCGGCATCACCGCAGACGCGGGGTCGACCTGCCGGCCCTCGAAGAACCCGGCGATCTGATCCGCGGTCCCCTCGGGCGATGCGGCTCGCCGACGCTCGTTCAGGAGCCGCCAGATGTTCCACTCGTCGTGGCTCCCGAGCGAGAAGTTGACGCCGGCACGGATCGTATAGTAGCGGAAGAACTCGTCCCGGCGACGGCGCCACTCTAGGATCTCCGCCCGACCTGTCAGCCTCTCCCCCTCGTCATCCCGGAACGGCGGTGCGAACACGTCGTAGAACTCGCGGTCCATCGTCATCTTGCGGGCGAAATACTCTTCAGCGCCGGCGGTCCAGGTTCGCGATCCGCTCTCGCTGAAGAAGTCGTGCACGTCTCGCGGGCCGACGAAGAACATCACGTCCCAGCGACGGCCCGCGTCGTCCTCACCGTCCTCCACCAGAACGCGGGTCCACATCCGCATGTAGTCGCCGCCGCCCGGCGGGGACTCCGCGAAGAGAGCATCGACATCGATCTCCTCGCCCGTCTCGCGGGACAGCTCGGCGGCATGGAGATGCATGAGCCCAGTGCCTTCCTTGGACTCCATCTGGTAGCGGCCGGGGTTGAGCACCCAGAAGCGGTGCCCCCATTGGTCCATCAGCCGGCGCGCGGTATGGTCGGCGATCTCGACGTTGGTGGCGTAGTGTCCGCCGCCGCGGCCACTCAGCGGCGAGCTCTGGAAGACCATCACCCGATCCTCGGCGCGGGCGCGGGCGATGTCGCGCTCGATCAGCTCGATCTGCTTATCGAAGAGCTGGCGCCACGTTCCGGCCTGCCACCGGAAACGCATCGGAAAACCGGGCACGGGATGGCCCGTTTCGTAACGGATTCGGCCGGACACGGCGCGAACACTATGAACGGACCGCCGCGAGATCAAGGAACAGTCAGCACCTGAACGGCGGCGAGATCGTCGACGGCTGAGCGGCGACCGGGTCGCCGGGCATGCGACGGGTCGCGTAACTTCCGCGGATGCAGAGACACGCCCGGAGCGCGCGATGACGTGGGAGATCGTTTTCGTGTTCGCGGTCATCCTGGCCGCCCTCGTCCTGTTCGCAATCGAGCGCTTCCCAGTCGACCAGATCGCGCTCGCGATTCCGGTCGTCCTGCTGATGGCCGGGATCCTGTCCGCCGAGGAGGCGATCTCCGGTTTCAGCAATACGGCGACCGTAACGGTCGCTGCGATGCTGGTCCTCTCGCTCGGACTCGTCCAGACGGGCGCGGTGGACGCGATCGGCCGCTGGGCCGGGAGGGCTCCGCTGGGAGGACCGCGCATCAGACTGGCGATCCTGTGCGTGATCGCCGCCGCGGTCTCGCCGTTTCTCAACAACACCGCGGTCGTCGTCGTCTTCCTGCCGGTCTTCCTCGCCGTCTGCCAGAAGACGGGCCAGCCGCCTTCGCGCGCGCTCATGCCGCTGTCGTTCGCGGCGATCCTCGGGGGCACGATCACCCTGATCGGCACGTCGACCAACCTGATCGTATACGGCATGGCGCAGGAACGCGGGTTCGACGAGCTGACGATGTTCTCGATCGCGCCGCTCGGGCTGATCTACCTGGCGGTGGGGCTCCTGTATCTGTTCACGATCGGCCAGGCCCTTCTGCCGCGTCGCGCCGGTGACGCCGATCTCAGCGGCAAGTACGACGTGCGGAGCTTCGTGACCGAGCTCCAGATCTCACCGCAGTCGCCGGCCACCGGCCGGACTCTCACCGATCTCCGCTGGGGCGACGAGGCCGGGGTCTCGGTCCTGGGGCTGACCCGGGGCGGGCGCACGATCTGGTCGCCGGGTCCCGACCGCCGCTTGCAGGCCGGCGACCTGCTCTACGCCCAGGGGCACCACGACGACCTGCTTCAACTCGCCGAGCGGATGAGCCTCTCGACGCCGGTCGACCGCGTTCCCGACGGCCCCGGCCTCTCAGCCGGGGACGCCCATCTGGCCGAGGTCCTCGTCGCCCCAGCCGCGTCCGTCGTCGGTCGGACCCTGCGCGAGACGCGATTTCAGCAGCTCTACAACGTCACCGTCCTGGCGGTCCAGCACCTGGGAAGGATCCAGCGCGCGCGGCTCGCGAACGTGCGGATCGAGACCGGCGACTTGCTGCTCGTCCATGGCTCGGCGGCGGACCTGGAATCGCTGGTCGACGATCCGGGGTTCGTCCCGGTGAGCGCGCTGCCCAAATCCGGCGGCCCGAGGCCGCGGGCGCTCGTGGCGATCGGAATTCTCGCCGCGGTGGTGGCGGTGGCCGGCCTGGAGTTCGTCCCGATCCTGCCGGCGGCGTTGACGGGCGTCTTGCTCATGATCTTCACGCGCTGCGTCACGCTCGAGGAGATCTACGAAGAGATGGACTGGATGGTGATCTTTCTCTTGGCCGGAGTGATTCCGCTCGGGATCGCCATGGAAGAGACGGGAGCGGCGCAGTTGCTTGCTCATACCCTGGCCGAGTGGGTCCGGCCATACGGCCCGACCGTGGCGGTCGCCGGATTCTACTTGATGACCAGCCTGATGACCGAGATGATGTCCAACAACGCAACCGCGGTGGTTCTCACCCCCATCGCGCTCCTGACCTCGGCCGAGCTCGGGATGAATCCATACGCCCTTCTGGTCGCCGTCATGTTCGGCGCCTCGGCCTCGTTCATGACGCCGGTCGGTTATCAGACGAACGCCCTCGTCTACGGTCCCGGAGGGTATCGGTTCTCCGATTTCCTGAAGGTGGGCGGCCCGCTCAACTTGCTGCTGCTCGTAACGGGATCGATCTTCATTCCGATCTTCTGGCCTTCCTAGAGAGCCGGTCGAACGGGCGCTGACGCCCGGGAATTCACGAGGATCGCGCGCGATGACGTGGGAAATCGTTTTCGTGTTCGTGGTCCTCGTCGCCGCGCTGGCCCTCTTCATCGCCGAGCGGTACCCGGTCGACCAGGTCGCGGTTGTCATCCCGGTCGTGCTCCTCGTGGCCGGCATCCTGACGCCCGAGGAAGCCGTGTCGGGTTTCAGCGACACGGCCACGGTGACGGTCGCAGCGATGCTCGCCCTGTCGCTGGGTCTCACCAAGACGGGCGCCATCAGCGCGCTCGGTCGCTGGGCGCGAACGGCCCGCCTCGGGGGTCCGCGGCTCCGGCTCATGATCCTGTGTCTGCTGGTCGCTTCGATCTCGGCGTTCCTGAACAACACCGCCGTCGTCGTCATCTTCCTGCCGATCTTCCTGGCGATGGCCGAGGAGGCCGGCGAGCCTCCGTCGCTGTACCTGATGCCGCTGTCCTTCAGCGCGATCCTGGGCGGTACCATAACGCTGATCGGCACATCTACAAATTTAGTTGTATACGGCATGGCCCGCAGCCGAGGGTACGACGAGCTGACGATGTTCTCGATCGCACCGCTGGGGCTGATCTACCTGGCGATCGGGCTGGTCTACCTTTTCACCGTCGGTCGCGCACTGCTGCCCCGCCGCGCCGGGCTGACCGATCTCTCGCGCAAGTACGACGTTCGTTCGTTCGTCACCGAGCTGGTCGTGACTCCCGCCACGCCGAGCGCGGGCAGCACGCTGGCCGCCGCCCGGTGGGGGGAGGTGTACGGCGTGGCGGTCGTGGGCTTGAGTCGCGGCGATCGCACGCTCTGGGGATCCGTGGCGGCGCGCCGCCTCAAGCCGGGCGACGTGCTGTACGTCCAGGGCAATGTCGCGGACCTGCTGCTGCTGGCCGAAAAGGAGCAGCTGGCCACCCCGGCCGAGGTCGTGGACGTCGCCCGCGAGCTGACCGCCGCCGACGCCCGGCTGGCCGAAGTGCTCGTCACGCCGATCTCGCCGCTCGTCGGCCGCACCCTCAAGGAGGATCGCTTCCAGCAGCGCTACGACGCGACCGTCCTCGCGATCCAGCACCACGGCCGGACGCTCCGCTCCCGATTGGCCGAAGAACGGATCGAGCCCGGGGACCTCCTTCTCGTCCACGGCACCGCGGAGGCGCTGGAGGCGCTCGCCGACCGGCAGGGCTTCGCGCCTCTCGGCGAGGTCGCGCGGCCGGCGCCCGACCGGCCCCGCGCCCTCGTCGCGGTGGCGATCCTGGCGGGGGTGGTCGTGACCGCCGGGCTCGAGATCGTGCCGATCCTCTTCGCCGCCGTCACGGGCGTCGTCCTCATGCTCTTCACCCGCTGTGTCTCGCTGGAGGAGATCTATGCCGATCTCGACTGGATGGTCGTGTTCCTGCTGGCGGGCGTCATCCCGCTCGGCGTGGCGATGGACAAGACCGGCGCGGCCGCCTGGCTGGGGCACGGAGCGGCCGACGTGTTCGGTCCGCTCGGGCCGACCGCAGTCGTGGCGGCGTTCTATCTCATGACCTCGCTATTGACCGCCGTCATGTCTAACAACGCCGCCGCCGTCGTGATGACGCCGATCGTGCTCCTCACGGCGACGGACCTCGGAATGAACCCCTATGCGCTTCTGGTGGCGGTGATGTTCGGGGCGTCGGCCGACTTCATGACTCCGGTGGGCTATCAGACCAATACGCTGATCTACAGCCCCGGAGGATACCGCTTCGCCGACTACCCGCGGGTCGGCGGGCCGCTGCAGCTGCTGCTGGTGGTGACGGCGGTGATCCTGATCCCGATCCTCTGGCCCTCTTAAATACGGGCCGCCTACTCGCGTCCGGGGTGGGTCGTGCCCTCGGACACGATCTGCATCAGCCGGGCCGGGCTGACGAGCAGCCCGCGATCGCTCTTTCGCCGGACCGCCCCCATCTCCTCCAGATCGCGCAGGACGGTCGAAGTGTGGGGCCGGCTGGCGCCGATGATCTGGGCCATCGACTCATGGGTCAGGGGGTAGCTGAGGGGGACCAGGTGATTGGACGGATCGCTGTTCGTCTCGGCGAAATCGAGGAGCAGCTTGCTGAGCCGGACGGGGACCTCGGCCGCCATGGCGGCCAGCATGCGGCTCGTCAGGTTGTTGAGACGAAGGCTGAAATCCTGGATGATCGTAACCAGGACTTCGGGATGGTCGCGGGCGACCGTCATGAGGTCGAGCTTGCCGATCGAGATCGCGTGGATCCGCTCCATCGCGATCACCTCGTACGGTGCCTCGGCGCTCTCCTCGAGGAGGATGCGGGAGCCCATGATCTCGCAGGGTCGATACACGTACAGGATGCGCTCGACCCCGCTCTCCGACACCCCCACGAGCTTGGCCAGCCCTTCGAGCAGTATGAGTAGGCGGCTGGGAGGCTGGAGCAACGAGACGAGCCGCTCGCCGGCCTCGAAGTGGACCTCGCGCGCCACCCCGGCGAGGGCGGACTTGCTCTCGCGCGGCAGGTCACGGAGGGCCGGACAGCGGTCCAGCAATTCCGGGGCAACCGTCATGGCACCCTTGTCTTCAGCACCGGACGCGGCGCGGAAAGGTCGCCGATGATCCGCCGGCGCCTCTCCGCCGATCGGGCGGCTCACGCGGGGACGGCGATCCGCTCTGCCGTGGAAGCACCCGCTCCGCCGCCGTTTCGCAGCGCCACATTCCCCTCGACGACGTCCTTGAGCCGCCCCGTACGCACGAGCAGTCCGCGCCCACTCCGTCGCTGGACGGCCCCGACGGATTCCAGGTCGCGCAGCACGGTGGAGGTGTGCGGGCGGCTGGCCCCCACGATCTGGGCCATGACCTCGTGGGTCAAGGGGAAGGAAAGCGGCACCAGCTCGGCGCCGAACTCCCGCGGCCGCACCGCGAACTCGAGCAGGAGCCGGCTGAGCCGCACGGGCACTTCATTGGAAGTCGCCTGCAGGACGCGATCCGTCATCGCCGCCAGCAACCGCGAGACCTCGCGCGCGAGCGCGAGGATGACCGAAGGCTGCGTGCGTCCGATGCGAAGCAATTCCCGCCGGCTGACCGCCAGCGCCCGAACCGGACTCATCGCGACGATCTCATAATCGTGCTCGAAGTTGATGAGCAGCACGGTCGGCCCGGCGACGTCACCCGGGCGGTACAGATAGAGGATTCGCTCGATTCCGTCCGGGCTGACCCCGACCAGCTTGGCGAGACCCTCGGTGATGACGAGCAACCGATCGGTGGGCTGTCCCATCGAGATCAGCCGCTCGCCGCGCCGGAATTCCACCCGTCGCGAAGCTTCGGCGAGCGCCCTGCGCGCGGGCAATGGGAGGGTGTCGAAGAGACGGCATCCGGACAGGATATCGGAGATCACAACATCCGAGGTCACGGCCATGATTCGCTCTCCTGATCAAGGTTCGCGAGGGATGGCGCAAACGAATATGGGCTGCGATTGCGACCCAGCAACCAATACCGGCCGCCCGGCCACCGTGTTCCACGTGCAATCAGCGGGCCAGTCGAAAGACCTCCTGCGATCCCGCCCGTTTCGGACCCAACGGAGCCATCACCCGCAAAATATCGGGGACACCCCGTCCACGAAAAGGGTCACCCTGGAAGAGGTGAACGTACGCGCTTCCCGGTATCCCGGTCTCCATCCGAGACGAGGGGGCGGATAGACGCTGAGAACTGCTGAACTGGACATGGAAGACCCGGCGTCATACATAGAGACGATGCTCCGTCTTGCCGACCGCTGGCCGTTGCTTCGCCAGATCCGCGAACATTCGGACGGAACCGGACCCGAGGCGATGTCGGATCGGACGCGCGCGATCGGCGCGCGAATCGAGGGGGCCGAGGTCGCGCGGTCGATCTGCCCCTACTGCGGGGTCGGTTGCGGGCAGCTCGTCTTTCATCGCGAAGGGCGGCTCCTCGCGATCGAGGGCGACCCCGAGAGCCCGATCAGCGAGGGGACGCTCTGCCCCAAGGGGTCGGCCTCGCACGAGCTCCTCACCCACTCCGGCCGGCTGACCAGGGTCCTACACCGCGCCCCGCACGCGACCACCTGGACCGAGATCGGCCTGGACGCGGCGATGGAGAGGATCGCCGACCTCGTCTGGGAGACGCGCCGGCGCACCTTCGTCCCCGCGGCCGCCGGCGGCGAGCCGATCGGCCACACGACGGCGATCGCCCACCTCGGCGGCGCCACCCTAGACAACGAGGAGAACTACCTCATCAAGAAGCTCTTCACGGGCGGCCTCGGGATGGTGGCCGTCTCCAACCAGGCCCGCATATGACATAGCTCGACGGTGCCCGGTCTGGGCACCTCCTTCGGTCGGGGCGGCGCGACGACGGCGCAACAGGACCTCGCCAACGCCGACTGCATCCTGATCGAGGGCTCCTCGATGGCCGAGGCGCATCCGGTCGGCTTCCGCTGGGTCGTGAAGGCGAAGGAGCGTGGGGCGACCGTGATCCACGTCGATCCCCGCTTCTCGCGGACGAGCGCCCTGGCCGACCTGTGGGTCCCTATCCGGGCCGGAGGCGACCTCGCCTTCCTCGGCGGCCTGATCCGCCATGTGATCGAGAACGAGCTCTACTTCCGGGAGTACGTGGTCCACTATACGAACGCGCCGGTCCTCCTCAGGGACGACTTCCGCGACACCGAGGACATCCATTCCGATGTGGACGCCGGCGGCTTGCCCGAGGGCTTCTTCTCCGGATGGGACCCGGGGCGGAACGCGTACGACCCCGCGAGCTGGCGGTACGAGGGCGAGGATGCGGGCCATCCGCGGAAGGATCCGACCCTTCTCGACCCGCGCTGTGTGTTCCAGGTGCTGAGACGACATTTCGCGCGCTACACGCCGGAGATGGTCGAGCGGGTGGCGGGCATCCCCCCCGATCTCTTCCATCGGGTCGCGGACGCGCTGGCGGCGGCGTCGGGACCCGAGAAGACGGCCGCCATCTGCTACGCGGTCGGCTGGACCCAGCACTCGAAGGGGGTCCAGATCATCCGCGCGGCGGCGATCCTGCAGCTCCTCCTCGGGAACATCGGCCGTCCGGGCGGCGGCATCCTGGCGCTGCGCGGCCACGCCTCGATCCAGGGATCGACCGACATCCCGACCCTCTACGACATTCTGCCGGGCTACCTGCCGATGCCGTGGGCCGGCCGGGGCGAATCGACGCTCGCCGGCTGGCTCGCCCGCCACCGCAAGGCGACCGGCGGGTGGTCCCGCCTCGAGGCCTACGCCGTGAGCCTCCTCAAGGCGTACTACGGCGCCCGGGCGACGGCCGCCAACGACTGGGGTTGGGGCTGGCTGCCACGGGTGACGCGGGACCACTCCCACTTCTCGTACTGGACCGAGATGGCGGACGGCGGGGTCGACGGGCTCTTCATCATGGGCCAGAACCCGTCGGTCGGCGCCCAGAACGCGCGGCTCCAGCGACGGGCGCTGGCGCGGCTGAAGTGGCTCGTCGTCCGCGACATGGTTGAGATCGAGCCGGCCGTCTTCTGGCGCGCCGATTCGCCCGAGGTCCGCCGCGGCGAGCTCCGGACCGAGGAGATCGGCACCGAGGTCTTCCTCATGCCGGCCGCCGGCCACGCCGAGAAGGCCGGCTCCTTCACCCAGACCCAGCGGATGCTCCAGTGGCGCGAGAAGGCGGTCGATCCGCCGGGCGACGCGCGGAGCGAGGCGTGGTTCGTCCAGCAGCTCGCCGTGCGACTGAAGGCGCGGGCCGACGCGTCCGGCGATCCCGCCGACGAGCCCCTCCGCGCGCTCGACTGGTGGTATCCGGAGGACGGGCACGGCGAGCCGGTCATGGAGGCGGTCCTGGCCGAGATCAACGGCTGGCGGGTCGATCCGGTTGCGGCCCCCGGGCGCGGAGGTGACGGCGTGGCGGACGGTCCCCGGGGCGAGCCGCCCCCGGGCGCCCTCCACGCCTTGGATCGCGCGGGGCGGGTCCACCACGGCCCCCAGGTCGCGGGCTACGCCGACCTGGCCGCCGACGGCTCGACCGCCTGCGGTTGCTGGATCTACTCGGGGGTCTACGGGCCCGACGGGGTCAACCTCGCGAACCGGCGGGAGCCGCGGGGACCGTACGGGCACGGCTGGGGGTTCGCCTGGCCGGCCGACCGGCGGATCCTCTACAACCGCGCGAGCGCCGCTCCCGACGGCCGGCCGTGGAGCGAGCGGAAACGGCTCGTCTGGTGGGACGATGCGTCGCGCCAGTGGACGGGCGACGACGTGCCCGACTTCGAGCTCGACAAGCCGCCCGACTACCGCCCGCCGGAGGGCGCGGCCGGGATGGCGGCGATCGCGGGCGACGCGCCGTTCATCAACCACCCCGACGGGCTGGGCTGGATCTTCGTTCCCGAGGGCCTCAAGGACGGGCCGCTGCCGGCTCACTTCGAGCCGCTCGAGTCGCCGCTACAAAACTATTTGTACAGGCAGCAGACCAACCCGCCCGTCCGGTGGTACGAGCGGCCGGACAACCGGTTCGCGCCGGCCGGCGACCCCCGCTTCCCGCACATCCTGACGACCTACCGGCTGACCGAGCACCACACGGCGGGCGGCATGAGCCGGACCCTGTCCCACCTGGTCGAGCTCCAGCCCGAGCTGTTCGCCGAGATCTCGCCCGAGCTGGCGGCCGAGACGGGGATCGCGAACGGCGACTGGATCACGGTCGCGACCCTGCGCGGCGCGGTCGAGGCGCGGGCGCTCGTCACCCGCCGCATGCGGCCCATTCACGCCGCCGGGCGAACCATTCACCAGGTGGCGATGCCCTTTCACTGGGGCCCGACCGGTCCCAGCACAGGAGACGTCGTGAACGACCTGATCCCGATCTCGGGGGAGCCGAACGTGACGATCCACGAGTCGAAGGCGCTCGTCTGCGCGGTGATCCCCGGCCGGCGGCCGCCGGACGAAGAGTTCAACGAATGGCTCGAACAGGCGCTGGCATGACGATCGGCCGGGGAACCCAAAGCACGAATCAGGCGCGCCACTCCTATGTCGCCGATGGCGTCACGGTCGGGTTCTTCACCGACCCGACGGTGTGCATCGGCTGCAAGGCCTGCGAGGTCGCGTGCAAGGAGTGGAACCAGGTCCCCGCCGAGCCGGCGCAGTGGACCGGCACGTCCTACGACCACACCGGCTCGCTCGGCGCCTCCACCTGGCGGCACGTCAAATTCCTGGAGCAGCCGCTGGCGCTGGGGCGGCAGACGGCGGGCCGGATGGGGGCCGACGGCGAGGACGATCCCTTCCGCTGGCTCTTCGTCTCGGATGTCTGTAAGCACTGCGAGCACGCCGGCTGCCTCGAGGCGTGCCCGACCGGCTCGATCGTCAGGACGCCGGTGGGCTCGGTCTACGTCCAGGACGATGTCTGCAACGGCTGCGGCTACTGCGTCGTCGCGTGTCCGTTCGGCGTGATCGACCGCCGGCCGGAGCCCCTGCCCGGCGCCGGCGGCGCGTTCAAGTGCACGTTCTGCTACGACCGGCAGGCGGACGGCCTCGTGCCGGCCTGCGCCAAGGCGTGTCCCACCGAGTCGATCCGCTTCGGCCCGCTGGCGGAGCTGCGGGAGGAGGCCGCGCGGCGGGTGGAGACGCTCCGCCGGCGCGGGATCGCCGACGCCTGGATCTACGATCCGCGGGAGACCTCCGTCGGCGGCACGCACGCGATCTTTCTCATGCTCGGCGACCCGGAGCCCTGGGGCCAGCCGCCCGCCCCCGAGGTGCCGACGATCCATCTGCGGGCGGCATGGACCTCGGCCGCGCTCACGGCGGCGGCCGCCCTGGCCGCCGCGCTGGCGGCGTTCGCCCTCTTCCCGGGATGACCGGCCGACCCCAGCGCCCGGTCGACCGCGCCACCGAGGAACGGCTCGACGCGCTCCGCGAGGAGGCCGGGCGGACGGGCGCCGTCGCTGCGGCCGGCGCGCCAGTGGCCGGCGGCCCGATTCCGCAGGGACACGGCTATTACGGCCGGCCGGTCGTCAAGCCGCCCGTCTGGACGTGGGAGATCCCGCTCTACTTCTTCGTCGGCGGCGCCGCGGGCATGGCGGCGGCGATCGCTCTCGGGGCTACGATCACCGGCCCGGACGCCGTCCTCGAGGGTGGCGGCCCGCGCGCCGGGATGGTGCGCGCGGCGCTCTGGCTGGCCGCGGCCGGGGCGGCCCTGTCGCCCATCCTCCTGATCCTCGACCTCGGCCGCCCGGCGCGGTTCCTCAACATGCTGCGCGTCTTCAAGTGGCGCTCGGCGATGTCGATCGGGGCCTGGACCCTGGTCGCGTTCGGCGCGACGGCCGCGACGGCCGCTCTGCTCGTCGAGATTCTCCACCGCGCGGCTTCGGGGGGCGATCCCGGCGGCGGCCCGCTCGGCCTGCCCGTTTCTTTGATCGAGATGTTCGCCCTCGGCCTGATCGCCGGGGCGGGCGTCGCGGGCGCGCTGCTCGCGACGTATACGGGCGTCCTCCTCGGGGCGACGACGATCCCCGCGTGGTTCACCCATCACCGGCTGCTCCCCATTCATTTCGGTGCGGCCGGCCTGGGCTCGGCCGCGGCGGCGCTCGAGCTGCTCGGATTCGAGCTCGTCCCGCTCCATGCCCTCGGGCTGGCGGCGGCCGGAATCGAGACGGCGGTATGGGCCGGTCTAGAGCTCCGCTCTCACGGGGCCGCCGACCGGGCGCTCCGCGAGGGGCGGGCCGGGCTCCTCCTCCGCGCCTCCGGGCTCCTCGCCGGACCGCTCGCGCTCGTCCTGCGCCTGGTCGGGTGGGTCCCCGCTGCGGCCGCCGTCTTCCTCGCCGGGGCGCTCATCGGCCGCTACGGCTGGCTGGCCGCCGGCCGCGCTTCGGGGCGCGACCCCGAGGCGACCTTCGCGACGCAGAGGTCGACCCGTGGTCGGATCCAGGACCGTGGTTGGAGCCTTCCTAGACCGCCTGGCTGACGCTGGCGAAATGAAAGGCGGAGGCCCGGACGGCGGGGACGACCGACGGGCTGATCGCCCAGTCCTCATCGGCGACCCGCTCGGCGCGACTGAGCAGCTCGGCGCGCGCGAAGAAGCGGACGGGCGACTCGTTCCAGCGAAAGTTGTTGACGGCGTGCGCGATCCGGCCGCCCTCGATCCAGAAGGTGCCGTCCCGGGTGAGCCCGGTGAGGGTGAGGTCCCGGGGGTTGAGGGAGCGGATGTACCAGAGCCGGGTGACCAGCACGGCGCGGTCGGTCTCCCGGATCAGTTCCTCGAGCGATCGCTCCCCGCCTGCCATGACCAGGTTGGTCGACGCCGGAACCGGCTCGACTCCCTCCTTGTCCGCCCAGAAGCGGTCGAATCGCAGCGTCTCGACGACTCCCTGCCGATACCACGCCGTGCGGCGGGCGGGAAGCTGCTCGGACGCCCACGGCCTGCCGGGCGCGGCCGGGTCCAGCGGATGGGTCTCGATCGTCACGATCGGGGCGACGAGCCGCTCTCCCTGTTTCGTGCCGCCTTCCGGTCCAGACAGGTACGAACGGCCCTCCATCGCGCGCCGCGCATCCATCTGGCCGATGAGCGCACCGGCCATGACCGCCACGGCGGCGGGCTCGAAGACGACGGGGTAGTCGCCCGGCGCGAGCGGCCGGGCATCGGCCGAGGCGATCGCTTTCTCGGCCGCGATCCGCGCCCTTACGGCGGCATCCAGATCCGCTGCGTCGTTGAGCCGGACGCCGGCCCACCCCGACCCCTCACCACCCGGCGTCCGCACCGTGTTCGTGTACTCGAGCCAGGTCTGGGCGTGGTAGTCGAAGAGGCCGGTCGAGTTAGCGGTGGCGAGACCCTGGGCGTAGCTCTCGACGAATCCGGCGATCGCGGTCTCCCGCGCGATCGCCTCGTCGATCGCCGCCGCCGCCGCGTTCGCGCGCGCGTCGGGCCCGAAGTCGCGCGTCGACTCGAAAAAACCCTGCGGATCGGGGTACTCGACGGGTTCCAGCGGTGGCACGTACTCCGGGTCCTCGGGCGCGAGCCGCGCGGCCTCCTCGGCGCGACGGGTGACTTGGACCAGCGATTCGTCGTCCACCCCGTTCGTCTCGGCCGTCCCGCGCCGCGTCCCGAAGGCGGCCGTGACGGAGATCGTGGCATCCGAGACCTCGCCGGCAGTGGTGACGCCGTTCCGGGCGAAGCGTGTGTTGCCACCATCGCGCGAGGACAGGGATACGGTCGTGGCATCCCCCCGGGCGGCCTCGAGCACCACGCTTACGATGCGGCGGGCCTCGCTTTCGGTCAGGACCGTCCTCACGTCGGCAGCACGTTGACCTGACGGAACCGCGCCGGCGGACAGCCGTGCGAAACTGCGTTCGATTGCCCCGGCTGGCCCTTACCATCGTAGTAGGACCCATGCACCTCGTACGTGTCGGGCCCCCCCAGCCCATCGCAGCGATTCCAAAACTCGACCGTGTTGTCCTGATACGCGACGTCCCGCAGCATCCGGCCCCGTTTCCCACCCACGATCTCCCACGTTCCCTGGCCGGCGAACTGGAAGTTGTATCGCTGCTGATCGATCGAGTACGAGCCGCGGGTGTCGATCAGCAACCCATCGTCGATTCCGGCGATCAGGTCATCCAGAGTCCCGCCGCCCGGATCGGGCACGAGATTGATGTTCGGCATCCGCTGGAACTGGACCAGCGACCAGTCCTCGCCGTACGAGCAGCCGTGGGAGCGGCGAACGCCCGTCTGCTGCTCGATCCAGTGCACCTGATCGCGGGTGGTCTGGAAATCCACGAACAGGCCGTCCTTGACCAGAAACCAGCGGTCGGCCGGCACGCCGTCATCGTCCCACCCGACCGTCGCCAGGCTGTTCGGCTCCTGCTTCTCCGCCTCGAACGAGACGATCGGGCTCGCATACTGGAGCTCGTTGAGCTGGTCTACCGTGCAGAATGACGTGCCGGCGAAGTTGGCCTCGTACCCCAACGCGCGGTCGAGCTCGGTCGGATGGCCTACCGACTCGTGGATCGTGAGCCACAGATGGTTGGGCAGGAGCACGAGGTCCTTTTTCATCGGACCCTCGATCGTCGGCGCGGACAGCTTCTCGCGCGCCAGCCCGGCCGCGCGCGCGGCACGCGCGTGGAAGTCCTGCGCCTCGACGAACTCCCACCCGGCGCCGGCGTTCGTCTGGATGTCGTCCCATTCTGCGAACGAGCCCCCCTGGCGATCGACCGCGGTCACCGACCAGGGGACGAACACGCGGAGAAAGACCTGATCGATGTACGAGCCCTCGCTCGACGCGAAGTAGCGCTCCTGCTTCTGGAAGTTGATCGCCGAGCTGGCGAAGTCGGCGCCCGCGGCGAGTGCCGCGGCGTTGATCTCCAACAGGAAGGAGACCTTCTCGTCGATCGGAACCTCGAAGGGATCGATCTCGTGCGGGGTCGTCCACGACGCGGCGGTGTAGGCGTCGACGGGCGCCAGCTCGACCGGCGCGTGCGGGATCCGCGCATTCACCCTCGCCTGCTCGACCGCCCGCCGGGCGACCTGCGCGACCTCGTCGGCCTCCACGACCCGACTCGCCGCGAACCCCCACACGCCGTCGACCAGAGCGCGCACGCCGAAGCCGTAGGTGATCTGATCGCTCATCGATTCGACCCGCCGTTCCCGGGTGGCGATCGCCTGGTTGAAATGGCGGCTGATCCGGATATCGGCGTACGCGGCGCCCGCGCCGCGCGCGGCCGTGAGCGCGACGTCGGCCAGCTCGCGATCGTCCGGCTCGAGCCACCTCCGGATGTCACGTGGGAGCGGTGGGGCCCACGGGGCGGGAAGGGCGAGCGCGCCCATGGCGGCGACCGAGGAGGTCAGGAAGCTCCGTCGATCCATCGGGCCTCAATAAAGCGGTTCACAGTCGCCCCCGCAACTCTGTCGTTTGCCAGACGGTCATCCGTCGAACAGAAGCTTTCCCCCGAACGGGATAGAATGACTTTCGTCATTCGCAATCAACCTGCAAACGCGCTTTGAGGGGGACCGACCATGGAAGCGCAATCCTTCCACGACCTGTTCGTGGACCAGCTCAAGGACATCTACAACGCCGAGAAGCAGATCACCGAGGCGTTGCCCAAGATGGTCGAGGCAGCCAACGACGAGAAGCTGCGCGAGGCGCTCGAGCACCATCTGGAAGAGACCCACGGCCAGATCGACCGGCTGGACCGGATCTTCGAGGAACTGGGCGTACCCGCCCAGGGAAAGACATGCAAGGCCATGCAGGGACTCATCCAGGAAGGCGAGGAGGCGCTCGAGAAAACCGGCGGACCGCTCGGCGATGTCCTGCTGATCGCCGGCGCCCAGCGGGTCGAGCACTACGAGATCGCCGCCTACGGCACCGCGCGCGCGTGGGCCGAGGAGCTGGGCCTGGACGACGCAGCCGATCTCCTCGACGAGACCCTCGACGAGGAATCCGCCGCGAACGAGAAGCTGACCTCGATCGCCGAAGGAGGTCTGCTCAGCGAGGGCGTCAACGCGGAGGCGAAAGCGGGCCGGGAGTAGCCATCCCTATCTCCCGGCGGGCGGCGCCGGGACCGGTTGCCGGTCCCGCGCCGCCCTACCGATCGAGCGGCCGTCAGCGGCCGGGCGGCTCGAGCGCCGGGCTCCCCTCCCCCGCGAGCGGGAACCGGCGACCGTCGGGGAACCGCAGCGCGGCCCGGGCGATCCGCCAGCGGCCATCCTCCAGCTCCATGTCGGCATCGAGCCGCGCGCGCCCCCGGGCCCCGATCACGATCGCGCTCAGAGCAACCCGGGATCGGCCCAACGCGCGCATTTCCACCGGCCTCATCTCCCGGATCCCTCCCAGGAGCCCGACCGCGGTGTTGTCGGCGCGCACAAAATCGCGCGCCGCGCTCAACGGCGTATCGGTCGGTCGCTCGTCCATCGCCCGCTGCCCGTACAGCCGGAAGAGACCGAACGCCACCGCCGCGAAAAGGGCGAACAGCAGGACGACGCGGGTTCCCGATCTCACCCGGCCGGCTCGTGCCGGCCGCGCCCGTGCCCGCGCAGCTCGGCCAGCAGGGCCTCGATCCGCTCGACGAACCATGACTCGCCCGCCTCGCGCAGGATGGGGAGGAGGTGCTCCGGCGTCTCCGCCAGGTACTTCGCCCGCCGGTCGGGATCCCCGTTCTCGAGGGTCGTGCGCAGGTTGTGGATGCGATCCGCCGCCTTGACCAGGCGGACGCCGCGCGGACCCCGCCTAATGCCCGACCAGTAGATGCGCGGCTCGCGCTCGATCCCGAGCGCCCTGAGATTCCAGGAAAGGAGGGTCACCCCTTCCTGGACCCCCCGGCCGTACCGCTCGAGCAGAATGGCGGGATGGACATCGCAGTCCTCCAGCACGTCGTGGAGGAGAGCGATCGCCAGCGTCTCGTCGTCCATGTCCTCCGGGAACTCTTCTTCGAGGATCGACCGCACCGCCCGCGGGTGGAGGATGTAGGGTTCGCCGCCAAAGCGCTGCTGACCCGCATGGGCCGCCTCTGCGAAGGCGTCCACCTCTTCGAGATCGATCGTCATCCTACCGGACCTCCCCTTGAAACGGCGCCGGTTCCCCTTGACAGCGCATGAGTTTCTGTTCTATACTCTAACACGCTTTCAGGAACGGTTCGTTTGAGGGATCGACCGCACGCAGTCAAGAGCGCCGGACTCAAACAAGTACCCTGAGTCCAGGTGCTTTTTTTGTGCCCGAGCCCAAAGCCCTGAAGATGTGGGCCCTGAAAGAGCGGCACAACGCCGTCGTACAAACAGCAACCGCAAGGAGCAAGACAGAATGTCCGAGAGAAAGACCGGCACCGTAAAGTGGTTCAACGACGCCAAGGGCTTCGGGTTCATCCAGCAGGAGAACGGCCCGGACGTGTTCGTCCACTTCTCCGCCATCCAGGCGGACGGGTTCAAGAGCCTGGCTGAAAACGACCGGGTCGAGTTCGAGATCACGCAGGGTCCGAAGGGCCCGCAGGCCGCGAACGTGACCAAGCCCGCCTCGTAGGCGGCTGGCCAAGCGGCCGTTTTCGAACGGTCCGAAAAAGGGAGCCCCCGCCCACAAGGCGGGGGCTTTCGTTTTGCAGCTGTCTTGCGGCCGATTTCGCGGCTCGCGTTCGTTACCGGCCCTTGCCGGCCCAGGTCGGCCGCGACCCGCCGGCGGATCCCCGGCAGCGCCTGGACGAAGGGGATCATGCGGGCGTACTTCATCTCGTCCCGAATCGGGTGCGCCCGACCGGGGTCCTCTCTATACTCGGCGACCATGCACGCCGTGGCGCGCCGGCCAGATAGGGGGTCGGCCGGGGGCGAAGAGATCGCGCTCCTCACCGACTTCTACCAGCTCACGATGCTCCAGGCTTACTGGCGGGAGGAGATGCACGACGAAGCGGTGTTCAGCCTCTTCGTCCGCCGGCTGCCCCGGTCGCGCAACTACCTGCTGGCATGCGGGCTCGACGACGCCCTCGCCTACCTGGAGCAGCTTCGCTTCCCGCCGGCGGCGCTGGAGCACCTGGGGACTTACAAGGAGCTCTCGGCCGGATTCCTCGACTGGCTGGCGGAACTGCGCTTCACCGGCGACGTGCACGCCGTGCAGGAGGGTACCCCTGTCTTCGCGGGCGAGCCGATCCTGGAGGTGGTCGCTTCCCTGCCGGAGGCGCAGTTCGTCGAGACGTTCGTCATGAACCAGGTCCACCTGCAAACGGTCCTGGCGTCCAAGGCCGCGCGGATCGTCGAAGCCGCCGGCGGGCGCGCGGTCATCGACTTCGGGCTGCGCCGGATGCACGGCGCCGAGGCCGGCCTCAAGGCCGCGCGCGCCTTCTACATCGCTGGCGTGGTCGCGACCTCGAACGTGCTGGCGGGCCGGGCTTACGGCGTGCCGGTGACCGGCACGATGGCCCACAGCTACGTCCAGGCGCACGACGAGGAGATCGAGGCTTTCCGCGCGTTCGCCGAGCTCTACCCGGGGACGATCCTGCTGGTCGACACCTATGACACGCGACAGGGAATCGAGAAGGTCCTGCAACTGGCCCGCGAGATGGGCGAACGCTTCGCTGTGAGGGGAATACGGCTCGACTCGGGTGATCTCGCGGCGCTGGCCTTCGAAGCGCGGCGGGTCCTCGACGATGCCGGCCTCGACAGTGTCGAGATCTTCGCCAGCGGCGGTCTCGACGAGAGTGAAATCGCCGCCCTCGTAGAAGCGGGGGCGCCGATCGCGGGCTTCGGCGTGGGGACCGCGATGGGGGTGTCGCGCGACGCGCCCGCGATCGATCTCGCCTACAAGCTGACCGCCTACGCGGGCCGGGGCCGCGTCAAACTTTCGCCGGGCAAACCGATTCTGCCCGGCCGGAAGCAGGTATTCCGGGTGGAGGAGAGGGGGATCGCGATCCGCGACATCCTGGCGCGGGCGGACGAGGAGCCGGCCGGCCGGCCGCTCCTCGAGAAGGTCATGGCGCGGGGCGCGCGGTTGCCCGCCGGCCGCCTCCCGCTCGAGAGCGCACGCGAGCGGGCGCGAGACGAGATCGGCCGACTCCCGGAGCGCATCCGGACGCTCGGGCCCGCCGATCCGCCGTACCCGGTCGAGATCAGCCCGGCGCTGGCGGACTACCGGGCGGAGGTCGTCGAGGCGCTGACAGAAAGCAGGGCGGGGGAAGCGGTGCGATGAGAGCGGAGGCGGTCCTTCTGGTCGTCGACATCCAGCCCGACTTCCTGCCGGGGGGAGCCCTCGCCGTGGAAGGAGGCGACGAGATCCTGGAGCCGATCGCCGACCTCATGACGTCCGGCGGCTTCGGCCTGTGCGTCGCGACCCAGGACTGGCACCCGCCGGACCACGTGTCGTTCGCGAGCCATCATCCGGGGAAGGCTCCGTACGACCGGATCGAGCTCTACGGACACGAGCAGATCCTGTGGCCCGACCACTGTGTCCAGGGAACCGCGGGGGCCCTCCTCCATGCCGCCATGCCGTGGGAGCGCGCCGGGGCGATCATCCGCAAGGGAACGGACCCGAGGAGCGACTCCTACAGCGGGTTCCGAAACAACTGGGACCCCGACGGCGAGCGCCCGGCCACCGGCCTCGCCGGTTACCTCCGCGAGCGCGGGATCGAGGACGTCGTCGTGTGCGGCCTGGCGCGCGACTTCTGCGTCAAGTGGTCGGCCGAGGACGCGGTCGACGCCGGCTTCCGCGTCCACGTCCTGTGGGATCTCACCCGCTCGGTCTATCCTGAGAACGACGGCGAGATCCGGGATTCGCTGGAGAAGCTCGGCGTCCGGATCCAGGAGCACCGCGCCGATGGCCCGTAGCGTCGCGCGCCAGCTCATCGATTCCCATCTCGTCGAGGGGGATCCGACCCCGGGGCGCGAGATCGGCCTCAAGATCGACCAGACGCTGACCCAGGACGCGACCGGCACGATGGTCATGCTGGAGCTGGAGGCGATGGGGCTGGAGCGCGTCAGGACCGAGGTGTCGGTCCAGTACATCGATCACAACCTCCTCCAGACGGACCACAAGAACCCCGACGACCACCTCTTCCTGAGGAGCGCCTGCCGCCGGTTCGGGGTCTGGTACAGCCGCCCCGGAAACGGCGTCAGTCACCCGGTCCACCAGCAGCGGTTCGGAATCCCGGGAAAGACCCTGGTCGGTTCCGACAGCCACACGCCGGCCGCGGGGGCGATCGGGATGCTCGCCTTCGGCGCCGGCGGGCTCGAGGTCGCGCTGGCGATGGCCGGAGAGCCGCTCTACGTGACGATGCCGCGGATCTGGGGCATCCGCCTGAGCGGCACGCTCCCCGAGTGGGTGAGCGCCAAGGACGTGATCCTCGAGATGCTGCGCCGGCACGGCGTCGGCAGCGGCAAGAACCGGATCCTCGAGTACCACGGCCCCGGTCTGGCCTGTCTGTCCGCGATGGACCGCCACGTGATCGCCAACATGGGAACCGAGCTGGGCGCGACGACGACCATCTTCCCCTCCGATGAAGAGACGCGCCGGTTCCTGAAGAGCCAGGGCCGAGAGACCGACTGGGTGGAGATCACAGCCGACGAGGACGCACCGTACGACCTGGAAGAGGAGATCGATCTGTCCCTGCTCGAGCCCCTGATCGCGCTTCCCTCCTCGCCGGGGAACGTCGTGCCGGTCCGCGAGGTCGCCGGTGCCGGGATCTACCAGTCGTACATCGGCTCATCGGCCAATCCGGGACTGCGCGACTTCGCCATCGCGGCCCGGATGGTGGCCGGCAGAAAGGTCCCCGAGCACGTCTCGTTCGACATCAACCCGACCAGCCGCCAGCTCCTCGAGAACCTGATCGAGATGGACCTGCTGGCACCCCTCGTCAAGGCCGGCGCGCGGATCCATCAGACGGGATGCAACGGCTGTATCGGCATGGGTCAGGCGCCGGCCACGAACGAGATCAGCCTGAGAACGGTGCCGAGGAACTTCCCGGGTCGCTCCGGCACCAAGGAGGACAAGGTCTATCTCGTGAGCCCGGAGACGGCCGCCGCGTCGGCCTTGACGGGGGTGATCACCGACCCGCGAACGCTCGGAATGCGATATCCGCGGCTGACCCTGCCCGAGATCGAGAGCACCGGCGCCGAGATGCTCGAGGCGCCGCCCGAGGACGGCACGCACGTGAAGCTGAGGAAGGGGCCCAACATCGAGTCGCTGCCAAAGTTCGCGCCGCTTCCCGGGCGGATCGAGGCGCCGGTGCTGCTCAAGGTCGGCGACGACGTCTCGACCGACGAGATCATGCCTGCCGGCGCGGAGGTCCTCCCCTTCCGGAGCAACATCCCCAAAATCAGCGAGTTCGTCTTCTGGCAGATCGACGACTCGTTCCACCACCGCGCGCTGGCGGTCCGCGAGACGACCGGCTGCCTGGTGGTCGGTGGACGGAACTACGGCCAGGGGTCGAGCCGCGAGCATGCCGCGCTGGCGCCCCGCTACCTGGGGCTCCACGCGGTGATCGCGATCGAGTTCGCCAGGATCCACTGGCAGAACCTCGTCAACTTCGGGGTCCTGCCGCTGACGTTCACCGACCCCGCCGACTACGCCCGGATCGAGCAGGGCGACGTGCTCGCACTGCCCCGGGTCCGGGCGGAGCTGGCATCGGGGATTGCCGTGACGGTCGAGAACCGGACGCGCGGCTTCGCGTTTCCCGTCGAGCACGAGCTGAGCCCGCGGCAGGTCGAGATGATCCTCACCGGGAGCCTGATCGGCTTCCTGAAGTCCCGCCTCGACCGCCAGAGCCCGGAGGCGTAAGGGCCCCTACTGCGAGTCGCCGGCCTCCCCGATCAGGACCGCGGTCGCCGTCCCTCCGCCCGCCATCGCCGGCAACTGGGCCGTCACCTTGACCACGCGGCGCGGCTGGGCGGCCTCGATCCATACCGTCTGGCCCCCCGGCGATCCGTCGGTCGGGGTCACCTCGACGCGTACCGCTTCGAACGAACCGGCCGGCGTCTCGACCGTGTCCGTTCCCGCCACCTCGAGGCGATGCGGACGGACCCTTCCCTCGAAGACCTCGAACAGGTGGACCGTCTTCACCGCGCCCGGTTCGAGGTCCAGCGTCGCGAGCGCGATCTCCAGCGCCCCGCCGGTCACGAACGTCGTCCCGCTGGCGGCGGCGTCGATCGGCAGCACCTGCGGGCCGGCCTTGATCTCGCCGGTCACCTTGCCGTCTCCGAACGCCAGCGTCACGGTCGCCGGTCCCTGCCGGATCGAGCGATGGAGCGGGACGAGCGTAGCAGGATCGACCCACGTCGAGTCGACCGCTGCGCCCGCCGGACCCTCGGCCGCCTCCACGACGATGAGGGCCGGTGCGCCCTCCCATGTCCCCGTGGCGACCGATCGGGTGCTGGTCAGCTCGATCGTGCGCCCGCCCGTCTCCGCGGTCTGCAGGTAGCGGAGCGTTCCGGGATCGACCGCGGCCCCGTCGAAGGCGGTCACCGCCTCGGCCGCGTCCCCGCCGGTCCCGTCCGGCCCGCCGGCCACGGCCGGAGCGAGCCGCAGCGTGTCCTCTTCCACCTGCAGCACCGCCAGCCTCTCCGCCACTTCCGAGGACATCTCTTCCTGGTAGCGTCCGCCCAGGTGCTCCGCCAGGAACCGCTCGATAGCCGCGAACATCGCCAGGCTGTTGTCCTCGTTGGCGAAGCCGTGGCCCTCGTCGGGAGCGACCAGGTACTCGACCTCGCGGCCCAGATCCCGTAGCGCGATCACGATCTGATCCGATTCGGCTTTCTTGACCCGCGGGTCGTTGGCGCCCTGGATGATGAGGAGCGGCGCGGTGATCCGCTCGGCCGAGTAGAGCGGGGATTGGGCCCTCAATCGCTCGGCGTCGGCCGGATCCTCGGGATCCCCGACCCGCACCGAGAAGATCTTGCGGATCGGCACCCAGTACGGGGGGATCGACTCGAGCAGCGTCAGGATGCTGGAAGGGCCGACGATCGAGACGCCGGCCGCGTAGACGTCCGGAGTGAACGTTACCCCGGCCAGGGTCGCGTAGCCCCCATAGGAGCCACCCATGATCCCGACCCGCTCGGGGTGGGCGATCCCCTGATCGACAAGCCAGTTGACGCCGTCCGTCACATCGTGCTGCATCGTGCCCGTGCCCCACTGATCGTTGCCGAGATTGAGGAAGCGCTTCCCATACCCCGTCGAGCCGCGGAAATTGGGCTGAAGCACCGCGTAGCCGCGGTTAGCGAGGAACTGGGCGATGTTGTCGAACCCCCACTGGTCGCGCGCCCAGGGACCACCGTGCGGAAGCACGATGACCGACAGGTCTCTGGGCTCGATACCGCTTGGCACCGTGAGATAGGCCGGGACCTCGACCCCGTCGCGAGCCGTGTAGCGGACCGGCCGCATCTGGGCCATGTGTTCGCTCGGGACCTCCGGCCGCGTACGGTAGAGGAGCTCGACTGCGCCCGACTCGCGATCGAAGACGTAGGTGGCGCTGGGCTCGACGTCGGAAGATGCCGAGACCAGCATGAGACGGCCGTCCTCGGTCATGGAACGAAACCCGAGATCCGATTCCGGCAGTTCCTGACGCACCCGATCCAGATCTCGGGCGAAGGCGTCGTTTTTGGGATAGAAACGCGTCCGGTCGCCCACGTAGAAGGTCGCGATCAGCTCCTCGGTTTCGTTCGAGAACAGCGCGCCCCCGAAATCGACCTCGCCCTCCGGATCGATCTCGACCGGCTCGGTCGTCCCGGTTTCGGGATCCAGCAGGACGAGCTGCGTGAGATCCGTCTCGCCCTTGTTCGTCTCCATGTAGACGCGCTCGCCGTCCACGTGGAACCGGATCGGGAAGCAGGTCTCCTCGGCGTTACAGGTGTAGATCGAGACCAGGGAATCCCCGTCGACGCGCAGGATCTCGCTCCCGCCGTCGTCGGTCTGCCGGTAGCCCAGGCGCAGGTTCCCCTCCAGGTCCGCCACCCAGGCGGCCACGTTCTGGTCGTTGATCAGCACCCGCTCGCGCTCGGCGCTGGCGAGCTCGATCCGGTAGACATCATGGAGCTGCGGATCGCGATCGTTGAGGCCCACCAGGATGTGGTCGGGATCGTTCTCGGGTACGGCGTAGATCCGCGCCTGGACATCCTCGTAGGGGGTCAGGTCGCGCGCCGGCGGCACCGGCGAGCCCGCAGCCGGCTCAGCTTCGGGATCGACGGCATAGACGTGGAAGTTCTCGTTTCCGCCCTGGTCCTGGACGAACAGGATGACCCGGCTGTCCTTGCTCCAGAAATAACCGGTCACCGGCCGCGCGGTGTCGGCCGTCATCGGGCGCGCCGAGTCGAATGGCTCGTCGATCCCCTTGACCCACACGTTCAGGATGCCGTCCAGCGGCTTGATGAAGGAGATGAAGCGACCATCCGGTGAGATCTCACCGCCGGCGATTTCGGGGTTGCCGAAGAAGATCTCGCGATCGACGAGGGGCGGGAGCTGGGACAGATACTCGCGCCCGGCTTCGGCTGCGCGGGGTTCCCACTCCTGCCCGCGAACCGGGGATGGCCACGCGGCGACGCCGGCCGCGAGCATGGATGCGATCATCACGAGCCTCTCGATGGATGATGTCATCGGGCCTCTGGGATGCGGGAAACAGGTGTGGAAGAGCGAGCCGCTGGGCCCCGCATACCAATCTAGCCGGCCGTCGGCGACGAGGCCCGATAGTTTAGCGGTCCACACTTACCGGCAGACTTTACCGGCTCATACCCAGGAGGCGGAACATGTTGCTGATCGTAGGCGCGACCGGGGAGCTGGGCGGACGGATCGCCCGATCGCTGCTCGAGCGAGGCGAGGCGGTGCGGGCGCTCGTGCGGGAAGGTTCAGAACATGGACCGCTGGAAGGTGCGGGCGCGGAGCTCGTCTTCGGAGACCTGACGAAACCGGAGACCTTGCCCGCGGCCTGCGCCGGGATCGAGACCGTGCTCACGACGGCCTCGGCCTCCGTCCGCGGCGGCGGGGCGGACACGATCGAGGCCGTGGACGGCCAGGGAACCCGCGACCTGATCGACGTCGCGCGGCAGACCGGCGTACGGCGCTTCGTCCATGTCTCCGCTCACGGGTTCAAGGCCGATTCCGGGGTCCCGCTCGTGCGCGCCAAGACGGAGACCGAAGCCCACCTCAGGAAGAGCGGCCTCGAGTACACGATCCTCACCCCGGTCGCGTTCATGGAGGCGTGGATCGGGCACGTGATCGGGGGCCAGCTCGCGCACGGGCCTTCGGTCACGCTCGCGGGCGACGGCGAGAAACCGATGGGCTTCATCTCGGTCGAGGACGTCGCGGCGGCCGGGACCGGGGTCGTCGGCGACCCGAAGGCCGCGAACGCCGAGCTTCCGCTCTGCGGGGACGCGGCCTCCTTCCGGGACGTCGTTCGCGGGATCGAGCGCGTCACCGGGCGGCCGATCGCGGTCGAGACGGTTCCCATCGGCGAGCCGGTGCCGGGACTCCCGCCGATCATCGCGGAGCTGTGGCCGGTCCTCGATCGCGCCGGCGTTCCCCCCGAGGGGGTCCGGAATCTCGAGGCGTACGGGATCCAGCCGGTCACGGTCGAGCGGTTCGTCGCACGGACGTTCGGGGGTGGCTGATCGCGCCCTCGATGTTCGGCGTGAACGCCCGGGTCAGACCAGAAGCAGGAACTTCACCCCCGCCAGGAGGAGCACGAGCGCGAGCAGGCGGCGGATCGTGGCCCCCGCGAGACGGCGGCTGCCGAGGGTCGCGCCGGCGGCGCCCCCGATCAAGGCCGCCCCGGCCCAGAAGCCGACGCCCCGGGGCATCGTGCCGATCGTGGCGAGGTGAGCGGAGAGACCGGCGACCGAATTGATGAGGATGAAGGCCGCCGAGACGGCCGCCGTGCGCCGGGGCCCGGCCCAACCGAACTCGAGCAGGAGGGGACTCAGGAAGATGCCGCCTCCGACCCCTGTGACCCCGGCCAGAAAGCCGAGCCCCGCGCCGGAGGCGCCGGCGAGGAGCCTGCCCGGCGGCCGCTCCGTTTTTTCCGCCGGTCGGCCGTGCGCGTCCGGTCGGCCGGAACCGTTTCGCCGCGCCCGTACGTCCGCGAGGATCGAGCCCGCCGCCGGCCCCGCCTCTTGCGGAGCGCGGGCCGCCGACCGGAAGAGGCGGTAGCCGGCGAACAGGAGGACCGCACCCACGACGCGCTTATAGACGTGGTCGGGGACGACGAGCGCGCCGCCCAGCGCGGCGAACGGAACCGAAGTGATCGCGAACGGCCAGAAGAGCCGCCACGAGAACCAACCCGCGCGGGCGAACTGGAGAGCGGCCAGTCCGGCCACCAGGATGTTGAGGAGGAGCGCGACCGGGCGCATGACGGCCGGCGCCACACCGGCCAGGGCCATCGCCGCCAGATACCCGGACGCGCCGCCGTGGCCGACGCTCGAGTAGAGGAACGCGATCGCCAGGATCGCGGCGGCCAGCCACCATGTCGCGGCGAGATCCGCGGCGATGGGCGGTTCCGTCAGAGACCCGGGAATGGATGGTTCAAGCGTGCGCGGCGACCCCTTTCAGCGCACGCACCATCTCTTCGACGACCACCCGCGCGTCGCCGAACACCATCATCGTGTTGTCGCGGTAGAAGAGCGGGTTGTCGATCCCCGAGAAGCCGGGGTTCAGGCTCCGCTTGACGACCATCACAGTGCGCGCGCGGTATGCCTCGAGGATCGGCATGCCGTAGATCGGCGAGCCCGGCTGCTCGAGGGCGTCGGTGTTGACGATGTCGTTGGCGCCGAGGACGAGCACGACATCGGTGTCGGGGAAGTCGCTGTTGATGGCGTCCATCTCGAGCACCTGGTCGTACGGGATGTCGGCCTCGGCGAGGAGGACGTTCATGTGGCCCGGCATGCGGCCGGCCACGGGGTGGATCGCGAACCGGACACGGATGCCGTCCTCCTCCAGCTGCTCGACGAGCTGCTTGACCAGGTGCTGCGCCTGGGCGACCGCCAGACCGTAGCCGGGCACGACGATGACGTCGCGGGCCGAGCGCATGAGCTCGGCCGCCGTCTCGGGGTCGCCGACGTTCACCCCCCGGGCGGCGGCCTCGGTTTGAACGTTGGCCGCCCCGGCGACCCCCGCATCGCCGTCGCCGAAGCCGCCCATCAGGACCGAGGTGATCGAGCGGTTCATCCCCCGGCTCATGATGACCGCCAGCATGATCCCGCTCGTCCCCACGAGAGAGCCGGTGATAATCATGAGATCGTTTCCGATGATGAATCCGGTCGCGACCGAGGCGAAGCCCGAATAGCTGTTCAGGACCGAGATCACGACCGGCATGTCGGCGCCCCCGATCGCGACGACCCACACGATCCCGAAGAGTCCGGTCACGATGACCGCGAGATAGAGGGGCAGCGCGGCGTGGGTCGTCACGAACCAGGCGCCGAGCGCGAGCGTGACGAGGCCGATTACGACGTTCAGCGCCTGCCGGCCCGGCCAGGTGAGCGGCCGGCCGGCGATGCGGCCGTTCAGCTTGGCGAAAGCGACGACCGACCCGGTCCAGGTGACCATGCCGATCAGGACGCCGAGGAAGATCTCGATCTGGCCGACCGTGCCAGGGTGCTCACCCCGGTGGTAGGCGACGAGGCTGACCAGTACGGCCGCCAGCCCCACGAACGAGTTGAAGAGGCCGACCGTCTCGGGCATCGCAGTCATCGGCACCCGCACGGCGATCACCGCGCCGACGACCCCGCCGGCGAGACTGGCCACGGCGATCCGGACGTAGGCGTCCACCCCCGGCTGGGCCAGCGTGATCGCCACGGCGATGACCATGCCCAGGATCCCGAGCACGTTGCCGAGCCGGGCCGTCGCCGGTGAGGCGAGCCCTTTGATCGAGAAGATGAAGAGGACCGAAGCCGCCAGATAGGCGACCGTCGTCCAGCCTTCCAGCGAGCTCATCGCCCGTTCGCCAATTTCAGCGGCCCCGCTTGCGGAACATCCTCAGCATCCGCTGCGTCACCCAGAACCCGCCCACGACGTTGATCATCCCGAAGAAGACCGCCAGCACGCCAAGCCAGCCGCTGTAGTCGAGCGCCGCGTAACCGGCGGCGAGCATCGACCCCACGACGATGATTCCGCTGATCGCGTTGGAGACCGACATGAGGGGCGTGTGGAGCGCGGGTGCGACCTTCCAGACGACCTGCCACCCCACGAACGCGGCCAGGACGAAGACGGTCAGATGACTCAGGAAGCCTTCCATCCACCCTCCTTCGCCGCCCTTCCGGCGGGGCCGTCGGCGGCAACTTCAGCCGCGCCGGCCTCGGCGGGGCCGGCTTCCGCGGCGGTGCCGGCCGCGGGGCCTGCGCCCTCTGCCGAAAGCGCGGCGCGGCGATCCTGTCCCTGATGGAGGAGCGCGACGGCGGTCAGGATCTCGTCGTCCGTGTCGATCGCGAGCGCGTCCTCCTTCCACGCGTGGAGGAGCACGTTCAGCACCGTGCGGGCGTAGAGAAGGCTGGCGGCCTCCGCCATCCGCGCGGGGAGGTTCGTGGCGCCGAGGATCGTGACCCCGTTCACCGCCACCGTCTCGTCGGGTCGGGTGAGCGCGCAGTTTCCGCCCCGCTCGGCGGCCAGGTCGACGATGACCGATCCCGGCCGCATCGCACGCACCATCTCATCGGTGATGAGGACCGGGGCCGGCTGACCCGGAATCATCGCGGTCGTGATGATGACGTCGATCTCCGCCACATGGCCCGCGAGGAGCTCGCGCTCCTTCTCGAGGAACGCCTCCGACTGCCCGGCCGCATAGCCGCCCGCCGTCTCCTCGACGGCGAGCTCCAGCTCGATGAAGCGCGCTCCCAGGGACTCGACCTGCTCGCGGACCGGCGGTCGCGGATCGAACGCGCGGACGACCGCTCCCAGCCGCCGGGCGGTGGCGATCGCCGACAACCCCGCGACGCCGGCGCCGATCACGAGCACGTGGGCCGGGGTCACCGTGCCGGCCGCCGTCATGAGGAGCGGAAAGTAGCGGCCGAAGGCGGTGGCGGCTTCGAGGACGGCCCGGTAACCGGCCAGGTTCGCCATCGCGGAGAGCGCGTCCATCTTCTGAGCCCGCGCGATCCTGGGCACAGCTTCCATCGCCAGCGCCGTAATTCCGCGGTCGGCCAGCGCCCGGAAGCCATCCGGGTGCTGGTCGGGATGGAGGAACGAGATCAGCGTGGCGCCTCGAGACAGTCGGCCGGCCTCCTCGGCGGTCGGCGGCTGGACCTTGAGGACGACCTCGGCGGACCAGGCCTCGCCGGCCGGGACGGTGCGCGCACCGGCTTCGGCATAGAGCCCGTCCGGCACGGCCGAGGCCTCGCCGGCGCCGGCCTCGACGACGACCTCGGCGCCCTTCGCGACGAGCTTGCGGGCGGTCTCCGGCACCGCCGCGACGCGGCGCTCGTTCGGCCTAGTCTCCCTGGGAACTCCGATTCGCATCCGCTCCCCGCTGCCGGCCGCCGCGGCCGCTATCCATCCCGGGCACCGCGGCGCCCCAAGATAGGATTTCCGGCCGGCTCGCGCCGCGCAGGTCTCACGGCGTCCGCCGGGCCAAAGCCGCCAGGATGCGCGCCCGGTGGTACTCCATCGTTGGGGACGGCGCTCCCCACGCGAAGGCGCGGTCGGAAGCCGCCAGCGCCGCCTGGAGCTCCCCCCGCCGGAAGCGGACCCAGGCGAGGACGTCCCAGCTCTCGACCGCCGGCCGGCGGGCCACGTCGCGCAGGGCGACGCCGAGCGCCCGGTCCAGCGTCTCCGGCCGCGCCGCCCAGTAGAGCGCGAGCGGATGACCGTAGAGCGGCTCCGCGCCCGGCGCCGTGGCGACCCGCAGGAACTCCCGCTCCCAGCGGTCGGCGGCGGGGGCGTCCCCCCGGGCACGCCGGACCTCGGCCAGCCGCAGGTAGAGGTCGGCGTGGGCGTCGAGGGCGATCCGGCGGTACAGCCGCTCGGCCTCCGCCCAGTCGCCGCGGGCGTGGGCGAGATCGGCCAGCCCCTCGACACCGCCCCGGTAGCCGGGCTCGACCTCGAGCGCCCGCGTGAAGAGGGCCGCCGCTGCGCGCGGGCCGTTCCGGCCGAGCTCGATCCCGCCCAGCTCGGTGAGGCACCACGCGTAGGGGAGCGGCCGGCCCCACGTCGCGATCTCCCGGCAAGCCTCGCTCATCCTGCCGAACGCGCTCTCCGTCCGGCCGTGCGCGTCGAGCCACTGGGCGGCGCGGACCCGTTGCGGGAGCGAACCCGGCTCGAGGCTGGTCAGCGCCTCCCGGGCCTCGTCGTAACGACCACCGGCGACCGCGGTGTCGAACAGGGTCGCCCAGGCCGTGGCGTCATCGCTGTCCTCGGCCACGGCGCGCGCGGCGGCCGCATGCGCCTCGATGAACTCGTGCCGGGCGAGCAGGATCGCCGCCAGCCGGCTCCACCCCTCTCCCCGATCACGACTGAGCGGCAGCAGCACCCTCCGCGCCAGCTCCTCCGCCCGCTCCACGTCCTTGAGGTCGGCCACGAGCTGGAACCGTTTCATGTAGCGGCTCGTCAGGTGACCGGCGAGGAGCACGTTCGTCGGGTCTCCCGCGAGCTTGCCTTCGAAGAAGGCGATCGCCCCCGAAGTGGCGCTGACATCGGGCGCCGCGTAGGCCTCCCAAGGAGGCGCGGCGCGCGGCGGCAGAGCGACCGCGAGCCCGGCCAGGGCGGCGCAGATGAGCGCCGCCCCGGGGACGATCCATCGACGGTTCCGCGATCCGCTCACGGGTGCGGCGGGGCGAGGTAGGGAAACGTCGCCAGGAACGCCACGTCGTTGGCATCGACGTGGTCGTCGTTCAGTGCGGCGTTGCCGCCGAAGATCAGCATGAGCTCCGCCGTTATGACGTCGTCACTCGGCTTCCGGCCGTTCAGAAACGCGGTCGGCATGGCCGTGTTGATCGGCTGGATGTCGGGCAGCACCGCGTCCGCCAGCCCCTCGGCCGCATCGCCGACGACACCGAACGCGGCCAGCGTCGCCAGGACCTCGTCCCGAAAGTTCGCCCGGTCGTTGGCCGGCACCGACTCGTTGTAGTCCTGCTTCATCGCGCTCGGGATGAAGACGGTGTTGATAGCCGGCAACCCGAAGCGATCCATCTGTTCGAACATGTCGGGGGTCGGCAACGGACCCGTCGCGTCGTCATCGCCGCAGGCCGCCACGAACAGCAGCGCGCCCAGGGCGAGCACGATCGCCTGCGCGGCCGGCCGCCGGTGGGTTTTCCCTTGTCTTTCGATCATCGTCGTCATCTCTCCTTCGTAGTCGGTTAGCTGCGGCGGCTCGTCGTGCCCCAGACGCCGATCTGCGGTCCTCCCAGCATCGAGGCCGGCAGCTCGACGACGATCGCCAGGGCGTTGGTCCCGGCGAAGGTGTCGATGCCCGGATCACGGAAGCTCGCTGCCGCTCCCATAACGATCTCGTTGAACCGCGCGAGATCGAAGAAGAACGGGTCGTCGCGGATCCCGGCGAAGACCGTGAGCCCGCCGCCGGTCGCCGTGGTCGCGTCCTGTCCGGTCGAGATCCGGACGGTCACGGCGTCATCGACGTCCGCGAGCTGGTTCGTTGCGCCGGTTACGGGCGGCTGCACCGGCCCGCGAAAGTGGACCGTCTGGCTCGCACCCGAACCCGTCGCGAACACCTGGATGACGAGGTTCTCCACCGCGTCGCCGTTGGTGTCGATCTTGAACTGGTAGAGGACATTGGGATCGAAGAACGTGCTCCCCGACTCCGACGGCGGGATGAGTCCCGGAACCGTCATCGCCAGCACGATGTTGCTCGGGTTGGCCGGGCTCAGGAACGAGTACACGTCCGCGATGTCGGCCGCCTGATCGTTCGTGAGCGCCATGCTGTCCCGGTGGTCCGCCGCCGTGACCCAGCGGTAGCCGCCGAACGCCGCGGCGCCGATGGCGACTGCGGCGACGAGGGCGAGCGCTCCCCGACGGCCTGCGGTTGCGATTCCATTCATGCGGGATTTCTCCTTGTGGGTTGGATGTTTACTTCCAGTACGGCCCGACCCCGCGGCCGGATTGACTCTTGCCGGGCCTGGCCACGGGCGTATCCTCTGGCTTCCGTGCCGCGCCGCGGAAGCCTCTCCGTCCGATCTTTTCTGCTCGAGCTGGCGATCTACGCCGTGCTGGTCGTGGGCTACTTCTACCTCGCGCTCCTACTGCTCGCTGATTGGCTGACCGGCCTGCACGACCGCGGTCCGTACGTATATGCGGTCACGGCGCTGGCGCTGATCGTGGGCCAGGGGGTGCTCCTGGAGTCGCTCACGAGGGCACTCATCCGTCTGACCCAGCGGTGGCGCTGATCGATGGAGTTCGCCATCTCGGGGGTCGAGATCAACCCGCTCGTCCTGGTCGCGATCGGGTTCGTCGTGGGGGTTCTGGGGGGCTTCTTCGGGGTCGGCGGCAGCTTTCTGGCGGGTCCGGCCCTGTTCGGGATCGGCGTGCCGATGAACTACGTCGTCGGGACCGACCTCGCGCACATCGTGGGCAAATCGGTCGTGGCGGCCAAGAAGCACCGCGTGCTCGGCAATGTCGATATCAAGCTCGGGCTGCTGATGGTCCTGGGGACCGTCGCCGGAGTCGAGGTCGGTGCGCGGGCGATCGAGCGCCTCAAGGACCATGCCAACGTCGACCTCGCAGTGGGCCTCTCGTTCATCATCGTCCTGCTCGTGATCTCGACCTTCATCGGGTGGGAGAGCTGGCGGACGCTCCGCGCTGGCGGTGGCCGTACGCACGCAAAAGGGACCGACTTCTCCGCCATCTCCCATTTCGCCGAAGCGATCCAGCGCATCCGGATCCCTCCGATGGTGCGTTTACCGGTATCGGGGATCGAGGCGATCTCTCTGTGGGTGATCCTCGTCGTCGCCTTCATCGGGGGAGTCTTCAGCGGCTTCCTCGGCGGTGGTGCGGGATACATCCGGATGCCAATGCTCGTCTACGTGATCGGCGTGCCGACCCACGTGGCGGTCGGAACCGATCTCTTCGAGATCGTGATCTCGGCCGGCTACGGCACGCTCACGCACGCGATCAAAGGGAACGTGGACATCATGATCGCGCTCGTCATGCACACCGGGGCGGCGATCGGGGCCCAGCTCGGTGCGCATGCAACCCAGTATTTCGCGGGCCCGCGGATCCGGCTGGCCTTCTTTCCGCTGCCGCTGATCGGCGCCGCGATCGTCGCCTGGAAGCTGATCACGGGATCGGAGATGGGATGAACCACCGGCGACCGCTGAAGGTCCTGGTCTGCAGTGACGGCTCGGAGCGGGGCGCGGGCGTCGTGAGGACCGCGGCCCTGATCACCGTTCCCGGCGCTGCCGATACGACGTTGCTGGGGATCCGCGAGGGTCGGGGGGAGCCGGACACGATCATGGACGCGCTCCAAGAGCAGAGACGTCTGCTCGAGCGGGAAGACGCGCCGGTCGAGCTGATCGTAGCGGCCGGGGAGCCGGTCGCCGAGATCGTACGCCGGACGGAAGAGACCGATTACGACCTGGTCGTGATCGGTGCATTTCGCAGAGGCCGCCGGGTCACCGATCCGCTCACCGCGCGGACCTACCGGATCGCGAAGGCGATCCGTCCGCCGGTCCTGGTCGCGATCGGCGAGCGGGGGCGCCTGGCAGAGATCCTTCTGTCGATCGGCATCGGTGGTGCGTTCACATCCAAAGGCGGGTCCGCGCTGGAGATCACCGGCCGCGTGGCCCGCGCGGCCGGCGCGCGGGTGACGATCTTCCACGTCGTGGCCGAGCCTCCCGCCATGCACGCCGGTCTGCGCCGGCGGCAATCGAACACCGAGACGATCCTCAGGTCCGACCCCACGCTCGCGCGCGGCCTCGAGGAACGGCAGGCGCAGCTAAGGGAACTGGGAGTCCGAAGCCGGATCAGGGTGCGGCACGGCTTCGTCGCCGACGAGATCCTGGCCGAGCGGCAACGGGAAGATTACGACCTTGTCATCGTCGGGTCGCCGCCGGCCGCCGGATCGATCCGCAGCTTCCTGCTCGGAGGCGTGACCCGCGAAGTCCTCGACCTGGCCGACTGCCCGATCATGGTCGTCCGGACAGGTCTGCAGAAAGATCGTTCCGGCGGCCTCGCGCGCCGGCTGGGGGAACTTCTCGCGAGCGCGATGGGACGGCGCCACCCGCCGCCAGACGAGGGCTAGCCGGTCGAGTGTACGCCCGAGAGCCGCGCGTTCAGCTCGATCTTGACGCCGGCCAGCGCGCGCGAGACGGGGCATCCGTTCTTCGCCTTTTCCGCCTGCTCCCGAAAGGCTTCCTCGGCGATCTCGGGTACCTCGGCTTCCGTCTCGAGGGTGATCGTCTGGATCGTGGGCTTGCCATCCTGCATGACGAGGCTCACCTCGGCGACGGTTGAGATCCGCTGCGGGCTGTAACCGGCCTCGCCGAGGTTCGCCGCCAGGGCCATCGAGAAGCAGCCGGCATGCGCGGCTCCGATCAGCTCTTCGGGATTGGTCCCGTCGCCGGCCTCGAAGCGGGACCCGAAGGAGTAAGCGCCCTTGAATGCGCCGCTTCCCAGGCGGATGGATCCCTGACCGTCCTTCAAGCCGCCGTTCCACTCCGCCGTCGCCTTCCGTTTTGGCATATCGTCCTCGCGCGTGAGAGATGACTGTCGATCGATGAGGAGGTTGGGAGGCTAGCAGGGACGCCGCGATCCCGGCAAGCGCCGCCCGGCGCGGGAAGACGCAACCTCCGGGTGCACGACGCGGGAGTCGGACCGAAGCCCGCTCCCGCGCTTGTCCCCCACCCCGCAGGCCTCCGGAGTGAGAGATCCGCATCATAGCCGCGGAGCGCTCGGCCTCGCCGTCACTCATCGAACAGTACCGGCACCACCGAACACGTGAGCGCTATTTCCCCGTGTGCACCGCCGGTTTAGGTTCCGGTCCTCGGAGCCTTCGCATCTATTCCGTGGTTTCGCCCGTACTGGTTGGAAAACCGGGCGGGCTCGATGGAACGCGCCCCGGCCGGGAGCAGGATTGCCACCCCCGTTCGAACTCGAGCCGCTCCTCAAGCGCGTCGCCGACCGGGATTCCCGCGCCTTCAGCGAGCTGTACGACCGGACGAGCCCCTACGTGTTCGGGCTGCTCCGGCGCATGCTCGCAACCATCGAGAGGGCCGAGGAGGTGGCGCAGGAGGTGTACGTGCAGGTATGGCAGAGCGCGGCCGGGTTCGACCCCGACCGGGGCTCAGGCTGGTCGTGGCTGGCGATGATGGCGCGGAGCCGCGCGGTGGACCGGATGCGCGCCGACGGATCCTACCGCGGCGCCCTGGACGGTTTACTCTCCGAGACCGGGGCCACCACCACCGGGAACCCCGGCGAGGGCCCCGAGCGGGCGACGGAGCGCAGCGAGCGCGGCGAGCTCGTCCGGCGCGCGATGGCCGGGCTTCCGGCCGAGCAAAGGGATGCCCTGGCGATGGCGTTCTTCGGCGGCTACAGCCACCGCGAAATCGCCGAGCGCACCGAGATCCCGCTGGGAACCGTGAAGACGCGGATCCGGACCGCGATGATCAAGCTGAAGGCAACCCTCGGCCCGGTGATGGGCGGGTAAGCGAAAGATGACCGACGAACGATTCAACGAGCTGGCGGCAGGATTTCTGCTCGGCGATCTGGATGGCGCCGAAGCCGCCGAGCTGGAGCGCGAGCTTGCGCGGCGCGGCGGCCGCGGCGAGACAGATCTGCGCGAGCTCCGCGACGTGCTGGGTGCTCTTGCGCTGGCCATCCCGCCGGCCAATCCGTCCCCCGAGCTCAAGCGCCGGGTGATGACCGCGATCGGCGCGGCGAGCCCGACGAAGGGGGCCCCGGTCGCGACCGGTTCCTCCGTGGATTCGAGCATCCTTCCGCTCCGACGGCGTCCGCTGTGGCCGTTGGCGCTCGTGGGCGGAATGGCGGCCGCGCTCGCCCTCTGGCTGGGGATCGCCAACTCCGACCTGCGGCGAGAGAACGAGCGACTCGCCGCCGAGCTCGCGTCTGCCCGGGAGCGGCTCGCGGCGGCGGACACGGCTCGAGCGCGCCTGGCCGACCTGCAGGGCGACCTCGAGGTCGTGGCCGGCCCCGCCTCGAGCGTCCACACGCTGACCGGCACCGGGACGCAGCCCGATTCGGGCGCCCGGGCGCGGGTGTTCCTCGATCCCGCGACGGGGAGGGCGATCCTTTTCGCCTATGATCTTCCGATTCTACCGCCCGATACCGTCTACGAGCTGTGGGCGATCTCGGGTGGGACGCCGCGCGCGGCGGGCGTATTCCGGCCCGACGAGGGCGGCCGGGCGCGCCTCGAGGTCAGCGACGCATCCTTGCTCGTCGACCTCGAGGTCCTCGCCGTGACCGTCGAGCCGGCGCCAGGCACCGACCAGCCGACGAGCGAGCCGGTCTTGATTTCAACCTCGTGAGACTTTGGCTCGTGAGACTTTGGGCGGATCCGGGCGTCCGGACCCGCCCGCCCCGACGAAGCTTTATGCCTCGGTGCCTTCGGCCGCGTCGTATTCCTCTTCGGTCCCGATGCGGAGCACGTTGCACCCCAGCACGGCGTCGCGACCGCCGCCATTGGTGAAGATCGTGACGTTGTAGGTCGCTCCGGCATCGAAGTTGTCGTCGACCAAAGCCGTGAAGGAGCCCATCGAGTTCGCGTCCGGCTCTATCGTCGGATAATTGGCCTCGCTGCCCATCAGCGACCCGGTCGCGGCGCAGCTCCCCTGATAGACGCCCCACGCGTAGGAGCCGCGCGGAATGAGCCCGGGCAGGGTGACCGAAGCCCGAGCGCGGTCCGCCGTGAGACGGGTCATGCTCGTGTGGGCGATCGACTTCTGATCGCCGACCTTGCCCTCCGTGCCACGGTAGACCTTGGTGTGCCAGTGGGTGTCAGTGCCAACGCGCGCCGCGCCGGCACACCCCGCGGCCAGCGCCGCGAGGCCGACAAGCCCCACCACCGTCAACCTTCCGAACATGCTTCCCCTCCTTGTGCGGTACCGTCCACAGCGAACCGGCCTGGTTCGCACCCCGTCAATGTTCACCTTCGAGGCCGGGTCCATCAAGGGCGACGGTCGGTGAAGCGTCCGCCATCGGGCGGCGCTTCGGCGGTGCTTCAGCGGCGCCTCGGCGGTTCGACCCGCTTCAGCGGTTAGACTGCAGGTTCCCGCAGCCGACGAGCGTCTCCCGGTCCTCGGGAGACTGGTAGATCCGCAGAGCGTACTGCTTGTCGGCCGACAGAGAGAGGTCGAGCGTCGTGGTCCCGCTCGCGTTCCCCCGCTCGTTGGGGCGCAGGATGGGGTAGGCCTCGGCGTCGCCGATGACCGGCCCGTCCGATTCGCAGGTCCCCTCCTGGAGGACCCACGGGTGGTTCCCGCCGGCCGAGCCGCCGGACAGGGTGGCGTTCGCGCGCGTACCCCCCTCGGGCAGGACCGAGACGGTCGCGAAGCCGCTCTGGCCGTGTTCGCCCAGGGCCGCGATGTCCGCCGTCCACGCCGCCGGGAAGGGCTGCCGGTCGAGAACGCTTCCGCCGCCGCGGCAGGCGGTCAAAACGGCCGCCGCGATCACGATTCGCCGGGTCATCTTCATGCTCCCTTTGGATTTCCTATCATATCCCGGTACGGTCATCTAGTCGATTTCTGACGCCGGGTGGTGTCCCGCTGCCGGCGGGATGCCCTTTCCGGCCGGATTCCGGGTCGGACTCTCCGAAACCTCGGCCAGGAGCCGGCCCGCCAGCGACTCCAACCGTTCGATCGAAGCGCGGAGGTCCTCCTCCGTCGTCCGGGGATTGATCGCGCAGAGGCGGAGCGCGAGCCGGCCCCGGAGCGTCGTCGAGCTCACCATCATGAACCCGTCGGCCAGGGCGGCCGCCGCCAGCCGGCCGGTCACCGCGTCCGCCGCCGCAGCGGACGCGCCCGGCGGCGCATAGCGAAAAGTGACGATCCCCAGGCCTGCGGGCGTCACCACGTCCCACGTTCCGGAACCCCGCAACAGCGCCTCGGCGCGCTCCCCGTTCGAGAACCCCCGCGCGACCGCTTCGCGGAAGGCTCCGAGGCCGAAGATCTGGATCGACAGCCACAGCTTGAGCGCGCGGAAGCTCCGCGTGAGCTGGATCCCATAGTCCGCGAAGTTGATCTCCTCGGCCTGGGGGTGGACATCCCGCAGGTAGTCCGGCCGGATATGGAAGGTTTCGGGCAGCAGGCGCCGGTCGCGGACCAGGATGCACCCGATCTCGTAGGGCTGGAAGAGCCATTTGTGGGGGTCGAGCGCCAGTGAGTCGGCCCGGCCCAGCCCGGCCAGCGCGACGCGACCCCGCTCGCAGAGGACGGCCGCCCCGCCGTAGGCCGCGTCGACGTGGATCCAGAGCCCCTGACGGGCGCAGAAATCGGCCAGCTCGTCCAGCGGGTCGACCGCGCCGGTGTTGGTCGTGCCGGCGCTCGCCACCACGCAGAAGGGGCGGCGGCCGGCGGCGCGGTCCTCGGCCACGGCGCTCTCGAGCGCCGCGACGGGTAGCCGGAACTCGGAGTCCGAAGGAAGCTTGCGGAGCTGGGACGGGGCGAAGCCGAGGACCGCCAGCGCGCGGTCCACCGCCGAGTGCGTCTGGTCGGAGCCGTACACGACCGCGCCTTCGATCGCGTCCGCCAGCACCGCGCGGCGCGCGACCGCCAAGGCCGTCAGGTTGGCGACCGAGCCGCCGCTCACGAAGAGGCCTCCGGCCGGCTCCTCCATTCCGCAGAGCCGGCGGAGCCAGTCGACGGTGACCAGCTCCAGCATCGCCGGACCCGAGGATTCGAGCCACGTTCCGGCGAACACGTTCGTCCCGGCGGCGATCGCGTCGCCCAGCACACTTACGAAGTTGCTGGGACTGGGGACGAACGCGAAGAAGCGCGGGTGGTGGACCCGACCCATGTGGGCGAGGACGTCGCGCTCGAGGCGGTCCAGCACGGCGGCGGGATCGCGTCCCTCCTCGGGTGGCGGCTCCTGGAGGAGAGCCGCCAGCGCGGCAGGATCCGTCCTTCGGCCGGCCGGTTGCTCGCGCAGGGTCGCCCAGTGGTCCACGAGGAGGTCCACGACCCGATAGCCGAGCGCCTGCATCTCGGCGCGGTCGAGCTCGAGCACGCCGTTCAACCGTCGCGCGCGGCCTCCCGGATCCCGTCCAGGAGCGCGTCCAGGTCCCCGTCCGTCGTTAGCGGGTTCATGAGCACGGTCCGCAGGTGGACCCCTGCCGGCAGCCGCGCCTGGGTCAGGTAGAACTCCCCCGACTCGATCAGGCGCCGGCGGATCCGCGTCTGGAGCCGATCCAGCCCCCCGGCGCGGTCAGGACCCTCTGTCCCGAATCGGGCCCCGTCTGCCGGAACGTATCGGAACGCCACGATGTTGCTCTCCGGCTCGACGGGCAGCTCGAAATCCGGCGCGGCGGCGATCCGCCGGCCGAATCGCCGGGCCATCCCGAAGACGTGATCGATGTAGGCGGCGAAGAACTCCCTGCCGTGGGCGGCGAGCACGCACCACAGCCGGAGCGCCAGCATCGGCTTGGTGCACTCGAGCGTGCGGCGCGAGATGTTGAACCATTCGCGGATGTCCCGGCCCTCGTAGAGGTAGGACGCCTCGTGCTCGAAGGCGGCGTAGGCGTCTCCTGCCTCGCGGAAGACGACGCCGGTAACGAGCGACGGGACGAGGAGCAGCTTGTGGGCGTCCCACACGACCGAGTCGGCGCGCTCGATCCCCGCCACCAGATGCCGGTACTGGTCACTCAGGGCTGCCGCGGCCCCATGGGCGCCGTCGACGTGGAGCCATAGCCCGCGGGCGGCGCAGAAGTCGGCGATCTCCTCGAGCGGGTCGAACGTCCCGGCGGCGGTCGCGCACGAGCTGGCGACGACCGCGAAGACGCGCCGCCCCGTGCGCTCCGCGCCGTCGAAGGCCTCCTCCAGCGCTTCCGGGCGCAGCCTCAGCCTCTCGTCGACCTGGACGGGCACGAAGCCGTCTTTTCCCAGCCCCATGACCTGGAGCGACCGCGCGACCGAGTAGTGGGCGGCCGACGAGCCCAGGACCGCGAGCGGCCGCTCCCCGGCCAGGCCGGTCGACCAGGCATCGAAGCCCGACCTGAGCTGCCGGGCGGCCAGCAGCGCGGTCAGGTTGCCCAGCGAGCCGCCGGAGGTCAGGACGCCGTCCGCTCGGTCGCCCAGACCGAGGACGTCCGCCATCCAGCGAATCGCCTCCCGCTCCAGAACGGTGCCCGGGCCGCCCATCTCGTAGATCGTGACGCTGTTGTTGAGGAGGCTCGCGACCAGGTCGCCGACCACGGCCGCGGGCAGGACCGGCGGCACCTGGTGGCCGGTATAGCGAGGGTGGTGCAGGTGGGTCGCCCCGGCGAGGACCCCATCCAGGAGGAAACGCAGCCGCTCGGCGAGCTCGGCTCCGGGCGCCCCGGCGGCCGATAGGCGGCGACGCCACTCAGCGAGCGCCTCGTCGGGGGCGGTCCAGGGGAGTACCGGGACCGCGCGACCGGTGAGCCTCTTAGCGGCAGGCGCGGTGATCTGGCTCAGGTAGTCCGCGAGTTGATCCACCGCCTCGTGGGCGGCGCGTCGAAAGCCCTCCGCATCGTAGGCGTCGCGCAGCGCGGCGGGCGCGACCGGGGGGCGGAGTGCGTCCCGTGACGCGGGCGGTGAGGTCGAGGCAGCGTCCGCTCGCGCCTCCACCTGCTCGCCTCTCAGTGGATGACCGGAACGAACGGCATCACCGCCAGCGGCCGTCGCGGGCCCTCCCGGAGCGCGGCCGCCGCGCCGGTCAGGGTCGCCGCCGCGTCGGGGAGAAGCATCCGCGCGATCGCCGCCAGCTCGCCGCCTTGCGGCGCCCGGCTACGCGCTAGCTCCCTCAGAAGGAGCACCTCCCGGAGCCGCTCGATCACCGTCTGCTGGCGGGGGTAGACATGAAGCCGCACGTGTGCGTCCGGATCGATCCCTGCCGCTTCCCGGGCGACGACCATGGCGGCCTCGAGTCCGCCGACCCGGTCGACGAGCCCTTGCTCCACCGCCTGGGTGCCGGTCCAGATCCTCCCCTGCGCGACCCGGTCCACTGCCGCGACCGGCATCTCGCGCCCCTCGGCCACCCGCTCGAGAAAGCTCCGGTACACGTCCTCGATCAGGCGGCGGAAGGTCTCGCGCTCGGTCTCCGTCAGCGCGCGTGTGTTGGTGGGGAAGTCGGCCGCCGGGTTCGTCCGCGCGCTGTCCCACGTGATTCCCAGCTTCTCCCAGGTTCCGGCCGCGTTGAACAACACGCCGAACACGCCGATCGACCCCGTGATCGTGGACGGGGCGGCGACGATCTCATCGGCGGCCGCGGCGATGTAGTACCCGCCCGATCCGGCCACGTCGCCCATCGAGACGACGATCGGAAGAGCCTCCCCAAGCTCCCCCACGGCGGCCCAGATCTCCTCGGAGGCCAGCGCGTCGCCGCCCGGGCTCTCGATTCTCAGGACGACCGCGTCCAGCTCGTCGTCCCCGCCGACGTCCCGCAGCATGCGCACCATTGTCTCGGCTCCGATCGTGCGGCCGAAGACGGGGTCGAACCCGCTCTCCCCGCCGGTGATCGCGCCGATGGCGTAGACGAGGCCGATCGTACCGGCGGGGCTGGCCGATGGGTCGGGAAGCGCGGCCGCGTAGGCGTCCAGCTCGACGAATCGATCGTCGAGCTCGCGGTTGTCGACCTCGTCGAGCGCCACGTCCCGCGCCGCCGCGACCGCCCGCCGCATCACCTCGCTGGCATAGGCCTGGCCGTCGACCAGCCCGAGGGCGTCGATTTCGCGCGCCAGATAGAGACCCCGATCGAACGCCTCCGTGAAGCGCTCGCGGTCGACCCCCCGCTCTTCGGTCACGGCCTGGACGAAGCGGTCGTACCGTTCGCGCAGGATCGACTCGGTCACCTCGCGCTCGGGGTCGCTCATGTTCTCGCGCCGGAACATGTCGGCGGCCGATTTGTAGACCCCGATCGCCTCGACCTGCGGCTCGAGCCCGACCTTTTCGAGCATCCGGCTCACGAACGGCGTCTCGACCCGGAAGCCGTTGAGCTCCAGCCCCGCATCCGGCATCAGCCACAGGCTGTCTGCGGCCAGAGCAACGAAGTAGCCGAGCTCGTTGGTGAAGGACGTGTAGGCGTAGACGAACTTGCCCGATTCGCGGAAGCGAGCCAGCCGCGAGCGGATCTCCTCCGCTTTGGCCCAGCCATAGCCGGGCCGCCCGACCTCGAGGTACACGCCCGCGATCCGGTCGTCCTCGGCGGCCCGGTCGAGCGCCAGCACGAGGTCGAAGAGCTCGACTTGCGCGCCCAGCAGCTCGGTCCCCAGGAACTCCGGCGGCGCGCGTTCCACGACCAGCCCGTCGAGATCGATCCTCAGGATGCCGGGCGTGTCGAACTCCGCACGTGGCTCGAGGCTCAAGCGCGGAAGCAGAAGGAAGACGCCCGCCAGGAACATGAGGACGCCGACGGACAGGATGACCGCAAGGAGGATCGCCAGGCGCTTCATGCGGGAAACAGTCGCGCCGGAGACCGCGAAGCGTCAAGCTTGAAAGCTCAGTACGTGCCGGAAAGCTCCCCGCAGGCCACGATCGTCCCGGTCTCGGTCGCCGACTGGTGGATGTTGATGTAGTAGCCGGCGTCGTCGTCCAGGGAGACGTCGATCGTCGCGTCCGCGGACGCCTCCCCGTCCGCATCGACGGTCAACACGGGGTATGCAGCCGCATCGCCGATGATCGGACCGTTCGAGCCGCAATCACCGCTGTGAACGTGCCACGGATGCTGGGCATCCGGCTCGGCGTTCTGGATCTCGACCATCGCGCGGGTCCCCTCGGTCAGGGCGCGGACTTCCCCCTCGCCCGTGACGCTCAACCCCTCGCTGGACGACAGCAGAACTCCCCACGTGGGAAGCGGCGCCAGCGCTTCATCGATGATCGTATCCTGCACCGCCTCTTCGGTGCCCATCTCGGTCGTGACATCGACGTCGCTCTCGGTCCTGGTGGCGCAGGCGCCGGCGATCGAAGCGACCAGCAACGTGGTGCCCAATACGCGCAACATAACGTCCTCCTGGGAGCCGGTTATTGGAGCCGGTTATTTCTCAAAAAACCCATCCTTTCGATTCCAACTTAGAGATTGTCCTGTGCGCCAGGAGAGTAGCAATAAGATATCTGACGACAAATGTGAGAGCCGCCGGCCAGAGCGGGCCACGCCCGTCAGCCCGCGCCGGACCCGGCGGCGGTCGAGCCGCGGCCAC
>DATLFH010000032.1:0-10315 GCA_035524965.1 Gemmatimonadota bacterium | reverse complement strand
CGAATCGCAAAAAGCTGGTCTAAGTTCGGATTGCAGTCTGCAACTCGACTGCATGAAGCCGGAATCGCTAGTAATCGTGGATCAGCAACGCCACGGTGAATACGTTCCCGGGCCTTGTACACACCGCCCGTCACGCCATGGAAGCCGGGAGTACCCGAAGTCCGCGGCCCAACCCGCAAGGGAGGGAGCGGCCGAAGGTAAATTCGGTGACTGGGGCGAAGTTGTAACAAGGTAGCCGTAGGGGAACCTGCGGCTGGATCACCTCCTTTCTAGGGAGTGTCGGCGAGACGAGGGCAAGGTCGCGAGACCCGCTGCCGCTCGCGCCGCACCTAGAGTTGAGCCATCCGGGCGTTCAGGCGGCACTATTCGGTATATTGGAGAGCAACAGGGTGCCGTTTCAAAGGGTAGAGCCCCCGGTCGCGAAAGTGGCCGGGGGCTTTTTGCATTGTCAATCCCGTGGCTGCCGCCGACTCGCCTAGTCTTGCACGCACGCCGTCCTGAGCTCGGTGCCGCCGGGATTGGGGGACTCCTCGATCAGCC
This sequence comes from Gemmatimonadota bacterium, assembly GCA_035524965.1. Classification (GTDB taxonomy): domain Bacteria; phylum Gemmatimonadota; class Gemmatimonadetes; order JACCXV01; family JAHWKZ01; genus DATLFH01. Next base: position 9,775 of record DATLFH010000032.1, on the reverse strand, counting down.
TGAAGACGAAGTCGAGATGGACCCCCTCGGGTGCGAAGGGAATCTCGAGGCTGAAGTGGGCCGCTCCCGCGCCTCCGGCCGAGGTCGTGAGACGAACGGGATCAGGACCCGGGGGCTGAAACGGGAGGAATGGCCAGCTGATGAAGGCGCCCGTGCAAACACCGTCCAGGATGGGGTCGAACGCGCGCTGGACCAGGTAGGTCGTGTTGGGTGGCGCGCCATGCACGGTGTACTCGCCCACGAGGGCGACGCCGAAACCGGGTGCGGCGCCTGCTACCGGTCGAGCGTTCTGCGTCATGTTGACCGTCCCGGCGGCTCCGCCGCAGGGTCCGGCAAAGCAGGTCAGGTCGACCCCGTGGGTCGGGGAGGCGGTCAGAGTCACCTCGCCGGCCTGCGGTGAAGCCGTGGGTACGCTTTGCTCACCGCAGCCGGCGGACCAGACGGCCGCGAGCACGACGAAAGCTCTCTTCAATTGACGCATCGCTTCCTCCTCGCTCAGGTGTGGCGGACAGGGCTCACTCCTCCCTTCCTGCGAAAAAGCGAAGTCGAAGGCGCAGGATGGCGCCAACGTCACCGTCGCTGCCCTCGGCCGCACGGCTCCGTGATTGCCCTCCCATCGTTCCCGTCTCTATGTTGAACGTGGTGGAAGGGAGCCCAACGTGATCCACGCCGATCCATCCTCTCGCTCCAGAACCACCGCTCTGCTCCAGCTGGCGGAAGCCGGCGCCCCCCCGACCCTAGACCATCTCGTGCCCCTCGTCTTCGATGAACTCCATGAGATGGCGCACTGGCAACTCGCGCGGGAGCACCAGAATGTCACTCTCCAGACAACCGCACTGGTCCACGAGGCGTACCTCCGACTCGTCGACGATGATCGGGTCACGAGTCGTGGCCGCGCGTACTTCTACGCAGCCGCCGCCCGCGCGATGCGGCAGGTACTCGTAGACGCCGCGCGCCGGCGCAAGACGGCAAAGCGCGGCGGCGGCGCGCCGCCCATTAGCCTTGACGAAGACGTAGCACTCGTGGATGCCTACGAGTCCGACATCCTGGATCTCGACCAGGCGCTCGAGGAGCTCAAGCTACGGAATCCTCGCCACATGCAGGTCGTGGAGTGTCGGTTCTTCGGCGGCATGAGCGTGGAGGAGACCGCCGCGGCGCTCGACGTCTCGCCGCGAACGGTCGAAGCGGACTGGGCTCTCGCTCGGGCCTGGCTCTACCGCGTCCTGGGCAAGGACGAAGTGGAATGAATCGCTCGGACAACTTTTCCCCCGCCGATCGCTGGCGTCGGATCGAGAGCCTCTTTTCGCACCTTATCGAGCTGCCCCGCGAAGAGCGGCATGCCGCCTTGCAGAGGGTGGAGGATCCCGACCTCTGCACCGAGGTGGCGAGGCTCCTCGACGCTCACGAGAAGCTGGCTACCAGCAACGGAGGATTTCTCGAATCTCTGGACTCGACGCTGGTGAGCAAGAGCCTCCAGAGATCTCTCATGCCGAACGAAGCGCCGACCATCGGCCGCTACCGGATCGTGCGCGGCCTCGGGCGCGGCAGCATGGGGGTCGTCTATCAGGCCCACGACCCGCGGCTCGGCCGCTCGGTCGCCCTCAAGCTCCTGCCCCCGTATCTGACGGCCGATCCCTCGGCGGCCCGCCGCCTGACCGCGGAGGCACGTACGGCGTCGGCCCTCGACCATCCGAACATCGAGACGGTTTACGAGATCGGCGAAGCGGACGACGGCCGGCTGTTCATCGCCATGGCGTACTACGAGGGGGAGACCCTTCGCGAGCGGATCGCCCGCGGGCCCATGACCGTCCCCGAAGGGATCGACATCGGCCTCCAGCTCGCTGAGGGGCTGAGCGCGGCGCACCGCTCCGGCATCATCCACCGGGACATCAAGCCGGAGAACGTCCTGGTGACGAAGGACGGCGTCGTGAAGATCGTCGACTTCGGGATCGCGAAGCTGATGAAGGACGCGACGGCGAGCACGGGGCTGCCGCGCGGCACGGCGGTGTATATGAGCCCCGAGCAGACGCGCGGGGAGGCGGTCGATCAGCGGATCGACATCTGGTCGGTGGGGGTCGTGCTCTACGAGATGCTTTCCGGATCGCGGCCGTTCGGCGGCGACAGGGATTCGCTGATTTCCGCCATCCGGAGCGAACCACCACCGCCGCTCTTGTCGATTCGAGGCGACCTGCCGCCAGCCCTGGTGGCGGTCGTGGAACGGTGTCTCGAGAAAGATCGGGAGCGTCGGTTCGATTCCGCCGGGACTCTAGTGCAGGAGCTTCGAGCGGCGATTAGCGTCGTTCCATCGCGCCCAGCTGCGCGAAGAGTGGGTCGGCCCTCCTCGGCTCGCTGGAGACTCGCGCCGATCATCGCAGGGGCCGGCCTTGCTGGGGTGGTCCTCGTCACGGCCCTCATGCGAAGCGGCACGGCGGTATCGCCTTCGCCCTCGGCCACCACGGCGGCGTCGGCCGCCAACGTGCGGTCGCTAGTCGTGCTGCCGCTCGATGACGTGTCGCCAGACCCTTCCGGCGAGTTCTTTACCAATGGGATGACGGAGGCGCTGATCGATGGGCTTTCGAAGATCGAATCGCTGAAGGTCATCTCCCGCACGTCGTCGATCCAATACCGTGACGTCGACAAGCCGCTTCCCCAGATCGCGCGTGAGCTCGACGTCGACGCGGTGCTCGAGGGATCGGTTGTGCGGACCGGCGATCGCGTACGAATCTCGATCCGGCTCGTTCATGCACCGAGCGAGCGGGCCCTGTGGTCCGAGTCCTACGAGCGTGATCTAAGCGACATCCTGGCGCTTCAGGACGAAATTGCACGCACTGTCGCTCAGGAGGTCCAGGCGCAGCTCACGCCGACTGCAGCGCGGCGCCTCACAGGGGCTCGCCGCGTCGATCCTCAGGCGTACGATGCGTATCTGCGGGGTCGGTTCTGGTGGAACACCCGAACGCGCGACGGGCTCGAAAAGTCGCTGGCGTACTTCCGCCACGCGATCGAGATCGACCCGACGTGGGCGCGTGGTTATGCCGGGTTGGCCGACGCCTATTACATCCTTGGAATCGGCGGGCACCTACCACCGGCTGAAGTCTATCCAAAGGCGCGAGCGGCGGCGCTTCAGGCAATCGAGCTAGAAGAGAGTCTGGCCGAGCCTCATGCTACGCTGTCGCTCGTAATGCTCGTCGACGACTGGGACTGGGAGGGCAGCGAGCGCGAGATCGAGCGCGCGCTCGATCTCGATCCGAACTACGCGACAGGCTGGCAGTATTACGCTTGGACCCTCGTGTGCCTGGGTCGTGTCGAAGAGGCGCTGCGGGCGATTCGCAAGGCGCAGGAGCTCGACCCGCTGTCGCCGCGGATCAATTCGAACGTCGGGGCGTTTCTCATTTACGCGCGTGATTATGAGTCGGCCGAGAGGGAGCTGAGGAAGTCGATGGGCGCCGATTCGATGGAATCGCTATTGAGGCTCGCGGAGGTCTATGTCCAGCAGCACCGCTTCGAAGAGGCCGTCCTCACTTTCGAGCGGCTTGATCGGACGGCCGCTTTCAGAGGGAGCCTCTTCCGAGCCTACCTTGCGCATGCCTACTCAGTCGGAGGAAACCGGCCGGCAGCGCGGCGTATCCTGCAAGAGCTCGAGCAGCTAGGGCGGACGGAGTTCGTGGATCCTATGCCGATGGCGATTGCGTACACGGGCCTCGGGGATCTCGATCGGGCGTTCGTATGGCTCGAGCGGGGCTACCGCGAGCGGGCGCTCTTGGCGGATCAGCTCCAAGCCGACCCGCGGTTGGACCCGCTGCGCCGCGAGCAGCGGTTCGTGGATCTCATGCGAAGGATGGGGCTCGGCGCCTGAACCCTGTCCCGGCCTTGTACACACCGCCCGTCACGCCATGGGAGCTGGGAGCACCCGAAGTTCGTGGCCCGACCCGCAAGGGAGGGAGCGACCTAAGGTGAGCTCGGTGACTGGGGCGAAGTCGTAACAAGGTAGCCGTAGGGGAACCTGCGGCTGGATCACCTCCTTTCTAGGGAGTGTCGGCGGTATATTGGAGAGCAACAGGGTGCCGCTTCCTCGTTGAACGATCCTATCTCCGACCCGGGGGAGCGCCCCCCGCGCATCCGGCCGCCCTTCGTGGGCGCGCTCTACCTGCTGGTGGCATGGGGCCTCGACGCGACCCTGAGCGGAATGCGAGTCATCGACGGGATCTGGCGCTGGCTCGGCGTCGTCCCCATCCTGGACGGGCTGGCGGTGATCGTTTGGGCGATCGTGCTCTTCCGCCAAAGGCAGACGACCCATGACGTGCGGGAGACCCCGACCGCCCTCGTCGAGGCCGGTCCCTACCGCGTCACGCGCAATCCGATGTACTGGGGTGTGGCGTTGATTTTGCTCGGGATCGGAATCTGCGTCGGGACCTGGCCGTTCCTCTTGACCCCACTAGCGTTCCTGCTGACGATGAACTCGCTCTACGTCCCCCGCGAGGAGCGGATCCTCGAGCGGGCGATCGGACAGGAGTATCGAGAGTACCGCAAGCGCGTCCGGCGGTGGCTGTAGGCAAGCCGCGGCCGCGGGAGAACGGCCTGGAGAGCGTATGAGCGTTCGGATCGGCCCTCACCCAGCGCTCGATGTCGCTGGCGGCGGGGGGCGCGCACCGAGCCGGCTCGATCGCCTGGCGATGCGAGGGGTCGCCCGCGGGCTGGAAGGGCTCGGCGAAGGGCGGCTGGAGTTCCTTCTGCCTGACGGCCGTACCCTCGCTCTCGGGAGAGGTCGCCCCGGCGACGCGCCCGGCGGAGCTTGGCGTCCGGGCGCGGCCCCTCTCCCCGTCCGGATCACGGTCCACGACTGGTCCTTTTTCCGCCGCGTGCTCCTCGAAGGGGGGACGGGGGCCGGCGGCGCGTACATCGACGGACTGTGGTCGTGCGACGATCTGGTCGCGCTGATCGGGCTCGTGGCCGAGCGCGGCTTACGGCTCGAGGACACCGTCCCGTTGACGCGCCTGGGCGGGCTGGCGAACCGAGTGGCCCATCGCGTGCGGCGCAACACGGTCCGCCGCGCGCGCGGCAACATCGCGGCGCATTACGATCTCGGGAACGACTTCTATGCGCTCTGGCTGGATCCATCGATGACGTACTCGTGCGCGGTCTTCGAGCATCCCGGCCAAACGCTCGAGGCAGCCCAGCGGAACAAGTACCGGACGATCGCCGAGAAGGCGCGCCTCCGGCCCGGCCAGCGTGTCCTCGAGATCGGCTGCGGCTGGGGTGGTTTCATGGAATACGCCGCGAGCGCGCATGGCTGCCATGTGACCGGGATCACGCTCTCGGCGCCTCAGGCCAGCTACGCCCGGGACCGGCTCCGCCGGGCGGGTCTCGAGGAGCGGGCGAAGATCGAGATCGTCGATTACCGCCGCATCGAGGGGAAGTTCGACCGGATCGTCTCGATCGAGATGCTGGAGGCGGTCGGCCATGAGTACCTGGGCGATTTTTTCGCGGCCTGCGACCGGGCGCTGGCGCCGGACGGGCTGGCGGCCGTCCAGGTGATCACGATCCCCGACGCGCGCTACGAGGACTACCGGCGGGGGGTCGACTATACCCAGCGCTACATTTTTCCCGGCTCCCACTTGCCGTCGCTGGGCGCGCTGGCGGCCGCGCTCGCCGCAACCACCCTCCAGCTCGAGGATCTCGAGAACATCGGGGTCCACTACGCCGAGACCCTGCGCCGCTGGCGAATCCGGTTCCTCGAGCAGGCCGCCCGGGTGCGGGATCTCGGGTTCGAGGACCGATTTCTCCGCCGCTGGGAGTACTACCTGGCATACTGCGAGGCGGGATTCCTCACCCGTCACCTGAACGATCTGCAACTGGTCCTGACGCGGGCCGGCAACCCGGACCTCCCGCCCGGTCCCCGCGCGCGCGACTGAATACCGCTTTGAATCTCGAATGCTCGAAATGCGGCACCGTCTACGACGTGACTCGATATCCACCCAAACACGAGTTTCAATGCGGATGCGGCAACGCTCTGGTCGTTCCGACGGGCCCGTCCGGCGTCGGCCAGGATCCCGGGTTGAACCCAGGCTTCAAAGTCCTGTTGTTCTTCCTGAATCTTTGTGTCACGCCGATCGTGGGTCTTGTCTGGTATCTGGTAATCAGGAGAGAGAAGCCGCGGACAGCACAGGATGTATGTACCTTTACCTGGATCCCCTTCGTGATTTGGATCTCATTGATGATCCTCTTCGTCCTCGTGGCGATTCTGGCTGAAGCATGAGCTCCGATTTACCGCCCATAATCCGAGTCCCCGTTTCCCAGCGATCGCGCGCGGCCCGGATCGTTGGTTGCCACGGTATTCCGGATCGCTGTCCAACCGTAAGGAACAAACGAATTCCGATCTGTGGTCGATGCACGGGCATGATCATCGGTTACTTCGTCGCTCCCCTGGTCATCCTAGCTCTCTGGAACTCACCCTTCTCGCTCGTTGTCGCGGGTCTTCTGCTTCCAGTACCGATGACGATCGATGGACTCCGCCAGATGTTCACGGAGTACTGGAGCACGAATCCAGTGCGCCTTCTGACCGGCGGGCTTGCCGGCACGGGTCAGATCGTCCTTCTCACAGGGTTGACCCGCGTCGCAGTCGCGCTCTGACGGGAACGGCACGAGCCGCTATCTTCCGTCGCTGCATGCCGTCTCTCGACGCCATCCTGAGAGCCAATCCCGAGTACGTTGATTCGCTGTACCGGCGATTCCTGGAGGACCCGGGCTCGGTCGACCCGACCTGGGCGCTGTTCTTCGCCGGAGTGCAGTGGGCGGAGAACGGCCGGGAGGGAGACGGCCGTGAGGGAGACGGCCGCGAGGGAGACGGCCGCGAGGCGAACGATCGTTCAGCAGGCAACGGTCGCCCGCGGGCCGTCCGGCAGGGCGCCGCCGAGCCGGTGGTCCTGACCGCGGAGGGGGCCCTTCCCGAGGGGATCGACGAAGCGACGATCGCGCCGGCGCTCAGGATCTACGACCTCGTCCACACCTATCGTTCGTTCGGCCACCTGATCGCCGATCTCGACCCGTTGGGTGGCGGCGCGGAGCGCCACCCGCTGCTCGAGCTCGCCGAATTCGGCTTCACCGAGGACGACCTGAACCTCGTCGTGGAATGCTCGGCCTACACGGGACTCCAGCAGGGGACGCTGGGCGAGTTCCTGGACGCGCTCAAGGCCACGTACTGCGGCACGCTCGCGGTCGAGTACATGGACGTGGCCGACGTGGCCCAGCGCGAATGGCTCCAGGCACGGATGGAGCCGGTGCGAAACCACCCCGATCTCGTCCCGGAGCGGCGGCGGTCGATCCTTCGCGAGCTCATCAAGGCGGACACGTTCGAGGAGACGATCCACCGCCGCTTCCCGGGGGCCAAGCGGTTCTCGCTCGAAGGCGGCACGGCGCTGGTGCCTCTCCTGTCGACGATGGTCGAGATCGCCGCCGAAACGGGGGTCGACGAGATCGTGATGGGGATGGCTCACCGCGGCCGATTGAACGTGCTCGCTCACGTGCTTGAAAAGCCCTACGCGCGCATCCTCGCCGAGTTCGAAGGCCGGCCGCAGGCCTCCGAAGCCCAGGGTCACGGCGACGTCAAGTACCACCTGGGCTATTCCCGCGATCACAAGGCGTCGGACGGCCGGACCGTGCATCTGTCGCTGGCCTTCAACCCGAGCCACCTGGAGGCGGTCGATCCCGTCGTCGAGGGAATCGTGCGAGCGAAGCAGCACGTCTTCGGCGACCAGGAGCGGCGCCGGGCGATTCCGCTTCTGATCCACGGGGATGCCGCCTTCCCCGCCCAGGGTGTCGTTTCGGAGACCCTGGTGCTGGGCGGCCTCGAGGCGTACCGGACCGGGGGCACGATTCACATCATCGTGAACAACCAGATCGGGTTCACGACCGATCCGTCGGATGGACGCTCGACCCGTTACGCCTCCGATATCGCGAAGATCGTCCACGCGCCGGTTTTCCATGTCAACGGGGACGACCCGGAAGCGGCCGTGCACGCGGCCGATCTAGCCGTCCGCTACCGCCAGGAGTTCCGGCGCGACATCGTGATCGATCTGGTCTGCTATCGGCGTTACGGTCACAACGAGCTCGACGATCCGACGTTCACCCAGCCGCGTATGTACGAGCGGATCGAAGCGCACCCGTCGAACTCCTCGATCTACGCAACGCGGCTCGTGGAAGAGGGGATCGTGGAAGAGGACCAGGCAGAGGCCTTACGAGCCGAGGCCCGCGCCGAGTTGGACGCGGCGCACGACGAGGCCCAGCGGGACGACAAGCCGCCGATCGACAAGCTGGTCGGGGTCTGGGAGGGGTTGGAGCAGGCGGGCGAGGACTGGAGCGCGGAGACGGCGGTCTCCCGCCAGACGCTGGAGACGATCGCGCGCTCGCTCGTGACGGTCCCCGAAGGGTTCCACTGGCACCAACGGCTCGAGCGACTCATGAAGCAGCGCGCGGCGATGGTCCTCGAAGGGGGCGACATCGACTGGGGGTGCGGCGAGGCGCTGGCGATCGGGAGCCTCGTCCTGGAGGGCACCAAGGTTCGGCTGACGGGCCAGGATACGGTCCGCGGGACGTTCAGCCACCGCCACGCCGTCTATACCGACCAGGAGACGGGCGCACCGTACGTGCCGCTCAACCACCTGGCGGCGGATCAGAACATCTTCCAGGTCGTCAACAGCCCCCTTTCGGAGCTGGCCGCGCTGGGCTTCGAGTACGGCTACTCGACCGCCGACCCGTGGTCGCTGGTCGTATGGGAAGCCCAGTTCGGCGACTTCATCAACAGCGCGCAGGTCGTGGTCGACCAGTTCCTGGTGAGCGGGGAGACGAAGTGGCGGCGGATGTCGGGGCTGGTCCTGCTCCTGCCGCACGGCTACGAGGGTCAGGGACCGGAGCACTCGAGCGCGCGGCTGGAGCGGTTCCTGGAGCTCGCGGCGGAAGACAACATCCAGGTCTGCAACCTGACGACCCCGGCCCAGCTCTTTCACGCGTTGCGGCGGCAGATTCACCGGCGCTTTCGCAAGCCGCTCATCGTCATGAGCCCGAAGAGCCTGCTCCGCCACCGCCTCGCGGTCTCGCGTCTGGAGGAATTCACGCAGGGCGGGTTCAAGCCCGTGCTGGACGACGGCGAGATCGCCGACCGTGGGGCGGCCCGGACGCTCCTCGCATGCTCGGGGAAGGTGTACTACACGCTGCTGGAGGCGCGGCGCGAGCGCGGCATCAGCGACATCCCGATCGCCCGCGTGGAGCAGCTCTACCCGTTCCCGGAGCGCGAATTCGAGGCCCTCGTGGCCGGCTATCCGAAGCTCGAGCGCCTGGTCTGGGTGCAGGAGGAACCCGAGAACATGGGCGCCTGGCGCCACCTCAGGCATCGGCTCGAACGCCACCGGCCCGAGGGTGCACGGCTCCTGTACGTGGGGCGGGAGGAGGCCGCATCGCCGGCCACCGGCTCGTACCGGAAACACCAGACCGAGGAAAAGGCGCTGGTCGACGCCGCCCTGGCCGGCTGACTCTCGAGTTCGGAGGTCCCGCTGGAGATCAAGATCCCCCAGCTCGCCGAGTCCGTGACCGAGGGCGACCTGGCCGCGTGGCTGGTCGAGGCGGGCGCTCGGGTCGAGAAGGATCAGCCGATCCTCGAGCTCGAGACCGACAAGGCGACCGTCGAGGTCGCGGCCGAGACGGCCGGGGTGGTGGAGATCCTGGTTCAGGCGGGCGAGACCGTCCGGGTCGGAGACGTCGTCGGTCGGATCGTCGCCGAGGAAGA
>DATLFH010000031.1:0-82556 GCA_035524965.1 Gemmatimonadota bacterium | reverse complement strand
GCGGCGAGCAGGTTGGCCTGAACGGCATCGGCGACGTAGCAGAAATCACGCGTGGTCCCGCCGTCGCCGTAGACGACTGGGGCGCCTCCGTTCAGGAGCGTGGCGATCCATACCGGGATCACCGCCGCATACGGACCCTCCGGATCCTGGCGGGGCCCGAACACGTTGAAGTAACGGAGGCCGATCACGTCGAGAGAGTAGGTCCGGGCGAACGCTTCAGCATACAGCTCACAGGCCCGCTTGGTCGCCGCGTACGGGGAGACCGGTCGGCCGATCTGCTCCTCCACCCGGGGCAGGTCCGGGTGGTCGCCGTACACCGAGCTGCTCGACGCCCAGATGAACCGCTCCACGCCTTCGTCCCGCGCCGCCAGTAACATGTTGAGCGTGCCGGTCACGTTGGTCTCGTGGGCGGCTAGCGGCTCGGCGATCGAGCGCGGCACGGAGCCGAGCGCCGCCTGGTGGAGGACGAGATCGACGCCCTCACAGGCCCGACGACAGGCGTCGGCCGAACGGATGTCCCCTTCGATCATCGTGAACCGCTCCCAGCGCTCCTCGCCCACCTCTGTCCGGACCTCATCCAGGTTCCGGCGAGTGCCGGTGGAGAAGTTGTCCAGGCCGATCACACGCTGCTCGAGCGTCAGCAGAGATTCCAGGAGGTGGGAGCCGATGAAGCCGGCCGCGCCGGTCAGGGCCCATGTGCGGGGTGCGTCCCGCAACGAGCGGCGGACCGATTCGTAGGCGGGATTGACTAGGCCTTCCAGAGCTTCCCCGCCGGCAGCTCGATGCCGGCCATCGCGTTTCGCGTGTCGACGATCGATCGCGCCCACTCTCCGAGCTGCCGGTAGTCGACGGCGTCGTGTCGGGTGGAGATCACGACCGTGTCGAAGCCGGCGATCGTCTCCCGATCCCAGGGCACCGAGACCATGCCCGCCCAGTGCGCATGTTCCCGGCTCGGCCTGATGACCGGTACGTGCGGGTCGTGGTACGCCACCTCCGCCCCCCGTTCCCGAAGGCGATCCATGAGGTGGTAGCTCGGTGATTCCCGGTCGTCCGATACGTTGGGTTTGTAGGCGAGGCCGACGACCAGCACCCGACTCCCCCTGACCGCCTTGCCCTTGGCGTTCAAAGCGTCGATCACGCGCGCCACCACGTATTCCGGCATCGTCGTGTTGATCTCCCCCGCCAGTTCGATGAAGCGCGTGCTCTTGCCGTACTCGCGGGCCTTCCAGGCCAGGTAGTAAGGGTCTAGTGCGATGCAGTGCCCGCCCCAGCCGGGACCCGGATCGAACCGCATGTAGCCGAAGGGCTTCGTGGACGCCGCTTCGAGAACCTCCCAGATGTCGATCCCCATCCGCTCGTAGATGACCTTGAGCTCGTTCACGAGAGCGATATTCACCGAGCGGAAGATGTTCTCCATGAGCTTGGTCGCCTCTGCCGCGCGGGCCGAGGAGACCCGTACTGTCCGTGTCACGACGTTTCGATAGAGCGTCTCGGCGAGGTCGCCCGAGACGTCGTCGACACCGCCCACCACCTTGGGGATCGTCGTCGTCGTGTGGTGCGGGTTGCCGGGGTCCTCCCGCTCGGGAGAAAAGGCGAGGAAGAAGTCCCGGCCGCAGACGAGGCCGGTCGACTCCAGGACCGGCATCAAGAGCTCTTCCGTGGTCCCCGGGTATGTCGTCGATTCGAGGACGACGAGCTGGCCGGCACGGAGGCGGCTTGCGACCGCCCGGACGGTCTGCTCGATGAAGCGCATGTCGGGCTCGCGGTTCGCGGTCAGCGGTGTAGGCACGCAGATCAGGAGCGCGTCCGGCTCGGAGAGGCGGGAGAAGTCGGCGGTCGCCGTGAGCTTCTCCGCATCGAGCGCCGCGACGACCCGGTCCCCGTCGAGATGACCGATGTAGCTCTCTCCGCGTTCCAGCTTCTCGACCTTGGCTTCGTCGATATCGAAGCCCAGCACACGGTATCCCCGCTCGGCGAACGTTAGCGAGAGAGGAAGCCCCACGTATCCGAGCCCGATCACGCCGATGACGGCGCTCTTCGTCTCGATCTTCTCGCCAAGACCGGCAGCAGAGTCGGCTTCTGTTGCCGCCGTTCTCGAGTCGTTCATGGATTTCTTGATCGACGCGACTCATCGTCGGACAGCGTCGCGCGATACCAGGCCACGAACCTCTCCAGCCCCTCGTCGATCCCTGTCCGCGGATCGTATCCCAGGATCTCCCGGGCGCGTGCGATGTCGGCGAAGGTCCGGTCGGAGAGGCCGGGCGGCATCGGAACCCGCTCCACCCTGGGCTCGATGCCGGTCGTGCGACCAATGGCATCCACCAGATCGCCGAGCAGCACGGGCACCGATTCGCCGAGGTTCACGATCGCGAACATCTCCCCCGAGGTGACCCGGTCGAAGGCCGCCAGGATTCCAGCTACGATATCCGCGTAGTAGGTGTAGTCCCGCGCGCTCGAGCCGTCTCCGTGGACCTGCAGCGGGAGCCCCTCGTGCAGGAGTCGCACGAACCTGTGGATCGCCATGTCCGGGCGCTGTCTGGGCCCGTAGACCGAGAAGAAGCGCAGGCAGACGACCGAAAAGCCATGCACCGCGTGATAGACGAAGCACAGCTCCTCCCCCGCCTTCTTGGTCATCGCGTAGGGAGAGATCGGAAAATCGACGCGGTCGTCCTCGTGGAAGGGCACTTTCCCGTTGTTGCCGTATACCGAAGAGGAGGAGCCGAAGACCAGCCGGCCGCAGCCGGCGCGCCGCATCGCCTCGAGCAGGACGGTCGTCCCGTGGATGTTCGTGGCGATATACCCCTCGGGATCGTCCAGCGACGGCCGGACACCGGCCTTGGCCGCGAGATGGACGACCGCATCGAACGACCCCTCCGCAAAAAGCGACGCCACCGCCGTAGCGTCTCGCAGGTCCCCTTCCACCAGACGAAAGCGCTCGGCGCCACGCAGAGCCTCCAGGTTACGCTCCTTCATCCTGCGGCCGTAGAACGGATCGAAGTTGTCGAAGGCGACGACCTCGTCGCCCCGACCGACCAGCGCCTCGCAGAGGTGCGATCCGATGAAGCCGGCGCCGCCGGTGACGAGAATCCGCTTCATGGCGAGGCCCGCTCCAGCGGCTCGAGATCGTCCAGCGTGACCAGAACCTCCCGCGGCTTGGTGCCCTCGGGCGGCCCGACGATCCCGGCGCGCTCGAGCTGGTCGAGGATCCGGGCGGCGCGCGAGTAGCCGATCTTCAGCCGCCGCTGGAGCAGGCTCGTCGAGCCCTGGTCATGCTCGACGACGACCCGCGCGGCGGCCACGAAGAGCTCGTCCTTCTCGTCCAGCGCGGCCATCTCGAGATCCGACATTTCGGCGATGATATCGACCTGCGGGGCGACCGCCTCCGCGTTCAGCGCCTCGCCCGCGCGGCGCAGGTACTCGACGATGCGACCGGTCTCCGCCGTTGATACGAACGCGCCCTGGATGCGGATCGGCTCGGCGCGGTCGGCCGGCATGTACAGCATGTCGCCGTTGCCGAGGAGCTGCTCGGCGCCGTTCATGTCGAGGACGGTGCGGCTGTCGATCTTGGACGATACCTGAAACGAGATCCGCGAGGGGAAGTTGGCCTTGATGACCCCGGTGATCACGTTCACCGAAGGCCGTTGGGTGGCGAGAACGAGGTGAATCCCCACCGCGCGCGCCATCTGGGCCAGCCGGGCCAGCGGCTCCTCGATCTCCGCCTGGACGGTAAGTATGAGATCCGCGAGCTCATCGATCAGGAGCACGATGAAGGGAAGCGGGCGGGGCGGCTCGCCGGTGCCGTCGAGCCCTTTGAGGGGAGCTGCATCCAGCGACGCCCCTTCCCCGCGGCCTCCGTCGCGCGCCCGCGCATTGAAGTCCTGGAGGCTCCGCACCCCGTTGGCGGCCAGCAGCCGGTAGCGTTGCTCCATCTCCGCCACCGTCCACTTGAGCGCCTTCGCCGACTGCTTGTGCTCGACGACCACCGGATGGAGAAGGTGCGGGATGCCGTTGTAGGTGATGAGCTCCAGCATCTTGGGGTCGATCATGATGAGACGCACTTCCTCGGGCCCGAAACGGTAGAGGAGGCTCGTCACGATCGAGTTGATGCAGACCGACTTGCCCGAGCCCGTCGCCCCCGCGATCAGGAGGTGCGGCATGCGCGCGAGGTCGCTCACGATCGGCGCGCCGGCGATCTCGCGGCCGAGCGCGAGCGGCAGTCGGGCGCGCGTCCCGCTCCAGGCGCGGGACTCGAGGATCTCGCGCACCGTGACCTGCTGCGGCTCGGGGTTCGGGACCTCGATCCCGACGGCGCCCTTGCCCGGGATGGGGGCCACGATTCGGATCCGCTGGGCGCGCATCGCCAGCGCCAGATCATCCGCCAGGTTGGCGATCTGGTTCACTTTGACCCCGGGAGCCGGCTCGACCTCGAACTGGGTGAGAACGGGGCCCCCGTGGATCGCCACGATCTCGCCCTCCACGTTGAACGAGCGAAGCTTCTCGATCAGGACCTGCCCCAGGCGCTCGAGATCCCCTCTGGTGCGCTCGCCGTCCCGGACGGGAAGAGGATCAAGGATCTCGAGCGGCGGGAGAAACCCGGTGGGCGCCGCCCCGTCCGCTCCGGCCATTCCGGCGGCGCGGGCCACCCCGGTGGCGCGGGCGGTTCCAGCGCGTCGCGCGGCGGCCCCCGACCTCGAGGGCGCTTCCGCGGACGGGGTCCCGCTCACAGGCGAGGACGGGGTCGGGGTCTCACCGCCGGCAGCCGCCACCCGCCCTTCCGGCCCGAGCGGAGGCGCCCCACCCGGCGACGGGATCGCCGACCGCTCCCGGGCCCGACGGGCTGTGGCGGCGCGGAACCCCGCGCGGGCGCCCGCTTCGACACCCCTCGCCAGCGAGACTTTGAAGGTCGCCACCGCCAGCACGGCGAGCGTCACCGCGCACGTCAGGAAGGCCCCCGCCATTCCGACCGTCCCGATCAGCGCCGACGCGGCCGCCCGCCCGGTCCAGCCGGCCCGGACCGCCCACGGCCCCGGGGCGCCGGTCCAGACGCCCCCGAGACCCAGCAGGACCAGCACCACTCCGGTCGCGGCCACAGCGGCCCCGCTCACGGCGACGAACCGGCGGTTCAGGCGGTCGAAGAAGACGAGGGCGCCCCAGGCGAGAAGGAGAAGGCCCGCGACGAGCGCCCCGTAGCCCAGCCACCGGTACAGATAGAAGGCGCTATAGGAGCCGGCGATCCCGACGCGGTTCAAGGTCGCGAGCGAGCGCTCGGCGGCGGGATCGTAGGGCCAGAGGGCGACCAGCAGGAAGCCCCCGGTCGCCGCCATGAGGAGGCCCAGGATCTCGCGCCTGAGGCGAGCTGAATCCGGCTTTCTGCGTTGCGCCATCGCGACGGCTACGAAACCGCGTGAGGCGCCGCAACCCCGGCCGGCGCCGGCTCGCCGGGCGGGGCGCCGTCCGGTTCGCTGCCTGCCTCCGCCAGCCACTCCTCGACGAAGCGCGTATGGATTCGACCCTCCACGAAGGCCGGCAACTCGATCAGCCGCCGATGGAGCGGGATCGTCGTCGGCACGCCTTCGACGATGAACTCGTCGAGCGCCACCCGCATCCGTGCGATCGCCTGCTCGCGGTCGGCGCCGTGCGTCAGCAGCTTCGCGATCAGCGAATCGTAATGCCGCGGAATCCGGTACGATTGGTAGGCCGCGGTATCGACCCGGACGCCCGGCCCCCCCGGCTGATGAAAGCTCGTCACCGTTCCGGGGCTCGGCAGAAAACCGCGCTCCGGGTCCTCCGCGTTGATGCGGCATTCGATCGCATGGCCCCTGATCTCGACGTCTTCCTGTCCGAAGAGGAGCGGCTCACCCGTTGCGACCATGATCTGCTGGAGGACGAGGTCCATCCCGGTCACGAGCTCGGTAACGGGGTGCTCGACCTGCAAACGAGTGTTCATCTCCATGAAATAGAACTCGCCGTCGGCGGCGAGCAGGAACTCGACCGTCCCCGCACCGACGTACCCGATCCGCTCGGCGCCCCGCAGGGCGGCCTCGCCCATTCGCTCGCGGAGCTGCCGGTCCACGGCCGGTGACGGGGCCTCCTCGAGGATCTTCTGATGGCGCCGCTGGGCCGAGCAGTCGCGCTCGCCCAGGTGGACGATCCGCCCGTGCTGGTCCCCCAGGATCTGGATCTCGACGTGTCGCGGCCGCTCCAGGAACTTCTCGATGTAGATGCGACCGTCCCCGAAGGCGGCCTCGGCTTCGTGCTCGGCCTGGGGCAGCGCTCGCTCGAGGTCTTCGGCACTGCGTGCCACCCGCATCCCCTTGCCGCCCCCGCCGGCCGCCGCCTTGACCAGCACGGGGAAACCGATTTCCTCGGCCGTCCGGAGGGCCCGGCGCGCGTCCTCAGCCAGACCCACCGAGCCCGGCACGACAGATACCCCCGCTTCCTGCATGACTCCCCGGGCCACCGCTTTGTCCCCCATCTGTCGGATCTGCTCGGGTGTGGGCCCGATGAAGGTCAAGTGGGACTCGCCGCAGATCTCGGCGAACTCCGCGTTCTCGGCGAGGAACCCGTAGCCGGGATGGACGGCGTCGGCACCGGTGATCTCGGCGGCCGCGATCAGACGTGGAATGTTGAGATAGGATTGGGCGCTCGCCGCGGGTCCGATGCAGACCGCTTCGTCCGCGAACCGGACGTGCAGTGCGTCCGCGTCGGCCTCGGAGTGAACGGCCACCGTCTTCAACCCCAACATCCGGCACGCGCGGATGACCCGGAGAGCGATCTCTCCGCGGTTCGCGATCAGGACCTTGCGGAACATCGGCCCCGCGCAGGCCCCCCGGTCACCGTGTCCCCCAGGTGCGGTCGCTCGACGATTCGATTCCGCGGAGCTTCAGCCGGAATTCGGCCGGGTTGGTGGCGTTCGCGAGCGCCTCGTTCTCGGTGATCCGGCCTTGCTGGTAGAGTCCCATCAGGCTCTGATCGAAGGACTGCATCCCATATTGCACGCCGCCCTCGGTGATGTGCTGGGCGAGGGTGCTGGGCGGCCCGGCATCGTTCAGGTGCTCGCGGATCGATTCACTGGTCACCATCACCTCGCATGCCGGCACGCGACCCTTGCCGTCGGCGCGGACGATCAGACGCAGCGAGATGACCCCCTTGAGGTTCTCGGCCAGCAGAGAGCGCACTTCGCCGTGCTGGTGGGGCGAAAAGAAGGAGAGGATCCGCTGGACCGTCTGGACGGCGTCCGTCGTGTGAAGGGTGGCGAACACCAGGTGACCGGTATTGGCCGCCTTGATCGCGGTGTCCATCGTCTCGCGATCACGGATTTCACCGACCATAAGGACGTCCGGGTCCTGCCGCAGCACATGACGCAGCCCCGTGTGGAAATCCTCGGTGTCGACCCCCACCTCGCGCTGGATGATGAAGGACTGGTTGTCGCGCAGCAGGAACTCGATCGGGT
This sequence comes from Gemmatimonadota bacterium, assembly GCA_035524965.1. Lineage (GTDB taxonomy): Bacteria > Gemmatimonadota > Gemmatimonadetes > JACCXV01 > JAHWKZ01 > DATLFH01. The sequence continues at coordinate 75,103 of DATLFH010000031.1, read as the reverse complement.
CCTCGATGGTGACGATCTTCGCGCGCCGATGAGCGTTGATGTGGTCGATCATCGCCGCCAGCGTGGTCGTCTTGCCGCTTCCCGTAATACCGGTCACCAGCACGAGACCGCGATGTTGCAGCGCCAGCTCGCCCACGACCGGCGGCAGCATGAGGGCTTCGAGCGTCTTGACGTCGATGGGGATGGCGCGCAGGGTCAGGGTCGGCGTACCACGCTGAATCCCGACGTTGACCCGAAACCGGCCCATCTGACGCACGCCTACCGCGACGTCGATCTCGCGTGTCGCATTGAAGCGTTGCCGCTGCTCGTCGTTCAGGAGCTCGGACAGAGCGCCGGTGATATCGTCCGCCGTCAGCGCTGCATGGTCCAGCGCGACCAGCTCGCCGTGGAGGCGGACGGTCGGCGGCGCGCCGATCTTCAGGTGCAGATCCGAGGCCTCGTTCTGAACCATCGTCCGGAGGATCGATCTCAGATCCATAAGAGCGCAATGCAGAGATTCGGCATGATCAGCGGCCTCACTGGGTTTCGATCTCGAACAGGACCTGCCCATACTCCACCGGCTTCCCATTTTCCAGCGTGATCCTGCGTACGACGCCGCTCACGTCGGACTGGAGCTCGTTCATGAGCTTCATCGCCTCCAGGATGCAGAGCGTCTGGCCGGGACGGATCGTGTCCCCGACCTCGACGAACGCAGGAGCTTCGGGCGCCGGCGAGCGATAGAAGGTCCCGACCATCGGTGAAGTGACCGGATGATAGCCCTTCACCGCAGGCGAACCGCCGGCTTGATCCACGGCCGCCACCGGGGCGCCGCTCTCCGGCCCTTGATTGGCAGCCCCGGTCGGTGCGCCTGCTGCCGGCAGCCCGCCGGTAAAAATACCCGCCGCGCCTCTCGAGTTCTTCACGATGCGGACCGTGCGCCCCCAGCGCCGGATCTCAAGCTCGTCGATCTCGCTCTCCTCCACGAGCCGGATGAGGGAGCGCAGCTCGTCGCGGTTCACGAGACGCGCTCCAGATAGGCGCTCGTCCGGGTGTCGACGCGGATCGTCTCCCCCTTGTTGACGAAGAGCGGCACCTGGACGATGGCGCCGGTCTCCAGCCGGGCCGGCTTGGTGCCGCCGGTCGCCGTGTCGCCACGAACCCCCGGCTCGGTATCCACGATCTCGGCTTCGATGAAGTTCGGCAGCTCGACGCCGATCACGCGCGCCTCGTGGAGCAACAGATCACATACGATGTTCTCCTTGAGGAAGGACTGCTGGTCGCGCAGCAGTCCTTCGTCCACCGGATGCTGCTCGTAGGTTTCGAGGTCCATGAAATAGGCATGGTGGTCGCCCGAATAGAGGTACTGCATGGGACGCCGCTCCAGCCGCACGTCGTCGACCCTTTCGCCAGCCCGGAAGGTCCGCTCGACAACCTGGCCGGTCTCCACCTTTTTGAGCCGGGTCCGGACGAACGCGCCGCCCTTGCCCGGCTTCACATGCTGGAAATAGACGATCTGCCAGAGACCGCCGTCCAGCCGGAGCACCATTCCGTTCCGAAAATCAGCCGTCGTCGCCATACGCCGCCGCAGCCACTGGGACGCTCAGGGAGCCTGCCAGGGAGGAATTCAGACGATGATGAGATCACCCTTGGGTGCGGCGGTGAGGACCTGGGCGCCGTCCGGGCCCACGACCGCATCGTCCTCGATTCGCACGCCGCCCAAATCTGGAATATAGATACCGGGTTCTACCGTCACCACCGTACCGGTGCGAAGCTTGGCCTCGCTGCGCCTGGCAAGCCGCGGATCCTCGTGCACCTCGAGACCGATCCCGTGTCCCAGCGAATGCCCGAACCGCTCTCCGTAGCCGGCGGCCTCGATAGGCTCGCGGGCCAGCGCGTCGGCCTCCCGCCCCGTCAGGCCGGGCACGAGCCCGGCGAGCGCCGCCCGCTGGGCGTCGAGCACGACCGCGTAGATCTCGACGAGTCGCGGATCGGGGGCGCCGCACGCGACCGTGCGCGAGAGATCGCTGGCGTACCCGTCGACGATCGCGCCGAAGTCGAGCAACACGATCTCGCCACGCCCGAGCTTGCGCTCTCCCGGGCGGGCGTGAGGAAGGGCCGACCGCGCGCCGAAGGCCGCGATCGTCTCGAAGGCTGGACGCTCGGACCCGTGGAACGCCAGCCGGTAGTCGAGCCGCGCGGCCAGCTCGCGTTCGGTGATACCGGGCCGGATCTCGGTCAGGATGTCTTCGAAGGCGCGGTCCGCCACCTTCGCGGCGCGGGTTATCGCCGCCGTCTCTGCCGGCGACTTGACGACGCGCAGGTCCTCGACCCAACCGGGCACGCCTTCCATCTCCGGCCCGCCGGCGTCTCGCCATGCCTCCCGCTCGGCCACACTCAGGTGGGCGCTCTCGAACGCCAGCCGCTCCTCGCCGGCCAGCTCGACGCGCACCGCCGCCAGCAGCGAATCGGTCGCGATCACGAGTTCGATCGCGGGATCGATCTCGCCTTTCACCTGATCCCGGTACAGGAAGTTGGTGAACAGCCGGTCGCGTCCCCCCAGCGCCACGACGCCGACGCCGGCGCTGCCAGAGAAGCCGGTGAGATACCGCAAGTTGGGAAGGCTCGTGATGAGGATCGCGCTGTAGCCGGCCTCCTCCAGACGGGCGCGCAGCACGGCCCGGCGCCCGGCGGACGTGAATCCAGGGTCCGCGCGGGGATCCGGCTTTGAAAGCTCGGCCGTCTCTAGCGCCGGCTCAGCCAAGCCTGGAACTCGTCGTCCTGATTCGTCCCGTGAGGGGCGGGTTCCGGGGTCTCGTGAGGCGCGGGTTCCGGGGTCTCGTGGGGCGCGGCGGCGGGGCTCTCGTGGGGCGCGACGGCCGGCCCGACAGGGATTTCCGCGCCCGCCTGCGACCGTTCGATCCGGTGGGTCAGCATCGCGATTCGCTCCGCGATCGCCTCGTCCCGCGGGGCCCGGATGGCGATCCGCTGGTAGATGGCGAGCGCCCGTTCGTACAGCCCCTGCTGGGCATAGATCTCGGCCAGCGTGCTGGTCGCGAGATCGCCTTCGGAGTCGGGCTCTCTAGCGCGGACGACCATTCGTCGCCAGTATATCGCGCCTCGACGGGCTTTTCCACGCGCTGTATCTTGGGCCTGCAAGATCGTCTTGAATCCCGGTGACGGGAACGGCTCCCCGGCAGGACCGACCCTCCCATGACAGGACCGATCCTCCCATGATGCAGCAGCTCCGCCAATCGACCAAGGTCATCATGATCCTGGTCGCGATCTCCTTCGTCGGGCTCATGGTCTTCGAATGGGGGATGGATCTCTCGGGAGTGAGCAGCGGTCAGGGAGGAGGCACGTCGCTCGGATCGGTCAACGGCGCCGACATCTCGATCGAGGAATATCAGCGCCAGTACCAGGTCCGCTACGAGCAGGCCCAGAGCGAGTCCCCCGACGGGCGCCTTTCGCCCGATCAGCTCGAGCAGATCGAGCGGCAGGCGTGGGAGGACATCGTGGACCTGACCCTCCTCCGTCGCGAGGCGGACCGGCGGGGTATCGGGCTGACCGACAGCGAGCTGGTGGAATTCATCCGTTACAACCCGCCGCCCGAGATCGTCAACCTTCCCGCTTTCCAGACCGATGGCCGGTTCGACCTCGAGAAGTACCAGCGGGCGCTGGCCGATCCGACGCTGGCCCCGACGTGGGCCGATTACGAGGCCCAGCTCCGCCGGACGCTGCCGATCCAGAAGCTCCAGGAGCAGATCGTGGCGGGAGTCACGGTGACCGATGCCGAGCTCCTGGATGCATACCGGGCCACCAACGAGCGGGCCCGGATCGAGGTCCTGTACCTCGATCCCGACCGGATCGTCCCCGCCGGGTCGATCTCGATCCCACCGGCAGACATCCGGACCTACTACGAGGAGCATCGCGACCGTTATCGACGCGAATCGAGCGCCCGGATTCGCATCATCCAGTTCCGCCCGGAGATCACCGCAGCCGACTCCGCCGCGGTTGAGGCCCGGGCCGACAGTCTGGCCCGCGCCGCCGCCCAGCCCGACACCGATTTCGCCGAGCTGGCGCGCACCGAATCCGAGGACCCGCTCACGCGCGACAGCGGCGGCGACCTCGGCTGGCTCCGGCCCGAGGCGATGGCGCCGGCCTTCACCGAGGCGGTCCGGACGATGGCGCCGGGGGAGGTTTCGGCGCCCGTCCTGACCTCCTTCGGATGGCACATCATCAAGCTGGAGGACCGACAGTCGGAAGACGGCGAGAACCGGATCTGGGCGCGCCACATCCTGTTGCCGATCGAGCCCTCGGTCGAAGAGAGGCAGACCGCGCGCGAGGCGGCGCAGTCGTTCGCCCAGGCGGCCTCGGCTGCCGCGGATCGCGAGGCTTTCGCCCGGATGGCCGCGGAACGGGGCCTCGAGGTTACGGAGACCCCCCTCTTCGAAGAGGGACTGGTCGTTCCCGGGATCGGGGTAGCGCCGGCGATCGCCGGCTTCGCCTTCTCCAACGACGCGGGCTCGTTGAGCGGGGCGCTCGAGATGGAGAGCGGTCATGCCGTGGTCCAGGTGATCGAGCGCTACCCGGCGGGAACCGTGGCGCTCGAGGCGGTCGAGGACGAGATCAGGGCGGAGCTCGAAGCGGAGGCCAGGCGTGCCGCCGCACGCGAGCTGGCGCCGGGTGTCACGGAAGCCGTGCGCAATCACGGCCTCGAGGAGGCAGCCCGTAGCTTCGGCCTGGAGGTGCGGCCGACCGACTTCTTCACCCGCACGAACAATATCCCGGGAATCGGCAGCGGCACTCCCGTGGCGGGGGCCGCCTTCGGCCTCGCTCAAGGGCAGATCGCCGGTCCGATCGAGGCCCCTCGCGGCCTGTACTTCCTTCGCCTGCTGGAGAAGCAGCCCTACGATCCAGAGGCGTTCGAGGAGCAGAAGGCGGAGCTCCGCGATCAGCTCCGGCTGATGCAGATGCGGGCGGTCTTCAACGGCTGGTTCGAGGATCTACGGGAGCGAGCGGACATCGAGGATCGCCGGGCGCAGCTTCTGGGCACGTGAGGTTCGCTCCCCGGCGGGTGGATGAAGGCTAGTCGGTCTTCGTCTTCTTCTCCGGGTTCCTCTCCGGGCGGTCGCCGCGCTCGATATCGTCCTGGATCTCGCTTACCCCTCGCTTGAACTCGCGGATCCCCTTTCCAAGCGACTGGCCCAGCTCGGGGAGCCGCTTAGCTCCGAAGAGCAGCAGCAGGATGAAGAGGAGGAGGAGGATTTCCTGCCAGCCGATCGTGCCGAACATCGTCGCCTTCCCGCGCCGTGGCGCCTGGCGCCTTAGAAGAAGGACCGGTAGAGGTACGCGGCGCCCGCGATCCCTACCAGGCTCATCACGTTCACGTACAAGGTAAGCGGTCCCAGCGTCAGCGCCACCGCCACCAGGTCGAGCGACACCGGCCCGAAGGCGCCTGCAATCGAGGTCGTGAAGAAATCGCGCGCCACGCCGGCCGGCAGGTACCGGCCCAGCATCTCGCCCAGGAAGCTGCCCACCAGCAGCCCCCCGGTCAAGACCACGGTATAGACCCTTAAGTTCTTGCGGTGCATGTACTTTCAGCCCCTCAGCGGTCGCGGGACAGCACGTAGTCCACGGCCGCTTCCAGGACCTCGCGGGCTGGCGTCGGCGGAACCGGCTCGAGCGCTTCGCGGGCCCGGTCGGCGTACTCGCGTGCGATCCGGCGGGTGGCCTCGATGCCGCCCCGCTCCTGGACCAGCCGCACGACCGTGTCGACCGCCTCCGAACCCGGACCCTGACGCGGGCCCGCGCCGTCCGGCCTGCCGTCCGCGCCCCGGAAGACGGCCTGCACGGCGCGCCGCTCGACCGGCGAGAGGTGCGCCAGAACGGCCAGCAGCGGGAAGGTCGCCTGTCCCTCCCGGAGGTCTGATCCGGCGGGCTTTCCCATGATGGACTGCTCACCGCCGTAATCCATCAGATCGTCGATCAGCTGAAACGCCATTCCCAGCCGGTGGCCATAGGCCTTGAGCGGCTCCGCGTACCGCGGCGCCCCGACCACGGCTCCCATCTCGCAGGCGGTGCTGATCAGGCTGGCCGTCTTCTTCTCGATCAGAAAGAAGTACTGGTGGGGATCCTCCACCAGCCGCCCGTGGTGGGCGATCTCGACCATCTCGCCGATCGTCAGGTCGTTGGTCACCCGCGCGGCGAGACCGATCAGCCGCAGGTCGCCGATCCGGGTGATCTCGGCCATCGCGCGCGAGTAGAGGTAGTCGCCCATGATGATCGAGACCTTGTGACCCCAGCGGCTGTTGAGGGTCGGCAGTCCCCGGCGCAGGCCAGACTGGTCGATCGAATCGTCGTGTACGAGGGTGGCCAGGTGGATGATCTCGATCACCGCACCCAGGTCGACCTCGCGGTCGTCGGGTGTCCCGTCGACCCGGTTGGCGAGGGCGAGCAGGGCCGGACGGAACAGCTTGCCCCGCATCTGATGGAGGTGGAAGGACACTTCGTTGATGAAGGGAACCTCGGCCTCGAGCACCACGCTCATGCGGGTCAGGACCCCGTCGAGCACGTCGTGGACCAGACCCTGGATCGCGGTCAGCGAGGGGCGTGCGGGCTCGAGGCTGGGCTGGACGACGCCACGGTTCACGGCTCGGCGTAGGTTAATGCCGCTCACCTGACCGGGCAACGAGCGCAGCGGCCCATCGGTCGGGCACGTCGGGGAACCCGAGGCGACTCCTGTGACCGGCTGTTCCGTGGAAGTCCGAGCCGCCGGTCGTCAGGAGTCCGAGCCCCGCGGCCAGCGCCTCGTAATGACGGCTCTGGGCGGCCGAATGCTCGGTGTGGCGGACCTCCAGCCCCTCGAGCCCGTCCTCGACGAGAAGCGGGATCAGATCGTCGCGCCGGAACGTGCCCGGGTGGGCAAGGACCGCCACGCCGCCGGCGGCGCGGATCAGCCGGAACGCCTCTTTCGGTGCCAGCCGTTTCTTCTCCACGAACGCCGGCGCCCCCCGCCCCAGGTAGCGGGTGAACCCCTCCCCGAGAGAGCGCGTGTGCCCGCGGGCTATGAGCGCCTGCGCCACGTGCGGGCGGCCGATCGTGCCCGCACCCGCGATCGCCGCCACCTCCTCGAACCCGACCTTCACGCCCACATCGTTGAGCCGACGCACGATCTCCCGGGCGCGATCGACCCGCGCCGCTGCGAACGTCTCGAGGGCGGACCGCAGGCAGGCGTCGTCGGGATCGAACCCGTAGGCCAGGACGTGGGCCTCCCGTCCGTCCAGCTGACAGGTCAGCTCGGTTCCGGTCACGATTTGCAGGCCGGCAGGCGCAGCGACCACCGCCTCCGCGTGAGCATCGGTCGCATCGTGATCGGTGATCGCCAGCACCGAGATCCCGAGGGCCGCGGCGCGCGCCACGAGCTCCGCCGGCGTGAGCGCCCCGTCCGAGAAGGTCGTATGGGTGTGCAGGTCGACGCTCACGAGAGCACGCCGTCCAGCACCTCCAGCGCCAGCGCGTAGCGGCCGAAAGGCGGCATGAGGTAGGCGCCCCGGATGCCGGGCAACTCACGGGCGGCGGCGAGCGCCTCGCGGGCGATCGTCACCCCCTCCGTCTCGGCCGCGGCCTGGCTCGTCACCCGCCGCATGCGGTCGCGGACCTCCGCGGGGATGTTCATCCCCGGCACTTCGTTGTGGAGGAACTCCGCGTTGCGATGGGAATAGAGCGGCAGGATCCCCACCAGGATCGGTATCGGCGGCTCGCCCAGCTCGTCGAGAAATCGCTCCAGACGGCGCGCGTCGAACACCGGCTGGGACATAGCGAACTCTGCGCCGGCGTCCACCTTTCGTCGGAACCGATCCAGCTCCCGATGACGGTCCACGGCTCCCGGGTTCACGCCGACGCCGAGGTGCAGGTCGAGCGGAATACCGGTCGTCTTCCCGGCCGCGTCGACCCCCCCGCTCAGCCCGCGGGCGACCCGCAAGAGGCCGATCGAATCGACGTCGAAGACGGCCGTCGGGACCGCGTACTCGCCCGCCTTCGGAGGATCGCCGGTGATGATCAGCACGTTCCGCACGTCCAGCGCCCTGGCGGCCATCAGATCGGCCTGCATCCCATAGAGGTTCCGGTCCCGGCAGCAGTAGTGGATGATCGTCTCGATCGTAATGCGGTCACGCAGGACGCGCGCGATCGCCAGCGGCGTGACCCGCGGCGAGATGCGGGCGTACTCGGGGATGTTCACGGCGTCCACGCCGGCGGCGTGGAGCGCGCGCACGGCGGCGACCAGCGCTTCCAGATCGGCGCTGATCGGGGGCGTGAGCTCGACCGACGTGACGAACCGCTCCCCCTCGGCCAGGAGCGCCGCGAGCTTCGTCTTGCGACGGGTCTCTACCGGGTCGGGGCGCACAGCCGCCGGCTCGGCGACCGCCTCGACCGAGTCCGCCCGAACGGTGTCAGGGACGAAGCCGGAGACCGCGAGCTGCATCTGGCGGACGTGCGCCGGCGTCGTGCCGCAGCAGCCTCCCAGCAACCGCACGCCCGCCTGCACGAACCGCCGGGCATACTTGCCGAAGTAATCGGGGCTGGCCATGTACATGAGGCGGCCCTCGACCGACTGGGGGAGACCTGCGTTCGGCATCGCCGCCAGCAGGACTTCACCTCCGCCCTGCATCCGGAGGATACAGTCGAGCATCGGCCTGGGACCGACGCTGCAGTTCGCGCCGACCACGTCTGCTCCCGCCGCCGCGAGCCGACGGACGACCTCTTCCGGGGTGTCTCCGGCCTGCGTCTGGCCGTCGTCGTTGAACGTCATGAGCGCCACGACCGGCACGTCGGCGTCCAGCCCGCGGATCGCCTCCAGCGCGGCCAGCATCTCGCTGATGGCAGGGATCGTCTCGATGACGAAGATGTCGACGCCGGCCTCGAGCAGCGCCTCGGCCTGCTCGGCGAAGATCGCCACGAGGTCCTCCGGACCATAGCCGCCGGCCACCTGGCCCTTTACCCCGACGGGCCCGATCGATCCGCCGACGAATGCGCGGTCGCCGGCCGCCTCGAGCGCCAGAAGGACGCCCGCCCGGTTGATCTCCCGAACCCTGTCCTCCAGACCGTGCCCGAGGAGGCGCGCACGGTTGGCCCCGAACGTGTTGGTCTCGAGCAGCTCCGCGCCGGCCTCGAGATAGGCGCGGTGGATCCCGCGGATCAGCTCGGGGCGGGTGAGGCAGAGCGCATCGAACGACTGATTGATGAACACGCCCCGCTCGTAGATCGCGGTTCCCATCGCCCCGTCCGCGACGAGCACTCCTTCACGGAGGCGCGTCAGGAACTCGGCGCCGCGGGCGGCGGAGCGCTTTACTGCAGTCGGCATCGCCTGGCGGAGAGTCGCTACTCGCGGGGGAGGGAGCCGATCCGTTCGAGGACCTCGCTCGCGGTGGCGTTCCGGGGATCGATGAGGAGCATCTCCTCGGCGGCGGCGCGGGCGCCCGGGACATCATCCCCCTCGAGGTGCCAGCGAGCGGCGCACGAAAGAGCTTCCAATACCTTGGCCGGCTCCCCCATCTGGCGGGCGCACTCGGCCCAGGCCGAGAAGTCGTCCGGCGTCGCACGCCCCATCCCGGCCAGCCCGCGATAGGCCTCGATCGCATCGGCCCAGCGATGGTCCTGGCGGAACGTTTCCGCGGCCCGTGCCAGGGCGCTCGCGTCCTCCACCGACCGAGCGGCCTCCCGGTCGCTGTAGCTGGTGTGCTCGATCTCGAGGACGGGGTTCGACGCAGCGACACCGGCCACCTCGGGGCGGTGTTGCGGGGACGGTTCTGCCGGCCCGGTGGCGGGGCGCGGCCTCGCGGGGGGCGAGACAGGCGACTTCGAGGGGGGCGGTGTTGGACGCGGCGGCGGAGGTTGGGATAGGGTCCCGCCAGAAGCGGCCCCCGGGGCTCGCTGCGCCGCCCCAGCGGTCGCCTCCGCCCGCTCGAGCTCCGCTAGACGCTGGCGGATCCCGTCCGCCGCGCGCGGATCGCCACCCGCCACGAAGGCCGCGGCGGCGGCGCGGTACTCGGCGATCGCTGCCTCGCCCTGCCCGTCCTGAACCAGCAGGCCCGCTAGCTGCGCGCGCCGCTCGCCGCGCTCCGGAGCCAGCCGGACGATCTCCACGAGCGCGGCGATCGCGGCCTTTCGATCTTCCGAGCCGGCGAGCCGGTCGGCCAGCGACTCGAGCTCCGCGAGCGCGTCGGCGCGCAGCCCCTTGGCGGCGTAGGTGCGACCCAGCAGCAGCCGCGCCGCGGAGCTCTCGGCCGCGTGGCGCAGGATCTTGCGGCAGCAGGCGATCGCGTTGTCGTGCAGACCCGCCTGGGCGTACGCCTCCGCGGCCTGCCGGTAGTAATCGATCGCCGACTGGACATCGTCCTTGTCGAGATAGGCGTCGCCGAGACCATTCAGCGCCGAGGGCGGCGGCGGCGTGCCGCTGACATCGGCCTGCCGCAGCCGTTCCATGTACCCGGCGATGGCGTCATCCGGATCTTCGTGGCGCAGCGGCCTCGATGACCGGTCCTTCCAGAGTGCGCTCATGGCCGGGAATTTGGTTCCCTCGCTCCGAGTTTTCAATTAGCATATTTTCTCCGATCATCGATTGGCCCGGAAGATGCGAGTTTTGGCCCGAAAGATGCGGGTTTCCAGGGATGGTGCGTTACTTTTTTCCTCCCGCTCATCGGTCGACGAATCGGATGCACCGATCGCCTTGGGGCGCTCTCGCGGCCCTGCTTTTCGCGGCGCTCCTCGCATGCGGGGACACCTCCGCCCCCCCGACCGGCACGCCGCCCGCAGCGGATGACGGCACGGGCACGGTCACCCCGGCCGGCGGAACCGTCACGCTGGGGACCGAGGTGGGCGTCATCGTCCCCGCCGGAGCGGTCGCGGAGCCGGTAACGATCACGATCGAGCGCGTCGCGACGCCGGCCGTGCTCCAGGGCAGCGGGGCGATCGGCCAGGCGTACCGCTTCTCTCCCGCGGGCCAACTTTTCGCCGCGCCGGTCGAGGTTTTCGTCTTCGTTCCGCAGGCGGCGCTCACGGAGATCGACCCCAACTCGGTCGCCCTCGATCTCACCGTTGATCCGTCCGGCGCTCCGGCGCCCGCGGGCGTGGAGCGTCTTGCAGCCATCCGCCGCGAGGCGGTCTCCGGCGGGGTCAAGGTCCACGGCGCGACGTCCCACTTCTCGATCATCTCGGCCACCGCCCAGGCTCTGCCGACGGCCGACGCCGGACCCGACCGCACGGTGTCGCTCGGTGTCGCGGTCGAGGTCATCGGCATCGGGACCGATCCGGCCGGGGGCCCCGTCACCCTCGACTGGTCGCTCATAGACCGGCCCGCCGGCAGCGCGGCGTCCCTCGCCCAGTCCGCGGCGGAGAAGGCGGTCTTCACGCCGGACGTCAGCGGAGCGTATCTCCTCCGGCTGACGGTCACCAACTCCAACGGGACGCCGGTCGCCGACGAGGTCACGATCACCGCCGTTCAGGCCGCCGCGGGCGCGCCGATCGCCGAGGCCGGTGACGATCGGAGGGTAGCGCACGGGATCGTCGTGACACTCGACGGCTCCGCCTCGACGGGGGACGCGCCTCTCTCCTTCGCCTGGCGTTTCCTGTCCTTCCCCAGCTCCCGTCCGCCCCTCCTGAACGCGACCACGACCACTCCCTCGTTCGCGGCCCAGACCGGCGGGACGCACGTCGTCGAGCTGACGGTCACCAACGACCATGGCAGCGGCACCGACACGGTCACGATCACCGTCAACTCGCTTCCCATTCCGCATTTGAGCGCGCCGGGGGGAGTGCTGGCCGGGGCGCAGGTCACGCTGATCGACGGCTCGACCGACCCCGACGGCGACCCCCTGACCGCCTCGTGGACGCTCACGTCCCCGGCCGGCAGCGCCGCGACCCTCATCGAGGAACCGGGGCGGGCCACGTTCCGGACCGACGTGACCGGCTTCTACGACGTGGATCTCACCGTCAGCGACGGCCTGAACAGTGCCGCCGTCCAGGCGCGGGTGGCAGCCGTGCCCGACGTATCAGGGGTGTACACTTCGACGTTCGTGATCGACCCCGCCCCCGCATGCGGTCTCGAGGCGGAGGCGGTCTTCGGACCGCAAGACCTCACGATCACCCAGGCCGGTGACCGCGTCACCTTCCGGCTCAGCGAGATCACGGACGGACAGGCCAGCGATTTCACCGGTCCTGTCCGGCCCGACGGCTCCTTCGACTTCGTGGCCTCGATGCAGGTCGTCCACGAAGGGGAGACGTTCACGCTGTCGCCTCGCTGGACCGGCCGGTTCCTGCCGTCGGGCGAGCTCGATGCACGGTTCTCGGTGAGCGTCCTGTCGTGCCAGATCACGGGCTCGCTGGCGGGCACGAGGCTGTAGTGTGGCGTTGCGCCACACTCGCACCCTCGCGGCTCCAGAGGACCCGCCCGCCGCGGACCGTCGCCCGGCAGTGCTCGATGCCATAGTGATAGATCAGATGGCGGTAATCGGGAACGTCGTAGAGGGCCACGTCCCCGGCTGCTCCTTCGGCCAGCGTACCGCGATCACCTTCCCCTAGCGCCCGAGCCCCACCCCGCGTCACGGCGCGTAACACCTCGTCGACCGTGAGCCCCAACGCGCAGCACCCGAAGACCGCCATGAGGAGGAGGTTCTGGGTCATCGACGAGCCGGGGTTGAAATCGGTCGCCAGCGCGATCACCGCGCCGGCGTCGGCCAGCGCGCGGCCCGGAGCGTGGCGGTCCAGGCGCAGGAAGAAGGAGGTCCCCGGGAGAAGCGTCGCCACCGTGGAACTCGCCGCCAGCGCGGCGATGCCCTCTTCGTCGATTGCGATCAGGTGGTCGGCGCTGGTGGCGCCGAGCCTGACCGCCACCGCCACACCGCCGGAGCGGCTGAACTCCTCGGCGTGGAGCTTGAGCCCGAGACCGAGCTCGGCGGCGCGGGCGAGAATCGTCTCGCTCTCCCGCGGCGTGAAGGCACCCTCCTCGCAGAAGACGTCACAGAAGCGCGCCAGCCCTTCGGATGTCACCGCCGGCAGCATCTCGTCGCAGACCAGCCGCACATAAGCAGCGCGATCGCGGGCAAACTCCGCGGGCACGGCATGCGCGCCGAGAAACGTCGGGACGAGGCGCGGCAGCGAGGGGTCGCCGGCCAGCCGCCGCACGGCGCGTAGCATCTTGAGCTCGTTCTCCGTATTCAGGCCGTAGCCCGACTTGACCTCGACCGTCGTCACCCCCCACCGGGGGAAGGCGGCCAGCCGGGGCGCGGCCAGCCACACGAGGTCGTCTTCGCTCCGCTGGCGCAGATCGCGAACGCTGAACGCGATCCCGCCGCCGCGGGCGGCGATCGCCTGATAGGTCGCGCCGGCGAGCCGCTCCTCGAACTCGTGCTCGCGGGTCGCGCCGAAGACCGCGTGGGTGTGGGAGTCGACGAGCCCCGGCAGCGCCACCGCACCCCCCGCATCGAGCCGCGGCGCGGACCGCGCCGCCTCGGGCAGGTCGGCCGCCGCTCCCCGCGCCGCGACCCGTCCCTCCCGGATCCAGATGAAGGCGTCCGGCGTGACGTGGAGCGGCGCTGAAGTTTCTCCCTCGCCCGGGTCGACGAGCTGTCCGATATCGGTGATGAGGAGGTCGTCCCCGAGCCGCGGCCCGGGCTCAGCGACCGGCAACGCCGTCCCGCTCCGTCATGGGAAGACGGATGCCGCGCGCGCGGGCAGTATCCAGCGCCACCCCGTACCCCGCGTCGGCGTGACGCGCGACTCCCAGCGCCGGATCGTTCGTCAGCACGCGCTCGAGCCGGACGGCGCCCTCGGGCGTGCCGTCGGCGACGGTGACCTGGCCGGCGTGGAGGCTGAGCCCGATTCCCACGCCGCCACCGTGGTGGAACGACACCCACGAGGCCCCGCTGGCCGTGTTGAGGAGCGCGTTCAGGACGGGCCAGTCGGCGATCGCGTCGGAGCCATCGGCCATCCCCTCGGTCTCGCGGTACGGGCTGGCGACGGAGCCGGTGTCCAGGTGATCGCGGCCGATCACGACGGGTGCTCTCACCGCTCCGCTGGCCACCAGCGCGTTGATCCGTTCCCCCAGCCTCCAGCGGTCGCCCAGCCCGAGCCAGCAGATCCGTGACGGCAGCCCCTGGAAGGCGATCCGCTCACCGGCCAGCCGGATCCAGCGCTGGAGAGGCTCGTTCGCGGGGAACAGCTCGCCGATCGCGCCGTCGATCGTGGCGATATCGGTCGCATCGCCGGAGAGGGCGACCCATCGGAAGGGCCCCTTCCCCTCGCAGAAGAGGGGCCGGATATAGGCCGGCACGAAGCCGGCGATCTCGAAGGCGCCTTCGACCCCGGCGTCCTTCGCCTGGCCGCGCAGGTTGTTGCCGTAGTCGAACGCGACCGCGCCGGCCGCCTGCAGGTCGAGGATCGCGCGACAATGATCGGCCATCGATTCCATCGCCCGCGCGACGTACCCCTCCGGGTCGCGGTCACGGAGGGCGACCGCGACATCGAGGGGGAGCCCGGCGGGGACATAGCCGTTCAACGCATCGTGGGCGCTCGTCTGGTCGGTCACGACGTCGGGCATCACGCCGCGCCGCACGATCTCGGGGAGGATTTCGGCACAGTTGCCGATGAGACCGATCGAGACCGCTTCCCGCGCCCTCGCCGCCCGGACGACGCGCTCGAGCGCACCGTCGAGGTCGTTCGTCACCTCGTCCAGGTAGCGGGTCCGCAGCCGGCGATCGAGCCGCGCCGGATCGACCTCGACGACGAGGCATGCCGCCCCGTTCATCGTGGCCGCGAGCGGCTGGGCGCCCCCCATGCCCCCACATCCGCCGGTCAGGATCCAGCGGCCCCGCAGATCCCCGCCGAAGTGGCGATCGGCCACCGCCGCGAACGTCTCGTAGGTCCCCTGCACGATCCCCTGGGTACCGATATAGATCCACGACCCGGCCGTCATCTGGCCGTACATCGTGAGGCCGAGCGCTTCGAGACGGCGGAACTCGTCGGCGGTCGCCCAGCGCGGCACCAGGTTCGCGTTGGCGATCAGCACGCGCGGCGCCCAGGGATGGGTGCGGAAGATGCCGACCGGCTTCCCGGATTGGACGCAGAGGGTCTCGTCGTCGTCCAGGTCCTCGAGTGCGGCGATCAGGGCCTCGAAACACGCCCAGTCGCGAGCCGCCTTGCCCGCACCGCCGTAGACGACGAGCCGGTCGGGATCCTCGGCGACCTCCGGGTCGAGGTTGTTCATGAGCATCCGGAGAGCCGCCTCCTGATGCCAGCCCCGGCAGCGGAGAGTGGGCCCGCGCGGCGCCCGGATCGTGCGTGCAACCGCCGTCGTTCCCATCGCTACGTGTCGATGCGCTCGCCGATGATCGTGCCCTGGACGTTGCAGCCGAGGGCGGTGAAGTCGAAGTCGAGGTCGATCTCGCCGGTTACCCGGGCGAAGGACCCCTCGATCGTGCCGTTCGCGTCGACGTTGGTCGTCGCGTCCCCCACGCTGACAACCCCCTGGAAGCTGAACTGACCGCCGGCGTCGATCGCTCCGGTCGGATCGCTCTGGATGAAATCGGTGACCTCGGTCAGCTCCAGCGTCACCTGGTTGCCCGTCTCGGTGACCGGCAGGACGCCGTCGACCGCTCCGGGCTCGACGAACCCCTCGCAGCCGGTGGCCTCGGTCGCCGCGAACGTCACCGCATAGTCGCCCGTCACCTCGATGAAATCCGGTCCCAAGGGTCTCTCGTCGCCGCAGGCGCTGAGGAACGCGAGCGTCGCGGCCCCGGCGAGCGACGCCGGAAGCGGGAAAGCGCGAATTCTCTGCATGTGAACCTCCTGTCAGGTCATGATTACCGCGGTATCTCCGCGCGAAAGGACGGTGCCGATCGCGCGCGCCGATGGCAGGCCGGCCGCGCGCAGCTCTTCGATCATGGCCGGGACCTTGTCCTCGGCGGCGGCCACCAGCAACCCCCCGCTCGTCTGCGGATCGAAGGCGATCCGCAGGAGCTCCTCGGGCACGGTCTCGGCGCTCGCCACGCGCCGGCCGAAGTAGCGCCGGTTGGCCTCGCCGCCGCCCGGGATGTGGCCCTCCAGCGCGAGCCGCGGCGCCGACTCGAAAACCGGAAGGCGCCCGGCCTCGAACTCGAGGCTGACCCCGCTCGCGTCCGCGAGCTGGGCACCGTGGCCGGCCAGACCGAAACCTGTGACATCGGTCGCCGCGCGGACGCCGGCCTTGAGGGCGATCCGCATCGCGGCCCCGTTCAGCGTCTTCATCGCCGTCACCGCACCGTTGATCTCCGCCGCCGTGACCGCACCCCGCTTCAGCGCGGTCGTCAGGATCCCCGTCCCCAGCGGCTTGGTGAGGATCAGAACGTCCCCCGGGCGCGCCCCGGCGTTCGTCAGGATCCGGTCGGGGTGGGCGGTCCCCGTGACCGCGAGCCCGTATTTGAGCTCCTCGTCCTGGATCGAATGCCCGCCGATCAGCACACACTCCGCCTCATGCACCTTGTCGGCGCCGCCGGCCAGGATCGCTCCGAGAACGTCGAGCTCCAGCCCGGAGGGTGGCCAGCATACGAGGTTGAGCGCGGTGCGCGGCCAGCCGCCCATCGCGTACACGTCGGACAGCGCGTTGGCGGCCGCGATCTGCCCGAAATCGTAGGGATCGTCGACGATGGGGGTAAAGAAGTCCACCGTCTGGATCAGGGCGAGATCGTCGGTCAGGCGGTACACGCCCGCGTCGTCGAACGTCTCGTGCCCGACGAGCACATCAGGGTTGGGCGGATAGCGCGGCAGCGTTGCCAGGGCGCGATGCAAGTCCTCCGGACTCAGCTTCGACGCTCAACCCGCGCACCGCACCTTCTCGGTCAGGCGGGTGATCTCTTCGCTCGTCAGGTTGTTCGTCGTGGGAGTCGCCATCTTCAGTCGCCATCCCGGTAGGCGATGGCCTCGATCTCGATAAGCGCGTTCTTCGGGAGCCCCGCAGCCCCGACGGTCGCCCGCGCCGGGTACGGCGCCGCTAGCACACCCTCGTATACCGAGTTGAACGCGGTGAAGTCGGCCATGCTTCGGAGGAACACGGTCGTCTTGACGACGTGCTCCCAGCCGCATCCGGCGGCCGCCAGGATCCTCTGCAGGTTCGCGAGGGCCTGTGCGGTCTGAGCCTCGATCGTCGCGGCCAGACGACCGTCCTTCGGATCGGCGCCGATCTGGCCGGCCGTAAATACCCATCCGTCGACCTGTATCGCCTGGCTGTAAGGGCCGATCGCTCTGGGCGCATCGTCGGTATGAACCGGGTTCCGAGTCACCCGCTCATGATACACCGCGAAGGCTCAGATCGCCGCCCGGGATTCCTCCAGCGCGATCATGGATCGCAGGACGATCAGCATCGTCAAGTTGAAGGCCAGCTCGATGAGCGCGGCGAACTGCTCGTTGTAGAAGCTGAACACCTGGACGAGGAGAATCGATACCAGGATGGCGCTCTCGAACATGCGGTAGGCCGCCAGGCGCCGGCGCGCGAGGATACGTACGACGCCGAGCAGGACGAAGACGCCGGACAGCGCCGACGCGGCAAGCTGCGCGATCTGGGCGGTTGTGAGATCCTGGATCCGCTCGGCCACCCGGCCCACGATCCGCCAGTCGAGGATCCGGTCCCACCCCAGTCCGACGAGAAACACGAGGATCGCGCCATACGCGAGCTTGATGGCGAGCTGGCCGACGAAGACCAGGATCACGGCTTGATCGAATCGCGGCAGGCGCGCGATTCGACGGTAGCCGCGCCGCAGGGCATCGCGCGCGCGCGCGATCGGTAGCGGACCGGCGAGCGGAACGAGCTCCACCCCTGTCAGGGCCGTGCGCAACGCCGCAGCGAGCGGGTTGTGAGGGTCGCTGCGATCCAGATAGCGCCGAGCGCGACGGGCTTCCTCCTCGTCGAGATCGTGGAGCGCCAGCTCCTCCATCTCGCGCAGTGCGTTCAGGAGGTACTCCTGTTCGGAGTGCTCGCGGCGTCCATGGATCGCGTGCGCGGCGAGAAGGAGGAGCACGAAGGTCACGTACATCAAGGCCACCGCGGGCTGATAGAAGTAGTCGCTGTCCCGCGTCACGAACTTGCCGACTTCATCGATGAACGCTCCGAAGCCGAACCCGCCGAGGATCGCCGCCAGCCGCACTGTTGCCTCGCTGAGAAAGGAGAGCAGCACGATCATCGCCGCCAGCATGAGGAGACCTCCCCACAGGACATGAGCGATGTGCAGGGCGTCGCCCCCGATGCTGGGATAGCCGGTCAGGTGGAGGAGCAGCCGGATGGCGAGGATCGCGCTCACTGCGGACACGACGAACGCCTGCAGGTGGTCGTAAGCGCGGAAGTTCCGGACGAAGAGTCGCGAGGGTCTGGGCGGCGGGAACCGCGAACCCCCGGTTCGCGGTCCCTCAACCATCGAGCCCGTAGAAGTGGCGCGCGTTGGCACGCGTCGCATCGGCCATCGCCGCCGGCTCCAAATCCAGGCAACCGGCCAATGCAGCCACGGTCTCGACGAGGTAGCTCGGCTCGTTTCGCCGGCCCCGATAGGGAACCGGCGCCAGATAGGGTGCGTCGCTCTCGGCCAGGAGCCGATCCCGGGGCACCTCGGGCACAAACCCCCGGGCGGGGAAGGACCGGAAGGTGACCATTCCGGAAAAGGAGACGAAGTACCCCCGCTCGACCGCGATCTCGAGCATCCTCCGGCTACCGCTGAAGCAGTGCAGGACGATCCGGTCCGGTGCCAGGTCGGATTCGGTCAGTACCGCCAGCGTGTCGTCGTCGGCGTCCCGCGAGTGAACGACGGCGGGCAGGCCGCGCTCCGCGGCCATGGCGAGCTGGTCGGCAAAGGCCCGCCGTTGCGCCTCGCGCGGGCTGTGGTCGTAGTGGTAGTCGAGCCCGATCTCTCCCACCGCGACCGCACCCGCCGCCAGGTTCGCCTCGATCGCACGTCGGACCCCCGCCTCCCAGCGGGAGGCTTCGTGCGGATGGAGCCCCGCGGTGTGCCAGATCCTGGGCATGCGGAGACCGCGCGTCTGTTCCGCGAGCTCTCGCGCCCGGTTCGCGCTCTCCGGGTCCGCGCCGATCGCGATGATCTCCGCCACCCCGGCCGCGCGGGCCCGCTCCAGAACCGCTTCCTGGTCTCCCTCGAAAGCCGATTCCTGCACGTGGCTGTGGCTGTCGAAGTACAGGATCCCGCTCAAGGCCACCTAGCCTTTGACGACGCCGATCGGCTTGAGCTCCGCCACCCGGCGGCTGATCCCCGCTCCCTCCATGACCTGCACCACATCGGCGACGTCCTTGTATGCGTGGGCCATCTCCTCCGCCACGGTGCGCATACCGGTCGCGCGCACGATCACGCCCTGCGCCTCCATCTCGCCGAGCAGGTCGCGCCCCCGCGATTCCCGCTTTGCTCGCGTGCGGCTCATCCGGCGTCCGGCGCCGTGGCAGGTCGAGCCGAAGGTCTCCTCCATCGCCCCCGGCGCGCCCGCGCACACGTACGAGTAATTGCCCATGCTTCCCGGCACGAGCACCGGCTGCCCCACGTCGCGGTAGACCGGCGGCACATCCGGATGCCCGGTCGGGAAAGCGCGCGTCGCCCCCTTTCGGTGGACGCAGACCCGAACATCCCGGTCGCCCACCCGATGCATTTCGATCTTGGCGATGTTGTGGCACACGTCGTACACGAGGTTCATCCCCAAATCCCGCGGACCGAGACCGAGAACCTGCTGGAAAGTCTCCCGCACGTGATGCAGCATGACCTGCCGGTTGCACCATGCGTAGTTGGCCGCGCATCGCATCGCGGCCAGGTAGGCCCGGCCATCGTGGGAGTCGATCGGGGCCGCCGCCAGCTGCACGTCCGGCAGGTGGTAGCCGTATCCCCCGAGCCGCGGGACGATGCGTTTCAGGAAGTCATCGCAGACCTGATAGCCCAGGCCGCGCGATCCGGAGTGGATCATCACCACGACCTGGTCCTCGAAGAGATCGAATGCTGCGGCCAGGCGGGCGTCGAAGATCCGCGCCACCCGCTGGACCTCGAGGAAGTGGTTGCCCGAGCCTAGCGTCCCCACCTGTTTGAGGCCGCGCTCCAACGCGCGTTCCGAAACATGGTCGGGATCGGCTCCGGCCAGGCATCCGCTCTCCTCGGTGCGCGCGAGGTCGTCCGCGCTACCAAACCCCTGCTCGACCGCCCACGCCGCGCCGCGGATCAGGATCTCGCGTTGAACGCCGCGGGTCAACTTTCCGATGGCGCCCGAGGCGCCGACTCCGCTCGGGACGGCCGCGTAGAGACGGTCGAGCAGCTTACGGCGGCGGGCATCCTCGAGGTCTCCCGCCTTCAGAGCGCTCCGCGCCAGGCGCACGCCGCAGTTGATGTCGTAGCCCACGCCGCCCGGCGAGATCGCCCCGCCTTCGGCGTCGGTGGCCGCTACGCCGCCGATCGGGAACCCGTATCCCCAGTGGATGTCGGGCATGGCCAGCGACCACCCCACAATCCCTGGAAGGCAGGCGACGTTTCTCACCTGCTTCAGGCTCTCGTCATCGCGGATCCCGGTCATGAGGTCGTCGGAGGCATACACCCGTCCCGGCACCCTCATCTCGCCGGTGGCGGGAATCTCCCAGACATATGGCTTGATCTTGTGAATCTCGACGTCGGCCATCGGCGACCCTGCTAGACGTCGAAGATGACCCTCGCCCGCCAGCGGGGCGGGCCAGGTCCTGCAGGGAGGCAGGGCGCGAAGGCGAGCTGATGGTAGGTGACCGCCTTGAGCTCGCCGGCTTGAGCGATCCGCTCGGCCGGCGGCAGGGCGCCCTCCACGACGGCCCGGCAGCCGACGACCGGGGCGCGATTCTCGTCGCCGACCGGGTCGCCTCCCTCGCCCGCCGCGACCGCCACCCGCACGCGCGAGGTGAGCGCCACGAAGCCCTCTTCCTCGAGCAGACGGTACAGCCGCTCACACCAAACCTTCAGCAGGTCGGGGTAGCCGGTCGCGGCGATCGCGATCTCGCGCTCGGTCTCGGCTTCGAGGCCGGAGAGTTCCGAGAACAGCAGCTGGGTGAGCCCGCGCTGGGCGGCCTCGAGGATCGAATCGGGGCTCGGGCCTTCCAGCTCGAGCCCCAGGTCGGCGGTGTGTTCGATCTCGACGAACGTCCCCCGCTGCACGGGGCCACGTTAGGGAGCCGGTACGGCGGCGGCAAGAAGCTCGGCGGCGAGCCGGCATCAGGCGATCGCCGTTTGGGGATCCTCCTCGACCGTGGCGGCTCGGGCCTCGAACCGCGCCGCAACCGCTGCCAGAACGCAGGCGACTTCCGCGCTCAATGCGCCCCCTCCGGTACGCTTGCAGAAAGCCTCGGCCGTCGCAGCCAGCGCGTGTGCCCGGATGATGTCGTTCTGGAGAAGCGCGAGACGAGCGCGGTTCACCATCACCGCCGTCCCCAGATCGAGATCCGATCTGCGTTTGCATTCGGTGAGCGCCCGTTCGTACAGGAGGTCCGCCTCCTCGTAGCGGCCGTCCGCCGCCAGCACCTGCCCCAGGTTGTTCAGCACGTGGGCGCCACAAGGGAGACGCTCCAACTCGTCGAATCGGGTGAGCGCCCAGCGGAACGATTCCTCCGCCCGCTGCCGGTCGCCGATCGCTGCCCATAGCACACCGTCGTTGTTCTCGATTTCCGCGAGCAGCATCTCGTCACCGATCATGCCCGCGTGCTCGCGCGCGACACCGTAGCGCAGAGCGGCTTCGTGCCAGTCGCCGCTCTCGAAAGCGATCGCCCCCAGCAGGTTCTCCGCGAGCGCAAGGCGGCGTTCGTCTCGCATCGCGAAGGCTACCCGGCGGCTCTCGGTGGCGTCGGCCAGCGCCTCCTCCCAGCGGGCCAGGCTCATGCGCGTGGCCGCCGACCCCAGCCAGGCGTCGGCCGCCGCGGCTGCGTCGGCGGGCTCTCGCCCGGCCAGCACGACGGCGGAAGCGTACTCGGCGAGCGTGTGATCCCAGCTCCCCGCTTTGACGGCGGCCTGGGCGCGCACGATCGCCCGCCGCACGGTGTCTGCGTTGTCGTTCTTCATCTCCGAAATCTTCCGGGGGACTTCCCTGCACGGGGTAGTGCGATGACGGGGGGCAACCCTCGTGCCAGTCAGGAACCAACCGGGGTAAGGTATTGCTAATTCGGTGGATAGGCAGACCGTACCCGGCCCGCGCTGCATCCAATTCGCGAGGCCGTAACGCCTTGTGCTAGAATGAAACGGTTCACCCCCGGCGACCCGCTGGACCGAGCCCGTACTTCTCGATCTTCCGCTGGAGTCGCGGCCGGCTGATCCTCAGCTCGCGCGCTGCTCGCGACCGGTTCCAGCCGTGACGTTCCAGCGTGAACCGGATGATCTGCCGCTCGTAATCCGCGAGCGACAGCCCATCCGGGGGCAGCTCGATGACGAGTCGCTTGCGGCTTCCCGCCTCCCGATCCTGGAATCGGACCCACTCCTCGAACCGATCCTCGATCGCCTTCCGCAGCTCCTCGGGCTCGCGCGGCAGCACCCGCGTGCCCGCCGGCACTCCGACGGGGGGTGGGGCGTCGGAATCCGCCGTGACCGACCGCGAGACTGCGAGGACTGCGGGTGCCGGTGAGAGATTCCCCAGGATCACGAGTAGATCGCCCGCGCGCCGGCCGAGGAAGTCGAGATCGAGCAAGACCAGGTCCGGAGGGGAAGTCGGGCGCGCGGATCGAGGCACCGCATCCGGGCCCAGGAAAATGCACTCGAACTCCGGCGCGGAAGGGATCAGGTCGGAGTAATCGGTCGCCGGACCGTAGACGGCGACCTGAAAGGGGCGGCCGGCGCCTGCGCTCAGCCGATTTCCGCCGGACCCACGGCCTCGATCCACGCTTCCGCGGGCACCTGCTCTCCAATCGGTCGGGCGGGATCGAGCGGCCGTTGCCCGAGCGGAGTGCTCCATACCCATCCACCGGTCGGCATCGATCCGGTCGCCAGATAGAGCGGTAGCTGCGCCAGGAGATCGCCGGCCGGGGCGCTGGCATCGACCAGGTGGCACACCGCGCGCTCTCCCATCACAAAAACGAGCGGGAGCGAAGAACCGCTCACGGCAACGGCTCGTCAGGAAACGGCTCTTCCGCGTACAGATCGGCATCGATATCGGGCGACTCCGGATACCCGTCGCCTGTCCCCCGGCGCCGATGCAGCAGCTCATCCTCGAGCTCCTCCAGGCGGCGGGTGCCGAGTTCGAAGAACTCGTTGATGCGCTCCATGAGCATCTGCCGCGAAGCACGCCCCGAGCGTGGGGCCACGAAGATGCCGATCAGGAAACCGGTCGCCAGCGCTTTCAGCCTTCCGATCATTCATCCACCTCCCTGCAGACGACGCGACCGCGAAGGAGGCCGCCGGATGCAGCCTCCCGCGCAACTAGGGTGAAGATGGGCGCCGCGCAAGCAGACCGTCAACCAGAAGCGCCCTCCGGACGCCCGGGACTCGTTGTCAGATTCCTACTATTGAACGCGTGACGGTATGGTACATTGGGTCGTCGTTGCATCCGGTGCTTCTTCCTTCACGTTCTGGACTGGAGGAAACTCGCATGCTGTGGACGATCATCGTCGTCCTTCTCGTTCTCTGGCTGCTGGGGGCGTTCGTGCGGCCGGTAGGCGGATTCGTTCACCTGCTTCTGGTCATCGTCCTCATCCTGGTGATCATCCAGCTCCTGCAGTGATCTGCCGCCGGGCGGCGCCTGGCGCCGCCCGCTTCGCCGCTCAACTCCACCAAAAAAGCACGGGCCGCTGCGCTGCAGCCCGTGCTTCGGGATCTGGTGCCCAAGGGGAGATTCGAACTCCCACGGCCTTTCGGCCACTGCCCCCTCAAGACAGCGTGTCTACCATTTCCACCACTTGGGCTCGAGGTTCGCGTGGGCTCGAGGTTCGCGTGCGGTCGAAGCCGCCCTAACGCTCGGGAGGCGTGGTCTCCGGACCGGCTCCGGGAGTGGTCGAGCCGGGCGCCCCGGTGGGCGTCTCGACGGATCCGTCTCTCGCCCCGGACCCCTCGCTCGCCCCCGGCCCGTCGCTCGCCGCGGGGATGTCGGATTCGTCTCCCAGGATCTCCTGCAGATCGGTCGGCGAACCGGTCTCGGCCGGCAACTGCTGTTCCTCGGCCTGAACCTCGCTCTCGATCAGGCTCCGCGGACGGCTGCCGCGCACCGTGAGGATCGAAATCGCGAAGCAGATGACCAGAAACGCCCCTCCAAGCCACCGGGTGGCGTTGTGGAGGAAGGTCACCGTCTGGCGGCTGCCCATCATCTCCATGCCGGTGCCGGCTCCGCCGAAACCGGCGGCCAGCCCACCGCCCTTCCCCGACTGGAGGAGAATGACGATCATGAGCGCGACGCAGTCGATGAGGAGCAGGAGGAAAAGTAGCGTCGACATCAACTTGTAAATGTACCATGCTCCCGCCGTACGTCAAGCGATGGACGCACTTTCCGCCGCCGCGACGATCGCCGCGAAATCATTCGGGTCGAGGCTCGCCCCCCCTACGAGCGCACCGTCCACGTCGTCCTCGGCAAGGAGAGCGGCGGTGTTGCCGGGTTTGACGCTCCCCCCGTACAGGATCGGGATCCCGACCGCCGCCGCCGATCCGGCGACGGTATTCAGAGTCGCACGGATCGCGGCGTGCATTTCCTGGGCGTCCGCCGGCGAGGCGGTATGCCCGGTTCCTATCGCCCATACCGGCTCGTAGGCGATCAGGAGACGACCGTACTCCGCGGGCGCCAGCCCACTCGCCGCGCGGGTCAGCTGCCGGATCACGACCACGCGCTGGCGCCCCTTCTGCCGCTCGGCGAGGGACTCCCCCACGCAGAGCACCGGCGCGAGGCCGGCCGCCAGCGCCGCGCGCAGCTTGCTGCCGCACTGCTCGTCTGTCTCGCCGAACTCACGGCGGCGCTCGGAATGCCCCACCAGGACGTAGTCGGCCCCGGCGGCCGCGATCATCGGCGCCGAGACCTCGCCGGTGAACGCGCCTTCTTGTTCCCAGTGACAGTTCTGGCCGCCCACCGCTGCACGCCCGCCGACCGCCTCGACTACCGCCGCCAGGAGCGGCGCCGGCGGAAAGAAGACGATCTCGAGCCGCTTCCCGAGGCGCGCCGTGGCGCGGCGAAAGGAGGCGAAGTAAGGACCTACGTCGCTGGGTGCCTTGTGCATCTTCCAGTTGGCGGCGAGGACCGTCCGCCGGCGCAGGGGGGTCATATCGGGCCGCATATCGTCGCGGAATCCAGAGCATCGACGCCGGGCAGCGTCTTGCCGCTCACGAGATCGAGCGCGGCGCCCCCGCCGGTCGACACATGGCTGACTTGATCGGCCAGCCCGGCGGCTTCCAGCGCGGCGATCGAATCGCCGCCGGCGGCGACGGCATAGGCGCCGTTGGCGGTCGCGTCGGCCAGCGCCTGGGCGATCGCCCGCGTCCCGGCGTCGAAGGGCGGCGTCTCGAACATGCCGAGCGGACCGTTCCAGAACACGCTGCGACCGCGCCTCAGCTCGACCTCGAATGCGCGTACCGTCTCGGGCCCGATATCGAGGATCTTCCATCCCGGTTCGACGCGATCGATGGAGACGACGCGCCGCTCCGCGCCGGTTTCTATCGCTCGCGCCACGACCGCGTCCAGCGGGAGGATCAGGGTCTCCGGATGCTCCTCGAGGAGCGCACTCGCCTCGTCGACCCGGTCCTCCTCGACGAGGGAGTCTCCCGGCTCTCTGCCCTGAGCGAGCAGAAAGGTGTTCGCCATTCCGCCGCCGAGACAGACCCGCTCGCATCGTGCGACCAGGCCGCGCACCGTCTCCAGCTTGCCCGCAACCTTGGCGCCTCCGAGAACGGCGATGAACGGCGGATCGGGGTCGAGCAGCCGCGCGAAGGCGGCCAGCTCGGTCTCGACGAGCGCTCCCGCAACGCACGGATGGAGATGCTCGGTCACACCCACCGTCGAGGCATGCCTCCGGTGGCATGTGCCGAAGGCGTCCTGGACGAAGAGATCGCCGTAGGCGGCGAGCCGGCGGGCGAATTCGGGATCGTTGGCGCTCTCCCCCGCCTCGTACCGGAGGTTCTCGAGCAGGAAGATCTGGCCCTCTTTCACGTTCCGGACGAGGTCGACCTTCCGATCGTCGAACGGCTCGGTGAGAAAGGCGATGCGCCGATCGAGCAGCACCTCGAGACGGGCCGCAACCGGCTTCAGCGAAAGCTCGGGGTCGGGGTGCCCTCCGGGACGCCCGAGATGACTCGCCAGGATGATCGTCACGCCCCGCGCCTGTAGCTCCCCGATCGTCGGCAGGGCGGCCCGGATCCGCGCGTCGCTCGTCACCCGCCGCGCGTCACCCTCGCCTTCCAGCGGGACGTTGAAGTCGACCCGCACGAGCGCGCGCCGGCCGCTCGTCTCCTGTTCGGTCAGGCTCCCAAGCCCCCGCCGCTCCAGGCCCGAGGACGAGGTACAGGGCCCCGGCTCCGGCATCAGGCGCTCCGGGGTCGGTTACCCACGACAGTGGGTGGGAGTGGAGCGCGGAGATCGAGCATTTTCGGCGGCCCTACAGGAATTTGCGGAGGTAGTCCGCCAGATCGACCAACCGCGTCGCATATCCCATCTCGTTGTCGTACCACGCCAGCACCTTGACCAGCGTTCCGTCGATCACGGCTGTGGACAGGGCGTCGACCGTTCCCGATTCCGTGGTGGAGACGTAATCGACCGACACGAGCGGCTCGTCGCTCACGGCCAGAATCGTCTTCAACGGCCCCTCGGCGGCCTGTCGGAATGCGTCGTTCAGCGCCTCGGCGCTTGTTCCGCGCTCGACCTCGACCGTCAGGTCGACCAGCGACACGTTGGGCGTCGGCACCCGGATCGCCATGCCGTCGATCAGGCCCTTGAGCTCCGGCAGAACCAGCGCAGCGGCTCGCGCCGCACCGGTCGTGGTGGGGATCAGAGAGAGGGCGCCGGCGCGCGCGCGACGCAGGTCCTTGTCGGGCGTATCGAGGAGGTGCTGGCTCGCCGTGTAGGCGTGCGTTGTGGTCATCAGACCGTGCACCCAACCGGCCGTATCGAGGATGACCTTGGCGACGGGAGTGAGGCAGTTGGTCGTACATGAAGCGTTCGAGATCACGTCGTGGTCGGCCGAGATCTGTCCCTCATTGACGCCCATCACGACGGTGATATCCGGCGAGTCCTTTCCCGGCGCCGAGATGATCACCTTGCGCGCTCCCGCGGCCAGGTGCCGGGCCGCTTGATCGCGTCCGCGGAACCGACCGGTAGACTCGATCACGACGTCGACCCCGAGCTCACCCCATGGCAGGCGACCAGGGTCCTTTTCGGACAGCACCTCGATCTCGTCGTCGCCGACGTGGAGCTTCCCGTCCCGCACACGGACCTCCGCTTCAAGCCGGCCATGGACCGAGTCCCGTTCGAGGAGGTAGCCGAGGGTCTCGGCATCGGTCAGATCGTTGACGGCGACGAGATCGATGTCGCGGTCGTGCTTGCGAAGCGAGCGGTAGGCGATCCGGCCGATGCGGCCGAAACCGTTGATGGCGATTCGCATCGAGACCTCCTGGACGGCGGAGGAACGGAGAACGGTCGGAGCCTGCGGGTAATCGGCGGCGTAAGCTATCCGCGGGGCTCGCCGGCGGCGAGGGCGAACGTGAGGCCGACGACGGTCGCCGCTCCGGCCTCGATCAGCGGGATGGCCGCGGCCGCGAGGGTGGCGCCGCTGGTGGCTACGTCGTCGACGAGCCCGATCCGCGCGCGCGGCGCGAGACCGCCCGTGACCGCGAACGCCCCCTCCATGTTGGCTGCCCGCCCGGCCCGCGAAAGCCCTACCTGGGACGCGGTCGCCCGGGTCCGGACGAGGGCCCCGTAAACCGGCCGCTCCAGCCGTTCGGCGAGGGCCTCGGCGATCACGGCCGCCTGGTTGAACCCGCGCTCACGAAGGCGTGTCCGGTGGAGCGGCACCGGGACGAGGAGTTCGGGCCGCGAATCGCGCCCCGCCAGCGCGGACGCGAGGCGTTCGGCGCACACGCCGGCCAGGTGCCGCCAGCCGGCGTACTTCAAAGCGTGGACGACCGACTCGGCCGCGCCGTCATAAGCGGTCGCGGCCAGCGCGGTCAGCCCGGCCGGCCATCCCCGGCAGCGCGCGCATCCCGCCGGCACACCGGGTCGCGGCAGCGCACAACGGAGGCAGCCGGGTGGAAGCGGCGCCAGGGCCGATCGGCATCCCGGGCAGAGGGCGGGTCGCGCCCCCGCCAACGAATCTCCGCAATGGAGGCAGAGGGGCGGCAGGAGCGCGTCCACGAGGGCGCCCCATCGAGCGAGAGTCACGGTTGAGCTGAAATGAGGGGGTCAGGGCCGGTCGGCGGCGGGACGTCGTTCCCGCCGGCTCGCTATCGGGTCAGAGCAACTCCCGGGCCGCCGGGGGCGGCCCGGACCGCCGCCGCTTCAGATCCCGGGAACGTCGAGATCGGGGAACTGCGCGGAGATCATCGCCAGGTAGCGGGCTTTCTCTTCCCCCGTAAGGATGGGGACCATCCTCGCCAGCCACTCCTGGGCGTCTTCGATCCTCTGTGTCAGGTAATTCGATGCGACCAGTCCGAGGTAGGCGAGCTTGATCCCTTCATCCAGCTCCAGAGCCCGCTCGAAAGCGCCGATCGCCTGGGGATAGTCCCCGAGCTGGAATAGCGCCCCGCCGAGCAGGGCGAAGGCGTTGCCGCGTCGCGGGTCCAGCTCCACGACTCGGCGAAAGAGGGGTATGGCGTCGGAGTACTTCTTCTGCGCGTACAGCTCGCCGGCCACGACGTAGAGCGAATCGGCTTCGTCGGTGGTTTCGGCGGCAGTCGTGTCGGTGGCGATCGCGGCGTCGGGCAGGGCGAGGAGCCCGCCGGCGAGCAGGCCGCCCAGCAACAGGGTTCGAACTCGCATCATCCCTCTGCGTCCTCCAAGGTTACGGTCTGTGACGGGGGGTCTCTTGAATTCGAGGGCTTGCAACGTAACGAGCCGCGAGTGGCCCGTCAACCCTCCCGGGAATCGCTGGCCCTGGCCTCGACGAACCTCTCCAGGCATGAGCGAATGTCGTCCAGCACCGCCTCGTACACCTCGGGTTCGTATCCGATGGGGTCGAGGACCCCGCGCTCATGCGGGCCGGCGGGGTCGAACTCCGTGATCAGCCGAATCTCGGCCGCGTCGTCCAGCAACCGGGCGCGCTCGACGTGGCCGCGACTCATCCCGAGGACCACATCCGCCCAGCGCACGAGCTCGGCTGTCAACGGCTGCGCCCGATGGCCTGCAAGGTCCAGGCCCACCCGGCCCGCGGCGGCCCGGGCGTCCGGGTGGGCGGGTGCACCCGCCAGGGCGTGGGTGCCGGCCGAGCGCACGTCGGCTTCGATCCCGGCGGCGGCGAGGAGATCTCGCAGGAGCGGCTCGGCCATCGCGGTGCGGCAGGTATTGCCCGTGCAGACCAGCAGGACGCGATAGGGACGCGACTCGGTCACGGACGTTAAGCTCGCCGACCGTCCCGACGCCCGCAACCGCGCACCACCCAACCGCGAGCCGGGGCCGCTACTCCTCTACCTCGGCCCACACCTCGCGCAGTCGCCGGATCGGGATCGCCCCGCGTCGAACCACGCGGGGAACGGGGGTCGTCACGTCCACGATGGTGGATGGAAGCGCGGTTCGATCGACCCTTCCTGCCGGCTCGCCGCCCGCGCCCGACGCGCCGGCGGTCAAGGCGAGCGCGACCGCTTCGAAGCCGGCGGCACCCGCCAGCACCCGGGCCGCTCGAGCAACCTGTGTCGGTGGCGGCTGCCCGCGGCGATTGGCGCTCGTCGAGAAGAGCGGCCCGCCCCACTTGGCCAGGAGCGAACGGGAGACGGGGTCCGCGGCGGGTCGAAGTGCCAGGCGCCCCCCTTCCGTGACCGGTGCCGGGGCGGCCGTCCCGGCCCGGAGTAAGAGGGTCAGGGGACCGGGCCAGAACGCATCGGCGAGAGCCGCGGCCGCCGCGGGCCAATCGGCGGCCAGCGCGCGGGCGACAGGCAGGTCGAAAACCAGGCATACGAAGGGCCGCACTTCCGAGTACCCTTTCAGACGCCGTGCGGCCTCGACCGCGGCCGCGTTGTGAGGGTCCCCGGAGAGGCTGGCGACTGTCTCGGTCGGGTGGAGAACGAGGCGCCCGGCGGAAAGCGCATCGACCGCAGCCGCGATTCCGGCGGCGTCGGCGAGCCTGAGCTCGAAAGCGCCCCCCGGGAGCGTCATCCTACACCCGGACGTCGCCCGTCATCTCGAGAGATCCCTTGCGCATCGCCAGGCGGGGATGCACATGATCCGCCAGGAACCGCCGCGTCTGCTCGGGGGCCCGGCCGACGTAGGCGGCTGGATCCCGCGCCCGCTCCCAGAGAGCCGACGGAATACCGGCGAACCCCTCCTCCCCCGCCAGACGGTCCAGCAGGTCGTTGCCTTCTCCGGTCGCCACCCGCGCCGCCGCCTCGCGAGCCCGGACGCGGATCCGCTCATGGAGCGCCTGGCGGTCCCCGCCCGACTCGACCGCCGCCATGAGGAGGTCCTCGCTCGCCAGGGCGGGGAGCTCGGCGCGGAGGCGGCGATCGATCGTCCCCGTCTCGACCTCGAGCCCGGTGGCGATGCCGTGGTAGAGCACCAGGAGCGCATCGACGCCGAGGAACAGCTCCGGCATCGCGATCCGCTTGACCGCCGAGTCGTCGAGCGAGCGCTCGAGCCACTGGGTCGCCGCCGTGTACATGAGGTTCCCCGCCGTCTGGATCACCAGCCGCGACAGTCCGCTCATGCGCTCGGCGCGCATCGGATTGCGCTTGTACGCCATCGCCGACGACCCGACCTGGCGGGCTCCGAAGGGCTCCCGCAGCTCGCCCAGGTGCTGGAGGAGCCGGAGGTCCTGGCTGAACTTCCCCGCCGACTGGGCGACCCCGGCCAGCGTGGCGGCCCAGGCCGCATCGACCTTACGCGAGTAGGTCTGGCCCGTCACGGGGAACGATCGGTGCGCACCGAGCTTGGAAAGGAAGCGCCGCTCCAGCTCGTCCGTCCGCTCCGGGTCGCCGCCGGTCAGCGCCAGGAACGAAGCCTGGGTGCCCGTCGTGCCTTTCAGGCCCCGCAGCCGGAAGGTTTCGAGCCGGTAACCGATCTCATCCAGATCGAGCAGCAGGTCGGCGATCCACAGGCAGGCCCGCTTTCCGACCGTCGTCGGCTGCGCCGGCTGGAAGTGCGTCCACGCGAGCGTCGGTCGGTCGGCGTGCTCGGCGGCGAAGTCGGCCAGCGCCTGGACGACGCACAGCGCTTTCCGCTCGATCGCCCGCAGCGCTTCGCGCTGGAGGATGAGGTCGGCATTGTCGACGATGGAAGCGCTCGTGGCGCCCAGGTGGAGGATCGGCCGCGCGACGGGGGCCGCCTCGGCGAAGGCATGGAGGTGCGCCATGACGTCGTGCCGGAGCTCCTGCTCCAGCGCCTCGGCGCGCGCGAAATCGATCCGACCGGCGGCCTCCTTGAGCGCCGCCGCCTGCTCCGCGGTCACGCCGCCGATGCCGAGCTCGGCCTGGGCTTCGGCCAATGCGACCCACAGGCGCCGCCACGTTTCCACCCGGGTACGAGCCGCGAACAGGCGAACCATCTCGTCGCTGGCGTAGCGGGCGACCAGCGGGTGCTCGAATCGGTCGTGCGGATCGGCGGCGATCTCGCCGGCCGTCATCGCCCTTGCCGGCCAGGGAGGTGGCCCAGGATGCGGAGCGCCAGATGGCCGGCGTTGGCGCCGTTGTCGATCCCGACGGTGGCGACGGGCACGCCGGGCGGAAGCATCGCGATCGCGAACAGCGCGTCCACGCCGCGCAGCGGCCCGGCGCCAACCGGGAGCCCGATCACCGGCAACGAGGTGTGAGCCGCGACGATGCCCGGCAGGGCGGCGGCCAGACCCGCGGCCGCGATCACGACCCGATAACCCTCCTTCTCCGCCCCCCGCGCCAGATCCGCGACCCGGTCGGGATCGCGGTGGGCGGACGCGATTTCGAACCGGTAGGCCACGCCCGCCGCGTCGAGCACGCGCGTCGCCTTCTCGACGATTGGTCGATCGGACTCCGAGCCGGCCACGATCAGCACCGAGGGCAGAGTCATCCGATCCAGGTGTGGAAGTCGTCGTCGATCTGCCCGCGCTGCTTGTAGCGCAGCATCGCGTCCTGGCACGGGCAGGCGTAAGGCACGGTCGCGAGCAGCTCGAGAAGGTTCCAGCTCATCTCAGGCAGGAGCTCCAGCGCCTCGTCGACCCGCCGGAGTCGCTCCTCGGCCGCCATCGCTGCGACGCCTTCGGCATAGTCGGTGACGTACGTGATCGGGTGGTAGCAGATCTCGAGCTCGCGGGCGAGAAACGCCTCCGGCGACAGGGTCATCCCGACCAGGTCGGCGCCCAGCCGCTGGAGCATCCGCACCTCGGCCGGAGTCTCCAGCCGCGGCCCCTCGCAGACCGCGTACACCGCGCCGCGAGCGGAATCCAGCGCCATGCCGTCGAGCACCTGCGCCAGCGCGTCCTCCAGTGTGGGGCAGAACACCGGCCGCTGGCGCAACAGGCCGATCCCCTTGTTCTCGAAGAAAGTGGCCGGTCGCTGCCGGGTGAGGTCCAGCAGGTCGTCCGGCAGGACGAACTGTCCGATCCGATACTCCTTGGAGAGCGTCCCCGGACCGCTCCACGCCACGATCCGCCGGACGCCCAGCTCTTTGAGCGCCCACACATTGGCCCGGTAGTTCACGAACGGGGCGCTGACACGGTACTCGCGCTCTCCGTGCCGGGGAAGGACGTAGAACCGGCGCCCGCCCCGCTCCATGAAGAGGACCGGCATCGAACAGCCGAACGGAGTCTCCTTGACCAGCACGTCGGTGATCGAACCGAAGCGCTCGCGGGCCAGTCGATAGACCTTGCCGCCCGCGATGAACGCCAGCTCGCTGAACGCTTCGTCGTAGGCGCCCGCCAGCAAGCGGGGCATGACCTCGGTCTTGGGCTCTCTGATCACGGGGAGTTACCGCCGGGAGGGGCTCTTGGTCGGCACGCTGGCCTCCACCCGCGCGAGCCGATCCAGCGCGTCCAGCGCCGCTTCCTTCTCGGCTTCCTTCTTCGTTCGCCCCCAGCCCGCGCCCAGCGGCTCCCCCTCGAGCCACACCTGGCATCGGAAATTGATGTCGGCGCGATCGCTTTCGGGCGCCGAACTCGCGCGATTCGTGCGATAGGTGAGCTGACCGCGGCCGAGCTCGTGGATCATTTCCTGCAACCGGTTCTTGGCGGTGTGGAACCCTTCCTCGTGCCCGATGTCGCGCGAAAGGATATGGTCGTGGATGAACTGCCGGGCGATCTCGAAACCGCCGTCCTCGTACAGCGCGCCAATGATCGCCTCGAGCGAGTCAGCCGCGATCTTCTGCCGGCCGCCGCCGGACAGCAGGTTCTGGTCGTCCCCGGTCTGAATGCAATCCGGCAAACCGAGGGCCTCGGAAGCCCGGGCCAGGAAGCGTCGCGAGATGATGTGCGCCCGCTGCTGCGACAGGATCCCTTCCTGGGCCTCGGGATGTTGCTCGAAAAGCCACTCGCTGACCACGAGGTTGAGGACCGAGTCGCCGAGGAATTCGAGCCGCTCGTAGGACTCGCCCCGACTGTCGGACTGCAGCAGGAAGGAGGGGTGCGTGGTGGCTCGAACGAGGATGTCGGGATCCTGGAAGCGGTGCAGCAGCACCCTTCTCAGCGATTCGAACCGTTCCGCGCGCCGTCTGGAGGCCGCCGGATGGCGCGCCCCTTCGCGCGCCCCGCGTGGTTCGCCACGGCGAAGCGAGCGTTCCCTCAGCAATCGGCGCAGCCACTGAACCCGTACCACCTTTACTCCTCGAGCCGCCGCAGCGCCAGCGTGGCGTTGTGACCGCCGAACCCGAGCGAGTTCGTCAGCGCCGCGCGCACCTTCGCCTCGCGCATGCGGTTGGGGACGTAGTCCAGGTCACAATCGGGGTCGGGCACCTCGTAGTTGATCGTCGGCGGAACCTTCCCTTCTGCCAGCACCATGGCCGTCACGACGAACTCCAGTCCACCGGCGCCGCCCAGCAGGTGCCCGGTCATCGATTTGGTCGAACCCACCATCAACCGGTATGCGTGGTCGCCGAAGACCGTCTTGATCGCCTGGGTCTCGTAAGCGTCGTTCAAGGGGGTCGAGGTCCCGTGGGCGTTGATGTAATCCACGTCGTCCGGCTCCAGACCGGCCTCGTCCAGAGCCCGCTGCATCGCCCGCGCTGCCCCTTCCCCGCCCGGCGCCGGGGCGGTGATGTGGTACGCATCCGCGGTCATACCGATCCCGACCACCTCGGCGTAGATACGCGCCCTCCGCGCACGCGCATGCTCCAATTCCTCCAGGACCGCCATCCCGGCGCCCTCCCCCAGGACGAAACCGTCCCGCTCCGCATCGAACGGCCGGGACGCCTTCTCGGGCTCGTCGTTGCGCGTAGACATCGCCTTCATCGCGGCGAAGCCGCCGATCGACATCGCGGTCACGGCCGCTTCGGTCCCACCGGCGATCATGATCTCGGCGTCGCCGTGCTTGATCAACCGGAAAGCGTCGCCGATCGCGTGCGCACTCGATGCACAGGCGGAGACGGTGCAGTAGTTGGGACCCTTCGCGCCGAACCGCATGGAGACGATCCCGCTGGCGATGTCGGGGATCATCATCGGGATGTAAAAAGGGCTGATCCTGGACGGGCCGCCCTGGAGATAGCGCTGGTTCTGAATCTCGTGGGTGGCGATGCCGCCGATGCCGGAGCCGATGATGACGCCTATCCGCGTAGGGTCCAGAGCTCCCATATCGAGGTCGCTATCCTCGACCGCCATGATCGAACACGCGACCGCGAACTGGGTGAAAAGGTCCTGCCGCCGCGTTTCCTTGCGGTCGATGTAACGCTCGGGATCGAAGCCGTTGACTTCAGCCGCAATCTGGGTCGCGAAGCCGGCGGGATCGAACCGGCTGATGCGCCGCACACCGTTCTTGCCCTGCAGGAGGCTTTCCCACGACGTGGCCAGGTCGTTTCCCAGCGCGGTGAGCAACCCCATGCCGGTCACAACGACGCGGCGCCCCATCGGGCTGCTACGCCTCGGTCTTGTTCTTCAGATAGGACACCGCCTCGCCGACGGTAGTGAGCTTCTCTGCGTCCTCGTCCGGGATCTCGATGTCGAATTCCTCTTCGAACGCCATCACCAGCTCGACCGTATCGAGCGAATCGGCGCCGAGGTCCTCGACGAAGGACGCGTCGGGGGTCACCTTCTCACCGTCCACCCCGAGATTCTCGACAATGATCTCTTTCACGCGTGTCTCAACGGACATCGATCCCTCCCAATCCACGGAGTGTGCCAGAGCAAGGTACGAAACGACAGCAGCGGGGCTCAGCGCGTGAGGCCGCCGTCGACACAGATGACCTGTCCGGTAATATAGTCGCTGAGCGGCGACGCGAGGAACAGCGCCAGGTCAGCGATTTCCTGAGGAGTCCCCAGCCGGCCGGCGGGGATGCGCGACCGGTATTCAGCGCGGGCCTCCTCGGCGAGGGCCTCGGTCATATCGGTCTCGATGAAGCCCGGCGCGATGACATTCACGGTGATGTTGCGCGAGGCAACCTCGGCGGCGAGCGACTTCGAAAAGCCGATCAGTCCCGCCTTGGAAGCCGCGTAGTTCGCCTGACCCGGGTTGCCGGTCAGCCCTACGACCGACGCGATGTTGATGATCCGGCCGCTGCGCTGGCGGACCATCGACCGGACCGCGAGCCGGCACCAGTGAAAGGCGCCGGTCAGGTTCGTCTCGACGACCGCGCGCCATTCGTCGAGCTTCATCCTCAGGAGCAGGTTGTCACGGGTGACCCCGGCGTTATTCACCAGAATGTCGAGTCCCCCGAAGGCCTCCTCGCATTCGCGCCACGCTCGCTCGACGTCGGCCGAGTCGGCGACGTTTCCGACGAGGCCCACCCCCCGTGTCCCGCCGGTCGCGATCGCCGCCGCTGCCTGGCGGACCGAATCAGCGCTCCGAGCGAAGATCGCCACGTCCGCCCCGGCGGCGGCCAGCGTATGCGCGATCGCGAGACCGATGCCGCGATTTCCGCCCGTGACGAGGGCTCGGCGGCCGCTCAGATCCAGCACCGCGCTCACGGGCCGGTAAGGCTGCGAATGTCGTCAGGGCCGTTCACTGCGCGTCCTTCCAGCGCACGGTCGATCCGCTTGAGAAGGACCGTCAGCACGGTGCCCGGGCCGGGCTCGATGAAGGTTCGCGCGCCGAGAGTCGCGAGCGTGCGCACGCACGTGACCCAACGCACCGGAGCGGTGAGCTGCTCGAGGAGCCGGCGGCGGATCTCCCGCGGCTCGTGAACGGGCAGCCCGTCGACGTTCGCCACGACCGGGATCCGGGCCGTGCGGACCTCGACCGTCTCGAGCGCATCGGCCAGGGCCTCCGCAGCGGGCTCCATCAACGCCGAATGGAAAGCGCCCGATACCGGAAGCTCGACCGCGCGCCGCGCACCGTGCGATCGCGCCTGCTCCAGCGCCCGCCGAATGGCCGGCCGCGAGCCGGAGATCACGATCTGACCGGGCGAGTTGAAATTGGCGGCCGTCAGGATTCCGCCCTCGCCAGAAAGCTCCTCCAGGACGGCGCCACAGAGGGCCTCCACTTCCGCGTCCCTCAGGCCGATGATCGCGGCCATCGATCCCGGCCGGGCCCGGCCCGCTTGCGCCATCGCCTCGCCGCGCGCCCGAACCAGCCGAACTCCGTCGGCGAATTCTAGGCTTCCGGCGGCCACGTGGGCCGAAAACTCGCCGAGGCTGTGACCCGCCGCCGCAGCCGGCTCCATCCCCTGTCCGCGCAGGACGCGCACCACCGCAGTCGAGTGGGTGAGGATCGCGGGTTGCGCGTTCTCGGTCGCCGTCAATGTCTCTTCAGGCCCCTCCCAGCAGACCTTCGAGATCGCGAACCCCAACACGTCGTCGGCTACAGCGAACACCTCGCGAGCGACCGGATACACCGCCGCCAGGTCGCGTCCCATCCCGACAGCCTGGCTCCCCTGGCCTGGAAACTGAAACGCGATCAGAGGCGCAGGAGGGCGGCGCCCCACGCAAGCCCGCCACCGAATGCCGTCATCAGGATCGTGTCTCCGACCCCGGTTCGCCCCTGCTTGCGCGCCTCATCGAGGGCGATCGGGATCGAGGCCGAGCTCGTGTTGCCGTACCGGTCGATGTTCACGAAAACTCGGCTCATCGGCACGTTCAATCGCTTCGCGACCGCGTCGATGATCCGGATGTTGGCCTGATGGGGGATCACCCAATCGACCTCGTCGATCGTGAGGCCGGCGCGGTGAAGGACGATGCGGCTCGACTCCTCCATCGCCAGCACCGCGCTCTTGAACACTTCGCGGCCCTCCTGCTTGACATACTCCAGCCTTTCGGCCTGCGTCTCGAGGGTCGACGGCATCGCGGCGCCACCGGCGGGACGCCAGAGGATCTCCGCCTGGCGGCCGTCCGTTTGCATATGGGTCGCGAGCAGTCCCGACCCTCCGTCCGCCGGGTCGTCGCCGGGACCGAGGAGGGCAGCACCCGCGCCGTCTCCGAACAGCACGCAGGTGGTGCGATCGGTGTAATCGAGGATCGCCGACATCTTCTCGGCGCCGATCACGAGGACATTCTGGTAGACGCCGGTCGTGAGCAGGCCGTCTGCGATCGTGAGACCGTAGATCCACCCCGCGCAGGCGGCGCTGATGTCAAACCCGGCCGCGCGGTCCGCTCCCATTCGGGCCTGGGTCTCGCAGGCGGTAGCCGGCAGCAGGTGATCCGGAGTGGCGGTGGACAGGATGATGACCTCGACCTCGAGCGGATCGACGCCCGCCTCCTCCAGCGCCTTCAAGCCTGCCTCGGCGGCCAGGTCGGCGGTGTTCTGTCCTTCGGCGCACATCCGCCGCTCGCGGATCCCGGAGCGGGTGCGGATCCATTCGTCCGAGGTGTCGACGATCCTGGCGAGATCATCGTTCGTAACTACCCGCTCGGGAACCGCCATACCGGTCGAGCGGACGAAACCGCGGCCGTGCGGCTTGAGCAGCGGTAGCCTCTCTGCCTGCGCTCTCATCATCCCCCCTTGCTAGTGGCGGCGAGCGAAAGCGGGTCGTCCGACGAGGCACCGGCGGCGAGCGAGCGAACTGCGCTCTCGATGCGCTGGTTCACCCGTCGTTCCGGGGAGAATGGGCGCCGGCGGTTAGAACTCCTCGACCTCGATGACATGCCGGCCGGCATAATGTCCACAGTGTGGGCAGACCCGATGCGGCAGCTTGGGCTGGAGGCACCTATCGCACTTCACGACTGTCAGCGCGGCCGCCTTCTTGTGCGTACGTCGCTTGCGCTGCCGTGTCTTGCTGATTTTTCTCTTCGGTACCGCCATGATATCTCCTGCTGGTTGGATTTCCGTGAAGTGTGGCGCCGGTTCCGAGCTCGCGCAAACCGTTCCAGCGCGAATCGGTGGCGGGCACCTCGCAGCCACAGTCGCCCTCGTTCAGGTCGCGTCCGCAGATCGGACACAGGCCCCGGCACTCCTCGTCGCACTGCGGATACCCGTCCGTCTCCAGGAACAGCCGGTCGCGGATTTCCCGACCGATCTCTATGCGGGTCGCGCCCGCCGGGAATAGCACGAGCTCCGGATCGTCCGTCCCTTCCAGCTTCCTCCGCCCGCCGATCCGATCGGGCCGGGCACCCGACTCCTGGTAGACGACTCGAAAGCGATCGTCCATCTCTATAGCCACCGGTTGGAGGCATAGCCGGCAGGGCGCGAAGACCGTTCCCCGGAGCTGCGCGGTCATGACGTAGGTCCCGTGGGACGGGTGAACCAGCTCGACCGCGAGCGAGAGCGGCTCCCGGACCTCGGGCTCGTAAGCCGCCAGGACAGGATCATCGGCGCCGATCTGGAACCTCTCCCACAACCGCCCGCCGACCAGACGGTCCAGATTCAATTGCATCACGATAAGATAGCTCGCCCGGGCAGTGGCTTCAACGAAGCGCCGCTGGACCCTAATCGGAGCCGAAGAAAAACCCTATCTCGCGCTCGGCATTCGCGGGAGAGTCGGAGGCGTGAATGGCGTTCCTTTCCACCGATTCGGCGTACAGCCGGCGAATCGTGCCCTCCTCCGCCCACGCCGGATCGGTGGCGCCGATCACCTCTCGCAGGCCTGTCACCGCGTCCTGCCGTTCCAGGACGATCGGCACGCACGGTCCGCTGGTCATCAATCGGACCAGGCTGTCGTAGAACGGCTGCTCGGCGTGGACGGCGTAGAAGGCGCGCGCCTCCTCGACCGAGAGCCGGGTCATCCGCATCCGCCGGGCGACGAATCCGGCCGTCTCGAGATGCGCGATGATCCGACCGATCAGATTGCGCGAGACCGCGTCGGGCTTGATGATCGCCAGCGTCCGCTCGACCGCCACCCTCAGCGGCCGCCTAGAATTGCAGCAGCTTGCGGATCAAAGACCGCCTGCTTATCAACCCCACCCAGCGGCCCTCGCGCGTCAGCGGCAGAGGATCGACGTTCTTGTTCACGATGATCGAGGCGGCCTCGCTGATCGAGGCCTCGGTCGGCAGGCAGAGGACGGCCTTCGACATGACGTCCTTCACCAATCGATCTCCCCCCTCGCGCGATGTCGCGCTGTCGAACAGCCTCAGGTAGGCGGGCAGGAAATCCCGGATCAGATCCTTCTCCGAGATCATCCCCACGATCTCGTCGTTCCGATTGACGACCGGCAGCCCCCGATGCCGGCCCCGCACCATCAGGCGGGCGGCCTCATCGAGCGACATGTCGGGGTATACGCGGTGGGCGGCGGGCTCCATCACGTCGACCACCGAAAGCTTCTGGACGCGAGGCGCCTCGCGGATCGGCTCGAGGGCAGCGACCGCCTTCCCGTCCTCCGCGGCTAGAATCTCATCGATCACCCCCTCCCGCCTGAGGAGCGCGGCCAGCGTGGCCACCGCCTCGAGGTACTCCCCGGATGCGCCCGGCGGCGCGGCGATCAGGACGAACAGGCGTCCCCGCGCCTCCTCCCCCGTCTCGGTAGGAACGCGCAGCGGCCGAGCGGTGATCCCCAGGGCAACGACTACGCGATCGATCGCATCCGAGCGCAGGTGCGGAAGGAATGCTCCCCCACCCACCGCGATCGTATCCTCCGCGCCGAGCGCGCTGATCTGTCTCAGGAATCGCTCACCGTCCCCGACGCCGGGCTGGCGCACGGCGAAGGCGGCTAGCTCGTCGAGCGTTTCGGCATACGAGGTCGCCTCGAGCGGAGGCGCGACCTGCGCGGCCGTCAGCACCGGCTGCGTGGTCGTCGCTTCAGCCAAGCGCCTCGCGGACGAGCTCCACGATGTCCGCCGGCCGGTCGGCGACCGCGACACCGTGTTCGCGGAAGGCCTCCATTTTCTCCACCGCCGTGCCCTCGCTTCCCGAGATGATCGCGCCCGCGTGTCCCATTCGGCGGCCGGGTGGCGCGGTCTGGCCGGCCACGAACCCAACGACCGGGGTCTCCATCTCGCGCTCGATGAAAGCGGCCGCCTCCTGCTCGTCGGCGCCTCCGATCTCGCCGATCATGACGACCGCCTCGGTCTCGGGGTCGGTCTCGAAAAGCTCGAGGCAGTCTATGAAGCTGGTCCCGATGATCGGGTCGCCGCCGATCCCCACGCACGTCGACTGGCCGATCCCGCTCGCCGTCAGGTGGTGGATGACCTCGTACGTCAGCGTGCCGCTTCGGGAGACCACTCCGACCGGCCCGGGGCGGCAGATCGGGCCCGGCAGGATCCCGACCTTGGAGCGGCCGGGACTGATCAGGCCCGGGCAGTTGGGACCCACGAGCCGCGCGCCCCGCTCGCCGACGAACGGGACCGCGCGGGTCATGTCGAGGACCGGGATTCCCTCGGTGATTGCGACGATCAGCCGAACGCCGGCGTCGGCGGCCTCGTAGATCGCATCCGCCGCGAACGCCGGGGGGACGTAGAGAACCGAGGTGTCCGCTCCGGTTTCCTTCACCGCTTCCGCGACCGTGTCGAAGATCGGCACCTGGCCGTCGAACGTCTGGCCGCCCTTCCCGGGTACGACGCCGGCCGTCACCTGCGTGCTGTACTCGATCATCTGACGGGCGTGGAAGGACCCGTCGCGACCGGTGATACCCTGGACGACGACGCGGGTCGACGCGTCGATCAGGATGCTCACGCCGGGCTCCCCTGCGGCCGAACGCGACCCTT
This sequence comes from Gemmatimonadota bacterium, assembly GCA_035524965.1. Lineage (GTDB taxonomy): Bacteria > Gemmatimonadota > Gemmatimonadetes > JACCXV01 > JAHWKZ01 > DATLFH01. Next base: position 33,824 of record DATLFH010000031.1, on the reverse strand, counting down.
TTCGTGGACGCTTCGGCGGGCGTCCCGCCCGCCGGCGAGCTCGATCGCCCTGCGGACGACCTCGTCCATCGAACGAGTGGCGGGGAGGTCCACGGCCCGCAGGATCTGGAGCGCCTCCTCTTCGTTCGTGCCCGTCAGGCGGATCACGATCGGAATTCCGACCTCGAGCCGGTCGAGTGCCGCGACGATGCCATTGGCCACGTCGTCGCACCGAGTGATCCCGCCGAAGATGTTGAACAGGATAGCCTTGACGTTGGGGTCGCCGGTGACGATCCGCATCGCCGCCACGACCTTCTCGGGGTTCGAGGAGCCGCCGATGTCGAGGAAGTTGGCGGGCTCGGCGCCATAGTATTTGATGAGGTCCATGGTCGCCATCGCGAGGCCGGCGCCGTTGACGATGCAGCCGATCGAGCCGTCCAGCTTGACGTACGACAACCCCTTCTCGCGCGCCTCGATCTCGGCGGGATCCTCCGACGTCCGGTCCCGGAGCGACTCGAGCTCGGGATGGCGAAAGAGCGCGTTGTCGTCGAGCACGACCTTGGCGTCGATGGCGAGCAGCCGGCCGTCGGACGCGGTCACGAGCGGATTGACCTCCGCCAGTGAGGCGTCGACCGCTGCGAAGGAGGCGTAGAGTTGCCGGAAGATCGCCGCCGCCGCCCGCACCCGATCGAGGTCGTCGTAGAGGGCGAACCCGAGACCCATCGCCTGATGCGGGAGGAGCCCGTAGCGGGGATCGATCACGACGCGGTGAATCTTCTCGGGGGTCTTCCGGGCCACCTCCTCGATGTCGATCCCGCCGGCCGCGCTTACCATCAGGACCGGCCGCCGGCTCCCGCGGTCGATCACGATCCCTGCGTACGCCTCGTTCTCGATGTCGACGGCCGGCGCGACCAGCACCTGCCGGACCGCCAGGCCCCGAATCTCCATCCCCAGGATCGCGCCTGCTGCCTCGCGCGCCGCCGCGGGCGAGCCGGCCAGCTTGACCCCGCCGGCCTTGCCGCGCCCGCCGGCGTGCACCTGCGCCTTGATCACGACCTGGCCGCCCAGCTCGCTCGCGGCCGCTTCCGCCCCTTCCGGTGTCTCCGCGACCCGATGCGGGGGGACCGGCAGACCGTGAGCCCGGAAGATCTCGCGCGCCTGGTACTCGTGGATCTTCATGCCGCCCTTAGGTTCGGGAAATGTCGCTCGGGAAGGATTCGAAGATAGGAGAATTACTCGGCCGCCGTCATCCCCTCGAGGATCCGGCCCAGCTCCTCGAGCGCCTGGCCGTAGGCGGCCCAGTCCCCGCGGCGCTGGGCCGCGACTGCGCGATCGTAGGCGGCCCTGGCGCGAGTGATCTGCGCGGCCGTGCTTCCGGTGACCGGCTCCACGGTGGCCGCCCCCGGCTCGGCGACCACGGGCGCCTCGGCGTCGATGCCCGCGGCCGGCGTTTCGGCCACCTCGCCGCCTTCCGCGCCTTCGATGAGCGCCAGCATCGCGCCTTCCAGCGTCGGTTCCATGACGATACGCCGCCCGTAGCTGGCGATGACCCGCCTCAGCTCCGGAAGCTGGCTCTGCCGGGCCTGGAGGTAGAGGGGCTCGACATAGAGCACCGAGCGGCCGATCGGGATCACGAGCAAACTGCCGCGGATGACGCTCGAGCCTTCCTGGCTCCACAGGGTGATCTGCTGGCTGATCACGGGGTCCTGGTCGATCCGCGCCTCGATCTGCATCGGTCCGAAGATCAGACGGTCCTTGGGGAGCTCGTAGAGGACGCGCCGGCCGTACTCGCCGGGATCGCTCTTGGCAGCCAGGAGCGCGATCATGTTGTCCCGTCGCGCGGGAGTGAACGGAAGCAAAAGCTGGAAGGCGAGATCCTCGTCGTCCGGCAACTGCAGCAGCACGTAGTAGGGATCCATCCGCTGCGGCTGTCCCTCAGAGATCTCGTTGGGGATGGCCCACATGTCCTCGCGGTTGTAGAACACCCGCGGATCCTGCATGTGATAGGACCGCAGCACCTCGGCCTGGATAAGGAACAGGTCCTCCGGGTAGCGCATGTGCTCCACGAGACCGGCCGGCATTTCGCCGGCGTCCCGGAAGAGGTCCGGGAAGATCGCGCGGTATGTCGCCAGGATGGGGTCCGCCGGGTCCCACGCGTAGAACGTCACGTCCCCGTGATACGCGTCGACCACGACCTTCACGCTGTTGCGGACATAGTTGAGGCGCCGGCCCAAGCCCTCGACCGGCTCCGAGTAAGGGTAGCGGAGGGAGGCGGTGTAGGCGTCCTGGACCCACAGCAGCCGGCCGTCCAACAGCACGACGTAGGGGTCGTCATCATACGCGAGGAACGGCGCCGTCCGCCGCATCCGCTCCTGAATCTGCCGGAACAGGATCAGCCGGGAATCGGCGGTGATGTCATCGGTCAGCAGGAACTTGAGCGAGCCCAGGTACCAGCCGAAGAGCGCCCGCCGCCACCAGGCGTCGATCGGCAGCCCTCCCCTGCCCTGATACGACGTGTAGATGTTCTCATCCCCCCGCGGATAGTCGAACTCCTGTTCGCGCGTCGCCGCCAGCGCGTAGCCTCGCGTGCGCTCGCCGAAATAAATCTCGGGCCGGGTCACGCGCAGCGCGGCGGCAAGGGTGTCCGCCGCCGCGGGCGGTATGTCGCTCAGATAGAAGACCGGCAGTCCCTCGGGCGTGACCTCGTTGACCGGACTCATGACGAGTCCATAGCCATGCGTGAAGATCAGGTGCTGGTTCTGCCACGTCTGGACGTCCGCCGCCAGCTCCTCGACCGCCATCTCGCGCGCGGCCAGCATCACCTGTCGCGGGCCCTGACCGAGATCGTAACGGTCCACGTCCACGTCCTCGAACTCGTAGTACAGCCTCAGCTTCTGTAGCTGGCGGTAAGTGTCGAGCAGCGGCCGCCAGTCCCACAGCCGGATGTTGGACAGCGTCCGCTCGGCCTCGGTCAGGCTCTCCACCTGGGCGTCTGCAGTTACGTCGAAGGATCGCTGTCGGATCGTGTGGAGGTCGAAAGCATGGCGGGTGTAGGCGATGTTCCGTGCGATGTACGGCGTTTCCTTGCCGATCTCATTGGGCTCCACCTCGAACTGCTGGACGGCGGCCGGATAGAGGCCCTTGAAGACGATCATCCCCAGGATGAGCGCCCCCATAGCGGTGGCCGTGAGCCCATACCTGCGCCGGATCAGGTCGTAGACCGTTACCCCGAAGGCGGCGAGCGCGAGCGCAGTCAGCACTTGATAACCCAGCACCTGAGCGTGGACGTCGGTATACGACGCGCCGTACACGGCTCCGCGCCGGGAGTAGACCAGCTCGTAGAGATCGAGGCGGTAACCCCAGGCGAGCACCAGGAACAGGAGTCCCACGTTGGCCGCCAGATGGCGCAGCGGCCGATCCTTGAAGCGAATCCGATTGTTCGCCAGTTCGAGACCGCCGCTGGTGATGTACACGATCGACAGGATCACGAGCGCGGCGATCAGGAGCAGGAACGCGAGGTTCTGGAGGAGTCGATAGATCGGCAGCTCGAAGACATAAAACGCGATATTCTTCCCGAAGAGCGGCTCGACCAGCTCGAATGGGTGACGGTGAATGAACGCCAGCACATCGAACCAACTCGCGCCGGCCGCGGCGCTGAAGAGAAAGGCCAGGAACGCCGCGCCGGCCAGCGCGGTAAGGTTCAGGTAACGGGCGGGGATCTCCTCGTGGATCTCGATATTCGAGATCCGTCGGCGGATGGAACCGAACGATCCGGCCGCCAATCGCAAGTTGACGAAGAAGAAGACGAGGATCACGGCGCCGGCGATGGCCCGCACCAGCAGCTGCGTCTTGAGGCCGGTCCAGTAGACCGCGCCGAACCCCAGCTGGTCGAACCATAGGGCGTTCACCGCCGCGTTCACAACCGACCCCAGCAGCAGGAGCACGGCCAGGAGGGCCACACCCAGAACGATTCCGCCGCGGCGACTCATCCCCTGTTCAACCCTCCCAGCGAACGTCGGGAATCCCCTGCTCCGCCAGGAAATCTTCCAGCTCGACCTGAATCGCGGAGAGATCGGCCTCGCTTTCACCCTCCGCGCGCAGTACGACCACCGGCTGGGTGTTGGAGGCACGGAGCAGCGCCCACCCGGCGGGGAACCGGACCCGTACGCCGTCGATGTCCACGGTCTCGTATCGGTCGCCGAACCAGTCGCGGGCGGCCGCCACGAGATCCCATTTCTCGTCCTCGGTCGTATCGACGCGGACTTCGGGCGTCGAGGCGTAGCGCTTGAGCGTGTCGACCATCGCCTCCAGGGAGCGGTCGCTCTTCGACACGATCTCGCAGAGCAGGCAGGCCGCGAAGATCGCGTCATCGAAGCCATAGTAACCTTCGAAGAAGAACAGGTGCCCGCTCATCTCGCCCCCGAACGGGATATCGTCCTCCTTCATCTTCTTCTTCATAAGGCTGTGACCGGTCTTCCACATGACGGGAACGCCGCCGTGGGCCTCGATGTCCTCCTCCAGGGCGCGCGACGACTTGACGTCGAAGAGGATCTTCGCCCCCGGGGTCTGTGCCAGCTGGTCGCGGGCGAAGATCGCCGTGAGCTGGTCCCCGCGGATGAGCCGTCCGCCTGCGTCGACGGCGCCGATCCGATCGCAGTCGCCGTCCAGTCCGATCCCCAGCTCGGCCCCGGTCTCGCGGACGCGATCGATGAGGGGGCCGCTGTACGCGTCGACGGTGGGGTCGGGGTGGTGGTTCGGGAACGTTCCGTCGACGTCGCAGTAGATGCAGTCGACCTCGGCGCCGACCCGTCGCAGCAGCTCGGCGGCGAACAGGGCGCCGCAGGCGTTGGCGGGATCCAGCACGAGCTCGACCGGACGCTCGAGCGCGACTTTCGACGCCACCATGTCGCAATAGGCGTCGGTGACCGGTCGCGTCTCCACCGAGCCGTCGCCGGTGGCGAAGTCGTCGGCCTCGATGATCGCCCGGACCTCGCGGATCTCGTCGCCCGACAGCGGCAGGTCGCGGGTGCCGATCTTGAAACCATTGTATGCGGGCGGGTTGTGACTCCCCGTGATCATCGCGCCGCCGTCGGTGCCGAGATGGTGGCCGGCGAAGTAGAGAACCGGCGTAGGCACGACCCCGATGTCGATGATCCGCGCGCCGGCGGACTTCATGCCGGCCGTCAGATCGTCCCGCAGGCGGTCGCTCGACGGTCGGACATCGCGGCCGAGCGCGAGGACCGGCGCTTCCCCTCCGAGCCGCCGGCGCATGAAGGTCGTGAACGCGCGGCCGATCGCGCGCGCCGTCTCGGGGGTCAGGTCCTCGTCGACCAGGCCGCGGATGTCATACTCGCGGAAGATATGGTTCGGCACCTGCATGCGGTTGGCCCCGTGGTGCGGGGGAAGGTCCGGTGGACGGCCGATGAGAACGGTGGGAAAACCTAACCGCCGGGTTCAGCGGCTACAACAGCGAAGCGGCCCTCACACGAGGACCGCTCCGCCTTGAGCCGTATGCCGGCGGCTACTGCCGCGCGAGCTCCTCGTCGACCGGAATCTCGAAGGCCGCGTGCACCACGTCGCCGGGGCGGTCGAGCGGCAGCTCATCGAGCCGGCCGTAGCGTCGCATGTCGATCCAGCGGTGGCCGCCCTCGAAGACGAGCGAGTACCGCTTCTGATCGAGCAGCTCGTCGAGGATGTTGGCCGCCGTCAGGTCGTTCCGCGGCGCGAGTCCGCCCGAGTTGACGCGGACGAAGTTGATGTCCTGAGCGGCCGTGGCCACATTTCCAAGCCCGATGTTCGCCTCGGCCCTGAGCAGGATCAGCTCCTCGTTGCGAATGATCGAGACCGGGGCGAACGGGCTGGGGTAGAGCGGTGCGAATCTGAGATCGGACGTCAGGTTCAGCAGTGTCCGCGACTCTCCCTCGGCCACCTTCCGCAGAAACCGCGCGTCGAGCTGGCCGTTCGGCTGCTGTTCGGCGTCGGCCTCGAGCGAAGTGTGAGCGAAGAGGTCGGGATCGACGAGGCCGTTCGTCAGGTCGCCCGAGCCGCCGCTGAAGACGTGATAGATACCCCTGTCGAGCGGCGCGGCGGTGCTGACGAACGACTCGTTCAGCGCGGCCAGCGCGCGTGCCGCGGCTCCGGGGTCAAACTCCATCCGATACACTTCGACCCGGGCAAGGAGAGCACGGTTGAACTCGAGGAAGGTCGCCGGCCTGTCGAAGCCCGCGAACCCCGGGCTCAGCGGGAACGGGAACTCGCTCCCACCGGCCTGGAGGTGCGTTCGCGCCTCCTCGAGGAGCGAGACGATATGGGCAAACACCTCTTCCTTGCTCTCGATCGGCGCCGGGGGGTCCGTGATCGGACGGTCGACGTCGATCGGGGCGCCGTTCACGTCGCGCGTGTTGATGATGAGCAGGAAGTCGAGCGCCTGGATCGTCTTGGTGAAGCCGCGGGTCGCCTCCTTCTCCGCCGGCGTCATGCCCTCGGGCGGCGCGTCCAGCAGGGCGTTCAAGGCGTTCAGGACGATGTTGGCGTTGCGGATGTTCTTGTACCTGAGCGCCCACAGGTTGCCGCCCAGGGCCGGGGAGCCCGGATTGAGCACTGCGCCGGTGTACATCTCGGTGGCGTAGCGCGTGTCGGCGCCATCGAGGTTGTACGACTCGCGCCCCAGGATGCCGGTCAGCGAGATGTAGCCGTTGAACTCGGCGATGTTGTCGCGCGCGCCAACCAGGAGTCCCGTGGCGGCAGGGATCACCCCCGCTCTCGTCGGGTTCTCCTGAAGCTCGTCGATGCTCGGGTTATTGAAATCGGGCGCCATCAGGTTGCTGCAGGCGACCGCCGGTCCAATCAGCAGCAGGGCGATCAGCCGCGATGCCGTTATCGTCTGTTTCATCACTCGCGCCCTCATCGTCAGAAGCCCAGGTCTATCGAGAACCAGAAGCTGCGGCTCGGCGGGTACGGCGACGTGTCGATGTTCCGGCCGATCTGCTGGTTGCCGAAGTTCGAAACCTCCGGATCGAGGCCGGAGTAGTCTGTGAACGTCAGGAGGTCCCGGCCGCTGACGCTGACCCGCACCCGGCGCGCCGACGGCCACCACGTCTCGATCCACTTCGCGGGGAGATCATACCCGACCGTCAGCTCGCGCAGCTTGACAAAGGATCCGTCCTCGATATAGACGCTCGCGTCGCCCGTCCCGAACTGAGCCAGTCTCTGCTGGCCTGCGGGGACGAAGTCCTCGGTCGTCTGGGCGAGATCGGAGATGAACTTCGTCAGGTTGATGATGTCCCCACCCCGCTGCCACTCCCACAGCGTGTAGACATTCACACCCTTCCAGATGATCTCGTTGACGAACCCCATCTTGAGGTCGGGGTTGATGTCACCGATATTGGTCAATTCGCCGCCGACGAACCCCACGATCTGGGTCGGCGGCTCGCCCTCCTGGATGCCGAACGCCCCGAGGCTCGTCCCGAAGCCGGCGAAGGTGAAGGATGGCACCGGCAGGTCCAGGATCTCGCCGCGGTCCATGAAGACCGTCGCGCGGGAAAGCCAGATGAAGTCCTCGGTCTTGACCGGGGTCACGGCGAAGGCCGCCTCGAAGCCCCGCACACGCAACTCCCCGCCGTTGAAGAACTGCGTGTCGCCCCCGGACGAGGGTGCGAGTTGCCGCTCTAGCAGGAGGTTGGTGATGTTCTGCTGGTAGGCGGTCAGGTCCAGCCGCGCGTTCCCGTCGAAAAGCGCGGCGTCAATCCCCCCCTCGATCTCGCGCGTCCGCTCGGGCTCGATGGCGGGGTCGCCGATCTGGGGATTGATGACGAGCCCCGGCTCGCCGGCGATGTTCCGGGTGGCGTCCAGGCTGATGAACTTCTGGCCGAACAGCGGCTGGTTCCCGGACTCCCCGTAGGCGAGCCGGACCTTGATCTCGTCGATCCCCTGCGCCGGTTCCGGGAAGCGGTAGGCGATGTTCGCCTTCGGATACCAGAAGAGCTTCTCCGTGTCGCCGTTCGAGCTCGACTGCTCGCCCCGCACGGCTCCGGTCAAGGTCAGCCGCTCGTCGAGCAGGAGGAGCTCCTCCTGGACGTAGAAGCCGAAGTCCTCGACGCGCTCCTTGCGCTCCGAGACCTGGAGGCTGGTCCCCGAGCCGACGCTCGGTTGTCCCGCGGTCAGGTCCTGGCTCACGATGCGGCTGATCTCGAGCTCCCGCTCCTCGTACTGGAAGCCTCCCGAGGTCCGCGCCCGGTAGGCTCCCGGGGAGTACTCGTGGACGAGGTTGACGCTGCCGTTCAGGTTCAGGTTGTCGCCCTCGGTGAGGAGCGAGGTGCCGGGGAGCCCATCCGCAGGCTCGAAGAAGAGCTCCGGCGGGAAGAGGAGGTCGTTCTTCTGCCGGAACCAGTCCAGGCCGCCGTTCGAGATGAGCTGGAGCGTCTGGGCGTTGTTCCGCCAGAGGTCTACCGTCAAGTCGGCAGCCCCCAGGAACCGCCAGACATCCTCCTCGTTCTGCATGAGCTCGAACGTCTGTAGCGGGTTGCTGGGACTCGCGCCGCCGGGGAAGGGCGGCGGGAACGTCCCGTCCGGCCGCTGCTCGAGATCGTAGAACCGCGGCAGGAACGGCAGCGCGAAGTATGGGGTGATCAGGAAGTTGTCGTTATTGAAGAGACCCCGCTGGGCCTCGCTGTGGACGACGTTCGTGTTGACGCCGATCTCCCAACGGTCGCCGAGAAGCTGCTTCAGGTTGAGCCGAAGCGATTGCTTCTCGTAGCCCGTGTTGAGGACGACCCCTTCATCATTCCTGATCAGGCCCGAGGCGTAGAAGGTCGTGTTCTCATCGCCGCCGGAGAGCGACAGGATCGTCTCCGTCGAGAGGTCGTTCCGTCCGGCCAGCTCCTGCTCGTGATCGAAGAACCGCCCTTGGAGGAAGGGTTCGCGCGCCGCCTCGCCGAAGACACGAACGACCTCCTCGACGGGCTCGCCCTCGAACGTCCGGTAGTCAAGCTTCCCGGAGAGATCGAACACTCCGAATCGCTGGGTCAGGTCGACCCGGGAGGGTCCGGGCCGCCCGCTCTTTGTCGTGATGAGGATGACCCCGTTCGACGCTTTCGATCCGTAGATCGTCGAGGCCGCGGCGCCCTTCAGGATCTCGATCCGCTCGATGTCGTTCGGGTTCAGGTCCGCGATCCGGTTCACCTGATCCGCCTGCAGCGGGGATGTATTCGACCCCACGTTGGCTTCGGTGACCACAATCTGGTTGTTGGGGATCGCGATGTTCGAAACGATGACCCCGTCGACGACGTAGAGCGGCTCACTCGCCCCGATGATGGATGAAACCCCGCGCAGGTCGACCTGGATCCCGCCACCGGGCGCCCCCGAGTTTGCCTGGATATCGGCGCCGGCGATCTTCCCTTGAATCGCCTGCTCGATCGTCTGGGCGGGGACGCGCTGGATCTCCGCGGCGTTCAGGGTCGCCACCGAGATCGCGGCGTTCCGCCGCTCAACGGTCGTGGCGCGCCCGGTGACGACGATCTCATCGGCCTGGAGGTAGTCGAAGGCGAGGACGATCTCCACGTTGTCCTCCGTGGGCGGGACGACGGTCTCCCGCGTGCGGTAGCCGAGGTGCTGGACCTGCAGCGTGAACGGCTCGTCGGGGACACCGTCCAGGCGGAACACTCCGTCCTCCCCAGCCACCGTGCCAAAGCCGGTTCCCGGGATCGAGACCTGCGCGAACGGGACCCGCTGGCCCGTCGCGCCGTCGATTACCGTGCCGGTCAGGGTGCGTCCCTGAGCGGGGAGATCCGCCGGGAGAAGGATCAGGGATGCGAAGAAAAGAAAGTGGACCGAGACGAGGAATGAACGAAGAACCCGCTCCATTACTGACCTCCGCGGTTTGAACCTTATGGATTTCAGCGGGTGTGGCCTACCATCATTATAGCACGCGTTGAGGGATTGCGATATTCCTGAGAACGAAAGATGCGAGGAGGGGTCGACGATGCGGCCAGCAATCTTGTCCATGGCCCTGTGGCTGGTCCTTGCAGCCTCCACGGGCTCATGCGTCGGGGGGACGCCCCCCGCCGGCGAGGGGCATGCCGGCGAGCCCCGGGTCACTCTCGTCCGGATCGTCAATCGGAACTGGGCCGATGTGCGGTTCTACCTGACGCGCGGCCGTGCGCGAAGCCAGCTCGGGGTCGTCACCAGCGGGGCGACGGAGACGTTCGCCGTGCCGCAAGAGTTCATCGGAACGGAGGACCTCCGTCTCGTCGCCGATCCGGTCGGGTCGATCCTCACCTTCGAATCCGACCCTTTCCAGGTCTACAGCGGCCAGATCATCGAGTGGACGATCCACAATAAGCCCCAGCACTCGAGACTCTGGATCCACTGACCCACCGATCGCTCGGCCCCCGCGTCCAAGGATGGGCCCTGACGGGTTGAGAGCCCGGAACCGAAGAACGATCTTCTGGCTCATCGTGACGCAACCGGGATCGATCCGCGTGCGCGACGAGATCCGTCGTCGACTGCTCGCTTTCTACGATCGGACCCGCCGGGACCTCGCCTGGCGCAAGGGCGCCGATCCGTACCGCGTATGGATCTCGGAGGTGATGCTCCAGCAGACACGCGTCGACACCGTCATGCCCTACTTCGAGCGCTGGATGGAGCGCTTCCCGACGCTGGAGGCGCTGGCGCAGTCCGAGCGCGAGGACGTGCTCCGCGCGTGGGCGGGGCTGGGGTACTACGCCCGGGCCCGGAACCTCCATCGGACGGCCCGCATCGTGAGCGGGCAACTCGGAGGAAAGCTCCCCGTCAGGGCAGCGGCCCTCCGCCACCTGCCGGGGATCGGGGAGTACACCGCCGGCGCGATCGCCTCGATCGCCTTCGGACAGGTCGAGCCGGCAGTAGACGGCAACGCGCGTCGCGTCCTGACGCGCCTCTTCGACCTGAGAGGTTCGAATGCGGGCGAGCTCCGCCGCCGGGCGGCCGGTCTCCTTCCGCTCGAGCGGCCGGGCGACTTCAATCAGGCGCTGATGGAGCTGGGCCGGGCGATCTGCACGCCCCGCGCTCCCGCTTGCCCGGCGTGTCCGCTGCTCGATCTGTGCCGATCGCGCGCGCGAGGAAACCAGGACCGGCGCCCCGCGGCCCACCCGCGGGCGAGGAGGCGAGCGGGGGTGCCCCGCTTCCGGATCGGGACGGCGGTGGTCGTCTCACCGGGCGGGCGCGTCCTGCTCGCGCGCCGTCCCGAGTCGGGGCTCCTGGCCGGGATGTGGGAGTTCCCCGGGGCGATCGCCGCCGGGCGCGAATCGCCGCGGGCCGCCGCTCGGCGCGCGCTTCGGGCCGCTGTGGGGTCCGTGCCGGTGGGGTTCGGCTCACCCCGCCGGCCGTTCGCTCGGATCCCCCACGCGTACTCCCACCGCCATCACGAGTACCACGCCTTCCGGCTCCATTTGGCGGGCGAACCGGCCCCGTCCCCGCTTCCCTCCGACGGCGCATCGCGTCGCGCCTCGCCGGGCATCGCCGGCTGGACCGCGACCGCCTGGGCCGAGCCCGCCGACCTCGGCGCCTTTCCGCTGCCAAGAGCGCAGCGGCGGATCGCGGAGGCGGCCTTCGCCGGCGCGGCGAGTCGCGGCGCCCGTGCGGAGCGGCGATCGGCTGAGCAGGGATCACTGCCTGATGGGTCTACCTCAGCGCCCGGGCGACCGGGACGTCCCCGACACGCAAATCCTGTGGCCGGGTGATTCCCCGCTCGGTGATCAGGCGGTCGAGCGCCGCGTAGGGGATCTCCTCGAAGTACGGGTTGACCGCCTCGAGCGAGGGTGGGGGGCGGTAGACGATCTCGGCCGGATCGCGGTCGTAGACCCGCGGCAGCGCCGCCAGGGCCGGCGGAAGCCACTTGCTCGTGTCCGCCGCGACGACGACGGCGACCCCCCGGTCGCGGGCGCGCGCGGCCAGCGGCGCCGTCCCCAGCTTGTTGACCCAGCGGGTCGGCAGGAGCGCGTCGGCTCCGACCAGGAATGCGCCCTCGTCCTCGATCGCGCCAAGGAGCCAGACATCGACGCCGAGCCGGACCGGCACGCCCTTCTCGGCCAACGCCGCCGCCATCCGGGCGCCCTCGCCGCCCGGACGGCCTTCCGAGACGAGGACGCGGAACCAGTGGCCGGCGGTGTAATGAGCCTCGAGCGCGCGCCGGACGGTGCTCGACGCCGAGTAGGTGTAGACAGTCGACACGCCCTCCAGCGCGCGCCGCAGGTGGAGGCCGAGCGCCTCGGCGGCCGCCGCCAACCGCCGGCGCCACCGTTCGGCGAGGACGGCAACCCCGCGCCGGGCCGCGACCTCGTCCGTCCCCTCCCGCCGCTCGAGCTCGACCAGGAAGTCGTTGGCGACCCTGAGAACGGGAGCCAGGGCGGCCTGCGACCGCGCCACCGCCGCGAGCGCCGTCCGGGCCACGTCCGGCGTCTCGCCGCCACCACCTACCCACCCGTCTCCCCACGCGAGGAGCTTCTCGGCGATTTCGGCGGCCCCGCGCCGGCGATCGGCGGCGATCTCCGCCAGGATCCCGGAGACGACGGTTTCTTTCCCTGCGGAGCGCCCCGCGCGCCTGGCGCGCGGCGGGCGAGCCGCCCCACCACCGCCGCGACCTCGCCCCCGGTTCACCGGATCAACCGGCGGCGAATGAGCCGGCTCGCGACGAGGAAGATGGCGATCGTGATCACCCCCAGGACCGCCGCGTGGACCCACAGCCCGGGCTCCGGACCCTCGTTCACGAGCGCTCGCATGAGGAACACGGCGTGGGTCAGCGGCAGGCACCAGGCGGTCCACACCGCCCAGACCGGCAACCCCGTCAGTGGGAAGAACACGCCGCCGAACAGGAACTGGGCCCCGATCACGAGGGTGAAGAAGTAGTTGAAGAACGTGTAGGACGGCGCCAGCGCCGTCCACGCCATCCCCAGCGCCCCGAACAAGACTCCGATGACGAACGCCAGCGGCAGCGCCGCCAGCGCCCAGGAGGACGTAAGCAAGCCCAGCGCCGCCATGATCGCCAGGATGACACCCGCCCCGAGGACGCTCTTCGACGCCGCCCAGAAGATGTCGCCGGCCACGATCTCACCGACCGAGATCGGCGTCTTGACGATCGCCTCGTAGGTATGCTGCTCGGTCAGCCGGGTGAAGGAGCCGAAGGTCGTCTCGAAGGCGGCCGTGTTCATCGCCGTGGCCGCCACCAGGCCCGGCGCCAGGAACGCCAGGTACGACTGGCCGCCGATCGGCTCCACGAACCGGCCCAGACCGAACCCCATCGCCAGGAAGAACATGATCGGCTCGGCCACCGTTCCGACCAGAGACGCGGTTGCGAAGTCCTTCCACGATTCGTAATCGCGCTGCCAGACACGGATCGCGCCGCGGATCCACTCGAACGGGAACACTGTCACTTCAGTCCCTGAGCTCCCGTCCCGTCAGCTTGAGGAACACGTCCTCGAGGGTCGCCCGGCGGTGAACGAACTCCAGTCCTGACAGGCTGGGCAAGAGTGCCCGGGCCGCGGCCGGGTCGCGAAAGAATCCGTATACTTCGTCTCCGGCCCGCTCGACATGATCGGCCGCCGCCGCCAGCGCGGCGATCGCGGCCACGTCCCGTTCCGCCCCCGGATAGCATTCGATCACCTCGGCCCCGATGTGCTCGGCGATCAGGCCCGCCGGCGTCCCCCGCGCGACGATTCGTCCCCGGTCCAGGATGAGAAGCCGGTCGCAGAGTTGCTCGGCCTCCTCCATGTAGTGGGTCGTCAGCAGCATCGTCACGCCGGCCCGCTTGAGCGCCCTCAACTTCTGCCACACCAGGTGCCGCGCCTGCGGGTCCAGTCCGGTCGTCGGCTCGTCCAGCACGAGCAGCTCGGGGCTCGAGATGAGGGCCCGGGCGAGCGTAAGCCGCCGGCGCATGCCGCCCGACAGGTGGCGGATGTGGGCGTCCCGCTTCTCGTCGAGCTGGACGAACGCCAATAGCTCGTCCGAACGACGACGCCGCTCGCCGGCCGGCAGCCCGAAGTAGCGGCCGAAGACCCACAGGTTCTTGCGGACCGTCAGATCGGGATCGAGAGTGTTCTCCTGAGATACGACCCCGAGCCGCCGCTTGATCTCGCGCGCGCCGCTTTCGACCGAGCGGCCGAACACCTCGAGGCTGCCGGAGCCGACCCGGACGAAGCACGTGATCATATTGATCGTGGTCGTCTTCCCCGCACCGTTGGGGCCGAGAAAGCCCAAACACTCGCCCTTGCGAACCTCGAAATCGATACCGTCGACGACGGGCTCCGCGCCGTAGGACTTGCTCAACCCCCGCGCGCGGACCAGGGCGGCGTCCGGTTCGCCCGCGTCCGGCCCGCCGCCATCCACTCGAGGGATCGCCTGAAATCGCGAGCCGAACCGCGTGGAACTCACCCCTCGCCGGGGGGGCGAAACGAACGGTTGGTGACCACGGCGAAGAGGCCGCCCGCCGTCTCGCTCAGGTAGGCGACCCGGCCGGCCGCGGCCAGAACCTCCAGGGCCTCTCGTGCCGCGCGCCTGTCCGGGTAGAGAGAGATCTCCGAGCCGCACTGGTCGCACCGACCGCGAACCATCGAGAGCCACTGCCGGTGGCGGCAGATCGAGCATTCGACGCCAACCGCCTCCCGATCCAGCCGCTCGGTCAGGTCTTCCGTCATCGGCGGCGCGCGAAGTGGGCGACGGCAAGAAGCCGCTCCTCACGACTTTCACGGCCGTGGCGGCGCTCGAAGATCCCTCTGAGCTCGCGCTCGAACACCCGCTGCTCGGGCGGCGCCAGTGCGCCCCCGACGTAGGACCACGAGAGAGCGTACCGGACGTACTCATCGACCGTCAGCCGGCGGGCGTGCGCGAACTCCTGCGGCAATTCGACGCTGAACAAGGCGTGAGCGGCGAGCGATTCGGGGGTGTGCCGCTTCTCCACGTGGACGGGACGCTTGTGGCCCGGGTTCAGCCTTTCGACCAGGCGCCAGACCTCGCGCGTGAAGTCGTCCGCCTGGGCGATGTTCCACAGAATGGCCAGAAGACCACCCGGCTTCAGGGCGCGCGCGAACTCGGCGAGGGCGGCGGCCTCCTCCAGCCAATGAAACGCCTGCGCGACCGTCACCACGTCCGCCCACGCCTCCTTGATCGGCAGCGCCTCGCCCCGTCCGGCTACGCCACCGATCCATCCGGCGGACCGTCCCATTTGCGCCCGCGCGTGATCGAGCATCGGAAGCGCGGGCTCGACGGCCAGCACGCTCGCCCCACCGGCGAGGAGCGAAGCGGTGGCGGCGCCGGTGCCCGCGCCCACGTCCAGGATGCGGACCGCGTGCGCCGGCTCGCGCGCGCCGGCCGCACGCGAGTCGCCTGAAACGCTGCCGAGCCGCTCCCACATCGCAGCGAACAGCTGCGGCGGATACCCCGGACGGGCGGCGACGTAGTCGTCGGCGAGCGGACCGAACACCTGGCCCGGGCGCTCCTGCCCGACCGGCAGGGCGGCCGCTCGAGGTCTTGACGACGACGCGGGAATCATCCCCGGGCAACCTAGCGAAAAGGGCGCCGGCGGGAAAATCCCTTCTCTCCGGCTGGCGCCTGCACGATCGATGGCCCGAATTTCTCTCGGTGACCTTCTCGTTCGAGGGACCGGCCGGCCGTCTCGAGGGGATCTATCGCCCGGGTTCTTCCGGCGCTCGCCGGGCGGCCGTGGTGTGCCACCCGCACCCGCAGCATGGCGGGACGATGCACAACAAAGTCGTTTACCGGGCCGCCAAGTCCTTCGCCGCCCTCGGCTGGCCGGTCCTGCGGTTCAACTTTCGCGGCGTCGGGGCCTCGGAGGGTACCTTCGGGGATGGCGCGGGCGAAGCCGCCGACGTGCGCGCGGCGCTCGACTGGCTCGCCGAGCGATCCGGCCTCCCGATCGTCGGGACCGGGTTCTCCTTCGGCAGCATCGTGGGTCTGCCGGTCGGCGCAGCCGATGCGCGGGTCAGCCACCTGGTCGGCATCGGCATCCCCACCGACCGCTTCCCCTTCGAAGCGCTCGCGGACACCAGCAAGCCGAAGCTCTTCATCCAGGGAGAGCACGACGAGTTCGGCCCGCTGGATGCGCTACGAACGGGCCTCGAACGGGTCGCGGAACCACTGCGGCTGGAGGTCGTCGAGGACGCCGATCACTTCTTCACCGATCGCCTGGAGGCGCTCCAGCAGGCGATCACGGATTATTTCTCGGACACCGGCGGGCGCGAAGGCGTTCGCGATCCGTCGTGACCTCCTCACTCGCCTCTCGAGGTCACCTCGAACTCCTCGACGCCGCTCTCGACGCCGTCCAGTGATTTCACAGCTTCCGCAAAGACACCCTGCGCGTCCGCGGCCCATCGAACTCGCAGAGGAAGATCGACTGCCAGGTCCCGAGTTGAACGTCCCCGTCCTCGAACGGGACGAGCACCGAAGATCCCGCGACCGACGCCAGCACGTGAGCCGGCGAGTTGCCCTCGGCGTGCTCGTAGGCCAGGTCTTCCGGCGCCACTCGCTCCCACGCCATCAGGATGTCCCGCGCGACCGCCGGATCGGCTCCCTCGTTGATCGTGATCCCCGCGGTCGTGTGCGGCACCCGAACGAGCCAGATCCCCTCCCCTTCAGCCGAATCCTGAATCGCGCGCGCGACACGGTCGGTGATGTCGACGAGCACTCGGTGCTCGGGCGTCCTGACCGTCACCTCGATCATCGTGCCTCACGAAGTGATGATGACTTTGGTGCCGACCCCAACCAGGGAGAACACGGTCGCGATCGCCTCGTTTGAAAGGCGCAGGCAGCCGTGGGTCGAGGCGCGACCCACCGATTTCGCGTCGCGCGTTCCGTGGATGGCGATGTCGTCACCGAGATAGAGCGCGTAATCCCCCAGCGCGCCGGCAAAGTATCGCTGGGGGCTGTAGGCCGGCGGGACTGACAGTCCCTTCTCGATGTAGTGCCAGTCCGGCGCGTACCAGACAGGGTTCTCCTTCTTGCGGCCGATCGTGAAGACCCCCTCGGGCGTATCGAACTGCCAGGCCCCCGAGGCGTCCTGGCGCCGGAGGTAGGCGCCGGTGCCGACTCCCACCGGGAAGCGGTGCAGGATCTCGCGCCCGCGCCGGACCGTCAGCCGGCGCTCGGACACCGAGACGACAAGGTAGATGTCGTCCGCCTCGGGAGCCGAGTACGAGGGACCGGGCAGCGTGCCCGCGAAGTCCAGCACGGCGCTCTCGCCGACAGCCATGAGAGTCTGGGCGCGGAGCTCGACCGGCGCCGAAAGGGCGAACGGCCCGAGAAGGAAGATTACCCACCTGTTCATCCTTTCAACGACCTTCTAACCTCCGATTCGATCAGTACCGTGCCAGCTCGCGGATCGCCGCCGCGATATTCTCCACCTGGGGCAGGATCGCGTCCTCCAGGCTGGGTGCGTAGCCGACCTGGCAGTCGAGAGCGGCGACCCGCCGCACCGGACCGTCCAGGTACTCGAAGAGCTCGTCCGCGATCCGGGCGGCGATCTCGGCGCCGAACCCCCACGAGATCGGATCCTCGTAGACAGTAACAACTTTATTTGTTCGCCTCACCGATTCGGCGATCACCTCCCAATCGTAGGGCGAGAGCGTACGCAGGTCGAGGACCTCCGTCTCGATGCCCTCCTCGGCGGCGATCTTCGCCGCCGCCAGCGAGCGTTGCACCGTCGCCCCGTAGGTCACGATCGTTACGTCCGATCCCTCCCGCACCCTGGCCGCCCGCCCGAAGGGGATCATGTACTCGGGACCCGGATAGCGCCCCTTGTTGTACGTCTGGCGGTAGAGGTGCTTGTGCTCGAGGAACACGACCGGATCCTCGCAACGGATCGCCGTCCGGAGCAGACCGTTGGCGTCCTCGGCCGTGGCCGGCATCACGACCCTGAGGCCCGGGTTGGCCGTGAACAGGATCATCCCCGACTGCGAGTGGTAGATCGAGCCGCCCCTGAGGTAACCGCCGCACGGAACGCGCACGACGACCGGCGCGGTGAAGTCGTTGTTCGAGCGCCAGCGGATGAGCGCCAGCTCGTTTCGGATCTGGTGGTAGGCAGGCCAGATGTAATCGAGGAACTGGATTTCCACGACCGGCTTCAAACCGCGGGTCGCCATCCCGATCGCTCGGCCGACGATGTTCGCCTCGGCCAAGGGTGAGTTGAACACCCGTATCCCTCCAAACCTGCGCTGCAGGTTGGCCGTCACCTTGAACACGCCGCCCTTACCCTTGACCTCGTCGAGAACCTCCTCGCGCGACACGTCCGCCACGTCCTCGCCGAAGACGACGATCCTGGGGTCGCGCGCCATCTCGTCGGCGAGGCAGGCGTTGAGAAGATCGACCATCGTGGTCGGCTCGCCCTGGAACTCGGGCTTCTTCTCGAACGCGTCGTCAGTCGGGTCGACGTCCGGTGAATAGACGAAGCGGAGCGCGGTTTCCGGATCGGGCTGCGGCGACTCCAGCGCGCGCTCGGTCGCCACATCGATCTCCTGGTCCACCTCGTCGCGGATTGCGGCCAGCTCTTCCTCCATGGCGATCCCCTCGCGCAGGAGGAGCTCGGGAAAGGTCGCCAGCGGATCCCGCTCGGCCTCCTCCTCGCGCTGCCGATCCGGCTTGTACATCCGCTCATCATCGGAGAGCGAGTGGGAGTACGGGCGGATGACATGGGCGTGAACGAGCGCGGGACCGCGGCCCTCCCGGCAATACCCGACCGCCTCCTCGAGGGCCGCGTGCGAGGCCAGCAGATCGCAGCCATCGACCTCCGCCACCAGCAGGTCGGGGAACGAGCGGACGAGCTTCGAGATCGAGCCGCCCGCGGTCTGCACCTCGACCGGCACGCTGATCGCGTAGCCATTGTCCTCGATCAGGTACAGGACCGGGAGCTTCAGGTTCGAAGCGGTATTGAGAGACTCCCAGAACTCGCCCTCGCTCGTCGTCCCCTCGCCGGAGGTCACCAGGACGATTCCCTCGCCGCGGCCGTCGACCCGGTCCTGGAGCGCAGGGATCCGCGCCATCCGCCAGCCCGCCTCGGCGCATCCGACGGCGTTCAGGAACTGGGTCCCGGTCGGACTCGAGGTGGTGACGATGTTGAGCTCCAGAGAGCTCCAGTGGGACGGCATCTGCCGGCCGCCCGATTGGGGATCTGCGGCGGCGCCCACCGCCTGGAGCAGCATCGCCTCAATCGGCATGCCGAGCGCAAGACACAGCGCGCGATCGCGATAATACAGGTAGAACCAGTCGTGGCCGGGATGGAGCAGCTCGCCCGCCGCCGCCAGAACGGCTTCGTGTCCGGCGCCCGAGATCTGGAAGAAGATCCTGTTCTGCCGCTTGAGCTGGATCTCCTTGTCGTCGATCCGACGCGCGGCGTACATGTGGCGGTACATCTCGAGGAGGGTCTCGGCGCCGAGGCCCCGGTAGGTGGCGGATGCCGTCTGCGGCCGCATCGCAGAGGCGATTCTAAGACCGCGGCGTGACCCGAGCAAGGCAGGCGCAGTATATTCTTAGCCTACCGATCTCGTTCCCCTCAATCCGAAGGATTCGATGGCCGTTACCGGGAAAACCCGCCAGGACGCCTGGCGTCTGGTCAAGGAATACACCGAGAGCGAGAACCTTCGCGCCCACATGCTGGCGGCGGAGGCCGCGATGCGCGGATACGCCAAGATTTTCGGCGAGGACATGGAAACGTGGGGCATGGTGGGCCTACTCCACGACTTCGATTACGAGAAGCACCAGGGCCCGAACGGTCATCCCTTCGTCGGTGTGCAGATCCTGGACAAGCTGGGCTATCCGCGGGAATTCAGGCGCGCGATACTGTCCCACGCCGATTACACGGGGGTCCCCCGCGAGTCGCGGATGGAGAAGGCGCTCTACGCGGTGGACGAGTTGTGCGGGTTCCTGATCGCCTGCGCGTTGGTTCGCCCCAGTCGCTCCTTCGCCGATCTCTCGGTCGCATCGGTGAAGAAGAAGATGAAGGATAAGAGCTTCTGCGCGCCGGTTGCGCGCGAGGATCTGCTACGGGGCGCTAAGGATCTCGGTGTGCCGTTCGACAAGCACGTGCAGCAGGTCATCGGCTTTCTCGAACCGATCGAGGAGAAGCTCGGGTTGGGGGGCGGCAGAAAGTAACAGCAAGGACGTTGACCGGACGGGGCCGCCGCCCCCCCTGTCAACTCTTGCGCCGGCGATCGGGAATCTTCCGCCGATCCCAGTGCGGCAGGGCGGCGCCACCATCGAGGCTCTCCAGCTTCGCCACCGCCGACCGGCTGATGTACGCCTCCACGATGTTCTTGGCTCGCGCCGAGGCACCCTGCGGGATCAGGTAGAACCCGCGGCCTTGAAACTTGTCGCGCACCACCCCTTCGAGGATCTCCCCCCATACGAACTGGACGCGGATCCGGGCTCCGTCGGTCCCGGGCTGTGGCGCGGGAGTCGGGTTCAGCAGCCGATGCGTGCGATGGACCGCCAGGTCGCGCACGAAGAAAACAGCCAGGACTTCGTGCATGTCGATCTCGTGGATTTCGAGCAGCTGGCCGCCGATGTCGACCTCGCGGAGGCGAAGGAAGGCCTTGGCGCCGTCGAACGCGTCGGCGACCCCCTTATGTCTCGTTCCATCGCTCAGGACGACGACGACCGGACGTCTCGATGCGGACATTCGCCCCCGGGCCAGGTTCGGTTTCGTGACGGTGACGGGGCTGTCCCTAAGCAAGGATCGAGCCGGTGTATCCCCCCGATACAGAAGGGCATGTAGAAACTATGCGCGGATGAGCCTTCCCGGTCGCGATTCGCGCAACCGCTGGCAGAAAGCCCGTCGGCCCTATTTCAGCGAGGGATCGCTGAAGCCCTCCAGCTTGGCCTTGATGACGCCCATGAAGTGATCGGCGGTGGCGCCATCCACCACCCGGTGGTCGTAGGATATCGAAAAGAACGCGCACGTTCGGACCCCGATCGAGTCGCCCGGTCCGACGACCTTTACCCGCTTCTCTATCGCACCGACCCCGAGGATAGCGACCTGCGGCTGATTGATGATCGGTGTGCCGGCAATCGAACCGAAGACGCCCGGGTTGGTGATCGTGATCGTCCCTCCCCGGACCTCCTCGGGCGAGAGCTTCTTCGACCGCGCGCGCTCGGCCAGGTCAGTGGCCGCGCGCGCGAGGCCCACCAACGAGCGTTCGTCGGCGCGCCGGATCACGGGCACGATCAGTCCGAATCCCTTCTCCTGCGGGAGGGCGACGGCGATCCCGACGTTGATGTCCTTCTTGTAGACGATCCTGTCGTCCCACACCGAGGCGTTCAGGATCGGCCATTCCTTCACCCCCGCCACGAGCGCGCTCAGGACGAAGGGCATGTAGGTCAGCTTGACGCCCGAGTCCTCCAGGAAGCGCGCCTTGTTGCTCTCGCGCAGATCGGCGACGCGGGTCATGTCGATCTCGAAAAACGACGTGACGTGGGCCGAGGTCCGTCGCGAAAGGGTCATGTGCTCGGCGATCCGCTGGCGCATGACCGACATGGGGACGATTTCGACCCGCTCGTCGTCGGTGAACGGCCGCCCGGGGGCAATGGCGGCCGGCTGGGCTGCGGGGGCGGCGGCCGGACGGCGGGCCTCTGCCGCGGGCCGTTCCGGGACCGCGGGCCGCTCCGGGACCGCGGGCCGTTCCGGGACCGCGGGCCGTCCCGGGACCGCGGGCGCCGCCTGTCGCCCTTCAATATGGGCCAGAATGTCCCGCTTCGTGATCCGTCCCGAGAGCCCGGTCCCTGCCACTTCCGCGAGATCGACGCCTTGCTCGGCCGCGATGTTCCGGACGAGCGGCGAGGACCGGTCCCTGCGGAGCTCGGCCTTGCTCGGGATCCGCGTCCCGTCCAGGGCCGGCGCGGGCTGCCCGCGCGAGACGGGAGCGCCATCGGCCTGGGCTTCCGCCGGCTGGGCGGCGTCCGTGGCCCGTGCGACCTCCGCTTCCGCCGCGCCTGCCTCAGCCTCCCCGGCCTTCCCCGCTCCATCCAGCTCCGCCTCCCCCTCGGCCAGGATTCGCGCCACGACCGTCCCCACCTCCACCGTCTCCCCCTCCTGTACCAGGATCTCCCCGAGGATCCCGCCGGCCGGGGATGGAATCTCGGCGTCGACCTTGTCGGTCGAGATCTCGAACAGGTTCTCGTCCCGCTCGACCCGCTCACCCTGCTTCTTCAGCCAGACCGTAAGCGTACCCTCGGCGATCGACTCGCCCATCTGCGGCATGATGACATCTACGGGCATGGAATCTCCTCTGGAATCGGAAAACACATGCGGGTCTCGGCGCGCGGCCTCCCGCTTCAGTAGCCGACGAGCTTCTTCGCGATCTCGACCACGTCGTCCCTGCCCGGCAGATAGAACTCCTCCAGGGGAGGGCTGTAGGGGACCGGGGTGTCGGGCGCGGTGACGCGCACGATCGGCGCCTCCAGGTATTCGAACGCCTTCTCGGCGATCGTGGCCGCGACCTCGCCGCCGAATCCGCCCGTCCGGGGCGCCTCGTGCAGGATGATCGCGCGGCCGGTCCGCGCCACCGAGGTCAGGATCGTCTCCTCGTCGAGCGGGACCAGCGTCCGCAGGTCCACGACCTCGACCTCGACCCCATCGCCGGCCAGCGACCCGGCCGCTTCCAGCGCCACGTGGACCATCGCCGCCCACGTCAGGATCGAGAGGTCCGTCCCGTCACGCGCGATCCGCGCCTTCCCGAGCGGCACGATGAAGTCGTCGTCCGGGAGGTCCTCCTTGATCCGCCGGTAAAGGTACTTGTGCTCCTGGAAGACTACCGGATCGTCGTCGCGTATCGCGGCCTTGATCAGGCCTTTGGCGTCGTACGGCGTCGCCGGGCATACGACCTTGAGGCCCGCCGTGTGGGTGAAGTACGATTCCGCCTGGAGCGAGTGGAAGGGGCCACCATGGACGCCGCCGCCCGCCGGCCCGCGGACGACGATCGGCACGCCCGCCCCCCACCGGTAGCGGGTCTTCGCCGCCACGTTCGTGAGCTGGTCGAAGGCGCAGGAGATGAAGTCGATGAACTGCATCTCGGCGACCGGCCGCATCCCCATCATCGCCGCCCCCACCGCCGCACCGACGATCGCCGCTTCGGAGATCGGTGTGTCGATCACGCGCTTCTCGCCGTACCGATCGAGAAAGCCGTCGGTCACCTTGAACGCGCCGCCGTAGACGCCGATGTCCTCGCCCAGGAGGAAGACCCGCTCGTCGGTCTCCATCTCCTCCCACAGCCCCTGGCGGATCGCCTCCAGGTACGTGGTCGACCCGCCACGGGCGGGCGCGCTCACGTTACGATCTCCTCGCTGAAGTCGTGGAAGTTCGGGTGCGCGGCCGTCCACCTCGGTGTCGACCAGACATCATCCAGAGCCGTCCCCGGCTCGGGCATCGGGGCCGCCTCGGCCTCCGCGACCGCGGCGTCCAGATTGGCGACGACCTTCCGCTCGACCTGGGCCGCCTGCTCCTTGCTGAGGATCCCTTCCTCGATCAGGAAGCGATGGTACCGATCGACGGGGTCCTTCGCCTCCCAGCTCTGGAGCTCTTCCTTCGGAACGTACCGCTGGTCATCATGCTCGGCGTGCCCCTTGCGCCGGTACGTCTTCACTTCGATCAGCGTCGGACCTCCGCCCCCTCGCGCGCGTTCGACCGCGCTACGCGCGGCCGCGTACGATTGCAGGACATCGTTGCCGTCCACCTGCTCGCCCGCGCAGCCGTACCCTTCCGCGCGCGTCACCATGTCGCGGTTTCCCATCTGCTTCTCGATCGGCGTGGAGTAGGCGTAGCAGTTGTCCTCGGCGACGAGGATCACCGGAAGCCGCTGCACGCAGATGAAGTTCCACCCCTCGTGGGACGCTCCGGTCGAGAACCCGCCGTCTCCGATGTAGGCCAGGCACACTCGATCCTCGCCCTTGAGCCGGGCGGCCAGCGCCACGCCCGCCATAACGGGGATCATGTCGCCCAGCATGGAGACGGGCCCGATAAAGCCCCGTTTCACGTCACCGAAGTGGATGTTGAGGTCCCTCCCTTTCGAAGGCCCTGTCCCCTTGGCCATGTACTGCTTCAGGATCTCCGCCGGCTCGGCGCCCTTCACGAGGATCGATCCCAGGTTCCGGATGAGCGGGCTCACGAAATCACGCTCCTCGAGCGCGTAGGCCGTCCCCACCGACTCGGCCTCCTGACCCAGCGACCGGTAGACCCCGCCGACGACCTTTCCCTGTCGGTAGAGGTTGACCAGCCGCTCCTCGAGCTTCCGATTCAGGAGCATGTACCAGTAGAGATCCAGGTACTGCTCGCGTGCGAGATCCAGACCCTCCGGGACGACGATCCCCGGCGCCTGGATGGAGGTTGCGGTCGAATCACTCATGCTGCTCCCTTGCGACCACCAAGGTCGCCGAGTCGACCCCCGGAAAGCCGCGCACCCGGGCCGTGTACCCTCCCAGCCGGACGGCTTCCGAGTGCTGGGCGTTGCGCACGGCGTCGACCGTTTCGACGACCGAGTCGCCGGCGCCGGCCAGCGTGAGGCGGAGCGTCACCTCCGCGATCCGGCTGCCGGGGTCGAGGGCGATCAGCGCGACCGAAAGGGCGCCCGCGTCCACCGACGCCTCATCGCCGACCCGCAGGAAGACCTCCTCGCTCCAGGCCGCCTCCCCGGGCGACCGGTCCGACTGCCGGAAGGGGCATCCGGCGGCCATGAGAACATAGAGCCCCACCAGACCGCCCGCGCAGCGCGCCGCCCGCCGCACGCTACCTCTTCTCCCTCTTCTCCGCGCTCTTCCTGGCGGCGACTACCTGCCGGTGGACCTCGTAGTTCTCGACCCAGGGCCGGCGGGCGAAGTAGCTCTCCGTCATCTCCTTGACTCGGGGCGAAAGGATGATCAAGGCCAGCAGGTTGGGCAGGATGACGATCCCGAGGAACACGTCCCCCAGCGCCCAGATCGCCGCCAGCGGGGCGACCGCGCCCAGGAAGTGCATGAGCACGAACGCGAACTTGTAGGGCAGCACCGAGCGCGGGCCCAGAAGGTAGTACGCGCACCGATCCCCGTAATAGCTCCACGATATGGCGGTGGAGATCGCGAACAGCAGCACGCTGATCAGCACGATCAAGTTGCCCCAAGTGCCGGGCAGCCCGTGCTGGAAACCGAGCGCGGTCAACGGTGCGGCGCTCTCGACGGCGGGTCCGTACAGCGAGGTGTACTCGACGCCCTCGTCGGAGATCGCCACGCCCCTCGCCGGGTGGATCACGCCGGTGAATGGACGCTCCTGCTCCGGGTCCTCATAGAACTGGTCGACCGCCACTTCGTGCCACGCCAGGAGAGGCGTGTCGAGGACGACGGCCTGCCGTCCCTGGTCGATCCGGACCTCGGCCGGCGCGCCGGCGCCGACGAACGCGCCCTCCTCGGTTTGCTGGAGGTACGAGATGTCGCCACCACGCAGCGTGATCTGCGTCCGGACGGTGTCGTCCCACACTCCTGTCGTGATGATCACGAGGGCGGTCATCGTGCAGATCACGATCGTGTCGATGAAAGGCTCGAGGAGCGCCACCACGCCTTCCGAGACCGGCTCGTCGGTCTTGGCGGCGGCATGCGCGATCGGCGCCGATCCCTGGCCTGCTTCGTTCGAGAACAGGCCCCGGCGTACGCCCCACATCATCGTGACCAGGAAGACACCCACGCCGGTGCCCGCTACACCGGCCGAGGGATTGAACGCTTCGCGGAAAACGAGGGCGAGGCTCGGGAAGAGTGCGTCGATGTTGACGAGGATGATGAACAGGGCCCCGGCCACGTAGATGGCCGCCATCGCCGGCGCGAGCACCGCCGTAACTCTGCCGATCCGCGTGATCCCGCCGATGATGACGAGAGCCACGATCGTGGCGGTGACGAGACCGGTGATCCAGATCGGGATCCCGAACGCGGCTTCCATCGAATCGGCCACGGTGTTGGCCTGGATCGCGTTACCGGTGAAAAAGGCAGTGATCCCGAGCATGATAGCGAAGAAGATCGCCATCGGCTTCCACTTCGGTCCCAGCCCGCGCTCGATGTAGTACATCGGCCCGCCGGCGACCGTCCCCTCCCAGCGGCTGGCGTCCCGGTCGGGCGCGGTCACGGAGCGGTACCGCTGGGCGAGCGTCACCTCGGTGTACTTGGTCGCCATGCCAAGGAACGCCGTCATCCACATCCAGAACAGCGCGCCGGGTCCACCCAGGTGAATGGCGATCGCGACGCCCGCGATGTTCCCGATCCCTACGGTGGCCGAGAGCGCCGTCGTCAGCGCCTGGAAGTGCGATACGTCCCCCGGCTCGGCGGGGTCGTCGTACTTGCCACTCGTCACCGCGAAGCCATGCCCCAACTGTCGCACCTGGATCAGGCCGAGATAGAGGGTCAGGTAGATTCCGGTTCCGATGAGGGCGATGACCACGTACGGCAGGACCTCGCCCTGGATCGTGAAGCCCGAATCCCAGACCAGCGCGGTCAGCCCGCCGACCAGCCGTTCGAACGTTTCCATCCTCTTCTCCTCGTCAGAATCGGAAATAGCCCGTAGGCCGCGAACCGGTCACCAAAGCTCGGCGAGCATGCATCGCGCTCCCCCGCCGCCGTACGTTTCGATCGTCTCGAGGTTCGGCGTGAGAGGCCGCGTCCAGCGTTCGACCACCGCGCGCTGGTCGGGCATGAGCGAGCACCACGCCCGCTGCGAGATCACCAGACGCCTCTCCCCCGAGCGGTCCTCCAGCTCGAGGGCGTTCGCGCAGAAAGCGCCCATCTGTTCGCGAGAGATCGCGATCACCTCGCGGCCCGACTCATACAGGGCTTTCGACACCGCTGCCCGATCGAGCTTCTCTTCAATCGCCGCTTCGCAGAGGATCGCGAACGAGGCGCCGAGGCACAGCATCACGTTCGTGTGATAGACGGCCCGGCCACCGGCATCCCGGGCGCTGAAGACGATCGGTCGGTAATCGAAACGGTCGGCCCAGTCGCGAACGAGCTCCGGAGACGTCCGCCGGGACACACTTGCATACACGATCCGCGCGTGCTCGTCAATCACCAGGCTGCCGGTGCCTTCCAGGAAGAGGCCGCGCTCCTCCGCAGCCGTCAGGTCGATCACCGGAGCGTACCGGCCGCGCAGAAACGCCACGATGTCCGGGTCGCGCTCCAGCCTGCGATTCGTCGCCCGCATGGGATAGAGCACGAGCCTTCCGTCCGGATGGGTGCTGAACCAATTGTTCGGGAAGACCGCGTCGGGTGTCGATCGATCCGACCGTGCCGGAAACCGAAAGACCTCGATCCCGGCCGCCTCCAGGATCTCCCCGAACCTGCCGGACTCCTCCCGCGCCAAAGACTCGACGGCACGCGATGGGTCAGCGTCCTCGGAGCCGTCCGGCCGCTGGAACGCGTTGTCCGCCGCCGTCTCGGGGTTGGAGCCGAAGCCGACCGGCTCGATCATGAGGACGCGGCGCGCGGGCAGGAGCGTCTAATCTCCCAGAGGATTCGATCTTCCGGCGTCAACGGGGTCGTCGATGACCCGGGCGCGGAGAATGGAATCCAGCCGCGGGAACTCGCAATCGAGGTACGCGTTGCCCTCGGCCTGGATCCGCCCCTGGACCGGACCTCCGCCGCTCGGCGCGCCCTCGCCGTACCCGGCGTGAAGGCGATCGACCACCTCCATCCCGGCGACGACCTCTCCGATCGGAGCGAACCCCATACCATCCAGCCGCCGGTTGTCGACCAGGTTGATGAAGAGCTGGCTGGTGCGCGTTCCAAGCCCTGCACTCGCGAAGCTCACCCGTCCTCGCGTGTTGCTCTCCACCACCGGGTCGTCGGCGATGCGGCGACGCTGCCACAGAGCCGACACCCGCGGGTCGCCGCTAATCCCGAACTGGGCCATGAAACCCTCGATCACGCGAAAGAAGCGCGCACCGTCGAAGTAGCCGCTCTCGACAAGGTCGTGAAAACGATCCACTCCGCGCGGAGCCCAAGGGCGGTGCGCCGCGACCGTAAAGCGGCCGCAACTCGTCTCGAACTCGACGTGGAACATCTGTGGAGCCGTCACGGGTTGCGCCGCTCGAAGCGTTCGCTCATCGTCGCGCGCGGTCCCCGGCCTCGCGTCGCCTCCGGCCGAGGAATCGCGGCACCTCTCGCCGATAGCCGCGGTAGCTCTCGCCGTAGCGCTCTTCGAGCCATGGCTCCTCGGCGAGCGGCGTCAGCACGAGGCAGGCGATCCCCAAAAGGCCCGTGAGGACGAGGAGCGCCGAGTCGAAGGCCAGCATGAAGCCGAGCACGACCATGCAGTGACCGAGGTACTGTGGGTTGCGGCTCCAGCGGTAAGGACCGCGCCGCTTGAACTCGCCGCCGAGCCCGCGCGACGTGTGGCTGGTCAGCGTGCGCACTCCCCAGTCGGCGAGAGCGGTGCCGAGGACGATCAGGGTTCCGCCGCCCACTTTCCAGCCCATGGCACCGAAGACGAAGCTGCCGGCGTCGGCGTAGGCCAGCCCGATCGAGCCGGCGAATGCGACCGCGGTAGCGCCCCAGACCGTGGCGAACTGCCATGTCCGCGGACCGGGCGGCGGCCAGATGCGTCGATCGGGTAGCAGGATCGAGATCAGGAGTGCGGTCAGCAACAGGGCCTCGGCCGCGAGCACGATCGCGAATAGCCAGAGCTCCACCCGACCTCACGGCTTCAGATCTCGAGCTCCGCCCGGATGCGGCGAACGATCTCTTCGGGCTCGAGCGTCGCGTCCACGACGACGGCGTCCTCCGGCTCCTCCAGATCGGCGAACTGGCTGGTGAGGAGATCTGTATCCATGAAGTGAAACTCGCGTTCTTCCAGCCGGGTTCGAAGGCTCTCGAAATCCACCTGGAGGTACACGAACCGCACGGCCGGCCGCGCACCTACGCGCAGCCGTTCGCGGTAGGAGGCCTTGAGGGCCGAGCAGGCGATGATCGCGCTCTCGTCCGACTCGTCGAGCCGCCGGATGAGTCCCGCGATCGCGTCCAGCCAGGGCCGCCGGTCACGATCCGTCAGAGCCACGCCGCCCGCCATCCGCGCGATGTTCGCCGGCGGGTGAAAGTCGTCTCCCTCATGGAACGGCCACCCCAGGTCGTCGGCCAGGAGACTTCCGACCGTCGTCTTTCCCGCGCCCGACACGCCCATCACGACGACGATCACCTAGAAGTGGAGTGCGTGTTCGTAGACCGCGTGGGCCGCCTCGTGGACGCTCTCCGATAGGGTCGGGTGGGCGTGGATCGTATGGACGAGCTCCTCCACGGTTCCCTCCAGGCGCAGGACCGCACCCGCCTCGGCGATCAGCTCGGTCGCCCTGGCGCCGATGATGTGGACCCCCAGCACCTCATCGTACTTCGCATCGGCCACGATCTTCACGAACCCTTCCGTGTGGCCGATGATCTTCGCCCGCCCACTGGCGAGGAACGGAAAGCGGCCGACCCGGACCTCGTGACCCGCCTCGCGGGCAGCTCGCTCGGTCAACCCGACGCTCGCGACCTCCGGCTCGCAGTAGGTGCAGTTCGGCGTCTCGTCGTAAGGCACCGGGTGGATCTCCCGTCCGGCGATCCGCTCGACGACCATGACGCCTTCCATCGAGGCGACGTGGGCGAGCCATGGAGTGGGGTTCACGTCGCCGATCGCGAAGACTCCCGGCTCGGCCGTCTCACAGTACTCGTCGACGACGATGTAGCCGCACCGGGGTTCGGCGCGCGTGGTATCGAGACCGATCCCATCGGATACCGGCGAGCGGCCGATGGCGATCAGCAGGCGCTCGGCATCGACTTCTCCCGAATCGTCTCCCGACAGCCGGACCCTGACACCGGCCGCGTGCACCTCCGCTCCCTCGAGGCTGGTTGACGTCCTGACATCTATCCCACTTTTGCTGAATGATTTAGCCAGCTCGACCGATACCTCATCATCCTCGATCGGCAGGATCCTCGGAAGCGCCTCGACGAGCACTACGCGGGAGCCGAAGCTGTGATAAACCGATGCAAACTCGACTCCCACCGCTCCGGCTCCGACCACGACGAGCGACTCCGGCACCGCGCTCAGCTCGAGCACGTGGTCCGAGTGGAGGATCCGCTCGCCGTCGCACGGCAGCGACGGAATCTCGCGTGGAATCGAGCCGGTCGCGATCACGATGTGCTCGGCGGCGAGAGTGCGGAGGGGGGGACCCTCGGAACCGCTCGCTCCGGGCGAGCCGCCGAAGACCTCCACCCGCCGCGGCCCTGCGAGCCGTCCCCACCCGGTGACGACCTCCACGCCGTGCTTCTTCAGGAGCCCGGCCACGCCGGCCGCGAGCTGGCGAACGATACCCCTCTTCCGCTGCTGCACCCGCTCCCAGTCGACCCTAACCTCGCCGACCTCCAGGCCGAACTCGCCGGCGTGCAGGAGCTC
Organism: Gemmatimonadota bacterium; assembly: GCA_035524965.1. Taxonomy (GTDB): domain Bacteria; phylum Gemmatimonadota; class Gemmatimonadetes; order JACCXV01; family JAHWKZ01; genus DATLFH01. The sequence goes on along the minus strand of DATLFH010000031.1, from coordinate 3,442 downwards.
CTGATAGCGGGCCGCGTTCTCGAGCAGCGCCTTGGTCGGGATGCAGCCACGGTGCAGGCACGTGCCGCCCTGAAAAGGGTCCTTCTCGACGAGGGCGGACCTGAGCCCGAGCTGACCGGCCCGGATCGCGGCCACATAGCCGCCCGGACCGCTCCCGACGATCACGACATCGTACGGTTCGTCCACCATGCTATGGGGTCCGATGGTGATACCGGGATGGGTCGTCAACGCGCGGGGCCGATCCCGCGACTCACGCGTTGTCGTCGCTGGGCTCGAAATCGAGCGCGGCGGAGTTGATGCAGTAACGGAGTCCGGTCGGCCGCGGTCCATCCTCGAAGACGTGACCCAGGTGCGCCTCGCAGCGGGCGCAGCGGACCTCCGCACGGCGCATGCCGTGACTCTGATCGGGAGCGGTCTCGACGTTCTCGCCGGAGGCGGGTCGCGTGAAGCTCGGCCATCCCGAGCCCGACTCGTACTTGTCGCCGGACTCGAAGAGCGGCGCGCCGCAGCAGACGCACCGGTACATCCCTTCTTCGTGGTGATCGTAGTAGGCGCCGCTGAATGCCGGCTCGGTGCCCTGCTGGCGGGTGATCCGGAACTGCTGGGGAGTCAGCCGCTCGCGCCACTCGTCATCGGCCTTCCTCACCTTGTCGACCATGTCTCGCCTCCTTTCGGGCTCATCCCCGGACTCATCCCCGATGCGGGTGAAGGCGCCGGCTCCAGATCGCTCACCGTCTCGCTGTACCCGGCGTCCAGGCAACCCGAACACCACACCACCAGGAACTCGAGCGGATATCCGAGTACCGGATGGTAATCGATCTCCAGGATGTGGGGCTCCTCGGCGATCGCCCGGCTGATTCCGTCAAAGAGACCCTCAACGGGTTCGAAGGTCTCCAGAAACTCGGGCGGAATGGAATCTCCCGCCAGGAACTCGTGCTCTCCTCCGATTACATCCTCCACATACGTCACCGCGGAAACCCCACCCTCGACGACGCTGATACGCACCCTGGTCGTCATTTCCGGTGGGCAGAAACATCCGCGTTTGAACGTGTACGCGTAGCTCGCAGGACCTGACGCCGCCCAAAGACGTCGACTCCGGGCCAGTTCTCCCGCGGCTTCGGCCCACCGATCCGACCCATAGATTTCACAGGCGAGAATCGAGGATCGGGAAGTCACGGCACGAAGATAGCGAGGCCGAGGCAAGCGCTCCAAGCATTGCGGATCGGGGGCTGCTTCAGTCCGTGGCGCGGTCGAGATCGTCGAAGAGCGTCGGCCCTGCCTCCTCGACCCCGCCTCCCCCGCCGGCCGGATCTCCGTCGGGCGGAGCCGGCCGTTCGACCGCATCGTCCAGCGCGGCAGACCCGGCGGACCGGCGGAAGAGCGAGCGGCCGAGCGAGCGCACGTACCCCGTGCGACCGCGCTCGATGGTGTCCAGGTGGGCGCGGGCGGTGGCCACCTTGGAGTCGAGGTTGTCCAGATAGTGAAGCACGAGCGCCTCCAGCGTCTGCGGGCGAACGGGGCTCCCCCACTCGAGCTCCCCCTGGTGGCTCAGCACCAGGTGCCCGAGGTCGATCGCCCGCTCCGGCGGAAAGCCGGGCAGCGACCGGACCCGCTCGCGGACCAGCGCGTACCCGAGCGGGATATGGCCGAGAAGGGCCCCCTCCTCGGTGTAGGGGAAGCCGGGGAGAACCGCCAGCTCGACGACCTTGCCGAGATCATGGCAGAACGCCCCGGCGAGGATCAGGTCCCGATCGAGATCCGGATAATGGTCGGCCGCCCGCGCGCACAGCTCCATGACCGAGAGGGTGTGCTCGGCGAGCCCGCCGGTGTAGGCGTGGTGGTGGATCATCGCCGCTGGAGCGGCTGCGAAAGAGCGCGCAAACTCGGGGTCGTCCAGAAACCCGAGCACGAGCTGTTTCAGGTGCGCGTCGGAGATCGAATCGACCAGACCGCGAATCTTTGCCAGCGACCGTTCGGCCGGCACCGGGCCGCGCGGGAGGAACTCCGCCGGATCGAGCGGCTCGACCACCGGCTCGGCGGCCACGACACGGAGTTGCGCCTCGCCCCGGTAGTCCCCCACATCGCCGCGCACGCGGGCATAACGCCCCTCGGCGAGCACGCCGAGCATCGTCTCGATGTCGTCCCACGCCACTCCGGCGACGGTGCCGGTCCGGTCCGAGAACGCGAGCCTGAGAAATGGGGCGCCGCTGCGGCCCTGCCGGCGCTCGACCCGCGTCACGCAGAAGACCTCGTGGACCTGGTCCGCGAGCTTGAGGTCGGCGCAGAAGATCCGCTTCCGGTACAACTCACCGTCCGTCGTATACCACCTCTCCGCCTACCAATGTGAGGATGGGCCGGCCGATCAGTCGACGGCCGGCGATCGGCGTGTTGCGCGACCGGGAACGAAAAAGGTGCGGCTCGACCGTCCATTCCGCCGCCAGGTCGAAGACCGCCACGTCGGCCGGATCGCCGGGGGCGAGCCGACCGGCCGGGAGACCGAACGCGCGCGCCGGTCCGAGCGTGATCCGTTCGATGAGCGTGACGAGGTCGATCGCTCCGCTCACGACGAGCGCGGTATGAAGTAGCCCGAAGGCGGTCTCCAGACCGACGATCCCGAACGGCGCTCGATCGAGCCCCACTGCCTTCTCGGCCACTGTGTGGGGTGCGTGGTCGGTAGCGATGCAATCGATCGTGCCATCGGCCAGCGCGGCGATCAGCGCTTCGCGATCGCCGTCGCCGGCGAGCGGCGGATTCATCTTGGCGAGCGCGCCCTGCTCGAGGACCAGCTCCGTGGAAAGCGCCAGGTGGTGAGGCGTCGTCTCGGCGGTCACCGGAAGCCCCGCCTGGCGGGCATTTCGGAGCAGCTCCGCCGAGCCGCCGGTCGAAAGGTGACAGAGGTGAAGCCGGCCCCCCGCCCGGGCCAGAACCTCCAGGTCGCGCGCCACCGCCACGCTCTCCGCACCCCGCGGGATCCCCCCCACGCCCAACCGCTCGGCGACCGGACCCGCGAGGATCGCCCCCCCCGCCGAGAGGCGGCGGTCCTCGCAATGATCGGCGACCGGTAGCCCCGCCGCACGGGCCCCCGCGAGCACCTGCTCCAGGACCTTTGCGGTCGCGATCGGAAGCCCGTCGTCGGAGAGCGCCACGGCGCCGGCCGCGCGGAGGGCCGCGGCGTCGGTCGGCGTCTCGCCGCGGGACCCCAGCGTGGCGGCCGCGATCGGAAACACGCGCGCACCGCGGGCGGCGCAGCCGCGATCGGCCACGAACCGCACCCGCTCCGGCGAATCGGTCACCGGATCGGTGTTCGGCATCGCGCAGATCGACGTGAAGCCGCCGGCCGCCGCCGCCGCCGATCCGGTGGCGATCGTCTCCTTGATTTCCTGGCCGGGCTCCCGCAGGTGGACGTGGAGATCGACCAGCCCCGGCGTCACCAGCCGACCGG
>DATLFH010000030.1:0-15398 GCA_035524965.1 Gemmatimonadota bacterium | reverse complement strand
ATGTCGGCTCATCGCATCCTGGGGCTGGAGAAGGTCCCAAGGGTTGGGCTGTTCGCCCATTAAAGCGGTACGCGAGCTGGGTTTAGAACGTCGTGAGACAGTTCGGTCTGTATCCGTCGTGGGCGTAGGACACTTGAGGGGTTCCGACCTCAGTACGAGAGGACCGGGTCGGACGCACCGCTGGTGTACCTGTTGTGGCGCCAGCCGCAGCGCAGGGTAGCTATGTGCGGACGGGATAACCGCTGAAAGCATCTAAGTGGGAAGCCCACCCCGAGACTAGGTGTCCCGCGGCGCAAGCCGCCTGAAGGGCCGTGGTAGACGACCACGTTGATAGGCCGCAGGTGTAAGGGCAGCAATGCCTTCAGCCGAGCGGTACTAATCGCCCGTGCGGCTTGACCAAATTTCTCTTGAGAGAGTTTCGGCTGGGTTCGCGCAAGCGACCCGGCGCTGGACAGGCACTTCAATTGTCGGAGCGATGTCTCCGTGAGGCGGCGCGAGAACGCCGCCGGCCGCATTCCGGCGGCCATGGCGAGAGGGAAACACCCGTTCCCATTCCGAACACGGTAGTTAAGCCTCTCCGCGCTGATGGTACTGCATGGGAGACCGTGTGGGAGAGTAGGTCGCCGCCGGGTCTTCGAAAGGCCCCGCCACCCGGCGGGGCCTTTTTTCGATGTGACACCCCGCGCGGTCGCGCGCATATTGCGACTCGATGACCGATCTTCCAGTCGTGCGGGCCCACGCCGCGAGCGAGCCCTCCCGGCGCAGGTGGTTCCACCAGCCCTGGCTGCCGTTTCTCGTCTTGGCCGCCGGAATCGCCATGTCGGTCCTTCTCTGGCATGCCCTCCAGCGCGAAGAGCGGGTCCATCTCGACCGCACGGTGGCGGCCGAGGCGCGGCTCATCAATCAGGAGCTCGTCGCCCGCATGGAGCCCCGTGTGCTGTCCCTCGCCCGGATGGCGGAGCGGTGGGGGCGGCGCCTGGATCCGTCTACGGTCGATCCTGCCGAGCGCCAGGCCTGGGAGATGGAGGCGGCGCTCAACCTGAGCCACTTCGCGGGCTACGAGGCGCTCCTGATCGTGACGGCGGACCGGGAGGTGCGCTGGCGCGTTCCGCCCCTTCCTGCTGGATCGCGCGCGATCTCGATGGCGGGATCGGAGACGGCTCTCGAGACCTCCCGCGAGCGACGAACGCCGCGGCTGACCGGGCCTATAGACCTGCCTGCGGGTGGGCGTGGCTTTCGCACCTGGGTGCCGGTGTTCGATGGAGAGACGTTCACAGGCTGGATCGGCGGGACCTTCCGCCAACCGGCCGTCTTCGACGCGATCCTTCACGATCTCGCCGTCGGCTACGAGGTCGAGATCGAGCACGCGGGTGAGCTCGTATACCGGCAGCCCGCCGAAGGCGGGGCGACTCCTAGAGGGCCCGTGGCGCGGAGCCGTATCGCCCTCTACGGCAGCCCGCTTGCGATCCGCGTCCGGCCGGGCCCGCCGGTGCTCTCGGCGACGGCCTCGCCGCTGCCCCGGGTCGTCCTCCTGAGCGGGCTTTTCCTCTCTATCCTATTCGGGCTCGCCCTCCACTTCGCCCAGAAGGCCGATCGCCGCGCGCTCACGCTCGCGACGGAGCGCCGGCGGCTGATGCTTTCCGAGGCGGAGCTCGCGCGCTCGCGCGACTACTACCTCATCCTGCTCGAGCGCTTCCCGGCGCTGATCTGGCGCAGCAACAGAAACGCCTGGTGCGACTATCACAACCAGACCTGGCTCGACTTCACCGGCCGCACGTTCGAGGAGGAACAGGGTTCGGGTTGGACCGAAAGCGTGCACCCCGACGACCTGGATCTTTGCATGCAGAAGTTCATGGCGGCGTTCAACGCCCGCGAGCCGTTCGAGATGGAGTACCGCCTGCGGCACCATTCTGGCGAGTACCGGCGGGTCTCGGATCACGCGCGCCCGATCTACGACCTGGAGGGCCGCTTCGCGGGGTATCTCGGCGCCTGCTTCGACCTGAGCCAGCGGGAGAAAGCGGTAGCGGCGCTCAAGGAGAGCGAGGCGGTCTTCCGCACGATCTTCGAGACGTCGGCCGTCGGCATCGCCCGGACCGATCCATCCGGGCGCTTCCTGTTCGCGAACGAGGCCTACCGGCAAATGGTGGGGTGTTCGCAGGAGGAGCTGCCGGCTCTCACTGTCCAGGCGGTGACCCATCCCGACGAGTGGCCCCGGAACCGCGAGCTGTTCGAGCAGTTGATCCGCCGCGAGATCCCCTCCTTCCAGATCGAGAAGCGGTACCGGCGGAAGGACGGAACCGAGATTTGGGTCCACAACTCCGTCTCGGCGGTCTTTGACGTGGCGGGTCTGCCTCTGTTCGTCCATGCGGTCTCCGAAGACATCACCGAGCAGAAGCGGATTCGCGAGGAACTCGAGAAGCGGGAGCTCCTCCTCAGGGACGCCCAGGATCTCGCCTGCATGGGGAGCTGGGAGTGGGACCTCGGGTCCGATCAGGTGGAATGGTCGAATACGGAGTTCCGCCTGTTCGGCCTCGAGCCGGGCTCGATCGATCTCACGTATGCGAGCTTCCTCGATCTAGTCCACCCCGAGGATCAAGAGGCGGTGAAGGCGGATGTCCGGCGGACGATGGAGGCGGGCGAGTCGGATTCAATCTTCCGGATCTTCCAGCCCGACGGGTCGGTCCGCTGGCTTCAGGCCCGCCGGCGTGTCGTGCGGGACGAGGCGGGGAAGCCGGCGCGGATGATCGGGACCAGCCACGACATCACCGAGCTCAAGGAAGTCGCACTCGAGAACGCCAGGCTCCTCGAGGAGCTGCGGGACAGCGAGGAGAAGTATCGCCTGCTGGCGGATCATTCGGGCGATCTGATCACCTACCAGGCGCCGGACGGCGAGATCCTCTACGTCTCGCCGGCGGTCGAGTCGATGTTCGGCTATACCGCGGAGGAGGTGGTGGGCCGGAACGGCCGCGAGTTCATCCACCCGGAGGACCTGAGCTCGATCGAGGCGCAACGTCTCGCGTTGCTGCACGGAGAGCCGACGACCTCGGTGACATTCCGGATGAAGAAGAAGGCGGGCGGCTATTTGTGGGCGGAGACGACGACGCGGGCGGTTCCCGACCCCGGCAGCGACCGTTTCAAGAGCCTGATCTCGGTCACCCGCGACATCACCGCTCCCGTGATCGCCAGCCAGCGGGCGCGGCTGCTTCTGGCGGTCACTTCGATCGCGAACGAAGCCGATCGCGTCGGTCCGGCGCTGCGCCTCGCGTTGGAGAGGATCTGTGAGCACACCGGGTGGTGTTATGGTCATATCGTCGTCGCCGACCGCAAGACGGGGGTAAGCGGCGCCATCGAGATCTGGCAGCTACCGGCCATGGTGTCCCTGGAGTCGTTCCAGGCAGTGCTCGAAGAATTTCCCGTCCTCGCTGACAGAAGGCTGTCGCTCGCCGTCCTGGCGGGCGGGCAAGCGCAATGGATCGAGGATCTGGGCGCCGGTGACGAGCTGTCGGACGGGAGCCGCGAGGCACCCCCGAGGATCCGATCCGCCTTCGCGTTCCCGATCCGTTCCGGCGACCGGACGCTGGCCGTACTGGAGTTCTTCTCCCCCGACATCGTACCGCGGGACGAGCCTCTGATCGAGATCCTCGACGAAGTCGGCATCCAGCTCGGAGAGATGACCTGGCGGCTCAGTGCCGAAGCGTCGCTCGCCGCCAGCGAGCTGCGCTTCCGCGCGTTGTCGGAGAGCGCACACGACGCGATCCTCACGCTCGACGAGACGGGGCGGATCCTCTACTGCAACGAGAGCGTCGTGCGGGTTTTCGGATACGAGAGCGACGAGCTGGTCGGGCGGCCGTTCTCGGTGCTGATGTCGGACGATACCCCGGAGCGGCGCTCCGAGGCCGCCGCCTTCAGCCAGCTCATGAGAGCGCGCGACCGCTCGATCGTCGGGCGCACGGTGGAGCTCGTCGGGCGCCGCCGGGACGGCAGCGGGATGCCGGTCGAGCTGGCGCTGTCATGGTGGGAGGTGGAAGAGCGCGCTTACTTCACCGTCATTCTTCGCGATATCACCGCCCGCAAGCATGCCGAGGCGAAGCTGAAGGAGAACATGGCCGAGCTCGCCCGTTCCAACGCCGAGCTGGCACTCTTCACCTACGTGGCATCGCACGATCTGCGGGAACCCCTGCGCACGGTGGCGAGCAACGTGCAGCTTCTCGAACGCCGATTGAGAGCCGGGCTCGATCCGGCTGCTCGCAAGGAGATCGAATTCGCGGTCGAGGGCGTCAACCGGATGCAATCGCTGATCAGCGATCTGCTGACGTACTCACGCGTCGGGACCGAGGGCAAGACCTTCGCGAACGTCGATACCGAAACGGTGCTCGCGGAAGCGATGCAGTCGCTCGACGTCGCGATCGAGGAGGAGAACGGCGAAATCGACCACGATCCCCTGCCGGACGTGCTCGGGGATCGAAGCCAGCTCGTCCAGCTATTCCAGAACCTGCTGTCCAATGCGATCAAGTTCCGGGACAGCGAGCCCCCCCGCGTCCACGTGTCCGCGGCGCGAGAGGGTGGGGAGTGGGTGTTCTCGGTGCGCGACAACGGGATCGGGATCGACCCCGCGTACGCCGACCATATCTTCACGATCTTCCAGCGGCTTCACACCGCCGAGGAGTACCCGGGGACAGGGATCGGGCTGGCGGTGTGCCGGAGGATCGTGGAGCGGCACCGGGGTCGGATCTGGGTGGAGTCCGAGCCGGGCGCGGGTAGCACGTTCCGCTTCACGATCCCCGTCCCGTCGGAGAGCGGCTCAGGGTCGTAGTCAGAAATCCTCGAGATAGCGCACTTCCCCTTGCGGGCCGATCAGGGCGACCCGGATCCAGTCGGGCTCGCGATCAAAGTCGAACTTCGCGAGCTCGTACCCCGCATGCTCCTCCATGAGGCGGAACGCGCGGCCGGCGGCGGCGCTCCTCCAGAACTCGACCGTATCGATCAGGAGCGGCTCATCCGGCGCGACGGCGAAGATCTGGACCGGGCGGTGGACGCGGCCCGCCGCCCGCTCGGCGATCGGAACGGAGGCGGCCTCGCGCAGGGCGGCCGCGGAGCCGGCCGGCGCCTCGGAGGTCTGCGGTCGGTCGCGCGCGGGCGCGAGCGAGCCCGCCTGGAGACGGTCGCGCAGCACCGCCAGCTCGTTGTATAGATAGACGTCCTTCAGGGCCTTGCGCTCGAGGGCGCCCTGCCGGATCGTGACCAGGCGCTGAAGCCGATCCAGGATGCTCCGCTGATCGATCTCGGCGGCGAACGAGGCGTTGAGGGGGAGCACGAAGAGGAGGTCGCATTTCTCGATCCCCGTCCCGAAGTAGATGGGAAGGTTCTCGATCACCCCGCCATCCTCGAACAGCTCGTCGCCGAATCTCGTGTATTCGAAGAGCGGGGGCAGGTCCATCGAGGCGAAGACCGCCTGTTCGACGTCCTCGATCGTCCGTGCCCGCACCCAGCGGTCGGGCGGGACGAGCGGCCGTCGCAGGCCGGACGCGTTCTCGACGCCGGTCAGGTCCTCACGGTTGGTCGAGAACTCCAGATGAGCCCGCTGGACGTTGGTGCGGGTGAGGTAGAAGTGGAGGGTGTCGTCGGCGCCGGGCCGGGTGAGATGGGACAGGAATCGCTCGCGGGCCGCAGGATCCTCGGTGAAGAGGGTGCGAAACGCCTCCCGCCAGGGGTCGGCCGACAGGACGTAGTTCCGGAGCCCGGGCACGTAGTAGGTCGGGGTGACGATCTCGGAGAGGCGGACGCGGCTCCACCAGGTCTCGCAGACGCTCGGCTGCTCCCCGCCCACCAGGTCCGCGAGCCAGAAGCAGGCGTTCCACGCGCCGATCGACGTCGCGGCGATCATCCGGACGCTGCCGAGCGCCTCCCGTTCCGTCAGGAAGCGGTGGATCGCCGACAGCGCGCCGGCCTGGTATGCGCCTTTCGCCCCCCCTCCCGCCAGGATGATGCCGATCCGGCGGTAGCGGCCCAGAGGTTTGGGCTCCGCCGGGGCTCGCGGTCCGGACGAGCCGCGCCGGTCCCGTCTCCAGGCCGCCGGTCGAGGCGGGAGGAGGCGGTAGACCCAGGTCCCGAACCATAGGGCTAACAGAAAGCCGGCGGCCACCAGCACCGCGACTACGAACGTGGTGGCAAGCGCGTCGATCGTACCCCCCAGCCGACCGGTCGGGAACGGCAGGACCTGCTCGAACGATCGCTCCGCCAGAGCGAGGAGGCTCGGGAAGAGGATCGTGAAGTACGCCGCCGCACCGGCCAGGAAGGGCAGGCTGAAACGCGGCGAGAGCCGCAGGAAGAGCCACTGGTAAACGAGCGCCGAGGTCACGGAGGGTACTGTTTCGATCCGGCCCGGTCGGGTAGCTTGAGGAACGTCACGGACATGGAGCGATCAACCACCCCGAGGAGAGGAGAGGTCCCATGGGTATTCTGGCCTGGATCGTTCTGGGGCTGCTGGCGGGCGCGCTGGCCAAGCTCATCATGCCGGGCGACCAGCCCGGAGGCTGTATCCTGACGACGCTCCTCGGCATCGCCGGCGCGTTGATCGGCGGCTTCATCGGCCAGTCGATGGGTTACGGCGGGGTCGACCAGTTCTCGTGGTCGAGCCTGGGATGGGCGATCCTCGGCTCCTTCCTGCTCCTCCTCATCCTGGGACTCTTCTCCCGGCGGAGGTAGGGCGGCCGCCCCGGTCGCGCGCCGGTAGATCGCCGGTCGGCTGCCTTCAGGCCGCCCGGGCGATCCGGTGCACGCGGCAGACCCCGTCGAGCAGGCCGTTGACCGCCGCCAGCGCGGCGCCGGCTCCGGCCATCGCCTCGGCCCGATCCCCGTCCATCTCGAGTTGCGCGGCCAGATGGGCCCGGGTCTCGGCGGCGTGCCGGACGTCCATCGTGCGATGCACTTCGAAGTAGTCAGTGCCGGGGGGTCCTTCGATCCCGTAGTGCTCCGCCAGCCCGCGGATCTTCTCGGCCGCGACCGCCGGGACCATCACTTCGTAGGCGTAGAGCGCGGCCAGGCCCCGGGTCACCGGCCCCTCGGCGACGGCACGGCGAAAGGCGGCGATCGCCTCCGTCGTCTCGGGCTCCGGGCGGGCGCTCGCGGCCTCACCCTCGGCGCATCCGACCGCGCGGGCGAAGCGGAGCCATAGCGCCGGATGGTTCTCCGGACCGTCCTGCTCGTCGCGCAGGTTCTCGGCGAGGGCGCTCCGGATCGCGGGGTCATCGCAGCGGTCGTACAGGAGGCCGATAAAGTCCGGAAACGCCCGGACGTGGTGGTAATACTGCGCGGCGTACGTTCGCAGGGCGGCCCGGGTCAGGGCCCCCTCCCGCCAGGCGGTGTAGAAGGGGTGCCTGAGCAGGTGACGATCGGCGATCAGCGCATCCACCGCGGCAAGGGGATCAGTGGCCATCGCGGGCCTCCGGTCTCGGGTTGGCTGGGATGGGAGGGAACCGGCCGGAAGATAGCCGGCTCGCGGGCGCGGGCGCTAGGATGAACGAGGCGGAGCGGGCGGGGCACCCCCTGCTACAGGAAGACCCAGCTCAGGATCACGAACAACGGCAGCAGGACCACGCCGCTGTAGAGCATGTACCCGCCGAAGCTCGGCATCCTCACGCCGCGCGCCTCGGCGATCGCCTTGACCATGAAATTGGGCCCGTTGCCGATATACGTATTGGCGCCCATGAAGACGGCGCCGAGGGAGATCCCGGTCAGCACGCTGTCGGGCATGCCCGCCACTTCCGCCGGCAGGCCGAGCCCCTGGGCCAGGTGGAAGAACGTCAGGTAGGTCGGCGCGTTGTCGAGAAAGCTCGACAGCGTCCCGGTGGCCCAGAAGAACTCCCACGGCGCCTCTACGCCCAGCGCGGCTCCGCGTACCCTGAGGAGCTGCAGAACCGGCACCATCGTGGCGAAGATCCCCGCAAACAGCACCGCGACCTCGACGATGGGGCTCCAGGAGAAATGATTGCAGGCTCGGATCTCTCCCGATGTCACCTTGAGGGAGGCGAGCGCCAGGAGGACCATCGCGGCTTCGCGCCACCCGGGGGGTAGAAAGGCGACCGCCGCGATGATTCCGGCCAGGAAGAAGAGGTTCCGGGCGCCGTGGAGCCGAAGCGGCTCCTGCCGGGTGCGATCCACCTGGCGGGCCGTGAGATCCTCGCGCGCATAGAGAACCCGGTCCCAGATCAGGTAGATCGCGAGCAGCGCGACGGTCATCCCCAGCCAGAACGGCCACAGGCGGAGAGTCCACAGGAAGGGAACGCCGTTCAAGTAGCCGAGAAACAGCGGCGGGTCGCCGAGCGGAGTGAGAGAGCCACCGACGTTGCTCACCAGGAAGATGAAGAAGACGACCGTGTGAGCGACGTGCCGTCGCTCGCCGTTCGTCCGCAGCAGGGGCCGGATGAGAACCATCGAGGCGCCCGTCGTCCCGATCAGGTTCGCCAGCACCGCGCCGAAGGCGAGGAACCCGGCGTTCACGACCGGCGTCACGCGCAGGTCGCCGGCGAGATAGATCCCGCCCGAGATCACGAACAGAGAGCCGAGGAGGAGGATGAATGCGATATAGTCCCGAATGACGTGGGCCAGCTCGATCGGCAGCACGGACTCGGTCCAGACGACGATCGGCGCGCCCAGAAGGATGCTGAAGAGGGCCTTGTTGCGGTTCGACTCCCAGAAGCGCGGTACGGCGAGCGGGAGGACCGCGATGCCGAGAAGCATGAGGATGAAGGGGACCGCCGAGAGGAGCGGCGGGACGATGCTATGGGCTTCGGCCATGGGAGCGACGTAAGATAAGGCGCCTCGAATCGAGCGTAAGGGAACCCGTCATGAGCGTAAGGGACCCGCCATGAGCGCCGAAAGCCACGACGAGCCGCGGGACGCCGGGCCCGACGCCCGAAAGATGCTCGACCTGTTCACCGGCCCGGTCGACATCCGCTCGCTCGCGCTGACCGGCACCTTCGTCCTGCTCCTATTCTACACGCTCTACTTCGCGCGCTCCTTCCTGCTGCCGATCATCCTGGCGTTCCTGCTGACGTTCGTGCTGGCCCCGCTCGTGCGGGCGCTGAAGCGGATCCGCATCCCCGAGACGATCGGCGCGGCGCTGGTCCTCCTGGCGCTCCTCAGCGTAGTGGTCTACGGCGTTTACCAGCTCTCCGGGCCCGCCGCGGACTGGATGGACAAGGCGCCGGAGGCGTTAGGCAGGATCGAGGGCCGGGTCCGGGAGATCGAGCGGCCGGTCCAGGAGGTGCGCCGGGCCGCCGAAGAGGTCGAAGAACAGGTGGAGCGCATATCGGGCCGGGATGAGTCCCGTGAAGTTCGGGTCGAGGGCCGCTCGCTGAGCGGGGCCCTGGTCGGCCAGACTCGGGCGTTCCTCGCCGGATCGGTCGTGATGCTGATCCTCCTCTACTTCCTGCTCGCCTCGGGGGACCTGTTCCTGCGCAAGCTGGTCAGGGTCCTGCCGCGGCTCCGCGACAAGAAAGCGGCGATCGAGATCGCGCGCGCGACCGAGCACCACATCTCGACCTACCTGGCCACGATCACGCTGATCAACATCGGCCTCGGCGTGGTCGTGGGGATCGCCCTGTCGCTGGCCGGGATGCCGAATCCGATCCTCTGGGGGGTCTCCGCGGGGCTCCTGAACTACATCCCCTACCTGGGCGCCATCGTCATGCTCGGTGTTCTCGCACTCGTCTCATTCGTCACGTTCGAAGATTTGGGCCGGGCGCTGGTCGGGCCGCTCGTCTACCTGGCGATCAACTCGCTCGAGGGGTACCTCGTGACCCCGGCGCTCCTGGGGCGCCGGCTGCTCCTCAATCCGGTCGTGATCTTCCTGGGATTGATCTTCTGGGGCTGGATGTGGGGGATCTCGGGAGCGCTGCTCGCGGTGCCGCTCCTGGCCACGTTCAAGATCTTCTGCGACCACATCGAACCGCTCTCGCCGATCGGGGAGTTCCTGGGGCGCTGAGGGGTCCCGGAAGCTACTCTCCGGAGGTAGTGGTCCAGGCCACGACACCCAAGACCTCCAGGGCGTCGAAGATCGTGATTCCGAATCCGATCCCCTCGACATCGTCGCGGACCAGCTTGGAGGAGACGATGGCGATCGCCGTCCCGTCAGCAGCGTTCACGATCGGTCCCCCGCTGTTTCCGCGGTTGATCGCCGCGTCGGTCTGGAGCAGGGTCACTCCGTTTCGCGATCGGATCCCGCTCACGATCCCCTTGGTCAGCGTGTGGCTCAGGAAGTCGGTCAGCGGCGTGCCGACGATGTACACGTCGCTGCCCACGCTGAAGCTCGCCTCGTCGCCCAGGGGAAGGGTGTGGCACTCCGGGGCGCAGGGAAGCCGGACCAGGGCGACATCCGAAGCGCGATCGTAGCGCAGGATGCGGACCGGCAGGGACCGGCCGTCCCGCAGGCGGGCGACGAGGTCCGGCTGCCGGTCGATCACGTGAAAGTTCGTGATGGCCAGCCCGTCGCGCGTAATCAGGAACCCGCTGCCGCGGGAGCGGCTGCCGTGGATCGAGAAGACGGCGTCGGCCAGGCGGTCGAAGAGCGTGGCCGCCGGGCTCGGGTTGAGGTCGCCCGCCGAGATCGTGACAGGTTCCCGCACCGCGACCGGCCGTACGACCCTGGCGCCCGCGGGCGAGAGGATCGCCGGCTCCGTCGTCAGCGACTGGGAGCCGGCCGAAGCGCAGGCCAGACCTCCGATGAGGCTGAGGGGAACGATTTTGCTGGCGAACTGCATCGCGGCTCGCACCTTCTGCGCGGTCTGGTCGGGGGATCGTTGCCACGGAAGCTTGCGCCGGGCAATGGGAGCAAGTTCCAAGCCAGAGGGAGGACGACGCGGGCTCGCCACCGCGCCCCACCGTGAATTATGTTGGGGGCGATGGGAGCGATGGGAGCGATGGGAATTCGAGCCCTGGGAGCGGGGGTCCTCCTGTGGACGGGGTGCGCGAATATGCCCCATACGGCGCCGGACACCAACCCCGGCGCGCTGCGGGGGATCGACTTCCAGTCGGAGATCGCGATCCTCGAATCCTTCCCCGTTCAATTGGCCGGAACGGTCCAGATCACGAACCGGCGCGAGACTGCGGTCTCGCTGACCTTCCCCGACGACTGCGTCGCCCTTCTTCGGATCTACGACCGGGAAGGAGCGCGCAACGCGCCGGTCTGGGACCAGCGCGGGAGTCCGGCGTGCGAACCCAAGCCCCTCACGGTCGCGTTGGCGCCCGGTGGCACGGCCGCGGTCCGGGTCCCCACCGTCAGCGCCTACGAGATCCTGAGCGACAACCTGCCCGATGGCAGCTACCGCGTGACCGTGTACCTGCAGCCCAATGGCAACGTCATCGAGGCTGAGGCGGGATCGGTCGACCTGGCGATTCCGCGCGAGGGCGGCCGGTAGTTCCGGGCGGCTCGACCGCTACCGGACCGCGTAGACGACGGTGATCTTGCTGCGGGTGTTGAGGAGCGCGTCCGCCTGGGCGGAGAGCCCCGCCTCGCGGAGATCGCGGATCAGGGGGTCGGCGCGCTGCATCGTCCACGGGGCCACGACGACCAGCGGCTCGTTCCGCTCCTCGAGGAGCCGGCGCACATCCAGCGCCGTGATCGCCGGTCGGACGGACGTGCGGGCCGAGAGCGCGTAGACGAGCAGGTTGTCGCCCGGGACTTCGACCTCGACCCGCCGGACGGCCTGGACCCGGCCATCGTAGAAGGCGCCCACTTCGGGCACCGTGCTCGGAGAGGCGTACTCGATGACGGCGAGCCTGCCGTCCCCGGCCGGCCGCGAGTCGACCGCATAGCCGCCGGGCGGGCTGGGCGCGCCCGTGCCCTCGACGGTGGAAGCGGTCGTGGCTCCGCCGCCGGTCGTCGCCGCTCCGCCCGCGGCTTCGCCCGGCGCCGGAGCTCCCGTTTCCGCGCCCGTAGCCGCTCCGCCGGCCGCGGGAGAGCCCTCGGCGGGCCCGCCGCTTTCATCCGGCGGCTCGGCCTGGCAGGCGAGCGCCAGGAACAGGACCAAAGCCGGTGCGGAGTAGGGGGAGACCTTCCAGCGCCTCACGGCTTGGAATGTATGCCGCCCCGTGCTTGCGTCAACGCGTCGATTCGAGGGCCCGGATCGACGAGGGCCCGGATCGAGGGCCCGGATCCAGCATCCCCCGACCACGATTCTTTGTGATTCTTTGTCATACACTGTAAAGATTTTTGGTCGTACACACCGTAAACGGTTTACGACGTAAACGCTCAAAAATCGAGCGAGTATGAGCAGGTCGGCGAACCGGTGGAGCGTTCGATCGCGACGCTTCCGCTAACCGTCCCGGCCCGTCCGCCGGAAGCCCGGCCCCGCCGTCCGCGCGACGACCCACGCGAGCGACCCCAGCCACAGAGCGTAGACGACCGCACGGACCGGGTGGTAGGCGATCGTCGTCACGACGTCGCCCGAGAGCCCGAGCCCGAACTGGAGCACCGTCCGGGAGACCTGCTCTGCGGTGAACCATCCCCACAGGACGATCGCCCAGTACATCCCGACCAACTTCCAGCGCGGCATGCGGAGCGCAGGCGGCAGATAACGGGTGTTCAGGATCGTGATGACGGCCGTGAAGAGGAACATCGACGCGATCGTGAAGGGTCCCGCGATCAGGACGAGGAAGTTGGGCTGGAGGGCCTCGACGCTCTCGCCACCGACCCACGACGCGACGATCACCGCCATGCTCGCCAGGACGAAGATCGTCAGCAGGACCAGGAACACGCGCTTGAGCGTCATCGACGGCCGATGGCGTCCCACCCGGTCGTAGAAGACGTCCCCGCTGATCCGGGTCACCGTATCGACGATCCCGACCTGGGTCGAGAAGAGGACGAGGGCGCCGCCCAGGAGGAAGACGACCTCGAGCCACGGTCCGCCCCGGACGCGCAGGATCTCGGCCTGCGCCAGCACGAGCCCGGTCAGATCGCCGGCCAGGTCGAGACGATCCGTGCCGACCGTGGCGGCGACCAGGAGGGTCGTGATCACGACCGAGAGGAGGATCAGGAGGACGAACGTCCACAGGAGCTCTCGCTCCGCCAACCCCATCCAGCCGCGGAAGCGGGCCCGCGCCGTCGGATCGCCGGCGTCGAACGCGAAGCCGCGCTCGCCGACCGGCTCGTTCTGACCGCGGATCCCCGCGATCCGCCCTTGATAGGCGCTCATCGCGAACCCCTTGTCCCGGACCCAGAGAGACTGGGCGAGGAGGAGCGTCCCGCCGCTCCCGGCATAGGCGACCGCGATCAGGAGGGTCGGGAACTGGTCTCCCGAGAGGAGGGCCGGCGGCGCCGAGCCGATCGAGACCGCGCCCTTCAGGAGCGCCGTCACGTCGCCCGGCAGGACACCCGCCGCCAGGAGCGCGACGAAGAGTAGCGGGAAGAAGAGGAGGACGAGCCCGATCTCGAACTTCTCGAGCGCGTTGTAGACGACGCGTGACAGGGCGAGCGCGGACCAGATGAAGCCCATCATGAGGAGCGCCAGCGGCTGCCAGGCGGCGATCACCTCGTGCCCCGCCAGCGCGTTGACGGTTGCGCGCGTGAAGTCGGCGGCCTGGGACGCCCAGCCCGGCCAGAAGAAGGAGACCAGGGTCGCGGCCACGAAGAACCACGGCCAGAAGGGACGCTTCGTCAGCCTCGCCATCCCGGTGAAGATCGACTCCCCCGTCACCAGGCTCCACCGTTCGATCTCGCCGATCACGACGAACTGTGTCACGACGCCGACCCAGAAGAGCCACCAGATCGAGAAACCGTTGACGGCGATCAGGTTCGGCCAGAGGAGGAACTCCCCCGCGCCCAGCCCCATGCCGAGCGCGATCACCGAGGGGCCGATGACGTGCCGGAGTCGAGGCACGCGCGGTACGTCGTCCTGCCGCCGGAAGGGAGGTCCCGCGCCGGGATCGGGAAATCCCGGCCCGCGCGGGGCGTCGGGGAGCGGGCCGAGCACCGGCCGGTAGACGCCCTCGCGGTACTCCGCCCCCTCCTCGGGCGGGCAGTGGATCTCGGGATCCTGGAGCATGGCGAGCTACCCTAATCCTCTCCGTCCGGCTTCCGCAAGCGTCGATCCGCCGTCGAATTTCGCGCGATGACGAGCGACGCGCCTGAGTTGTCCCAGGGCTGTGGCCCTCGGTATGACCCGTGCATGAGCAAACTCGCTCGAAGCGCGGATGTCGCCGTGGCCAATTTGAGTTCGAGGCGGAATGAGCGGATCGAAGGCATCCGTAGGACAGAGCCGTGCGGTCCTGATCGGAGTTGGGGTCGTTGTCGTCCTGCTCCTCGCGGGAACCTGGTGGCGTCACAGCGAGGGGCGTGAGGAGAACGAAGAGGGCTCGGTAACGGCGGCGGAGGGGGATGCAGTCGCTCGGGCGGGCGAGGGCGGCTCTCCAACGGGGCTCGCGATTCCGGTCACCGTCGATACTGTCCGCCTGGGGACGCTCGTCCTCCAGGTCGAGGGGAGCGGCCAGACGGAGGCTTCGAACCGGGCGACGATCGCCGCGCGTGTGGCAGGCAGGATCGCGGCTGTGCCGGTCGGGGAGAGTCGACGGGTGGGCCGGGGCGTGCCGCTCGTACGGCTGGATGGTCGCGAGGTTGCGTTGGCCCTCCGACAGGCCGAGGCCGAGCTGGCCCAGGCCCAGGCCCGCTACAACGAGATGACGCTCTTCGACGAGCGGATCGAGGACCCCGCCGTGCGCGAGGAGCGGGCCCAAGCGGCGCGCGCCAAGAGCGGCCTGGCGACGGCCGAGATCGCCGTCAGCCGGGCGCGGCTCGATCTCGCCAACACGACGATTCGGGCGCCGTTCGCGGGACGGGTCGCGAACGTGCTCGTCACGGTCGGCGAGACGGTGACGGCGGGGCAGGAGCTCATGACGCTGGTCGACATCGACCCGATCCACGTCGAGGTGCAGGTCGTCGAGGGGGAGCTCCGGTGGCTCGCCGAAGGGAACGGGGCCGGGGTGTGGCTGGCCGCCTTCCCGGACACGCTCTTCGCGGGGCGGATCGCCTCGATCAACCCGGTCGTCGACCCGGAGACGCGGACCGCGCGGGTGACCGTCGTCCTGCCCAATCCCCAAGGTTCGATCCTGCCCGGCATGTTCGCCAGCGTGACGTTGGACGGCCGGGCGTTCAAGGACCGTGTCATGATTCCCGAGGAAGCCCTGGTCGAGCGCGACAGCCGGACGCTCGTGTTCATGTTCGAGCCGCTGGAGGACGGTCCACCCGGCGAGGGGCTCGCCAAGTGGGTCTATGTGACCCCGGGGCTCTCGAGCGGCGAGGTCGTCGAGCTGGTCGAGGCCGAAGGGACCGAAGTCCCCGCTCCGGGCACGCTCGTGATCACGGAAGGCAACTACACGCTGATCAACGACGCGCAGGTGCGAGT
>DATLFH010000029.1:0-2100 GCA_035524965.1 Gemmatimonadota bacterium | reverse complement strand
GCTGGCCGGAAGCGGCCGCTGCACACGATCATCCCCGCGTTCATGGAGCGGGATGGCGTGCGCATCGGCTTCGGCATCATGGGCGGCTGGAACCAGGCGCAGGCGCACGCGCAGTTCGTATCGAACGTCGTGGACCACGGGATGGACATCCAGCAGGCGCTCGAGGCGGGCCGCTTCACGAAGGCGAGCTTCGACGGCTGCGACGTCTCGATCGAATCGCTCGTGCCCGAGTCGATCCGCCAACAGCTGGAACGACGAGGCCACGAGCTCCGGGTGGTCGCCCCGCGCAGCTCCGTGTTCGGGTACGGTCAGGCCGTCATGAGCACGCCCGCGGGCGTACACTTCGGTGCTTCCGAGCCGCGCCACGATGGCATGGCCATCCCCCAGGGGCCGCCCAAGGGCTCTTCCGAGGGTCAACGATGACCGCTTGTTTTCTTCTACCGCCGAGCGCGCCGAGCCCGCCGAGAAGGGAATGTGCCCCACCACCGCCGCCAAAGATCGCCGCAACAATCCGTTCTCGGCGACCTCGGCGTCCTCGGCGGTGAGAGCCGTTCCCTGCCCCGGCCCCATCGGTTGATCCAAAGGGCTTGCCGCTGTTAGATTTTCGCGGCCACCAAACACGCGAAAGTGGCGGAACTGGTAGACGCGCGAGACTTAGGATCTCGTGGGCGCTGCCCTTGGGGGTTCGAGTCCCCCCTTTCGCATTCCGATGGACCCCGGACCTGCATGGGCGCTGAAGCCGCCGACCTGAAGATCTCGATGGAGTCCCCTGCCGCCTGGGAGCGGCGGCTGACGATCACGGTACCCGCGGAGCGGGTCGCGAAGGAGCGCCGAGCGACCGCCGACCGGGTCTCCAAGCGGTTGCGGCTGCCGGGGTTCCGCAAAGGCAAGGTGCCGGTGGCCGTCGTGGAGAAGCGCTACGGCCCCGCCATCGAGCAGGAGGCGCTCGAGAAGGTGATGGGCGATGCCTACCGCGAGGCCGTGCAGCAGGAGGGGCTCCAGCCGATCACGCAGGCGGCGATCGGGCGGATCGACTACTCGGCCGGTTCCGACCTGACGTTCGATGTCGGATTCGAGGTGCAGCCGGTCGTCGAACTGAACCGGATCGGCGGATTCACCGTGACCCGTGAGAAGGCTCCGGTCGACGAGGCCCAGATCGACCGCGTGATCGACCGGCTGCGCGACGAACAGGCGGTGTGGCACCCTGTGGAGGGGGAGCGTCCGCTGGCCGGCGACATGGTCGGCGTCGAGATCACGCCGCTGGAAGCCGGCGAGGACGGCGAAACACCGAAGCCTCGCCCGTACGAGCTGGTCCTCGGTGAGGGGCAGGCACTGCCCCCCATCGAGGACGCAATCCGGACCCTGGCGCCCGGGGAGGAGAACGACTTCACGGTCGAGCTCCCCGAGGACCCGGAGCAGCCCGCCGGGGCCACGAAGAAGCATGCGATCCGTGTTCGGCTGCTCGAGGTCAAGCGGGCGGAGCGGCCGGTGGCCGATGATGCGTTCGCCCGTGCCGCGGGCGAGTTCGAGGATATGGAAGCACTCCGGTCCAGGATCCGCGAGGATCTCGATCGGGAGGCGGACCGGGAGGCGGAGCGCGATGTGCGGCGCAAGCTGATCGGCCAGATCATGGAGGCCAACCGGTTCGACGTGCCCGCCTCGATGGTCGACCAGTATCTGGCCGGCGTCGTGCCCTCGCAGGAGGGCCAGGACGAGGCCAGGATGCAGGAGATGCGGGCCTCGGTCCGACCCGCCGCCGAGCACGCGCTGCGGCGGCTGCTCGTGATCCAGCGAATCGCGGATACCGAGTCACTGCACGCCACGGCGGACGAGGTGGAGGGCCGGATCGCGTCGATCGCCGAGCGGCTGGGGCGGCCTGCCGCCGAGCTGAAGGCGCAGCTGCGCAAGAACGGCCGGCTGGCCGAGATCGAGGAAGAGATCACGGAGGACAAGGTCTTCGGCTATCTGATGACCCTGTCGGACATCCAACAGAAGGCGGCCCAGGCCTAGGCGAAGGGCGCTCCGGCGCCCGGAACGGCCAGCGCCCGGCATCTTCGGGGAGGCGGTGAGGACGGGATGGAAAATGTGATCTATCCGCCG
>DATLFH010000028.1:0-71250 GCA_035524965.1 Gemmatimonadota bacterium | reverse complement strand
GGCTGATTGACGATGAGCGGCACCGAGACGGACGCCCTGTGGGCGTATCCCGACACTCCCGGCGCGGTGCCGCGCGTCTGCCTCATCGCGCCCGACGGGCCGATGATCACGGTCCGCATGGCCGTCGAGATCGGCCTGAAGGCGGCGGGCCGGTTCTGGCTCCTCGATCCCATCTACCGGACAGGTCGCTACCCGTTGCTGAAATGGGAGATGGTGACCGGAGAGGACGGGGAAGCCGCGCAGAGGCTCGGAGTCCCACCGGAGGACCTGGGGCTCCACAGCCTCTCGTTCGCGATCGATGCCTTGGCGACGGTCCCTACCGCGGACGAGGGAACGATCCGGATCCGCGTCTTCCAGGGCCGCGACGAATGCACGATCCTGCCTCCCGCCGTCTTCCCACGTGAATTCCTGTCGGGCCGCAACGCGAAGATCGACCCCGACTGGCTCCACAACGGGTTCGTCTTCACCCATCGGGGGTAGCCGCCAGGCGCTTCCTGGCCCGCTCGACGATCGGCTGGAGCTCCGGATCAGCGTCCTTCCACAGCTCGACGAAGCGGCGGTAATGATGGACCACGCGAGCGCTTCCTCGGTCCGGCCGAGTCGCCGGTGGACCTCGCCGCCCCATCGTGGCCCAGGTGTTCGGGTCCCGGCCACAGTCCCAGGAGACGACGACCGAGCGGACGCAACTGAGGGAGATCCTCGGCGATAAGCTCGCGCGCGAGAACACGCTGAATTAGTGTGTGCACGAGTCTCTAGGGCGGCGCCCCTTGGGGCGTCGCACCCCGCATCACAACCAGCCACGGAGGAAGAAGTCGATGTCGAGAAATCGCATGGCCATGCTTGCGCTGATCGCGTTCGCGGCGCTGGCGTTCCCCGTAGTCGCCGATGCCCAGGAGCCGGCAGAGGAGGAGGACCCCACGGTCGTCCGGCTCTCCTTCTTCATGTGCGATCTCGGTGAGGGGGTGGGTGAACAGATCAACGAGAACCTCGAAACCCGCGTGATCCCAATCTGGAATGATCTCGTCCAGCAAGGGAGGGTGGAGGACTACGGCTATCTCTACCACTGGTGGGCCGACGAGTGGAACGTCGTCATCTACACGATCGCCGAGAGCATCCCCGCGATCATCGAAGCGGAGGAGGAGGCGGGGAATCGGCTCGAGGAACAGTACGGCGAGGATTTCGGTCCGTTCGCCGGAGCCTGCCCCCATCACCGGGACGGGTTCTACACGCTGGGCCCGAGCACCGGAATGGGTCCCGCCGAGGACGCGCCAGGCGGGAACTGACCGATTCACCGAACATGACCCGCGCGAAGTAGCGATGCAGGAGGAGGGGGAGGGCGCCGGCGGCCCTCACCCCTCTTCTCGTGGCATTCGCGCGCCTCGGACCGAACGCGCGACCGACGTACCGCGGGTCCGCTGGAACGACAACCCGCGCCCGGCTAAACCGGGCGCATCACGATGTCGAAGCGGCAGAGGCAGGCCTCCGCGCCGTCGGGGCTGGCGACCGTTTCCTTCCTGACCGTGACGCGGGCGCGCTCGTCAGTCGAGAGCTCGTTCCACAACCCATCCTGATCGTTCAGCGACTCGCCCTCGAAGTACATCTGGGTGATCAGCTCGCGGTAGCCGCGGCGCGCGACCCGAAAGTGGATGTGTCGCGTCCGCATCGCGCTTCCAGTGGAGTAGGGGCCGGGGAGGATCGTCTTGAACCCGTACTCGCCGCGCGAGTTCGTCACCACCTCGCCCCAACCCTGGAAGTGGGGATCGACCGGGGCCGGGCTCGTGTCCCGCTCGTGGTGGTAACGGCCGTGCGTGTTCGCCTGCCAGATCTCAACCAGAGCGTCGGGAACGGGGTGGCACTCCGCATCGAGGACGCGGCCGCGGACGAAGATCGTCTCCCCCTGCGCGTACTCGGCATGGCCGGCGATCCGCGTCAGATCGAAATCCTCGTCGGTCCCCTCCTCGGAGGGGTAGAAGGGACCGGCCGTCTGGGCCGGCGTCGTCTCGCACGCCTCCGCCGGTCGGGCCCGGGTGGGAGACGCGCCGCCGAGGAGCTTACCGAAGACCGCGCCCGCCGCGGCCAGCGTGCCGGTCCACAGCATCGCGCGGCGTGAAAGCCGTGGATCCTGGTTCATGTTTAGCCTCTCCTCTCCGAGCATCGCGGTGGACGCTCGCTCGATCAGCATAGAGGCGGGCGGTCCGGCCATCCAGGGGCTCGCCGCGCGTCATACCCGCGCCTCCTTCCAGCGCCCGCGGCGGAACAGGCTCCCGCCGACCACCGCGACCGCCGAGTAGGCGATCGTGATCGCCAGGAAGACGCCGGCAGGGCCCAGGCCGTGCTGCGAAAGGAGCCACGCCGCCGGCAGCTCGAACAGCCAGAAGCAGCCGATGTTGATCAGTGTGGGCGTCCACGTGTCGCCGGCCCCGTTGAACGACTGCGTCATGACCATGCCGTATCCGTAGAACGGAAAGCCGAGCCCGACGATCCTGAGACAGAGGACGCCCCACCGGGCCGGCTCGGGGTCGGAGGTGAAGGCCGCCACGATCGCCGGCGCGAACAGGACGAAGACGAGCCCCGCGCCGCCCAGGACCGCCACGTTGGCGAGGCCGGCCAGCCTGACCGAGTACTCGGCGCGCTCGGGCTTACCCGCTCCCAACGACTGCCCGACCATCGTCGCCGCGGCGTTCGACAGACCCCAGGCCGGCAGGAGCGCGAAGATCAGCAGACGGATCGCGACCGTGTAGCCGGCCACGACGTCGGTGCCGAAGCCGGCCAGGATCCGGATCAGGAGGATGAAGCTCGCCTCGCCGACGAAGATCTGGAACGTGCCCGTTCCCGAGAGGCGCACCATCCGCCAGAGGAGCCCCGGATTCAGATGCATGTGCTCCCGGCGGACCCGGACCCGCCCGTCGCGGCGGACGAGCGTGACGATCTGGATCAGGACGGCGGTACCGCGCCCGATGTTGGTCGCGATCGCGGCGCCGGTCACGCCGAGCTCGGGGAAGGGTCCCCAGCCGAAGATGAGCAGGGGGTCGAGGACGATGTTGATCCCGTTGGCGAGCCAGAGGACGCGCATCGCGATCGCCGCGTCGCCCGCGCCCCGGAAGACGGCGTTGAGGAGAAAGAGGAGGAGGACCGTCCCGTTCCCCGCGAACATGATCCGCGCGTAGCCGGTCCCCTCGGCGACGACCGCCGGAGAAGCGCCCATGAGGGCGAGAAGCTCGGGCGCGTAGATCCCGCCCAGAACGCCGAGCACGGCCGCGACGCCGAAGCCCAGCGCGATCGCTTGCACCGCGCTCCTGGCCGCTCCGTCCGGGTCCTTTTCGCCGATCCGCCGCGAGACCATCGCCGTGGCCCCGATCGAGAGGCCCAGGGCGAGCGTGTATACGAGGATCAGGATCGACTCCGTGAGCCCGACCGCCGTGACGGCAACCGGACCGAGCCGCGAGACCCAGAAGATGTCGGTCAGCGCGAACAGCGACTCCATCACCGTCTCCAGGACCATCGGCACGGCGAGGAGGAGGAGGGCGCGGCCGATCGGTCCCTCGGTGTAGTCCTGCTGGGAGCCGCGGACCGCCTCCCGGACGTCGGCCAGGAGTCCGGGGCTCGGCGCGCTCGCAGCGGCCGGGTTCGGGGCCAGTGGTTCCAATCCCTGGGACATGCGTTCTCCGCGGGGCGATCGGGCCCCCGGATGGAAATTCCATGTGCTGGACGCGGGTCTGGCTTGGCAGGAGGAGGAAACCAGGATGCGACCCCTATCGGGGAAGCTTCCCGGGCGCCGTCCTACTTTCCTTGGCGCCTTTCCTTGGCGCCATCCTACTCTGTCAGTTTGGAGATGCCGACCGAGAGCCGCGCGCGAATCAGGCGACCGGACCGGGTAAGGGTACGGCTTTCACGGCTGGCCTCCGGCGTTGAAGGTTCCGAGCGGACGCCGAAGATGGTGGGACACCGGTCAGGTGTCAAGCGAGCATCGCCGGGCGCCCACTCGCGCCACTGTCGCGTCATCGTGGCGCCATTGTTGGCCCCGGCAGAGGCCATTAGGATGGACACGCTGAGCTTATGATCAAGCATGCCACATTCATAATTGTCGGGGGACTGGCCGCCTGCGCGACCCTGGGCCCACTACAGCCGCTCCGGTTCTCGTCCGCGGAGGATCGTCCCTCCGAGCTGCGGATCCTGGCGCCGTCGGTCGACCGGCCGCTCGGTGGCGCTGCGCTCCGCCTCTGGGCCCGCATCGAGAACCCGAACTCCTTCGGACTCACGCTCACCGAGGTGGCCGGGGACCTGCTCGTGGCCGACGCCCAGGCGATCGCGGTCGAGTTCCCGCTCGGTCTGCCGCTCGTCGCCCGGCAGGATACGCTGATCCCGCTCGACGTCTCGATCGGGTTCGACGACCTCCCCCGGCTGGGCGAGATCGCCAGGGCCGCGCTGGTGGGGGAGCGGCTCGACTACCGGTTGGACGGCACCTTCGCGGTCGACGCCGGCGGGCTGGGAGAGCCGCGCTTCGGGCCGTTCACGCTGCTGCGCGGTGAGTTGCGCGTGAGATGAGATGGCAAGAATGATCAAGCACAGCGATGACATCCCGGCCGAGCCGGTCGCGGCCGGCTTGCGAGTGCCGGATTTCTTTCTGGTCGGCGCCGCCAGATCCGGGACGACTTCTCTCTTCCACTATCTCGTCCAGCATCCGTGCCTGTGCATGCCGGTCAAGGAGCCGCAATTCTTTTCGGACTTTCCGCTGGATCACCCGAAAGATCTCGACGGCTACCTGGAACTGTTCGCGAAGTGCCCTCACGGAATCGTGGCGGGGGAAGCGTCAACGTGGTATCTGCCTTCGAGGCAGGCGCCGCGTCGGATCCACGCGCTGAATCGGCGCGCCAAGATCGCGATGATCCTGAGGAACCCGATTGATCGAGCGTATTCCCACTACTGGTTAAAGGTCCGAATCTTTGCCGAGCCCCTGTCGTTTGAAGCGGCGCTGGAAGCGGAAGATCAAAGGACCCGGGATGGGTGGAACGTCGGTTTCCAGTATGTGGCCACCGGTTTGTACTCCGAACAAATCCTCCGCTACCTGGAAACTTTCGGCGAGGAGCAGGTGAGGATCGTTCTATTCGAGGACCTCATTCGAGACGCGAACGCCGTGTGCCGCGATTTCTTCCGCTTTCTCGGCGTCGATCCGGGCGTTCCGATCCGCACCACGGACATCTTCAACGCGAGCGAGGTCTACCGGTCCCGCAGGTTGGCTCGCACGCTATCAAGGCCGTTTCCGGGCCGCCGGCTCATCAAGCGCATGCTGCCAAAAGACGTGAAGGAGCTCAAGTCCCACCTGTCACGTGCCAACGCGCTCCGGCCGCGACCGATGAACCCCGACACGCGGACGCGGCTGGCTGAGAGGTTCAAGCCCGACATCGAGCGGCTGCAGGGTATCCTGAACCGCGATCTGAGCCACTGGTTGACGGACTCGCATCCGCGATGACCCTTCGGGCGCTGATCCTGTGCGTAGTCCTCATGGGATCGCAGTTGCCATCGCAAGGTTCAGAAATCGTACGAGCCCAGGAGGCCGCGGTTCTCCGCACCCGCGCCGAGCAAACCGGCTTCGTCGAGACCTCGCGGTATAAAGACGTAATCGAGTTCCTGGCCGCGGTTGACTCCGTGTCGCCCGATATCCAGGTGACTGCGTTCGGCTACTCGTTCGAAGGACGGGCGCTGCCGCTGGCGATCTGGATGCCGGACTCGCCCACGGCCGGCATGACGCCCCCCGCCGGCAAGACGCCCACGGACGGCAGGATCCGCGTCCTCGTTTTCGCAAACATCCACGCCGGCGAAGTGGAAGGGAAGGAAGCTGCGCAGATGCTGTTGCGCGACCTGGCGACGGGCCGGCACGCGGCGTGGGGGGATTCGCTTTCCCTCCTCCTCGCGCCGATCTATAACGCCGACGGCAACGAACGGGTCACGCTCACGAACCGGCCGCTCCAGTTGGGGCCGATCGGCGGGATGGGGCAGCGGCCGAACGCTCAAGGGCTGGACCTGAACCGCGATTTCACGAAGCTCGACACGCCCGAGGCGCGCTCGCTGGTCGGGCTCCTGCGGGATTACGATCCGCACGTCGTCATCGATCTCCACACGACGAACGGAACCTTCCACGGCTACCACCTGACGTACTCGCCGCCCCTCCATCCGGCGACCGACGCGTCGATCGATCGGTTTATGCGCGACTCGCTCTTCCCGGCGGTTACGGCCGCGCTGCGTGCAGGCCCGGACGAAGGATCGAGCGAGGCGCCGCCGTGCGGAAGGGCTGCCCCGCAAGGGGAGGCGAGGACCGTGGACGGGGACGGGTGCGAACGCCTGGCCGAGCTCCGCCGGACCCGCACATGGGAGAGCCACTACTACGGCAACCTGCCGGATGACGAGGGCATGGAAGGGGCAGAGCGCGCCTGGTACACGTTCGACCACCGGCCGCGTTTCAGCAACAACTACGTCGGTCTCCGGAACCGGCTTGGGATTCTCTCGGAGGCGTACGCCTACCTGGAGTTCGATGAGCGGATCGCCGTGACGGTCCGCTTCGTGGAGGAGATCCTGGACTACGTGCACGCGCACGCGAGCGCCATCCGGCGGTTGACCGAGGCGGCGGACGCGCGCCCACTCACGGGAGTGGAGCTCGCCGTGCGGGCGGAGATCGCCCGCTCGGCGGAGGCGGTCGAGATCCTCCTCGGTGAAGTGGAGGCGACGCGGCACCCCTACACCGGAGAGGTCATGCTCCGCCGGAGGGACGTCCCGCGGCCCGAGGTGATGCCGGAGTACGGCAGCTTCGCGGCGACCGAGACGGCCGTGGTTCCGCAAGCCTACCTCGTGCCGGCCGGCCTCGCGAAAGCGACCGATCTCCTCGCCGCGCACGGAATTCTCCACCACGCGCTCGCCGAACCCGCCACGCTGCTCGTCCAGGAGTTCCGGATCACCGGTTCGAGTCGTGCGGAAGAGGAGTTCCAGGGCCATCGCGAGCGAACGTTAGACGGCGCCTGGGGCATGGTCGCCGAGCGCACGATCCCGGCCGGAACGATCGTCGTGCCTCTGGATCAGCCGCTCGCCCGGCTCGCCGTTCTCCTACTGGAGCCCCGCTCCGATGACGGCCTCGTCAACTGGGGCCAGCTCGACGCCGTGCTCGAGGGGGCCGGTACCTACCCGATCCTGCGGACCGACGCCGTTCCGCCGGGTCCGTGACGGTCCCCCGAGGGTCCTTCTGAGCCGGGTTGTCAGGCTTTGGGGCCGGGTTCATCCTGCTCGCCGGAACATCTCATAGCGCTCGGCGAGGAATTCCCGGTTGGGCTGGAGGAGAGGTGCGCGAGGAATCCTGAGCCGAGCGCCCTGGAATCCCTGCAGGCCATGAACCAGCATCGGGCCGTCCACCTCTTCGAGGATATCGAGTCGAATTTCGATTCCGAGATCCGGTCGGATGCCGAGAATGTGACGATCGTAGGCGGCATGATGAAGCCGACAGAGGGCGATTCCATTTGGGACTACCGGTTCGCCTCTGGGATGGCCATCCGGCAGGATATGAGCGGCTTCAAGAAGCTCTCGATGCCGCAGACGACAGATCGCACAGCATTCCCGATAGGCGCGGAGCACCCGCTCGCTGAAGCTGCGCTGGTGAACGCGATGCATCGTCTGGATCGTCAAGTAGCGCCGACGCGCCTCGGTTTCCGGGTCGACGGACGGCTCGGGATCCCCTTCCGCGACGCCCAAGCCGGCGGACGACTCGTCCTTCAGCACCGCGGGTTGCCGCGCGTCCACGGCGACCGTGAACCTGAGCCGCGCTGGATCGTCGCCGACGACGATCACCGGCCAGACCGGCATGTAGCGCCCGGGGACAACGCCGAAAAGCCAGACCAGCGGCACCCCGCGCCGCATTGCGAGACGAAGGCCCACATTGTCGCGGTGCATGGGATCGGTGCCGCGATAGTCATAGCGGAGGAGATGATCAGGTCCGATCTCGTCACTGTAGGGGGATTCCGGCGCCGTCGTGATCGTGAGCGGCATCTCGGGCAGGATCCGGGGCTTGAAGATTCCCTGTGGACCGATCAACGGGACTCGGGACTCGAGAAACTGAAACCCGGCCTGCAAAAGTGCGCGTGGCAGCGACTCTTCGCCGCGGATCGCGACCTGCTCTTCGAGGAATCGAAACGCGGCGGCACGCACCGCTGCGTCGTGGAGGGAAGGGTTCTCGTTCACATCATCCCGGTGAAATGCACAAGCTGACCAGTCAGACGACTTCGGTCAATTCATCATTGGTGCGGAAGGAGCCGTACCGCTGACCATTGTTCTGCCCGCGATGATGAGGTCGCCGGCTGCCAGGCGAGTCGGCGCCGCATTCCTCGCCCTCGTCGTGCTGTTCCTCTGGTGGAACATGGTCCGGCGGGCGATGGCGGGATCGTCCTCCCAGTTCGACGACTTCATCCGCTTCAGCCGGGACCTCCTGTTCGAGGGGCGGAACGTCTACGTCCTGTACGAGCCGTCGTACACGATCACGAAGTATCCACCGTTCTTCGCCTTCCTGTTCGCACCGCTGGTTCCGCTGCCGATGGCGCTGGCAGTGTCGATCTGGTTCTGGTTGAACCTCGCGCTGTCGTTGGGTGCGGCGGTCGTGGCCGCGCTGACGGTGATCGATGGCTCGACCGACGGGAGCCGCGCCGGAGAGCTCGACATCGGGGAAGCAGCCGCCGAACGTGCCCGGGCCGCCCGGCGGGACCGGTGGCGACGCGTGATCGTGCCGTACGTCTTCGCCTCCCCGGTCGTGATCAGCAACCTCGAGACGGCGCAGGTCAACATCGTGATCGTGTTTCTCCTGTTCACGACGCTCTTTCTGCATCGTCAGGGGAAGGATCTCTGGGCGGGCGGGATCCTGGGCGCCATCGTCGCACTCAAGCTGACGCCGGCGCTCTTCCTCGCCTACTTCGCATGGAAGGGCGCCTGGCGCCTGCTGGCCGGCGCCGCCGTCGGGCTCTGCCTCTGCTGGGGGGTTGTACCGCTGCTCGCGTTCGGCCCTGGGTTCTACGCCGAGGTCATGCGGGGATGGCTGGAGGCGGTGACACCGTTTCTGAGCGAGGGGACCCGGGCGGAAGGGATCGGCGGTTTCCGGCACACGAACCAATCGCTGTCGGCCGCCGTCTTCCGCTACCTGACCGACACGCCAGCCGGCGCCGGCCGCGAGGGGTTCACCGTCAATGTGGTGTCGATCAGCCTGGAAAGCGCGCGCTGGGTCGTTCGCGCACTATCGCTCGGCATCCTGATTTTTTTGGCGTGGATCTGCCGTCGATCGTCGACCGGAGATTGGCCCCGCTTCGGTCTCGAGTGCGCGCTCGTCATGATCGCGATGCTCTTCCTGTCCCCGATCTCCTGGATCAACCATTACGTGATCCTGATCTTCCCGTACGCAGCGGCCGTAGGATGGCTCGCGTCGCAACCGCCCACCTCGCTGGGCTGGCGATTCCTGCGCGCCGCCATGTGGCTCTCCTTCGGGCTACTTCTAACCTCGGTTTCGGTTCTCCTCCAGGCCCTGTCGCTCCCCTTCCTGGGGGCGGTCATTCTGGCCGTCGGGATCGGAACGGCGCTGGGCCGGACGCTTCTTGCGACCTCGAGGGGGCTGACCTAGGTTGAAAAATCCCATGTCGCTCGACCTGCACGACCCGGCCCGGTTCGTCTACGACACCGTCCTGGAAGGGCTCGGCCAGACCCCCCTCATCCGACTGCATCGCGTGACGCAGGGCCTTCGCATGCCGGTCTACGGCAAGGCGGAGTACCTGAGCCCGGGCGGCAGCGTCAAGGACCGGATCGGCCTGGCGATCATCGAAGCGGCGGAACGGCACGGCGCTCTCAAGCCGGGCGGCACGATCGTCGAGGCGACGGCCGGGAACACCGGGGTCGCGCTGGCGATGGCGGCGTCGATCAAGGGCTACCGCTGCGTCTTCGTGATGCCGGACAAGATGAGCAAGGAGAAGCAGGCCCTCCTCAGGGCCTTCGGCGCTCGCATCGTAATCACCCCTACGGCCGTCCCTCCCGACCACCCGGACTACTATCTCAATACCGCGCAGGCGATCGCCGAGGAGACACCGAACGCGGTCTTTGCCAACCAGTTCTACAACCGCGCGAACCCCGAGGCCCACTACGCCCTGACCGGGCCCGAGATCTGGAAGCAAACTGGGGGTCGGATCGGCGCATTCGTATCGGGGATGGGCACCGGCGGCACGATCAGCGGCGTCGGGCGATTCCTGAAGGAGCAGAATTCCGATATCCGGATCGTCGGCGCCGACCCGATCGGCTCGATCCTCAAGGAGTACAAGGAGACGGGTGTCGTCGGGCAGGCGAAGACGTACATGGTCGAGGGGATCGGCATGGACAAGATCCCCGGTGCGCTCGACATCGAGTACGTCGACGAGATCCGCAACGTCAGCGACCGTGATTCCTTCCGGATGGCGCGCCGGCTGACCCGCGAGGAGGGCTTGTTCGTGGGCGGGTCGTCGGGGACGATCATGACGGTCGCGCTCGAGATCGCGCGCGAGCTGGACGACCCGGGTAGATGCGTCGTGGCGATGCTCTGCGATGTCGGCGAGCGCTATCTCTCCAAGTTTCACTCCGACGAATGGATGCGCGAGAACCGGATGCTCGAGGACGAACGGGTCGAGGTCGGCTACCTGCTCGACCGCAAGACGCGGGACGATGCGCCGGCGTTGATCATGATCGAGAGCGACGCCACCGTGCGGGAGGCGCTGGCGCTCATGGAGAAGTACAACGTGAGCCAGATCCCCGTCATCGAGGGCGACGAGCAGAAGGGGAGCCTGTCGGAAGGCGCGCTCCTCAACCGGGTCCTGGCCGAGCCCGAGGCGCTCGACCGCCCGCTCGTCGAGTATCTGGAGAAGCCCTTCCCGGCGGTCGAGGAGAGCGCCAGCATGAAGGCGGTGATCGGTCACCTGACAACCGGCGACAGCGCGCTCCTCATCCGGCGCGGGAGGCAGTTCGTCGGCATCCTCACCAAGTTCGACGTGCTCCACTATCTCACCAACGGAGGACAGCGATGAAACGTCTTTTCGTGATGTCCATGCTTTTCGTTCTGGCGGTGCTGGCCGCTGGCTGCGACGGGGAGAGGACCCCGGCGGGGCCGATCCCCCCACCGCGACTGGAGTTCACGATTCTCGCTCCGCCTGAGATTGATACAAAGAAAGTTGTTGAAGTCATCGTTCGGATCGACGTGGCGCAGAGCGTTGACTTTCCGCTTCGCGTGGAGGTCGAGAAAGCGAACGTGGGCGAGGATTTCTTCGGCGCGGGTACGCTGGCCGTCCAGTCCGAAGCGCAGAAGACGGTGACGTTTCCGATCCCGATCGCGATGGACCCGACGCTGCGGGTCACGGTCACCGAGTCGGGAGCCGGCGGGATCTCCGTCACCCAGACGGTGGCCATCGACGTGCTCGACTATCATCACCGTCACGAGGATCCCGACCTGAAGTCGTGACGCGGGACCGCTCGCACCTCCTCACCGAAAAGGTCAACCCGCGAACCACCGACATCGACACGCTCGACAACCGCGCAATCCTCGAGCGCATCCACGCCGAAGACCATCGCGCGTTCGAAGCGGTGGGCGAGGTGCTGGAGGAGATCGCTCGTGCGGTCGAGCTCGTCGTGCGCGCGTTCCGTTCCGGCGGGCGTCTCGTCTACGTCGGCGCGGGGACCAGCGGCCGGCTCGGCGTGCTCGACGCGGCCGAGTGCCCGCCGACCTTCGGGACCGACCCGGCCATGATCCAGGGCGCGATCGCGGGCGGGGCCGAGGCGCTCGTCCGCTCTCGGGAAGGGGCCGAAGATGTCGCCGCCGACGGCGCGGCGGCGGTCATTAAGCGCTTGGTGGGAGCCGATGACATCGTGTTCGGGATCGCGGCCGGGTCGACGACCCCTTTCGTGATCGGCGCGCTCGAGGAGGCTCTGCGGCGGGGCGCGGCGACCGTGTTCCTGACCTGCGTTCCCACCGGGGACGTGCCGATCGCTCGTCAGGTCGATGTCGTGATCGCGCCCCTCACCGGTCCCGAGGTCATTACCGGCTCGACGCGGATGAAGGCCGGCACGGCCACCAAGCTCGTCCTCAACATGGTCACCACCACGGCGATGATCCGGCTGGGGAAGACGTACGGCAACCTGATGATCGATCTCCAGGCGACATCCGAGAAGCTGGAGGACCGGGGGCGCCGGATTCTCCGCGACCTGCTGGGCGTGTCGTACGAGGCGGCGGGCGAGCTCCTCCGCGAGGCCGGAGGAGGGGTCAAGACCGCGCTCGTGATGCACCGGTGCGGGGTCGGGCTCGCCGAGGCCCAGCGGTTGCTGGACGAAGCGGGGGGCTTTCTCAGGGCGGTGTGGGAGGCCCCGGCCCGCTAGGCCGCAGCCGACGGTACGCCAGCCGACTAACGGTTGTCGGCGACCTCGAACGTGAGCTTCACGTTGACCCGATATTGGGTGATCCGGTTGTTCTCGACGACCCCATGCAGCTCCTTGATGTGGATCGACTTGATCGCCTGGACGGTCTCGCCCGCCTCGGAGACCGCGGCTTGGGCCGCCTCCTCCCAACCCTGCTCCGACTGCGCCATGACCTCGATGACTTTGTGCACGCCCATGAGCAACCCCCTTTGATGTCTCTCGTTACGGCTCGGGGCGTCATGGTAGCCGAGGACCCGGGGGGCGTCAAACCGTACCGCAGCCGCAGACGGTTCCGATGGGCAGGTCCGATGGGCAAGCTCTGAGGGGCAAGCGAAAGCCCCCTTCCGAAGAAGGGGGCTCTCTGACGTCACCACCGTGGGGCCGCGGTTTCTGTCACGGCGATGACCTGGCCTCTGCTACCCCCGGCAGGGGAGCGGGTTCCGAGGGTTATTCTCCGTTGCCTTCCCCGTTTTCCTCGTCCCCCTCGCAGGGACCTTCGTGGTCCCCGTGGGCGAGGTGCTGCTCGACATCGTCGGGGTCGATCTGGAGCGTACGGGCATTCTCCGGCCGACCGGGCGGAATATGGCAGATGGTGGCCTTCTCGCCCTCGCCGTTGTCGCCATTGTCCTCGCCGTTGTCGCCGTTGTCCTCGCCGTTGTCGCCGGGGTCTTCATCGCCTTCGCAGGGGCCCTCGGTGTCTCCGTGCGCGAGGTGCGCGGGGACCGCTGCGGGTCCGACGAAGATCGTGTGGAAGTTCTCCGGGTTGCCGGGCGGGAAATGGCAGACGGCGACCCTGTCCTCTCCGCCCTGGACGTTCACATCCCCGCTCTGCGGCTGACCCGCGACGCGGCCCGTGATCTGGATCACGAAGCTGCTGTCGGGCTCCCCATCGCCGTCGTTGTCGACAAAAATCTCGGCGTCGAGGGTGAACTTACCGCTGGGGTTGACATCCACTTCTCCGCGAACGAAGAAGGTGGTCCCTTCGGGGACGTCGATCGTGAACGTGAACTGCGTTTCGGGATCGACCTCCAGAAAGATCGTGTACGTGCCGGCCGGGACGGCGGCATCGAACTCGCCTTCGAGATCGGTCGTGGTGGAAAGGATCTCGTTTCCATTCTCGTCGACGACGGTGATCTTGACCCCCGCCAGCGCGTCATTGGCGGAGAGTCCTAGCCCGCGAGACGAGATCCCCACCGCGGCGGCGAGATCCCCACCGGCGATCAACTGGCCGGTGATCCGGGTCGCGGAAGGGGAACCGTCGTCGGGGCCGCTGGGGGCGTTCGATTCTGAGCAGGCCGTGAGCGCGAGAGCGAGCAGGAAGGCCAGAGGTCCGGAGGCCCGTCGTGCGATGGGGTTCATTCGGTTCCTCCCGCGGCCTGAATGGTGATTCGATAGGATCGCAAACGGCGTGTTCGGACGCAAGTCCGGGACCCCAGCCGGAGGCCCGGGGGTCGCCCGGGAAAGGACGATCATGCTCGGGGACCGCCCGCCAGATCTGCCGCCTGCCCGTCGCGGTCCTTCGGGGGTCCCGCTCGCCTCACGCGGCGGGTCGCGGAGATCGCACCCTAACCTCGCGTGCGGTCCGCGGTTCCGTTTTTTGGGCTCTTTCGTTCCGGAATCGGTCCCCTGGGATGCCACACGACCGGGGTCGGGCCAGGGTGGGGCCGAGGAAGCGCCCTCGCGTCCTGCAGGGGGCGCCCGAACTCTCGCAAGCGCCGAGTCTCGCAAGCGCCGGGCCGCCCCGCTAGCTTCGCGCGCGTGCGCGTCGCGCCCGACCGAGCGATCATCGATACGGCCAGCGAACCCGCCCTCGTCATCGGGCTCATGTCGGGCACGTCGGCCGACGGCGTGGACGCGGCGTGCTGTCGGCTGGCACATCCACAGGGAGAGCCGCTGGTGTGGGAGGTGATCGGGACCGCGGCGTGGTCGTATCCGCCGGCGGTTTCGGCCGCGCTGAGATTACCCGAGCGGCTGAGGACGCCGGACCTCGCCCGGCTCCACGTCGAGATCGGGGGTGCCTTCGCGGAGGCCGCACGGAAGGCGGCCGATGCCGCCGGCGTCCCGCTCTCCGAGGTGACGCTCGTCGGCAGTCACGGCCAGACCGTGTGGCACGACCCACGGGGAGAGCTCTCCGGCGTTCCCGCGTCGCTCCAGATCGGCGAGGCGGCGCTGATCGCCGAGCGGACGGGCAGCCTGGTGTGGTCCGATTTCCGACCCGCCGACGTGGCGGCCGGGGGCGAGGGGGCTCCCCTGGTCCCGTACGTGGACTGGCTCCTGTTCACCGATCCCAAGCGGTTCCGCGTGTGCCTCAATCTCGGTGGGATCGCCAACGTGACGATCCTGCCTCCAGGGGCGGCGAGCGAGGACGTGGTGGCGTTCGACACCGGTCCCGGCAACATGGTGCTCGATTCATTGGCGGAGCGACTGCTGGGAGAGGCGCGGGATGAGGGCGGTCGGGCGGCGGCAGCCGGTCGGCCGGATCCCGGGCGGCTCGGTCGCGCACTGTCCGATCCCTACTTCGCGCGTCCCGCCCCGAAGTCGACCGGGCGGGAGCGGTTCGGCGCCGAGTGGGCGGCACGCCATTTCGGTCCTCTGGAGGGACTCGGCGCGGAGGAAATCCACGAGCGGTTTGCAACCGCCGCCGCGCTCACGGTCGAGAGCGTGGCGCTGGCGCTCGAGGGTGGAGCCGGCACGGCGCGGGTCCCGGCCGACGCGGAGATCCTCGTGGCGGGCGGCGGGCGTCATAACCGGGCGCTCATGGACGGGCTCGCGGGCCGGCTGTCTCCGCGCGAGGTCCGGACGGTCGACGAGTGGGGGCTCGACGGCGATTTCAAGGAGGCGGTCGCCTTCGCGATCCTCGCCTACGAAAGCGCTTTGGGCCGAAGCGTCAATCTGCCGGCGGCGACGGGGGCGCGGCACCCGGTCCGCTGCGGCAAAGCGACGTTCCCGCCGCCGATCCCGCCGCCGATCCCGCCGCCGATCCCGTCCCACGGTCCCGGCCGGTGACGGCGATCCCCGAGGCGGCGGACCTCTCCCCGGAGGCGCTGATCGGGCAGCTCGTTTGCGTGGCGCTGCGGAATTACGCCGGGGACGCGGCGGCGCGCGAATCGTTCCTGGCGGATTTCACGCGCCACGGATGGGGCGGCGTGATCGTCTTCGGGGGCCGTCTGGAAGCGGTGCGCGAGCTCCTCGACGAGGCGCGGTCCCGATCGCCGGTTTCGCCGCTCGTGGTCGGGGATTTCGAGCGCGGGCTGGGTCAGCAGTTCCCGATCGACGGCGTGGTGTTTCCGCCCCTGATGGCGTTCGGAGCGGCGGGCGATCCGACGCTCGCGCGCGAGGCCGCGCGGGCCGTCGGCGGGGAGCTCCGCGCGCTTGGTTTCCACGTCAACTTCGCGCCCGTCGCCGATCTGGCGGTGGAGCCGGCCAACCCGATCGTGGCGACGCGCGCCGCGGGCGCGGACCCCTCGCGGGCCGCGGCGATCGTCGCGGCGACCGTCGAGGGGCTGCAGGCGGGAGGTGTAGCCGCGACGGTCAAGCACTTCCCCGGACACGGACGGACCTCGCTCGACAGCCACGAAGTCCTTCCGGTGGTGGAAGCGACCCGTGCGGATCTGGAGCGGGCCGACTGGGTCCCCTTCCGGGCCGGCCTCGAGGCCGGGGCGCAGCTCGTCATGACCGCCCACGTGGCGTTCCCGGCCCTCGAGCCGGATGGGGCGCGTGACCGGCCGGCGACCTTCTCCCGCGCCGTCGCCCGCGACCTCCTGCGGGGGGCGTGGGGTTTCGAAGGGCTCGTCTGCAGCGACGCGCTGATGATGGGGGCGGTCGCCGTAGAGCCGCCGGACCGGACCGCCCGCCGGGCCCTCGAGGCAGGCGTCGACTGGCTCCTCTACCCGCCCGATCCACCGCTCGTCCACGCCGGCCTCGTCGGGGCGCTGGCCGCCGGGGACCTCGATCGCGAGCGGTGCGAGACGGCGGCCGGGCGGCTTCTCGACCTGAAGCGCTGGGCCGGCGTCGGGTCGGACGAGAGCCCGGCTTCGACTTCCGCGGCGCCTTCGACTTCCGCGGCGCTCCTGGCCGAGGCGGTCGCGGGCGCGGCCCTGACCGCCCGCCCCGCCGAGCCACCGGAAGGACGGGCGTGGCCCGATCTCGCGCAATGGGTCGTCGTCCTGGACGGGGCGATCGCGCCCGGGGACATCGTCCTTCCGCGCGAGCTGGCGCCGGCCGCCGCGGAGCGGCTCCTCGTCATCGACACGAGCGATGCGCCGGACGTCGTACGGGCGGCCGTCGACGGGGCCCGCCGCAGGTGCGGCGGCGCGCGGGTAGCCTGCGCGGTCTTCAGCCCGATCCGCGCGTGGAAGGGTCGGGCGGGGCTCTCCGAGCTCGGTCGCGAAGCGGTCGCCGCCGCCTGTGGCCCGGCTCGGGAAGCGGTCTTGCTGATCTTCTCCAATCCCCGTATCGTGTCCGAAGTTCAGGCCCCATCCCGCGTCGTCTGGACGTACGGCGAGGACGCCGCCAGCCAGCGCGCGGCGGTCGCCTTCCTGCGAGGCGCTCTCCGCGCCGCCGGACGACTTCCCATCGAGCTCTGAGCCGGTGCTCGCCGCCGAACCGCGGCGGTCGTGGCCGAACCGCGGCGCTCGCCGTTGAACCGCGGCGGCCGCCGCTGAACCGGGAACCCATGGCGGGGATTTTGCATATGACAGCGATCGACCGTATGAAGCGAACTCTGGAAACGACTCTGGAAACGACGCGCCCCGCCCGATCAGTCGGGCTCGGACTGCTCCTCGTCCTGGCGCTGGCCTCCTCCGCGGGGGGGCCAGCCCCGGCACGCGCGCAGCAGGACGAACCGTTCCCGCTCCCCCCGGGGCTCGAGCCGGCGGTCGAGTTCTGGGGGAAGGTCTACAGCGAGTGGAGCCAGGACGAGGTCGTGTTCCATGACCGGGACGACCTGAGCGTCGTCTATGACGTCATCGATCAGAGGAAGTCGGACGACCCGGAGTCGTACCGCGCCAACGAGGCGGAGCAGGAGCGGATCATCGATCGCTACCGCCGGATCCTCCTCGACCTGGCGGCCAGGAATCCCGATCCGCGCACGCTCTCCGGCGATTACGAGGACGTGTACGAAGCTTTCGGTCCCGGCGCCGGTCCCGAGCGATGGCGGCAGGCGGCCGACCGGATCCGCGTCCAGCGGGGCCTGAAGGAGCGGTTCCTGACCGGCCTCCTCCACGCCGGCCAGTATCACGACCACATCGTCGAGATCCTGAAGGAGGAGGGCGTACCGACCGAGATCGCCTGGCTCCCGATGGTCGAGTCGACGTTCACGCTCGAGGCGCGGTCGTCCGTGGGAGCGGCCGGAATCTGGCAGTTCATGCCGGCCACGGGCCGGCAGTACATGCGCGTCGACGGCACGATCGACGAGCGGCTGGATCCGATCATCGCCGCCCGCGGCGCGGCGCGGCTTTTGAAGCACAACTACGCCGGCCTGGGAAGCTGGCCGCTCGCCCTGACCGCCTACAACCACGGCTACTACGGGATGCTGCGCGCGGTCCGCGAGGTGGGGACGAGGGACTACATGACGATCCGCCGGCACTACGACGGTCCCGCCTTCGGGTTCGCCTCGAAGAACTTCTATGCGGAGTTCCTGGCCGCGCTCGAGATCGCCGAAAACCCGGCGCCTCACTTCGGCGAGTTCGATCCCTTCCGCCCGCTCGAGTTCGATGCCGTGAACCTCCCCGTCCAGATGCCGCTGCGCGATGCGGCCGCCGCGCTCCAGGTGGATGCCGCGCGGCTCTGGAAGCTGAATCCCTCGCTGACGAGCGCTGTGTGGCGCGGCCAGCGGAACGTGCCCGCCGGCTTCCTGCTGCGCGTCCCGCCGGGCTACGGGCGCGAGGCGCCCGAGCAGCTCGCCTCCGCGGCCGCCGCCCGCAGCGGCCGCCGGATCCAGACGGTGGAGGGCGCGGAGGGCGCCCGCTTCTACACCGTTCAGCGGGGCGACACGCTCCGTTCGATCGCGGCGCGACACGGCACGACGGTGAGCACGCTGGTCGCCTTGAACGACCTTCGCGACAGGAACCTGATCCGGGTCGGCCAGCGACTGAAAGTCGCGCGTTAGGTTGCTCGACCGCTTCTTCGCCCAGCTCCACTGGCTGGACTGGACGATCCTGGCCCTGTACTTCCTCTTCTCGCTCGCGGTCGGGCTTTATTTCGTCCGCCGCGCGGGCTCCTCGACCGCCGAGTTCTTCGTCTCCGGCCGCAACCTTCCGTGGTGGCTGGCCGGGACATCGATGGTCGCGACCTCGTTCTCGGTCGACACGCCTCTCCTCATCACCGGCTGGGTCCGCACGCAGGGGATCCAGCGCAACTGGATCTGGTGGTGTCTCGCGATCGGCGGGGTGCTCTCGGCCTTCGTCTTCGCCCAACTCTGGCGGCGCGCCGAGGTCGTCACAGACGTCGAGCTGACGCAGCTCCGTTACTCGGGCCGACCAGCGGCGATCCTGCGCGGCTTCCGCGCTCTCTACATGACCCTGTACGCGAACTGCCTCACGATGGCGTGGGTGACGCTCGCGATGGTGAAGGTGTTCGGCGCCGTGTTCGACATCGGCGAGCTGGAAGCGACGCTCTTCGCGGCCGCGATCACTCTCGCCTACTCGACGCTGTCGGGCCTGTGGGGCGTGGTGGTGACGGACCTCGTCCAGTTCGTGCTGGCGATGGGCGGCGCGATCCTGCTGGCGGTCTTCGCGGTCGACGCGGTCGGCGGTCTGGGTCCGATGCTCGAGCAGCTCCGGGCGACCGGGCAGGGGGACGCGCTCTCGTTCCTGCCGAGCCTCGATCCGGCGGGAGGGACCGCGGCCGTAGGCGGCGGATTCTGGGGCGATCTCCTCGTCTGGTCGGGGACCGCGCTCGCCACCTTCCTCGTGCTCGTCACGCTCCAGTGGTGGGCCAACAAGAACGCCGACGGCGGCGCGGTCGTGATCCAACGCATGGCGGCCTCCAAGGACGAGCGCGAGGCGGTCCTCGGAACGCTCTGGTTTCAGGTCGCGAACTACGCACTCCGGCCGTGGCCGTGGATCCTGGTTGCGCTCGCCTCGCTGCTGCTCTATCCGACCCTGGACGATCCCGAGATGGCGTACCCGCTCGCGATGGTCGACTTCCTGCCGGCGGGACTGCTGGGCCTCATGCTGGCCTCGCTGCTGGCGGCCTTCATGTCGACCCTGACCTCGTACATCAACCTCTCGGCGGCGTACCTCGTGAACGACCTGTACCGCCCGTTCATCGCGCGGGGACGGTCCGAGCGGCACTACGTCACGGCCGGACGCGTGGCCTCGTTGCTGGCGCTGGCGATCGGGATCGCGATCAGCTTCTACGCGACGTCGATCTCCCAGCTCTTCCTCCTCCTGCTGGCGCTCGGGGCAGGGATCGGCCTGGTCTACATCGCGCGCTGGTTCTGGTGGCGGGTGAACGCTTGGAGCGAGATCGCCGCGATGACCGCCTCTTCGGTCATCGGCGCTCTGCTCGGCATGAGCTCGCGGTGGGGAGGACCCGAGTTTCCGTTCGCTTCCCAGGTGACGATCAACCTCGTCGGTTCGACGGTCGTATGGGTGGCCGTGACGCTCCTGACGCCGCCGACTTCGATGGCGAAGCTGACCGAGTTCTACCGGCGCGTGCGGCCACCGGGCTGGTGGGGCCCGGTGCGCGAAGCGCTGGGCGAGAGCGCGATCCCGCCCGCCAGCAACGAGCGGCTCCGGCAGGGCCTGTGGCTATGGCTGCTGGGGACGACGTTCATCTACGCGTCCCTCTTCGGCTCCGGGAAGCTCCTCCTCCAGGACTGGGGGTGGGGGATCAAGTTCACCCTCCTGGCGGTGTTCTCGGGCTGGGCGCTGGCGCGTCAGCTGACCCGCCGGAACGTCGCGCGGCTGCTGGGTAGCGAGCAGCCGGCCGGGCGGTGATCGATCGCGCCTCGGGCGGGTTGCGCGACTATTTTCC
This sequence comes from Gemmatimonadota bacterium, assembly GCA_035524965.1. GTDB lineage: Bacteria > Gemmatimonadota > Gemmatimonadetes > JACCXV01 > JAHWKZ01 > DATLFH01. The sequence continues at coordinate 50,826 of DATLFH010000028.1, read as the reverse complement.
CGTAGTCGCCATTCTGTCATTACGTAAGCGGTGAGGCCGAGTTGTCCGATCCGTCCTATCGAGGGCTCCCCGGGGGGGCTTCGCCGCCGATTTCACTCCGGTCCCGCCGGGGTGGGAGGAACGCAGTCCGTTCATCGCCCGCGAGCCCAGGCGCTCGCCAAGGCGGAGCGGGGGCATAACCAGGACCTCGATGACATGCGCGAGATGATCGCGCGCGATCTCATCGATCCTGGTAGCGCGCTGAAATATTTCGAGCGAATCGAGCCCGAGCTGTATCGCTATCCCGCGCTGGACCCGCGGTCCTTCAGGAAGTCAGTGGAGGCGATCTTCGGATCGGGGTAGGATCGTCAGCCGGCGAGCTCCAGAAAACGCGCCGCCAGCCGCGGCCCGGCCGCCTCGTCCTCGTGCTTGAAGAAGACGTAGGCGTCCGACCAGCCCTGGGTGGCGATCCGCGCCGCCCAGCGGGCCAACGCCGCCTCGTCGTAGTCGGTCCGGCGGAGCCGCAGGTATCCCCAGTCCGCGGTCCCCAGGCGCGGCGCGTCGAGGCCGTCCTCGCTCTCGGCGACGCACAGCGCGCGGCCCTCCCGGGCGAGCAGGTCGAGGATCTCGTCCTCGAGCCACGAGGCGTGGCGAAACTCGAACGCCGCCAGGATCGTGCGCGGCAGGAGATCGAGGAATTCCGCAAGGAGCGCGGCGTCCTTCCGCAGATAGGGAGGGAGTTGGAAGAGGATCGGCCCCAGCCGGTCGCCGAGCACCGAGGCCGTCCTGAGAAGATATCCCGTCTCCTCGTCCGCAGCGGCCAGCTTCTTCTGATGGGTGATCTTCCGCGACGCCTTGATCGCGAAGCGGAAGCCCTCCGGCACTTGCTCGGCCCACGACTCCAGTAGCTTCTCGGTCGGCATCCGGTAGAACGTGTTGTTGATCTCGACGGCCGGGAGCCGGCCGGAGTAATAGCGCAGCATGTCGCCGGGTGCGAGATCCTCGGGGTAGAAGACCCCCTTCCACTCTTTGTAGCTGTACCCGCTCGTCCCCGCCCAGAGCTTCATCCGTCGGCTCGGCTCTCCGGCAGGCGCTCCACCCAGCCGGCGACCGCGTCCACGAGTTCATCGAGGATGTCGCCGTCCGTTCGACCGGACGCCTTGCGGACGTGGAACGAGTGATCGGCGTCCTCGAAGACCCGGAGGGTCACGCGATCGCCGAGCCGCCGACAGAGCGGGCGCAGGAGCCCGAGGTCAGCGAGGCGATCCCGCGTGCCCTGGAGGAAGAGCATCGGGAGCCGAACCGATGCCAGGTGATCGCCCCGCTCCGGGGACGGGCGACCCGCGGCATGGAGCGGGAAGCCGAGGAAGACGAGGCCCGCTACGCCGGGCAGACCGCCGTCCACGGCGGCCAGCGACGTCATGCGCCCGCCCATCGACTTGCCGCCCGCGAGGAGGCGAAGCCCCTTTGCGTGCTCGGACGCCAGCGCGACGGCCGAGCGGACGGTCGCGACGAGGACGGGCGGCGGGTCGGGCCGGCGACGCCCCTGCTCGGCGTAAGGGAACTGGAAGCGGAACGTCGCGATCCCGCTCGAAGCGAGAAGATCGGCGACCGATTCGAGGAACGGGTGGCGCATGCCTGCGCCGGCCCCGTGCGCGAGGACGAACAGCGAGCTCGCGTGGGTGGGTCGCAGGAGGCCGGAGACCTCACCCGTCCTGCGGGTGGCGGTGAAGCGCAACTCCACGGCCACGGGGATCAGTGGACCGCGCCCGTCCCGGGCCGCTCCCGCTGGGCGACGGGGATCACGAAACGGATCGCGCTCGTCGCATCGTCTACGCTGCAGATCTTGTTGTCGACCAGCCCGGCTCCCTTGCCGAGCGGGATCAGCGACTCCTGCTTGACGTATCCGGGGCTACCTCGTTTGGGGGTGAGAGCCCACACCGCCCCGTCGGGGACGATCTGCCGCCGGAGCTCGGCGAACGCGGCTCGGCTCGCGGACCCCTCGTCGAGCGCGACGAGGACGAGGTTGACCGGCTGGGCGTCATCCTCCAGCACCATGTCGACCGCGTCGCGCCCGGCGATCCGCTCGCGTAGCTGCGCGGGGACAGCGCCCGAAAGTCGGATCCGCATGCCGTCACGGATGCCGAGCTTGTCGAGAACGTCACGATCAGCGTAGGACTTCTCGGCATTCAACGACGATCACCGCCTCGATCGGAGGGTCACACAGAGTGACAAAACGGGAATTATACTATAGCCGGAGGTCGATTTGGAGCGCTGGTTTCTGCTCGCAATGCTCGCGTGCCCCGCCCTCGCCCGGGCGCAGGGTCCCGATCCGCTCGCGATCCGCGTCCAGTATCCGCCCGCCGGCACCGCGATCACGGCTTCCGACTCGACGTTCGTCTTCGGCGAGGTCCTCGGGGCGGACCCCGCAGACGTGATGCTGACGGTGAATGGTTTCCCCGTTCCGGTCCACGAAAGCGGGGGCTGGATCGCCTTCATCGCGGTCGAACCCGATTCGTTCACGTTCCGGATCCGCGCCGATCATGACAGCCGGACGGCGGTGGTCGACCACACGATCCGGGTCCCCCGGCCGCTGTTCGCGCCGCCCGGAGGCACGCTCCTCTACAGACCGGGGACGATCCAGCCGGAGGGTCCGCTCGAGGTGTATGCCGGCGACACGCTGCGGGTGAGCGTGGTCGCCGCGCCCGGCCTCCGGGTCCATGCCCGGATCGGCGGCCGGGAGGTGCCGCTTTTCCCCGCGGCGGTTACCGACGTGAACGTGGGCCGACAGGTATGGGGCCCGGAGCAGCCGGTCGAGGGAGCCCTCGCGGTCGTCGAAGTCGCCTCACCCGTAGTCCTCAGCGAGGCTCACGCGGCCATCCGGGGCCACACCCTGGCCGCGTACCCCTGGATTCGGTACGCCGGCGACGTCTATCTGCAGCTCGGAGGGGCGCTGGGGGACACGCTGGCGATCGTGCTGGACGCCGGCCACCGTGTCCCGGTCGCGCCGATCACCTACCTCGATCCCACCGTAGTCCGGGTCGCCGTCCTCCACGACGATACGGCGGGCACCGGCCGCACGGACGGCCGCGTCATCGCCCGCACGGGCCCCGGGCTCGGCTACGAGCTCCTCCTGCCGAACGGGACGGCGGCGGCGACCGCGCGCCGCGCCGGCGCGTGGCGGGAGATCGCGCTCGGTCCCGGGCAGAGCGCCTGGGTCGCACTCGACGAAGTGCACCCGATCGAGGGACCGCGACCGCGGAGTGAGATCGCCGTGATCCGGACGCGCGTACGGCCCGGCTGGAGCGAGGTCGTCCTGCCGCTCACCGAGCCCCTTCCCTTCCGTGTCGAGCAGAGCCTGGACCCGGCCCGATACGCGATCCGGGTCTACGGGCTCGTCTCGAATGTCGACTGGATCGAGACGACGATCACCGATCCCCTGATCGAGTCGGTCCGCTGGAGCGAGCCGGAAAACGGCGTCTTCCTCCTCGACGTCGACCTCGCGGCGGATCAGCCGTGGGGCTGGCGCGCGTACCGTGAGGGAACGCACCTCGTCCTCGGCTTCCGGCACGCCCCCGGAGCGCTCTCCGACCGCCGGTTCCGATCCCGGCTCCACGGCGTCAAGATCGTCGTCGATCCAGGCCACAACCCGGACCCCGGTGCGGTCGGCCCGACCGGGCTCGAGGAGCGGGAAGCCAACCTGGCGATATCCCTCGAGCTGGCCCGCATCCTCGAGGAGCGCGGTGCCGAAGTCGTGCTGACGCGCGCCTCACCGGACTCCGCGCTCGGCCTCTACGACAGGACGAACCTCGCGATCGAGTCGGGCGGCGAGATCTTCGTCTCGATCCACAACAACGCGCTGCCGGACGGGGTCAACCCGTTCGTCCACAACGGCACGTCCGTCCTCTATTACCATCCGCAGAGCGAGCCGCTGGCCGAGGCGATCCAGGCCCAGCTCCTGCCGCGCACGGGTCTCTCCGATCACGGCGTCTGGCACCAGAACCTGGCGGTCACGCGGATGAACGAGATGCCCTCGGTCCTGGTCGAGGGCGCCTTCATGATGATCCCCGAGCAGGAGGCGCTCCTCGAGACGGAAGGGTTCCAGCGGCGGATCGCCGAAGGCGTCGCGGCCGGGATCGAGCGGTTTCTGGCGGAGCGCGGCGCGGCCGGAATACCTTAGGGACTCGACCATGGATCTCAACCGAACAGGAGAGTGGCGATGATCCGCTCGTTCGCTCGTCTTTGCGTGCCGGCGCTGTCCGTGATCGCGGCGCTGGCCTTGGCTGCCTGCCAGGCTCAGGACGGGGAGCCTGTCGACCAGATAGAGCCCGATACGGTCGATACCGCGACCGCCGGACCGGAGCAGTCGCTCTACGATCGGCTGGGTGGCGAGACGGCGATCGCCTCGGTCGTCGACACTTTCGTCGCCCGGGCGGCGGCCGATGCCGAGCTCAACTTCACCCGGCAGGGGACGGCGAACGAGTGGGAGGCGACCCCCGAGAACGTCGATCTGCTGAAGGAGCGGCTCGTGCAGTTCGTCGGCCAGGCCACCGGGGGGCCGCAGGTCTACGAAGGCGAGGACATGGGCGCGGCCCACGAGGGTATGGCGATCACCGACGCGGAATTCGATCGGCTGGGAGGACACTTTCAGGGATCGTTGGATGCGCACGCCGTCCCGGCTGCGGAGCAGGACGAACTGTTGGCGATCGTGGAAACGACCCGCGGTGCGATCGTCACGGCCCCGTAGCGTGGGGGCGGTCCTGCGGATCGGCCTCCTGGGGCTGGCCCTCGCGCCGGTCGTGGCGGGCGCTGGCTCGGCGCGGGCCCAGGCGCCGTCCCGGGCGTCATCCGTCGGCGGGCCTGCGGTCCGGCCGGTCGCGACCTACTCGATCGTGGCGCGGGATTCCGCGACCGGCGAGCTGGGGGTCGCGGTGCAGTCGCACTGGTTCAGCGTGGGGCCGATCGTCCCGTGGGCGGAGGCGGGGGTCGGCGCGGTCGCCACGCAATCGTTCGTCGATCCGGCCTACGGTCCGCTGGGGCTCGCGCTGATGCGGGCCGGCCGCTCCGCGCCGCAGGCGCTGGCGGGTCTGATCGCGGCCGACGAGCACCCCGAGGTGCGCCAGGTGGCGATGGTCGACGTTCAGGGGCGAGTCGCGGCCCACACCGGAGAAAGGGCGATCATCGCCGCCGGCCATGAGACCGGCGGGAACTACAGCGTGCAGGCGAACCTCATGGAAAACCCGACCGTCTGGCCGGCGATGGCGCGCGCGTTCGAAGCGGCGGAGGGCGACCTCGCGGCGCGCATGCTGGCGGCGCTCGAGGCGGCCGAGGCCCAGGGCGGCGACATCCGCGGGCGCCAGTCCGCGGCGCTCCTGGTGGTCTCGGGCGAGCCGACCGGCCGGCCGTGGGTCGACCGGATCTACGACCTGCGGGTCGAGGACCACCCCGAGCCGCTGGCGGAGCTGCGGCGACTCCTCGAGCTGGCCCGTGCCTATCGCGACATGAACGCCGGCGACGAGGCGATGACCGTGGGCGATGTCGCGGCCGCCGTCGAGCGCTACGAGGCGGCGATGGAGAGGGTGCCCGAGAACGCCGAGATGGCGTACTGGACGGCCGTGACCCTGGCCGGGGAGGGGCGGGTCGAGGAGGCGCTGCCCCTTTTCGAGCGCGCGTTCGCCGCCGACTCCCGCTGGGCCGTCCTGACGCCGCGGCTCGTCGTCGCCGAGCTGCTGCCCGCGGACCCCGAGCTGCTGGAACGGATCCTGGCCGCGCCCGGCGGCGAGGCGGGGACGGCCGAGCGACGGCGGCTGGCCGAGGAGGGGGAGCTGAACGCCCCCTGATTACGCTCTCCCACCGCGTGCTGATCGCTTTCGTGCTCTTCATGTCGTCGGCGGCCGTCACCCCCGACGCCGTTGCCCAGCCGCCCGAGACGGATGTCCCGGCCCTTCTCACGGAAGCGGACAGCCTTTACCGCCAGCGTACGTACTCGCTTGCGGCTCGGGCATACGAGCAAGCCCTGGACGGGGCCGAGACGGCCGGCGATCCCGATCTCGAGACGAAGGCGCTTCTGGGCCTCGGCCGGACGTACATCGTGACAGGGCGCGTGGAGGAAAGCCTCGCGATCCTGGAGCGCGCGCTCCTGGTCGCCAAGCGACGGGGCGACCGCGCCGACCAGGTTCGTATCCTCCAGAATCTGGGGATCGCCCGCCACGACCTCGCGCGGCACACGCTCGCGATCGAAGCCTACGAGCGGGCGCTGGATCTGGCCCGGGAGTTGGGCGACCGCTCTGCGGAGGGCCAGCTCTGGAACAACGTCGCCAGCGTCCGCTACCGCCAGGGCGATTACACCGGTGCGCTCGTGGCGCTCGCGGAGGCCCGCTCTCGGATCCCGCCGGATACCCCGGAGTACGCGCGGGTGCTCACGAACATCGGTCGCTCGCACCTCTACCTCGGACAGTACAGCGAGGCGCTCTCCTTCTACGAGGAGGCGCGCGCCCTAAGCGGGCGGTTCGACGACCGGCATCTCGAAGGGCTCGTATGGGATCGCCTCGCCAACCTGTACGAACGGACCGGACAATACGACCGGGCGTGGGAGGCGAATTCGAAGGCCCTCGCCATCGCCCGGGAAATCGGTCTCCGCCAGGGTGAGAGCGCGACGCTCGAGAACCTGGGGATCCTGCGGAAGAGGGCAGGGGATCTCGCGAGCGCTCTGGAATACCTCGACCAGGCCCGTCGGATTCAGCTCGCCGACCGGGACGAGACCGGCGCGGGGACGACGCTGAATCACATCGCCGACATCTTCCGGTTGCAGGGCGATCTCGCAGAGGCGCTCACGACCTACCACGAGGCGCTCGCGATCGACCGCCGGGCGGGCCAGCGAGGGCAGGCCGGCACCTCACGGCTCGGCCTGAGCGATGTCCTCCTCGACCTCGGGGAGCCCACCGCGGCGCTCGCCCAGGCCGATACGGTGCTGATCGTGGCGGAGGAGATCCACCACGCCGAGCTCGCGGCGCAGGCCGAACAGCGCCGGGCGCGGGCGCTGCTCGCGCTCGGTGAGGACGACCAGGCGCTCGAAGCTCTCTACGCCGCCGTGGATCGGATCGAGCGCCTCAGGACGGAGCTGACGACCGACCCCGCGAAGATCGGGTTCCTCGAGGCGCGGCAGGAACCGTTCCACGCGCTCGTCGACCTGCTGGTCGACCACGGTCGTGCGCTCCAGGCGCTAACGGTCGCAGAGCGGGCCCGCGGGCGCGCCTTTCTGGACCTCCTGGCGGGCCGCGTGATTCTGGAGGAGGGAAGAGCCGAGGCCGCGCTGGCGCCGGTGCGCCGTGCCGAGGACGAGTTGCGGAACGCGGTCGGGACGCCCGATCCGGCCGGCGTTACCGGATTGGGGAGCTTGCTGGCGCTCCGGGCGGCAGACGCGCTCGAGGCGGAGATCGCCGACCTGGCTGAGACCGATCAGGACCTCGCGAGCCTGGTATCGGTCCAGGCGTTGACGGGCGGAGAGATCCAGGCGCTCGCGCGCGCGGAGAGCGTCACGTTCGTCGAGTACCTGGTCACCGATCGCGCGCTCGTAATCTGGGTGGTGACGCCGGACGAAAGAGTCCTCGCGCACCGCGAGCCGATCGGCCGGTCGGCGCTGCGCGAACTCGTGCAACGCGTGCGGGCCACGTGGGAGGGAGGCCTGACGACCGGCCTGGGGCCCGAGACGGACGCCGCCGCCGATCTCGCGGAACTCCACGAGCGCCTGATCGCGCCGGTCGCCCGATGGCTGCCGGCCGATCCGGAATCGCCCGTCGTGGTGGTCCCCCATGACGTGCTCTTCCTGCTTCCGTTCGCAGCGCTGCGGGACGCCGCCGGCCGCACGCTGATCGAGCGCCATACGCTGGCCTACGCACCGGCAGTCAGCGTGCTGAAGTGGTTGGGCGACGAGGATGGACCGGGGACCCAGGGGACCCAGGCCCGCTGGCTCGGTGTGGGCGATCCGACGCCGCCCGGCGAGACGGGACTCGCGCGTCTGCCGTGGGCCGAGCGCGAAGTCCGGCAGGTCGCGGCGCGGTTCCCGCCGCGTGAGCGGCGGCTCCTCGTCGGCGGCCAGGCGACCGAGGCGGCCGTACGGGAGCTTCTCCCGCACTACGACGTCGTCCACCTTGCGACCCACGGCGTCGTCAGCGACGACGAGCCTCTTGCGAGCGCGCTCATCTTCACACCGGGGGCGGGGCACGACGGCTACCTGCGGACGCCCGAGATCTTCAGCCTGGACCTGGACGCCGATCTCGTCGTCCTCTCCGGGTGCTCGACGGGGCTCGGCAAGCTCTCGGGCGATGGGATCCTGGGGCTGTCGCGGGCCTTCCTCTTCGCCGGTACCCCGGCGATCCTCGTCAGTCAATGGGACGTAAGCGATCGCGCGACAGCCGAGCTGATGGAGCGCTTCTACGCCGCCCGGTTCGGGTCGGGGCGCGGGGCCGCCGCCGCCCTGCGCGAGGCTCAGCTAGCGATCCTCGAGCGCTATCGTCACCCCTATCTATGGGCGGCCTTCGAGCTGGTCGGCCGTGCGCGGTGAGCGGTCCGCCGTGGAGGCGACGGGTGGTCCCTGGCGCGACGACCTCGATCTCGCGACGGCCTGCGCCGACGGGAACGCGGAGGCCTGGCGGGAGTTCGAACGATCCTACTTCGGCTACATCCGGGCTTTCTGCCGGCGGTTCGACCTCCCCGACGGGACCGCCACCGACGTCGCCCAAGACGTCATCGCCGACCTGTGGCAGCGGCGAAAGATCACACGGTATGCCGGCCGGAGCTCTCTTCGCACCTGGCTGGGAGCGGTCGTAACGAACGCCGCTCTCAATGCCCGCGCCCGCGAGCGCCGCCGCGGCAGGACACAAGACCCTGGCTCGCGGGCCGCCGGCGCCGAGGTCATCGAGAACGATGCTCAAGCCGAGCGATACCTCACGCGCGCGATCCGGGAGGCGCTCGTGGCCCTGCCGGTCCCCGACCGGCTCCTCGTCCTTTTCCACTACGAGCAGGGCCTGACGCTCGCCGAGATGGCGCTTCTGCGCCGCTCTTCCAAGGCCACCCTGAGCCGCAAGCTGACCGGGATCCGCGGCCGCCTGCGGGTGGAGATCGAGCGCGTCCTCGAAGCCGAGCACGGCACGTCGTGGCGCGACCTTCGGGCGGATCTGGATCTATCACGGCTCGACTTCGACCTGTCGGGCCTTTTCGCGGGCGCGGGGTCGGAACGGAGCGCGGATCCCCGTGTCTAAGGACGAGATGGAGCACCTTGAGGAGAACGAGGTGGCGGCCTATCTGGATTATGCGGTCGCGGTGTCCGAGCGTGATCAGGTTGAGGCCCACCTCCTCGATTGCGCCGCCTGCCGGGAGCGGCTCGCGGCCCAGGTGAGGGCCCAGGGAATAGAGGAGGCTGCCGAGCGGAAAGTCACGGTTGCGGAGTTGTCGCGGGCCCGCCTTCGCCCCGCCCTGCTCATCGCTGCGGCCGTGGCCGCCCTTCTGATCGGCATCGGGATATGGCGCGCCGCCGACGTGGCATCCGACGGATCCCCGACGACGGCCGAGGCCGAGTCCACCCAGTCCCCCCCCACCACGACCGCGGAGCGCCCGCCTGCAGCAGCGCGCGAGCAACCGGTCGACCGGGTCGCGGAGCGGCCCCCGCCCGAGGCGCGGCAAGCGCCGGAGCCGGCGCTGGATCCGGAGCTCCTGGCTCTCCGGGGAGCGACGCGGCGCTCTGCGGGGAAGACGTTTCACCTGCGGGACGGCGCGTGGGTCGATCAGGATTACCGCCCCGACGCCGGTCCCGCGCCGATCGAGCTGACCCGCGGAGCGGCCGCATTCGAGACGGCGCTCGCGCAGCATCCCGAGCTCGCAAGCTACGCCGGGGTCGGTCCCGTCGTCGTCGTCCTCGTCGACACATCGGCCTACCGCATCGTGCCCGCCCCCGACCGTGCTCCCTAGCTCAGTCGGCGGCCAGATCCCGCTGCAGGTCGCGGAGGGCGCGCTCGATTTCGGGACCGATCTCGACCTCGCGCTGCTCGCCGCCCATCTGACGGGCGCTCCACTGAATCACGTACATCTCGCCGCGCTCCTCGAAGCGCGCCTCGTACGGGCCGTCCGGCCTTTTCTCGACCGCGGTTCCGGCTTCCCCGAAAGGCGACCAGGGCGTCATCGGCATTTTCTGGACGATCTGCCCTCGCCCCGTCCCCCCCACGCCGATCCCGCCCATGCCGCCGCTCACGCCCGGATCGGCGCGCAGCGTGAACTCGATCTTGGGCACGGTGGAGTCAACCACCGCCTGCAGCACGAGGGTGCTCCCCCCGGCGTCATAGATCCCGACGATCGGAAACCGGCGGCGCGGATCGAGGTCGGTCACCTTCCCGCCCACCTCGGGGCTGAAGGAGACGGGTCCGGCGCTGACGGAAGGGAGGTTTTCGACCTTGAGCTCGGCGTCGTAGACGACCTCGGCCTCACCGACGGCCGTGCCGTCGTCCCCCAGAACGAACCAGAATTCGGCTTCCGAGCGGCGCGACAGCTCCCGGTAGTCGTCCTTCATCGGGGTGTCGCTGGTGGTTCCTTTCCCCTCCCAGTAGCCGCTGACGGTCGGGCGGCCCTCGCAGGCCAGCACCGCCGAGGCGCACGTCAGGAGGATCGGGATGCGGCCGGAAGCGCGCGCGATCCTGTCCATGAGATCACCTCCCTGTCGAGTCGATCCTTGGACAACGTAGTCGCTCTTGCGTTTCACGTCCGGTTGGCGGTGAAACGATCCGCCGGGGCCCCTGTCTAAACGATGACGCTGTTTGCCCCAGGCTTCCCGCATCTCATCCAGGAGGCACCATGACCGAACGTTCCGTTGCGCGCCGGCGATCCTTCCCGTCCGCCCGGGCTCTCGGGCTGCTCGCAGGGGCGATCGGCCTCGGAGCGTGCGCGGGGGGTGACGAGGGTGCGATGGAGGAGTTCGCTCCCAGCTCGGACGATGCCGCGATCGTGTCGGTCAGCCTCGGAACGAACGACACCGACACCTGGGATCCGTCGCGCGCCGGAACGGAGTTCCCCGAGGGGACCGACCGGGTGGTCGTATGGTACCGGTGGGAAGACGCGGAGGAGGGGCTGCGGATCGACAACCGGTGGTCGACCGGCGGCGAGATCATCCTGGAGCAGGGCGAGAACGTCACCCAGCCGGCGGGGGACGCGGCCTGGTTCCTGAAGAGCGCCAGCGGGGGCGCATTGCCGGCGGGCGCCTACGAGGTCGAGCTGCTGGAGGACGGCGAGGGCGTCACGACGATCCCGTTCCGGGTCGGGGGAGAGTCCGCCGCCGCAGCCGCCGGGACCGGCATGACGACCGACGAGGTCGTCTTCGCGTCCGATCCGGCGGGCGTCGCGTCGGAGTCGCTCGCGATGCTTGCGGGCGGCGCGGGAGCGGCGGAAGCGTCCGGGCAGGTCCCAAAGCTCCGGCTCGGCCTCGCCGCGGCCGCCGACTACTCGCCTGTCTACCCGACGAACGTCCTGCCCACGACGAACCGCCTCAGCGTGGTCTTTCGGTTCCCCGAAGGCGAGCGCCACGGGCGACTCATCGGAAAGTTGATCGTGGTCGACGTCGGCGAGGAAGCGCCGCCCGGCTTCGAGGTCGGCGTCGTCGAGATCGCGCTCCAGGGCGAGGACCGGGGGGCCCTCCACTACACCCTGCCGCGGCCGTTCCCGCCGGGCGCCTACCGTCTCGACGTGACGGCCGACGGGGAGCCGTGGGAATCGCTCGACTTCCGGGTCGCGCCCCCGCTCGAGTCGGGGGCGGTCACGGACGCCGACCAGCTCATGCCGCTCGATCCGGGGACCGTCTGGACCTACACGTTCAGCCAGGAGGCCGGCCAGGGGGCCCGGCTCGATCTGCCGGAGTCGCTCAAGGGAGCGGACGGCGTATACCGGGCGACGGCGACGCTCTCGATCGCCGCCCTGGAGGATCCCGGCGCCCGGCTGGAGGTGCGACGCGGGGGGGAGTCCCAATCCGAGGAGTGGCTCCGCGCCGGAGAGGCGGGCGTCGTCTCGACCCAGGCGCGGGAGGACGGCGTCCTCACGACCCTCGATCCGCCCCGGCCGCTCTTTCCGATGCCGTCCGGTCTGCCGCGCGAGTGGCAGTACGCGATGGCGGACGGCTCCTTCACGCTCACGTATCGGATGTGGGGCCCGATCCCGGTGCGCGGTCCGGCCGGCGAGGCGCCCGGGTACGTGGTCCTCGTCCAGCACGACGGCCCGGCCGTCACGACGGCCGAGCGCCACTTCATCCCCGGCATCGGCATGGTCCGCGAGGTGATCCTCCTGGCGATGCAGGGGCGGATGCTGAGCCGGCAGGAGATGGTGCTCCAGACTGTCACGCCCGGCGGAAGCGAGGCGAGCAGCGGAGGACAGCCGCGATGAGGGCCCGGAGCGTGTCGCGGCCTCTTCTCGCGCTCCTGGCCTGCCCGGCCCTCGGCTCCGCCGCACTCGATGCTCGCGCACAGGAGGCGCCCCCGGCTGCCGGCGCGGAGATCCAGCCCGCCGAGGTTCCCTTCGGGAGCCGTGGCTGGACGCGACACGGGGGCGTCGAGCGCTTCGGCGTCCAGTACGACGACGTCTACTTCAACGCCGAGCACGGGCTCTTCGTCATGGTCCCCGCCGGATGGACCGTCGAGGACGAGGCAAAGACGCCCCCGCAGATCCTGTGGGTCATGGGCCGCACCGACGAGAGCGGCGGGCCGCAGTCGATGGTCGCCGTGATCACGCAGGCGTTCGACGGCTCGGGCGAGGCGTTCTTCCGGAGCCACCTCGCGAACCTCGAGCGCGACTCGCTGGAGATCGAAGGCGCCAGCCGCCCGAAGTACCGGATCGAATACGCGGACCGGATGAAGGGCTCGATCGGGATGTGGGAGATCGGCGCGACCCAGGCCGCGACCGGCGACCGGAGCCAGCGGCTCTACATGGCCCGCAACGGCCTGGGCTACACGATCGCCTTCCAGGCGGCCGCCGACGCGAGCCCCGATGACGTCGCCGAGCTCCAGGCGCTGCGCCGGGCGATGGGGTTCTGACGGCCGGACCGCACCCGATGGACGGCCCGCGTGTGAACTGCCTCTTCATCCTCGTCACGGCAATTTTCCTTCTCCTTGCGGTGACAGGCGACGTCCTGCCGGCGGGACCTGACTCGTGCGCCCAGAACGACCCGGTCGCGCGCATGGGCCTCCGCTGGGCGGAAATCGCGGGGACGATCACTCACGACGGTCCGGTGCCGGGCGGAGCGTGGACCGCGGAGGTGCGGGCGAACGCGAGCTACACGGTCGTCGAAGGCCCGGGAAGGGGCGGGGCGCCCAGCGTCGTCCTGGGAGGCGGCAGCGAAGGAGAATGGCGCGCAGCCGGTCGTGGCGTACACCCCTGCGATCTCGCGATCGAAGGCGAGGTCGGGCCTTTTCGCTCGATCATCGGGGAGGCGGAGTACAGGATCCGGGTCGCGTGCGCAGGCGCGAGCGGCGAGGATGCCGACTCGGCGGCCGGAGCACAGGCGCCGCCCGGGGCCCTCGTCCTCGAGGGGAAGAGCTGCGGAAACCGTCTCAAGGGATCGATCGAGCCGACCGGAGAAAGGGAGGGGACCAGGGGGAAGACGGCATGGGACCTCGAGATCCGACCGGTCTCGCCGCCGCCCTTCGGCGACTTCTGCGACGCCCTCTTGTGGACCGGAGCCGGCGACCCGCAGCTCCTCTTCCTGCGGCTGGCACCCGCGCTTCGCGACGAGGGCGTGATGGAGGCGTACCGCAAGCAGTTCCCTGACCTCTCGACGCGCAGCGCGGCGCTCGGCCTCTCCTACGAGCAGATCCTCCGGACCTGCAAGAAGCTCGAGGCCGCATGGCTCGTGGACGAGAGCGGGCCCGGAGCGGAGACCTACGACGAACTGATGACGAAATGGCCCGCGGCCACCCGGCTCTGGACCGCGCACAAGCGCGGGTTCGAGACCGCGCTGGCGTCGGCGCTGGATGCGATCGCCACGGCCGCGAGCACCGATACGGTGAGGCGTGAGATTCTCGGCATGGCGGAGAGGGTGCGCGCGCGGGGGATGGAGTCGCTCTACGGCATGAGCACGGAGCGGAACCCCTGAAACCGCCCGGCAGGGGCGCTGTCTAATCGATGGATCGAGAGTAACTCCAGGCAAGGAGGACTTCGTGCCCGGTCGCAAATGGTATCTGATCGCCGTGGTTGTTTTCATCCTCGGGGGGATCCTGGCTGCCGCGTTCGCCTTCCTCCAACTGCGCGGACTTGGGGACGAGATGCCACAGATCGTCGTCCCCGGCTCGGCCGAGCTCGTCCTGGAGGAACCCGGCGCCTACACGATCTTCCACGAGGCCGAGAGCTTCGTCGACGGCCGCTACTACTCCGCCGCGGATGTCTCCGGTCTGTCCGTCGAGGTCTTATCGGCCGAGACCGGCCAGGCGGTCCCTCTCGAGCCCTCGGGAGCCAATACGACGTACTCGCTCGGCGGCCGTTCGGGACGGTCGGTCCTCGGCTTCGAAATTGAAGCGCCGGGCGCCTACCGGTTCACCGGCTCCTACGACGACGGCCGCTCCGAGCCCCAGACCGTCCTGGCGGTCGGCCACGGATTCGGCCGGAAGCTCGTGCTGACGATCGTCGGGACGATCGGGATCGGTTTTCTCGCCGCGGGCCTCGCGATCGCAATCGCCGTCATCACGTTCGTCAAGCGCCGTCGCGCGCGGCGGGCGGCGGGTATGGCGGTCCCGCCCGTTGTCACGGCGGCTCCCGCGGGAGAGTAGCGATGAATCAGACCGACCACACCATCGTCCAGGTCCGCGATCCGGGGCTGTCCCCAGGCATGAAGGTCCTCCTGGTGATTCTGAACCTGATCTTCCCTGGCGATTCTCTTAGGTTAGCCGCGAAGGGGGATCCTTATGGGAACGAGGTCAGCGATCTACGCCCTGCGGCTTGCCGCCTTCCTTGCTCTGCCCATGCTTCTCGCCGCCACCGCGGCGGCGAGAGGGCAGACGCCGGCCGTCGATGCAACCGGCTTTACGGTTCCGTCGGTCGACGGCTTCGAGCTTCAGGGGATCCACATGATGGATGGGACCCCGGCCATCGAAGGCGCCGAGACGGCGGTCGAGGTCTTCGCCAACGCCACGAACGACGTGATCTACCGGGTCTCCCTGAATGGCGTCACCTGGGCCTACGGCTGGTTGCCGGGCGGCGAAGCCACCCAAGGTTACATCCTCCGCGACCCGGACTGCGTCGGGGTCTTCACCGAAAAGTGGGCGCCCGACGCGGCCTTCAGCGCGCCGGAGTGCGCGGTCACGGCGGACCCGTTGAAGGAATGGCGGATCGAGGAGTGAGGAGCGGGCGGATGCGGGGACTCGGGCCTTCCACGAGCATTGGCTCCGCCGGGACGGTGAGTTCCAAGCGAGCGCGAAAGTAGAAGTCACGCTCGAGGTCACGGTCGAGGAGGTCACGCGATGACGAGAGCGCTTTGAACGCTGAACTTAGCCAAAGGAAGAGCCTTCCGATGATATGTTTTGCCGATCGAATTTCGCCGTTCGTTTCAAGGATCCCACAGGGCATCGTCATCGCCGGGTTGTTGTCGCTGAGCCTGGCGATCGCGGGGTGCGGGCGTAATCGAAATCCCGAGCCGGCGCGCGCCGAGAGCTCGGAATCCGGCGGATTCGTATCGAGAGGTACGTCAGAATCATCCGATCGGATCCGGGCTGCCGTGCGCCGACTGGATGAAGCGGATGCCTTTCCACCGGCGACTCCCGCCGAGCTCGCCGAACGTAGCGGAGGGGATCCCCTGGAAATCGTCCGCTACATACGGGAGCATCTCGATACCGAGCCATACTCGGGGGCGCTTCGCGGCGGGCGCGGTGTCCTGCTGACGGGCGGGGGCAACGATATCGACAGGATGCTTCTGGTGCGGGACGCGGTACTCGCCGCCCGCCCCGGGGCCACCGTTCGGTACGCGCGCGCCCCGCTCGGCGCCGAGGGGCCACCTTCCTTCCGCGCGCCAGCCCCGATTCGGGCCCTGACGGCGGCGGAAATCGCGACCCTCACCGGCTACGAGCTCACGGTCGTCGAGGCGGCACTGCAGGAGGAGGGGCCGGTTGCGGAGATCCGCGCTCTCGAAGAAAAGATCGAGGAAGAGGTTGCGTTTCTCGAGCGCCAGCTTTCGGGACAGATTTCTCCAGCTCCCCCGCACGAGCCGCGGGAGCGGTGGTGGTTACAGATGGAGCTGGACGGAAAATGGCTCGACCTGGATCCTGACCGCGAGCCTGGAGAGATCCTCCCCATTGCGACATCCACTGTCGACGAATTCCCCGAGCCCCTCCACCACCGTCTCGGCCTGAAGCTCGTCCTCGAGCGCCTCCAGGCAGGTCAGATCGAACAGGAGGTCCTCTACGAGGACTCATGGAATACGATAGGGCTGGCTGGCGAGACGATCGCGCTTTCCGTGGTGCCTGAAGGATTTCGGATCGAAGATCTCGAGGCAAGCCTCGCCAGTGCTGAGCGGTTCCAGGCCGCTGTGAGTGTCGCCGGGTCGGTCGAGATGAGCCGGGTCTTCGACTTGCAAGGTGCGACATACATATCCGAGGGCTCCGATTTCGTGAAGGAATCGGGGGGCGGGGCGGCCGCGCTGGGCCGTGGCGTATTCGGCATGCTGGCCGGCGGTCCCGATCGTGAGGAGAGCTCTGGCCCTGATCTCGCCGGTCTCCGGCTCGAGATCGAGATCGTAGGTCCTGAGGAGCGTCCCATCGTCTATCAGCGCCCGATCCTCGATCGCCTCGAGCGGACAGTTACGAGCGAAGACGAGCAGCGGATCGCTCCGCAATGGACGAGTCTCGAGCCGGTTCGCCGCGCTCTCGTACGCTCTTATCGGATGCTGCCCATCCCCGGCCCGGTCGACCAGGCCTGGCTGGCGCGGGATACCAAAGAGTTCATCCTCGATCCCACCCTGGCCGAAGCCGAGCGCGCTCTGGTCGAGGAAGGCCGGGCGATCTCACCGGCCGAGATCCACAGCGCTGAGCTCTTTCCCACGATGCGTCTCGTCCATGTCGCGCGCCTAGGCCAGGCCCTGGGGAACCCCGGGTCGGGCGGAGCGCTGGTTCATGATCGAACGGGCGTCATCCTGATCCGCGAATCGCTCGGAGCTCAGGCTGCCGAACCGGAGTTCCGGAGTGTGATCGATATCGTGGCCGGCGGGGCCTCCGCGGCGGCGACTACCGCGGCGCTGCGTTACGGGGTCGCCCTCTCCTATGCCGAGACCGATGCCGCGGGGCCGACCTCCGGCAAGAGCGCCGTCTACGATCTCGTGACGGCGAGGCGTTCGGGAGCCGTCTTCCACCTCGTGCGCTCGCGTGAGGAGGCGATGGCGCTGCCGTTCCCGGTAGAAGCGCGGCAGCGGCTCGTCGAACAGGTCGGCGCGGGATTTTTCGCCCTGGTGCCGGAGACTCCGCCAGGATCATCCGATCCGGTGTGGTGGACAGTCGGTCCGGACGGGATTCCGATCGCCACCGCCGCGAGCGGCGAGGGGCAGGCGATGATCGAGGGAACGTCGCTCCTGCGGGATGTCTCGATTCCGCAGGTCGAGCGCACCCTAAAGTTCGTCGCATGCCTGAACCTTTCCGTCGCCAGCGGGGCGTCCGTCTCGCAGGCGGGGGGACAGTGCCTCTGCGACTACGTGGCCAGCCAGATGCCATCAGCGCACTCCTTCGCGCGCGCGCGCGCGATGGGCCATATCGACGAGGTGTACGGGCTGGCGCCCCAGGTGAGCTTTCTGCTCTCCGAAGGGCTCAACTACGCCCAGACGTATTCCGGAATTCCCGATGTCCCCTGGAGTCGCGGATGCGACGCCTTCGGCGTCGGATCGTGAATCCGCCGGCGTCAATCGTCGCAGTCGGTGAACCGCACTGAGTGGGGACGCCGAAGTCGTAGCAGTCCATCTTCGAAGCGCCGATCGCTCGCCTTCGGCGGACTCCCTGCCGCCTCGTACCGAATCGAAACAGCCGTTTCGGTGGCGTCCGGTTTCTCGACGAGGCAAACTTGTGCGCCCATGACCGACGCCGCTGAAAGGACCGGGGCCGCAGCATCCATCACCGACGAAGCCACCCGATCGGCCGGGTCCGCTGCGCTCTCCGACTGGGGGAACGTCTCGACCGGCGAGGTCATGGACCGGCTCGTCTCCCTCTGCAAGCGCCGCGGATACGTCTTCCAGTCATCCGAGATCTACGGCGGGATCGGCTCCACCTGGGACTACGGGCCGCTCGGCGTCGAGCTCAAGCGCAACATCAGGGACTTCTGGTGGGAGTCGATGGTCCGCGGGCGGGACGATATCGAGGGCCTCGATGCGGCGATCCTCATGCACGCGAAGGTCTGGGAGGCCTCCGGCCACGTAGCCGGCTTCACCGATCCGCTCGTCGACTGCCGGAACTGCAAGCACCGCTTCCGCGCCGACCAGATCGCCGGCATCGACCGCCCGCGCTGCCCGCGTTGCGGCTCTGCCGATCTCTCCGAAGAGCGTCAGTTCAACCTCATGTTCAAGACCTTCATGGGGCCGGTGGAGGACGAGGCCGCGGTCGTCTTTCTGCGGCCCGAGACCGCGCAGGGGATCTACGTCAACTTCCTCAACGTGCTGAACTCGTCCAGGCAGAAGGTCCCCTTCGGCATCGCCCAGATCGGGAAGGCGTTCCGGAACGAGATCACGCCCGGCAACTTCATCTTCCGGACGCGCGAGTTCGAGCAGATGGAGATGCAGTTCTTCGTCCGGCCCAAAGCGGCCGGCGAATGGCTGGACAAATGGCTCGCGGAGCGGCGCGAATGGTACGGCAGGCTCGGGATCCGCGACGCCAAGCTTCGCGTCCACCGGCACGCGCCCGACGAGCTGGCCCACTACGCAGCCGCCGCCTTCGACATCCAGTATGAGTTTCCGTTCGGCTGGCAGGAGCTGGAGGGAATTCACAACCGCACCGATTTCGATCTGACCGCGCACGAGGCGAAGTCGGGCAAGAAGCTATCGTATTTCGATGAAGAGTCGAAGGAGCGATTTATCCCCTACATCATCGAGACCTCCGCCGGCGTGGACCGCACCCTCCTCACCTGCCTGGTCGATGGCTTCCGTGAGGAAGGGGAAGGAAAGGAGGCGCGGACGGTTCTCCGTCTCGCTCCGCGGATCGCGCCGATCAAAGTGGCCGTCTTCCCGCTCGTCAAACGCGACGGCATGCCGGAGCTGGCGCGCCGGATCTACGACAGCCTCAGGGGTCGCTGGAGCGCTTTCTACGACGACGGCGGGTCGATCGGCCGCCGGTACCGCCGCCAGGACGAGGCGGGCACGCCTTTCTGCGTCACCGTCGACGGCGAATCGGCGGGTGAGGGCACGGTGACGGTTCGCGATCGGGATTCGATGAACCAGGATAGAGTTTCCATCAACAATCTGGAGGAATGGCTGAATGAGAGGATCGCGAAATAGGTTCGTGAGCCTCGGCAGAAGCGGCGGGCGAAATTGGCTCGCGGCAGGCTTCACGATCGCCGCTCTGGCAGGGTGGGGGCCGACTCCGGCGCGGCCGCTCGCCGCCCAACCTTATCCCGGCGCGAAGCCGCTCACCGCGGACGCGGGGCTCCAGGAGCTCATGACGCGGGGGATGGCGTCGTTCATGAAGGTCACCGTCCAGTCCTTCACGACACCCGCTTCGATCGCCGAGGTGAAGGCGCACCTGGATCCGACACTCGAAGGGCAGATTGGTATTCAGGAGACCACCCTGCCGGACAAGGATATGCGCGACATGCTGGACCGTGCGGCGGACGATCCGTTTGTCGCGGAGATCGCCTCAGCCGCGGGGACGGACCTCTCCCCGGCCGAGTATCACGCCGGCTTCACGGCAGGGTTCCGTGACAACCGCCCCGAGAGGGGGCAGCAGGGAATCGGCGTCCGCGACGAAGGTGGCGGCACGATGACACGCGTAGAGGTACAGCGGCCATACTTCGACGCGGGAAGCCTCGCCTGGGTCGACGCGACCCGCATCCGATTCGTGCGCATGGAGCCCGTTCAGACAACGCCGTGAAGCTGGAGGAGCGATGACCGAGCTGATCGAGAAGCACTGCGAGCCCTGTACGGGAGAGACTCCGGCTCTCAAGCCGAAGGAGATCTTCCGTCTCCACGAGAAGGTACCGGACTGGCTGATCACGACCGGACACAAGCTGGTCCGGCGGTTCGTGTGCCAGGGCTTCCTGGAGGCGATCGCGTTCGTCAACCGGGTCGCCGAGATCGCCGAGGCGGAGGACCACCACCCCAACATCACGATCGACTACAAACGGGTGACGTTCACGATCTGGACGCACGCCATCGACGACCTGTCCGAGAACGATTTCATTCTCGCCGCCAAGATCGACGCCGCATTCGAAGAGGGGGGATTCGCGGCAGAGCGAGCCCGGTGAGGGCGGCCGTCGCTCTCGGGGCAGCGTGGCTGTCGCTCGCGGCCGGCCCCGAGGCTATGTCGGCGGCCCAGGAGCCCGCGCGGCCCGCGACCCTCGCCGCCGCCGAACGGGACTTCCGGGCCGAGTTCGAAGCCCTGGCGACGAACCGGGCCGGCCTCGCGGCCGCCGATCGGCTCCACGCGCTCTTCGATCTCGCGTGGGAGCGAACGATGGCGTGGCACCCCGAGTACGCCACCTACGTCGGCTACGCCGCGGGCGACCACGGCGCCTGGACGGACGAGTCGCTGGATGCGATCCGCGCCCGCGAGGCGCGGCTCGTCGACCCGCTCGACGTCCTCGAGGCGATCCCGCGCGACAGCCTTTCGCCGGCCGACCAGCTCAATTACGACCTCTTCCGCCGCAACATCGAAGAGGATGTGGCGGGGGCCCGTTTCCTCGCCGAGCTCCTGCCGCTCAACCAATTGGGCGGGGTCCAGCAGGATGTCGCCCAGCTCCTCGTGATCATGCCGGTGCGGACCGTCGACGACTACGAGGACATCCTGTCACGACTGGACCGCGTCCCGCGCTTGGTCGAGCAGACGATCGCGCGGCTCGAGGCGGGGCTCGCGCAGGGCCTCACGCCGCCGCGGATCACCCTTCGGGACGTCCCCGAGCAGATCGAAAACCTGCTCCTCCCGGACCCGATCGAGAGCCCGATGCTCGATCCGTTCACTGATTTTCCCGCCGCGATCCCGACCGCCGAGCGGGAGCGGCTGCGGGAGGAGGCCGTGGCCATCTTCGAGGAGAGGATCGTCCCCGCGTACCGCGCCCTCCACGACTACCTCGTAGAGACGTATCTCCCCGCCGCGCGGGAGGAGATCGCCATGACCGCCCTGCCGGACGGCGAGGCGTGGTACGCGTTCAACGTGCGGCGCTCGACGACCACCGAGTTGACGCCCGAGGAGATCCACGAGACGGGAAAGCGCGAGGTAGCGCGGATTCGCGCCGAGATGGAGGCGATCGTGGAGGAGACCGACTTCGATGGGGATCTCGCGGCGTTCAACGATTTCCTTCGCACCGACCCGCGATTCTATCACACGAGCGCGGAAGATCTCCTCGAGGGTTACCGCGACATTTCGAAGCGCGCCGATCCCGAGCTGACCCGGCTGTTCGGGGCGCTCCCCCGACTGCCGTACGGAGTCAAGCCGGTCCCGGCCTACGCCGAGAAGTCACAGACGACCGCCTACTACCAGCCGGGCTCGCTGGAATCCGCCCGCCCGGGGTGGTTCTACGCCAACACCTATGCGCTCGAGACGCGGCCGATCTGGGAGATGGAGGCGCTGACGCTCCACGAGGCGGTTCCGGGGCACCATCTCCAGATCGCTATCGCCCAGGAGCTCGACGACGTGCCCGAGTTCCGGCGCCACGGCGGATATACGGCGTTCGTCGAAGGGTGGGGCCTCTACGCCGAGAGTCTGGGCGAGGAGATGGGGTTCTACCAGGATCCCTACAACGAGTACGGCCGGCTCACTTACGAGATGTGGCGCGCCATCCGGCTCGTCGTCGACACCGGCATGCACGCGCTGGGTTGGACCCGGCAACAGGCGATCGACTTCTTCAAGGCGAATAGCGGGAAATCCGAGCACGATATCACGGTCGAGATCGACCGTTACAGCGTCTGGCCGGGGCAGGCTCTCGCGTACAAGATCGGCGAGCTCAGGATCCAGGAGCTGCGCGCGGAGGCCGAACGGGAGCTGGGACCGCGGTTCGACATTCGCGCCTTTCATGACCTCATCCTCGGTGAGGGAGCGCTGCCGCTGGAGCTGCTCGAGGCCCGGGTCCGGGCGTGGATCGCCGATGAGAAGGGAGCCGCCGTTGCGGGACCGGTCGGTTCGGGCTAGGGAAGCGGACGCGGGGGCTTTTCCTCGAAACGCTCCGCATCCATCTCGCTGCGGTAGACGCGACTGGTCGGGTAGGCGAACTCGATTCCCGAGGTCTGCCCAAAAAGCTCCAGCACGCGCCGGCTGATCGCATCCCGGTTGTTGCGCCGCTGCCGCACATGGGTCAGGTAGCGCAGCCGGAGGGTGATCCCGCTCGCCGCGATCGACGTGTAGACGATCGGGGTCGTCACCCCGTAACGGAACGCGTACGCGCTCTCGATCTGTCGGAAACCCGAATCGATCTCCGCCCGGTGCGGTTCGGTGACCTCGCGCCCGACCTGCTCCACGATCTCCTTGGCCCGCTCCCAATCGCTCTCGAACGTGACCATGAAATCGATCTCATCCCAGACGAATGGTGAGCCCAGCGTGAAGTGGTAGACCGGGTCGGTGAGGATCTTATAGTTGGGGACCGTGACGAGCCGGCCGCTAGACTGGTCTCCCAGGCCCTCGCCGCGCACTTCGACCAGCGTCAGCTTGAAGAGGCCGATGTCGATCACGTCCCCGCGCACGCCGCCGGCCTCGATCCGGCTACCGAGCGCGATGTTGCGCTGGCTCAGGATGTAGAACCAGGCCAGGAACGAGGCGAGGTATTCGCGCAGTGCGATCGCGATTCCGGCGCCGATGAAGCCGAGAACTGTCCCCAGCTCGCGGATCTTCTCGAAGAACGCGATGCCGAGCACCACGACCACGAAGACCGCGATCGCGTAGCCCACCCGCTTGCGGTAGCGATGGCGCTTCTCCGCGTCGTCGATCTGCGAGCCGATCTTGTGCGACAGGAGGCGAAAGACGACATACGCCCCGGCAACGACGAGCAGCGCCGCGATCCATTCCCACGGCGCTGCGCGGACCCATTCGGGGGGCGATTCGAGCAGCTCGCTCAGCGGTCTTCCGAAGCAAAAGCGGGAGCCAGGAGCGGGCATTCCCCCGCACGCTCCTCGAGAAACTGCCGCTTTCTCCGCTCGATGGACGCCAGCTCGCGCTGGTAGACGCCGATGCTCTCGAGCTGGTAGTTGTTGAAGCCGATGCGATCCACGAACAGGATCTGGAAGTTGTGCCGATGGTACGTCCAGACCTCGAACGGGGCCGAACCGGCGGGCATGGGTCGCTGGGAGACATCGTCGGGCGGTCCCAGCGTGATGAAGACCCGTCCGCGGTCGCTGAGATATCCCGGCCGGAGGGCGCTCCGCCACTCGTTGTTGGCGATCTGGATCTTGCGGAAGTATTCCTGCATGCCTTCGTTGGCGGTCGTCGACGGGACCGGGTCACGAATCTGCCAGAAGCAGTTCCAGGCGTCGATTCGCCGTTCGGCGTCCTCGATGTCCTCGAGGATGTCCATCTCGCGCCGGGTCGCTTCGTAGCGGATCAGGCTGAGCGCGTCGTCCCAGTTCTCGACGATCCAGCCGCTCGATCCGGCGACGAGAAGGGGAGTCGAGGCGCTCGCCAGGACCTCCCCGCCGGCCCCGGTCAGATCCACGACCAGACGGTACTCGCCGAACCGAGCGTCGGAGTTCTCGAGCGTACCGAAGACCCTCGTCGGGCCCTCCGGCTCCGGTGACAAGCTGTCCGTCCAGACTGACGCCACGCCGGACGGGTCGGCCGCCGGTCGTTCCCCGGAATCGCGCTCTTCCGCGCCGTTTACGGGGAACAGGCGGGCCTCGAGCCTGTAGGCGGTGGCTGCCGCCTCGATCCCGTCGACCTCGATCAGGAAGTCGAATTCGGACGGTGCGGAGCCGTAGTAGTGGGTGGGATTCACGACGTAGTCGACCTCCGATCCGCGCGGCTCGTACAGGCGCAGGAGGACCGGCTCGCTCAGCGCGACCTGCTGACTCGGGACCCTGGGGACCTCGACCATGATCGTAGCCCGCGATCCATCGTCCGCGTTCAGGTCCCGCACCGTGAGCTTCAGCTCATAGGTGCCGGGCACAGCGGCGATCCGGGTCTGGAACACGATCGTCTCACCGGTCAGGAGCGTCTCGTCGAAGGAGGCGACCTCGACGCTCTTATCCCATCGCTCAGCGGGTGGCGCGGACCCGTTTCCCTCCGATTCGAACTCTACGCCGACCTCGTAGGTGGCCTGCCACTGACCCTCGGACGTGCGGACGAACTGAAGCGCTTCGTTGGCCAGCGACACACCCAGCAGCACGCTTGCCGAATCGGCGGGGCCGGGGAGAACCCACACATCGGCGACGAAGCCGACCTCGCCGGTCGCGCGGACGATGTCGTGAGCTTCGTAGAAGCCGTCGTTCGAAAAGATCTGGTTGAGATCGATCTCCTGGGCGCGGGCATGGGCTCCCCCGCCGAGCAGGAGCGCGGTGATCAGGAAGACGGGGCGCGGGAACTGCATCGGTGCTCCTCTCGAGCGCTCAAAAAAAGGCCGTCTCCGCCCGGTGGGCACGCGGTGGAACACGGCGCGGTGTACGGGATATAATGCCTCTTACAAAGGTCGAACAGGCCGCGGTGCGATCGACCGCCACCGAGTCTAAATACCCGCCCTGTCCGCACAGGTTGCATCCTGCAGGAGGGATACCTTTGCGCTTACAGCGACGTCTCGGACCTGTCGTTTGGATCCTCGCCCTCGCCGCCGGCTGCGCCGCCCCGAAGCCCCGCGTTTCCTCTTACGGACCCCCGCCCCGCGTGACCGCCCCCACCCCGACGATCCAGGAGGAGTTCCTCCTCATCATGCGGGACGACCTGACCGAGCAGGAGCAGTCGGACCTTCAGGCGCTTCGTCTGGCCCGCTACGAGCCGCCGCCCGACGCCGCGCCGCCCGAGCTCCACTCCGGACTGGAAGAGCTCCTGAGCGAGCAGGGCGAGAGTTTGATCGATGAGCGGATCGGATACGATATCCCGATCGTCCTCAACGATCGCGTGCTGTGGTGGATCGATTACTTCGCTCGCCGCATCCCCGGCTCCTTCGAGCGGTACCTGGCCCGTTCCGGCGCGTGGCTGCCGTACTTGAAGGAGCGGTTGCGCGAAGCCGGGCTGCCGGAGGATCTGGCGTACCTGGCGCTGATCGAAAGCGGCTTCTCCACGCGCGCGGTGAGCCGGGCTGGCGCGGTCGGACCGTGGCAGTTCATGCCTTATACCGGGCGCGAGTACGGTCTCCGGATCGACCGATGGGTGGACGAACGCCGGGACTACGAGCGGGCGACCCAGTCGGCGATCGCCTACCTGTCCGACCTCCACGCGATGTTCGGCTCATGGTATCTGGCCGCTGCCAGTTACAACGGCGGTCAGGGGCGCGTGGGACGGTCCGTTCTCCGCGATAACACGGTCAATTTCTGGGAGCTGACCGGCCTGCACGACGAGACGCGGAATTACGTCCCCAAGCTGATCGCCGCCACGATTATCGCCAAGCAGCCGGAGAAATACGGTTTTCGGGACATTTATTACCTGGAGCCGATCGAGTGGGCGAAGATCACCGTGCCCACGTCGACCGATCTCGACGTGATCGCCGCGGCGGCCGAAGTGCCGGCGGACGTCGTCCTCGCGCTGAACCCGCACCTCCTGCGCGGGCGCACCCCGCCCGGTGAGTCGAACTTCCCGGTCAAGATCCCCGCCGAGCGAGTGGAGACCTTCCACGAGAACTACCATCGACTGGCCCCCGACGAGCGGCAGCGTGCGCCGCTCGTGCACCTGACGCGGGCCGGCGAGACGTTGCAGGGGATCGCATCGGCGTATGGCGTGGACCTGCGCGAGCTGGCCCGCGAGAACGATCTACGGATCAGCGCCCGGTTCGAGGACGGCGCGCGGGTCGTCATCCCCGGTCGCACGGCCTCGGGGTCCTCGGCCGGGTACCCGGATCTCGAACCGGCCGCCGCGGATGAGATCGATGCGCCCGAGCCGCCACCCGCCACGCGCACGCACCGCGTCCGCCGCGGTCAGACGCTGGCCGCGATCGGGCGGCAGTACGGCGTCACGGTGGCGGCGATCCAGGAGCTCAACGGCCTCACCTCGGACCGGATCGTGCCCGGGCAGCGCCTCCGGATCCCGTAGCGCGATCCGTGGCCGGGGCGGCGCCAGCCTCCGTTCAGCCGACTCAGCCGATCTCCGTTCGCGAGGCCCGGCGCCGGATCATGGAGCGGGTCCGGTCGCTGGGGATCGAGCGGGTGGCGCTCAGCGCCGCGCTCGGTCGCGTGCCGGCCGAGCCCGTCGTGGCTCGCCGGGACCAGCCTCCCCGGGACAACTCGGCGATGGACGGCTACGCGGTTCGGGCCGCCGACGTTGCCCCGGGGATTCCCCTTCCGGTAGCGCTGGATGTTCCCGCGGGGGCCGTCCCGGGGGTTCTCCCCGAGGGGGCGGCGGCGCGGATCATGACCGGCGCCCCGATTCCCGCCGGAGCGGATGCGGTCGTTCCCGTCGAGGCCACGGTCGGCCCGGATGGCGAGGGCGTCTTCGCGGCCCGTGGCGCGGCGGTGCGGTTCCTGACCCGGCCGGAGCCGGGCGCTCACATCCGCACGCGGGGCGAGGACATACGGAAGGGCGCGGTTGTACTGTCAGCCGGGGCTCCCTGCCGCGGCCCCCACATCGCGCTCGCGGCCGCTTCTGGACACGCCCTCCTGAGCGTCCATCGGCGGCCGCGGGTCGCGATCGTCAGCACCGGCGACGAGCTGGTCGACCTGGGCGGGACGAGCGATCCGGACCGGATCGTGGACGGCAATGGCTACGGGCTGGCCGCCGAGGTGGAGGCGGCGGGTGGAGTGCCGATCCTCCTGCCGATCGTCCGCGACGATCCGACGGCGACACGAGAGGCGCTTGCTTCCGCCCTCGATTTGGACGCGGTCGTCACGATCGGCGGCGTCTCGGCCGGCGAGCGGGATCACGTCCGCGACGCGCTCGCCCAGGTCGGGGTCGAGCTCGCGTTCTGGCGGGTCGCGCTGCGGCCGGGTGGGCCGATGGCGTTCGGCTCGACCCCGGCCGGCCGGCTCGCGTTCGCACTACCGGGTAACCCGGTCAGCGCCCACGTCACCTTCGAGCTTTTCGTCCGGCCCGCGCTTCTCCGCATGGGGGGTCACGCGCGCTGCTTCCGCCGGATCTTCCCCGCGCGGCTCGCCGAGCCGGTCCCGAAGGCGCCCGGCAAGGAGTATGTTCTACGGGCCAAAGCGAGCGCCGGCCCGGAGGGCTGGCAGGTGCGCCTCACCGGGCCGCAGGGATCGGGCATCCTGTCGAGTCTCGTCGAAGCGGACGTCCTGCTGATCCTGCCCCGGGACGCCGGAGATCTGCCGGCCGGCGCCGCGGTCGACATGCTACCCCTCAGCGATCGGATGTTCATGGAAGCGGAAGGGCTTTGAAGGGTACCGCGGCGTACCGGCCGGCCGATGCCGCCGCAGGCGATGCTTTACAGGAACTGCTCAAGGGCGCCCGGCGCATCGTGCTGACGACCCACGTCCAGCCCGACGGCGACGGGATCGGATCGCAAGTCGCACTCGCCCGCTACCTGCGCGGGCTCGGACGGCAAGTGACGATCCTCAACCCGCATGCGACGCCGCGGCGGTTCCGGTTCCTCGAGCCCGACCCGCCGATCGTCCCGTTCGAGCCCGCGGTCGCCGAATCCGTGCTCGAGCGGGCGGACCTGCTCGTCGTGCTGGACATATCGGTCCCCGAGCGGCTGGGGGGGCTCGAGCCGATCGTCGACCGGATCGGCCTCCCGGTGGCGGTCATCGACCACCACGCCGGGCCCTCGTATTTCGACGGCTTCGACTATCGTGATTCCGGCGCGGCGGCGACCGGCGAGATCATCTATCGCCTGTTCAAGGAGTGGGGGGCCGAGATCACGCCGCCGATCGCGACCGCCCTTTACGCCGCCATCGCTTACGACACCGGCGGCTTCCGTCATTCGAACACGGTGGTCGCCACCCACGAGATCGCGGCCGACCTGTTCGTCCTGGGGGCCGATGTACGCGCGGTCCACCACCACCTCTTCGAATCGACCTCGCTTGCCACGATCCGGCTGATGGGGCGCGTGTTCACCGACTTCGAGCTGTCCGCCGCCGGCCGCCTGGCGTGGGTCGTGCTCTCGAAGAAGCTGATGGAGGAGGTAGGCGCCGAGACCGAAGACGTCGAGGGCGTCACCGAGGCGCTTAGGGCGATCGACGGGGTCATCGTGGCGATCCTCTTCAAGGAGATCGGCGATCGGGCGACCAAGATCTCGTTCCGCTCGATCGGATCCGCCGATGTCAACTCTTTTGCTCGACGGTTCGGAGGTGGGGGTCACACCAACGCCGCCGGCGCGTTCGTTCGCGAGCCGCTGGCGGCCGTCGTAGAGCGGGTCGTCCAGGCCGCGCAAGAAGCGTTCGACCCCGCGCCCGCGGAATGAGGGACAGCGTGCGGGACAAGCACGACTATCTCGCCGGCCCGTCGATACGACCGCGGCCGATCCTGCCTGGCGGTGGAGTCGCAGACCTTGTCGAGAACGCATACCTGGCGTACAACGGTGGCCGGCTGCGGGAGGCGTGCGAGCTCTACGTCCGCAGGATGCTCGAGGACGACGTGACAGTCGGGATGTCCCTGACCGGGGCCCTGACCCCCGCCGGGCTGGGGATGACGTGCCTGATCCCGCTCGTCGAGGCCGGGTTCGTGGACTGGATCGTCTCGACCGGCGCCAACCTCTATCACGACACCCATTTTGGGATCGGCCTCGAGATGCATCGCGGCCGGCCGCAC
This sequence comes from Gemmatimonadota bacterium, assembly GCA_035524965.1. Classification (GTDB taxonomy): domain Bacteria; phylum Gemmatimonadota; class Gemmatimonadetes; order JACCXV01; family JAHWKZ01; genus DATLFH01. The sequence goes on along the minus strand of DATLFH010000028.1, from coordinate 21,817 downwards.
CTCGACGACACGGCGCTCCGCAAAGCGGGGGTCGTCCGGATCTACGACATCCTGTTCGACTACGAGGTGCTGCTCGAGACCGACGCGTTCTACCGGCAGGTCATGACCGGCGAGGAATTTCGTCGCGAGATGGGATCCGCCGAGTTCCATCATCTATGTGGGAAATACGTCGCCGAGCGGGAGCGGGCGCTGGGCCGCGAGGGGACTTCGGTCCTGGCCGCGGCCTGGCGATGCGGCGTGCCGGTCTACACGTCCTCGCCCGGGGACTCCTCGATCGGGATGAACGTGGCCGCGATGGACCTGCGCGGGGAGGAGCTCAAGATCAACCCCTCGCGTGACGTGAACGAGACGGCGGCGATCGTGTGGGATGCCAAGGTCAAGGGCGGCCGCAGCGCGGTCCTCATCCTGGGCGGTGGCTCGCCCAAGAACTTCGTGCTTCAGACCGAGCCCCAGATCCAGGAGGTGCTAGGGCTGGAGGAGGCGGGCCACGACTACTATCTCCAGGTTACCGACGCGCGCGCCGACACCGGCGGCCTCTCGGGGGCGACCCCGGGGGAGGCGGTATCCTGGGGCAAGGTCGACCCCGAGGGGCTGCCGGACGCCGTCGTCTGCTATTGCGACACGACGATCGCGCTGCCGATCCTGACCGCCTACGCGCTGGAACGGCACCCGCCGCGGCCGCTTAAGCGTCTCTACGAACGCCGCGTCGAGCTGTACGAGCGGTTACGGGACGCATACGCCCAGGGGGCGGGCCGGGGCGAGCCGGGCGCGATCGTCGAGGTCGGCGAATGATCCGGATCGTCGACCCGCTGACCCGCCCCGGCTGCGCGCGCGAGTTCCGCTGCACCGTGCACGGCCTCTGCTTCGAGAACCGCTACCGGCTCCTCAAGGCGGTCCGCGCGGGGGACCGCCTGATCCTGAAGCGCGAGCCGGACAACGAGATCGGCGGCGACGCGATCCTCGTGCTGACGGCGGCGACCGAGACGCTGGGGTACGTCCCGCGCACGATCTCACGCTGGCTGGCGCCCGCGATGGATGCCGGCTACAGCCCCCAGGCCTCGGTGCTCAAGGTCCGCTCAGCGTGCCCCTACTACGAGCGGTTGCTGATCGAAGTCCGCGTCTAGGGACGGAGCTCAGCCCGTCTGCGACTCGATCCGTTTCTGCTGACCGTTCCCCTCGATCGAAATCTCGCGCGCCCGGGCCTCTTCCCGTCTCGGGAGGCGGATCGTCAGGATGCCGTCCTGGAGCGAGGCCTTCACGTCCTCGCTGTCGACGTGGCTGGGAAGCGCGAACGACCGCTCGAACGCGCCGTAGCTCCGCTCGGTGCGGTAAAAGTTCTCGTCCTCACTCGCAGTCTCCTGTCGCTTCTCACCGCGCACCGTGAGCATGTTGTTCTCGACCGAGATCTTCAGGTCCTCGCGTGAGAGGCCCGGCACCTCCAACTTGAGCGTCAGGCGCTCGGATGTCTCCGACACGTCGGTGAGCGGGAACCAGTTTCGGAGGTTCTCGCCGCGGCCGAACTGCATGGAGCCGAGCGCCTCGTCCATCCACCGGTCGAGCTCGCGGGGGATGGAAAAAAGGGTACCAAGCGGGCGATAGCGGGTCGGGTAGTTCATATCGTTCCTCCGGTTTGAGCGATTCGCGATGGCATCCGGCCACATAGCCGGCTGAGCAGGTCCACGACCTGGCAGGATCGATTCTATGGATTTGCAAGCGGCGTACCGTCAGATTTCCTGCCGTTATTGCCGAAAAACGGGAACCCTATGGGCGCTACGGGAGAAAAAGGCAGGCCCGCATGCCATGCTGGCCGCCGGGGCTCAGTCCAGCGGCAGCTCCAGCACGGCGCTTTCCGGCGAGGACTCGCGGACGGCCGACGAGTCGCCCGCCGGGCGCCGGCTCAGCCAACGCGGCTCGGCCCCCTCGAGCAGGAACGCCAGGATCTGGCGAAGGAGCCGCTCCGCGTCGGGGGGACCGTCGCCGAAGGGTCGGGAGGCGTGGTGCTCGGCGCGGTGAAGCGTGCCCAGCGTGGCGTGTCCGAACACGAAATGGACGAGGGATTGATCTTCGAGGGCTGTGATCCGAACCTCTCGGTCGGTCGGCGCGAAGCGCATCCGGAGACCAGCCGGGCCGTGCGGGTCCCGCTCGATCTCGGGGAGCTCTTCGAGAAGGTCGGCGAGCTCGCGGACGAGATGCGTATAGCGGTCGCCGAAAGAGGCCTCTGCGCCGGGGCCCCGCTGCCCCCCCTCCTTTCGGCGCTCCTGCCGGCGGGCGATCCGCCCGCGTGCCTCGGCGACGAACGCCGCCCAGTCGGAAGCCGAGGGGGAGTCGGCCGGCGGGCTCATGGGCGCGAGTCTAGACCAGCCCCGAAAGGCCGTCAACGATCCCTGCGGTGTGTGTGAGGGCCCGGCTGGCGAGACGGATCGCGGACGGAGTGCGGCACTCCCCCCGCATCCTGACCGAACCGCTGGCGCTCGGTCTAGGGGCGCTCCTCATGCTGTCCTACGAGCGTCGCTCGGCCCTGACCAATCTGGCGCGCGCCTATCCCGCGTGGTCGCGGCTGCGCCGCTGGCGGGTCGGGTTCGCGGCGTACCGCCAGATGGCGCGGGCGCTGGTCGAGTTCCTCCACACCCGCGACTACAGTGACAGAGAGATCCTCGATCGGGTGATGATCGAGAACCCGGAAGCGCTCGCGGCCGCCCATGCCGAGGGCCGAGGGGTCCTGCTTCTCTCCGGGCATTACGGAAACTGGGAATGGCTCGGCCGGCGGATCGTCGCGGCCGGCTACCCGTTCGCCGTCCTCTACAAGGAGCCGAAGGACGTGGGGCTGGGCGAGCGGCTGCGCGAGACGCGCGTGGCCGCCGGTCTGGTGCAGATCGATCACGACGATATGCGGGGTGCGATCCAGTGGCTCCGGCGGGGAGGCGTGCTGGGGATCATCATGGACCAGGAGCCGCGCCGCACCCGGGACGGTGCGCTCGCGCCCCTCTTCGGCCAGCCCACGATGACCCATGTCGGGCCCTTCCGGCTGGCGCGGCTCACCGGCAGCCCGATGATGACGATCTTCTGCCGGCGGGTCGGCCGCGGCCGCTACCGAGGACGGCTCGAGTCGGTCACGCCGAGCGAATCCTCCGACCCGGAGCTGGCCGGCGCCGAGGACGCGGCGGCCTTCAACGCCCGCCTCGAGGCCGCGGTGCGGCGGGCGCCGGACCACTGGCTGTGGATGTATCCGCGCTGGAAGCGCCTCGCCCGGAGGGGAGAGCGGGAAGAGACGGCGGCCGGCCCCTCCCTACCCTAACGACCTTCTAAAGCAGGCTCTCTCCGCAGGCAAGCCTCTATTCGGTGGGGCAGGCCGCGCGTACGGCGGCGAACTCGTCCCCCGGCAGCCAGGCCGGTCGCTCCGGCGAATCGGCGACCGCGTACCCGACCTGGAAGAGGAGCCGGGCGTCCTGGGCGGCGCCCTCCAGGTTCCACTCGGGCGTGATCTCGTCGGACGGCTGATGGTAGACCTCCTCCAGCCAGGCGTTGACCTGCTCCTCGCCCCATCCCGGCGGCCTTCCCACGAAATCGATCCCCTCATCGAGATAGAGCGCCGGCACGCCGATCTTAGCGAGGCTGAACTGGTCCGAGCGGTAGAAGTAGCCCTTGTCCGGGAACTCCTCGGGGAAGACCTCCCGATCCTGGGCGGCGGCGAAGCGGTCCAACCATTCGTCGAGCGTCGACTTCCCGCGCCCGACCTGGCGGACGTCGGTCGTCCTGCCCCAGATGTTGCCCCCGTCCAGGTTGATGTTCGCGACCAGGTCGCAGGCCGGCACCGGCGGGTGTTGGGCCAGGTACTGGGACCCGAGGAGCCCCTGCTCCTCGGCCCCGACGGCGGCGAAGAGGACCGAGCGCGCCGGCGGCTCGGGCAGGGCCGCGAACGAGCGCGCGATCGCGAGCATCGAGACCGTGCCCAGCGCGTTGTCGCGGGCCCCGTTGTAAATCGAGTCGCCGTCCGCCGCCGCGCCGACGCCGAGGTGGTCGAAGTGGGCGGTATAGAGGACGTGCTCGCCGGCACGAGCGGGGTCAGCCCCCGGCAACCGCGCGAGGACGTTGGCCGTGCCGGTCGTATCGATCGCGCTGGTGAACGCGACGTCGACGGTGACGCCGAGCGGGACGGGGCGGAAATCGGCTTGCTGCGCGGCGGCCACGAGCTCGTCCAGGTCGCGGCCGGCCAGCTCGACGACCCGCCGGGCGGCGTCCTCGGTGAACCACCCCTCGACCTCGACCCGCGGCTCGTCCGCCGGTCTCGGCAGCTCGAACTGAGCGCCCGACCAGCTCGAGGTCACGACCTGCCACGGATAGCCCGCCGACGGCGTCGTGTGGATGATGAAGGCGCCCGCCGCCCCTTTCTCGGCCGCGGTCTCGTACTTGTAGGTCCAGCGACCGTAGTAGAGACGCGTGTCGCCGGCGAATCGATCACCGGCCGGATCGCCGGCGGCGGGGTCGCTGTTCAAAAAGAGGAGCACCTTGCCCGCGACGTCCGCGTCCTTGTAGTCGTTCCACTCGACTTCGGGGGCCTCGATCCCGTAGCCGACGAAGACGACTTCGGCTCCGTCCAGCGCCGTGCGCGGCGCCTGCTCGCCGGAGGTCGCGATCCAGTCCTCACTGTAGTCGAGAGCGAGGGTCTCGCCGCCGGGACTCGACAGGCTTAGAGTCTCGGCCGGATCGGCCGTGATGCTGATCAGCTCGAAGGGCTGGAGCCACGATCCATCCGCCGCCGCAGGCTCGAGCCCCAGCGCTTCGAACTGCGCGATCAGGTAGCCCTGCGCCAGGCGGTCGCCGGCCGTGCCCGGGCCGCGCCCGGCCAGCAGGTCGTCGGAGAGGAAACGCGTATGGGCCATAATGAACGATTCGGTGATCGCCGCCTCCGCGGCGGCGGCCCCGGGCAGCTCCGGCTCCTGCGCGGCGAGCGGAGCGACGAGGGCCGTGATCGGGAACGCAGCTAAGCAGGTGAGCGATGACAAAAGTGGGCGCAAAATGGATCGCACGCGGCTACGATACCCCGCGTCGCCACGCGCCGTCCAGCCGCCTTCCGAAAGCGAACGGTGACGAAAAGCGGACCGCGCGTGCCGAGCTGTGGAACCTCACCACGTCTGTCGGTCGCCTCGACGTGGCGTTCACGCCGGCGGGAACCGCGGGCTACGAGATGCTGCGCCGCCGCGGCTGAGCTTGGACACGCTCAGATCGCCACGGTCGAGGCCAGAACCTTTGCGACGTGGGCGTCGTAGGCCTCGCGCAGGCGCGACGTACGGGGGCCGGGCACCGGGTCGGGGAAGGGGCGTCCATCGAGCTCGGCGACGGGCTTGATCCCGGCCGAAGTGAACGTCAGGAAGCACTCGTCGGCCGCGGCCACGATTGCGGCCGGGTAGCGCCCCTCGACCGTCTTGAACCCGCACCCCGGCGCGAGCTCGAGCACGACATCGCGGGTGATGCCGGCCAGGATGCCGCACCCCGGTTCGGGCGTGTGGAGCGTGTCGGCCTCGAAGAAGAAGAGGTTCGAGGCCGCGCCCTCGAGCACCCAGCCGTCCGGATGGACGAGGAGCGCATCGTCGGCCCCCGCATCCCGCGCGGCCCGCCGCGCGCGGGCGTGGGCGAGGCGGCTCGTGTGCTTGACGGCGGGCAGATACGGCACGATCCGCTCGGGATGGCACGCCAGCCGCCAGGGCGGGGTATCCGGAAGGGAGCGGGCGGGAAGCGGCTCGAGCCACGCCAGCGCGCTGGGCGGGCCGTCCTCGACCCCCCGCGTCAGGTAGAGCCGGGCCATCACGGTGTCGCGGCCGGCTCCGTCGTCCAGCAGCCGGCCCAGAATCGGTCGCAGGCCACCTGCGTCCCAGGGCGGCTCGAGACCGATCGCCCGCGCGGACGCCGCCAGCCGTTCCAGATGGGCGTCCAGGAAGAGGGGCCGTCGAGCGACGATCTTGACCCCTTCGTAGACCGCCTCCCCATGCAGGAACCCGCGGTCGCGCGCGGCGACGGCGGGTCCGTCCAGCGGCAGGTACTTTCCGTTGACCCAAACCTCCACGGGAGCTCGATGGGCTGGAAGTTCTGGAAGCGGGCGAAGCTCGTCCCCGAGCTGAGTCTCGATGAATTGCTGCGCGACCATCCGGCCGAATCGGTCGCGGTCGACTATCTGGAGGACCCGCGCGTCTTCCGAATCGGTCGCGAGAAGATCCTGCGCGGAAACCTAAGGTACGATTCGCCCGCCGAGCGCGCCCGGATCAGCGCCGCGCTCAGGCCGCTCGACGTCAGCCATTACTTCGAGCGCGTGAACGGCGGGACGCTCGTCACGGTGACGCACCCCGAGCCGCCGGCCGTTCCGCCCGAGTGGCGCTGGAACCTGGCGGGGTTCGTGCTGACCGTCCTCTCGACCCTCTGGGCCGGCGCCTTCCTTGAGGGCGCCCCGGCCGATTTCTTCCTCCGCGACCCGGGCCGCGTGTGGGAAGGGGTCCCGTTCTCCGCCGCGCTGATGGGGATCCTGGCGGCGCACGAATTCGGGCACTACTTCGCGGCCCGGCGTTACGGGCTCCATGTGACATTGCCGTTTTTCATACCCATGCCGATCCTGTCGCCGATCGGAACGCTCGGCGCGGTGATCAAGATGAAGACGCCGATCTACACGCGGCGGATGCTCCTCGACGTGGGCGCGGCGGGGCCGCTGGCGGGGATCGTGATCGCGATCCCGGTCGCCGCGTGGGGGATCCTCGGTTCGGCGGTGCTGCCGGCGGAGACGATGGGTGGCATCCGGCTCGGCGAGCCGCTCCTGTTCAAGGGGTTGGTCGCCCTGTTCGCCCCTTCCTACCCCGAGACCCATGACCTGTACCTCAACTCGCTCGCCTTCGCCGGATGGATCGGCCTGTTCGTCACCGCGCTCAACATGCTGCCGATCGGCCAGCTCGACGGGGGTCATGTGCTTTACGCGCTCGTCGGGCGCGTCCAGCACCGGGTCGCCTGGCTGTCCTTCGCCGCGCTGCTGGTGATGGGCTGGTGGTGGCCGGGGTGGTATCTGTGGGCGGTCCTCGTCCTGTTCCTAATCCGCATCAAGCATCCGCCGGTGCTCGATCCCGAGATCGATCTCGGTTACGGTCGTCGCTGGGTCGGCTGGCTCGCCGTCGCCGTGTTCATCCTGTGCTTCGTACCCGTTCCCTTCGAGATGATCTGAGGAATGAGAGTTCTGGTTACGGGGGCGACGGGCTTCGTCGGAAGGAGACTATCTGAGTCGTTGGTCGAGAAGGGTTACCGCGTCAAAGCGCTGGCTCGCGCGTCGAGTGATGTCTCCTTCCTGAAGTCGCGCGGCGTCGAAATCCTGTACGGAGACATCCGGGACCTCGCCGCTGTGCGGAAAGCCGTCCGTGGTTGTGAGCAGGTCTATCATCTCGCGGCGTCGACATCGTGGCCGAGGCGGCCAGCGAAGCGGGAATTTCACGCAGTGAACGTGGAAGGCACTGCGAACGTGAGCCGCGCCGCGTTGGAGGCCGGAGCCGTGAGGCTGGTTTACACGAGCAGCGTCGGGGTCTATGGAACCTACCGCTCACCCGTGGACGAGTCTACCGGTGTGCGTCCCGACTCCTTCTATCGCGAATCCAAGCTGGCGGGGGAGGACCTGGTTCTGGCCAGCTACAGAATGGGCCTGCCGGTGGTGATCGCGCGTTTGGCGACGGTCTTCGGCCCCGGATCGCTTCGATGGCTGGGCCTGTCGCGAGCGATCGCGGCCGGACGCTTCCGGTTCATAGGAAGCGGCGAGAACCACGTCCACGACGTCTATATCTCCGACGTGGTCGAGGGCTTGCACCGCTGTGCCGAGACGAGGCGGATCGCGGGGAGATGCTACATCCTGGCCGGCAAAGAGCCGGTAATGCTCAAGGAACTGGTGGCAGCGATTGCGCGGGAGCTGGAACTGGATCCTCCAAATAGCCGTTGGCCCGCAGCTCCCTTTGTCGCCTATCGCCGCCTGGCTGCGGTCGCGTACCGTCGCCTCGGCGTGGAGCCGCCTTTCTCGAGAAAATTCGATCTGTTCCTGGATAATAGAGTATTCTCCAATTCCAGAGCCCAGGAGGAGCTGGGTTATTCGCCGAGGATATCGATTCCGGAAGGGATGAGAGAAACGTTGGCATGGTACCGGGAGAACGGGCACCTCTGACCGCACCACTCGTAATCCTGGGGATGGAAGCCGGCGACGCCGATCGGATCGAGAAGTGGGCGATGGCAGGTCATCTGCCGACCATCGCTTCGATCATGGGACGTGGCTGCTGGGGAAGGCTCTCGGGACCGGAGATGGTGAGCGAGCACGGAGTATGGGTTTCCCTGTTCAGCGGCGTTTCCCGCAGCCATCATGGCTACTACTACTGGCGTCCCTTGAAGCCCGGCACCTATGAGCTCGAACTGACGGACTTCGAGCGACTGTCAACCCTGCCCTTCTGGTCCTCTCTGCGCGGGGGAACGAAGAAAGCCGCGATCATCGATCCGCCGGAGAGTCATCCCCTGCCCGGACTTTCGGGAGTCCAGCTCGCAAACTGGGCGCCCCACAACCCGCGCTTCGCGACATGCGCGGTTCCCGAGGCTCTCCTGGACGATCTTCGGCGACGCTTCGGCCCACCCATGTATATCGAGGAAGCGGTCGACAGCAGCGTCGTCCGCGACCAGTCGATATACCAGGGATTGTTGAAACAGATCGAGCAGAAGGGCGAGCTGTGCCGTTACCTCGCTTCGCGGGATCGGTACGACTTGATCCTCGTGAATTTTTTCGAGTCCCATGTGGCGGGGCACCAGTTCCTGAAATACAGCTTGCCGGGCGGAGCTGACTCTGACGAAAGCGGGCTGTCAACCGCCATCCAGGAGGTCTATGGAGCGATCGACAGGCAGATGGGTCTGCTGCTCGCGGAGCTGCCCGCCGGGTCCAACGTCTTCATCGTTTCCAACGTGGGTCTGCATGAAGAGTACCCGAGTCAGAAGTTGCTGGAGAATTTTTGCCGTCAACTCGGCTATCAGGCATCCGCGCAGCCGCGGTCTCCTCGGCTTGGAGCCTTGAAATGGTCCCGGCGGCTGATGCCCGGATCGTGGCGCGACGCTGCGAAGAGCCGGTTACCGCGCGATGTACGGGAGCGCCTGCGGGCCGAGCAGTTCCGCAGGGCCACCAACTGGCGTGAGACGACCGCATTCCCCATCCCGGCCCTGTACACAGGATTTTTGCGCGTCAACCTGCGGGGTCGGGAGCCGGAGGGGACGGTCGAGTCGAACCGAGAGTACGAGAACCTGTTGGACCGCCTCGAGGACGATCTCAGGCGGCTCGTCGATCCCGAGGCGAACCAACCGGCGGTCCGGAAGATTTCTCGCACCATCGAGCTGTTCGGCGGCGGCCCGCCTGTCTCGCTCCCCGATCTGTTCGTGGAATGGTCCCCCACGCCCTATATCATGCGGCGCGTAGAGCATCCCGAGGCGGTGCTGGTTCAGGAAGACCTCGACTTCACCCGGGGCAGCCACCACACGCACCACGGCTTCGTCGCGGCGGCTGGGTCGAGCATTCGAAAGACGGGTCGGTTGGGAGACCTGGAAGTATTGGACCTGGCGCCGACATTTCTTTCCCTGCTGGACGAGCCGGTTCGACCGCACATGTCGGGGAAGGGGATCGAGGAGATGGTCCCGCTGTGACGGGATCCGGAGATCGCCCGCATCGCCGAGGTGGATCGTCTCTGGTGAGGGTGCCAAGAGCGCGTCGCGCACTTGCATCGTGGTCGGCTGCGGGCATATCGTGAATGTGCTTTCGTCCACGTATTCCCGGTCTGATGCTGTCCCATCGCCGCCCGCCGGCCTTTCGCTTCTCCGCCCGTAAGCAGATCGGGCTCCCCGGCTTCGTCCTCACTCTCGTTCTCGCGCTGGTCGTCGCCGAATCCGCACCGGTGTCGGCATCCGCGGGCGGTACGTTGATCGCCCTCCAAGAAGAAGGGAGTCTGTTCGCGGTCACCTCGGAAGGGGTGAAGCCGATCCGGGGACCCGACGGAGAACCGATGACCGGCGTCCGCGACGCTGCCCTCGATCCGGCGGGACATCTGTTGGCGGATGGGGCCGGACCTCGCCGTCGAGATAGTTTCGCCATCGAATACCGCGGCCGACATCCAGGAGAAGGTGCTGGAGTATCTGGCAGCGGGCTCGCGGCTCGTCTGGGTCGTGCATCCTCGCAGCCGGAGCGTAACCGTCTATCGCTCGCGGGAGGAGATCCGCGTCCTCGTAGAGGGAGAAAGCCTCGAAGGCGACGACGTCCTGCCGGGATTCCGGCTCGGGGTCTCCGAGCTCCTCGAGCCGTACTCCTAGAGTGCGCCGCGGGCCACCCGGTCCTAACGTCCCGATCACCCGTTCCAGCGACCGGACCTCGCTCGATGGCGAGGCATGGAGCGCGGAGCGATCGCCCTCTGGCGAGGGGAGCGTGATCGGCACATTCTTCCGACAGTTATTGGCGCCGCGCGATTCGCTCCGGATCCCGGCGAGTATGAAGGCAGGCCACGACCTCAAGCGTTGACGCGTCAAGCGGACGATAGTAGACGGCATAGGGATATCGTTTCAGCAGTGCCGCCGAACGTCTGCATGCACGATGGGGAAGGCCTCGGGATGCGAGGAAATAAGTTTCTCTACATCCAAGAGAGCGGCCCGAAAGACCGCACCCAGGCCATGTCGCCGTGCTTCGTACGATGCCCGGGCCTCGACGACGTCCTGGGCCGCATCGACCCGATAGACGAGATCCACCCACCTACTCCGAGCGGTTCAAGCGGGTGTGGAGCTCCTTGGAGGTAACGTGCTTGGGGGAGGAATCTGACAACCGCCGATCCAGCTCGCGGCGGTGCCAGGCCGGTACGGGGACCCGCTCGGCATCGGCCGCCAGACTATCCCAGATCTCTTCGACCAATCGAAGGCGCTCCTCGGCGGAGAGCTTCAGTATCTCCTCTCGAATAGCTTCTGGCGTCATGTATACAATCTCGGTTCGGCAGAATCACTCGGCAATGCAAAAATGCTGGCATACGCCCGATGATCACGCTGAGCTCCGGAGCTCGACCGGTTGTGCCGGCGCTAATCGAAAGGCATGATCCGCCTATCGGCCTGATCGACCTCCTTCCCAGCGCCGCACGACGAGCGCCGAGTTCTTGGACCCGAACGCGATGCAGTTGACGACCGCCGTCTCGATGTCGGCCGGCCGGCCCTCGTTCGGGACGTAGTCCAGGTCGCAGGCGGGATCGGGGAGGTCGTAGTTGATCGTCGGCGGGAGCCAGCCGGCCTTGATCGCGTCCAGCGTCTCGACGACGCCCGCCGCGCCGCAGGCGCCCTGCGGATGGCCGATCATCGACTTGAGCCCCGATGTCGGGAGGCGCTCGGCCCCGCCGCCGAACGCGAGCCGGACCGCTCGCGACTCGATCCGGTCGTTGAGATCGGTCGCGGTGCCGTGCAGGTTCACGTAGCCGACGCGGTCGGGGGCCACGCCTGCGTCCTCGAGCGCGACCGTGATCGCCCGCGCCGCCTCCTCGCCGGCCGGCTCGGGCTGAACCCGGTGGTAGGCGTCGCACGTCGTACCGTAGCCCAGGACCTCGCCCGCAATCGGAGCGCCGCGCCGGCGCGCCGATTCGAGCGTCTCGAACACGAGTATCCACGCCCCCTCGGCCATCACGAATCCGTCCCGGTCGGCGTTGAACGGTCGTGAGGCCCGGGCCGGGTCGCCGTTCCGGGTCGTCATCGTTCCCATCCGGCAGAACCCGGCCATGATCCCGGGGACGATGCACGCCTCGGCGCCACCCGTCACGATCCGGTCCGCCCAGCCCGCGCGGAGCGCCTGGAGCGCGTAGCCCATCGCGTCGGACGCCGACGTGCAGCCGGTCGAGACGACATGGCTCATCCCCCGCAGATTGAACGCCATCGAGATCTCGCTCGACAGCATCCCTACGAACGTCGCCACGATGCTGTACGGGCTGACCCGCCGGTATCCGTCGCGGAAGAAGACCTCGTACTGCTCCTCGCCGAAAGCGATTCCTGCCGCGCCCGTGCCGACCAGGACGCCGGTGCGACGCCGCTCGTCGTCGGTCAGGCGGTCGGGATCGATCCCGGCTTCGGCGAGCGCCTCCGACGCGGCGGCGAGCGCCAGCGCGACCACCCGCATCCGGTAGCGCTGCGTCTTGGGTGGCAGATGGGCATCGACGTCGAACGCCTTCACCTCGCCCGCGACCTTGCACGGGATCCCGTCGGGATCGAAGAGGGTGATCGGGCCGGTTCCGCTGACGCCCGCCGCGCACGCCTCCCAGAAGGCGGCCCGGCCGATCCCGTTGGGGCTGACCGCACCCATGCCGGTGACGACGACGCGCGGCGGGCTCATGCGGCGGGGACTTGGGCGGTGACGCGCATCGACGAGGCGAATATAGGAGGTGGCCCGAAGGGCGCCGCAGCCGGGGGACCCTAACTTGAGAGCCATGGGAAGCGACCGCTACATCCGCCAGGAGATCCTCCCCGACATCGGCCCCGAAGGTCAGGCGCGACTGGCCCGCGCCCACGCCGTCCTCGTCGGGTGCGGGGCGCTCGGCTCCGTCCAGGCGCAGCTCCTCGCGCGGGCGGGCGTGGGCCGGCTGACGATCATCGATCGGGACTTCGTCGAGCGCTCGAACCTGCAGCGGCAGGTCCTTTTCACCGACGCGGACGCCGCCGCCGGGATGCCGAAGGCGGTAGCCGCCGAGCGCGCGTTGGCGGCGATCAACCCCGAGATCCACGTTAGCGGGGTCACCGACGATCTGAACGCGACCACGGCGGAGGCGCTTCTGGGCGGCGCCGACGTCCTCTGCGACGGGACCGACAGCTTCGAGACCCGTTACCTCATCAACGATTATGCGGTGCGGGATGGGATCCCGTGGGTGTACGGGGGGGTCGTCGGCACGGGCGGGCTCGTCCTGCCGATCCTCCCCGGCGACACGCCGTGTTTCCGATGCGTCTTCGAGACCGAGCCCGCCCCTGGCAGCCTGCCGACCTGCGAGAGCGCGGGGGTGCTCGGGTCCGCGGCCGCATTGATCGCCGCCCTTCAGACGACCGAGATCCTGAAGATCATCGTGGGTGCGAGGGATCGCGTCTTGCGGGCGCTCCTCCGCTACGACGCCTGGGACGCGACGTTCACGGAGGTGAGGACCGGCGCGCCGCGGCCGGACTGCCCGGTGTGCGGTCGCGCCGACTACGCCTACCTCGAGGGCCGGCGGGGCTCGCGAGCGGCCCGGCTCTGCGGTCGCCGCGCCATCCAGATCCTGCCTCGGAGGCCGGGCCCTGTCCCTCCCCTCACCACCGTCGCCGGGCGGCTGGGGCCGGAGTGGGAGGTGAGCGTCAACGAGCACCTCCTGCGGGCTCGCAGCGACGGGATCACCGTGAACCTGTTCCGGGACGGGCGGGTGATAGTCGACGGGATGACCGAAGAGGCCGAGGCGCGGAGCCTGGTTGCGCGCGTCATCGGGACCTGATCGAGGACGCCTCGGGGGTGGACATACGGCGCGCGGATCATGTTATAATTGCGGCCGCTGAACCCCCGGATATGCCGGAAACGAGGAGGAGCGATGGCGTTCTGTCCTGAATGCGATGCGGAGATCGAGGGAGAGCCCTTCGAGTTCGAAGAGGGCGAAGTCATCGAGTGTCCCGAATGCGGCGTCGAGCTGGAAGTGACGAGCACCTCGCCCCTCGAGCTCGAGCTGATCGAGAGCGACTACGACGAGCTCGAGGAGGAGGAATGGGACTAGCGCCCCCTTGAAATCGGAGGGGAGCTCCCGGGTCCGATGATCACCGGCTCCTCGCTCTTTACGGCCGCCCTCTTCGTTGTTCTGGCGGCTTTCTTTCTGCACCTTCATCGGCGGCTGCGCCAGCCGTTCCTCCTGCTCTGGTTTCTCGCCTGGCTCATCCTCTCGGTCCGGCAGCTCACATTGGTCCTCCAGGGCGCCGAGCTCTCCTGGCTGTGGGCGGACGTGGCCGCCCTGCCTGCCGCCGGCGCACTGTTCCTCGTGGGCGCCTTCCTGCTGGTCGGTCCGGCGCGGCTCGGCGCCTTCCATGCCGCGATCCTGGGGCTCGCTCTCGGCGCGGCGGCGGTGCTGGCCTTCACCGGCCTGGCCTTGATGGCTCCGGAGCTGCCGCGTCCCTGGACGGCGGCGGTCGCGCTCCTCGGCATCGCCTCGATCGGGGCCGGCTGGCTGATCGACCGGTACCCGCGCGGTCCCGATCCGCAGATCGCCCGCCTGCCCGCGGCGGCGCTCATAACGTGGGGCGCATTGCAACCGATTTCATGGGTCCTCACCGCCCGGCCGTCGGGCGGCCCCGACTGGCTGGTCCTCGTCGAGGTCGGCGCCGGGACCCTCCTGACGATCGCGATGATTCTCTTCGGCCTCGAAGTCGCGCGCACTCACCTGATCGCCCGGCGGATCGATCCGCGTGACCTGTTCGACGAAGATCCCAACATGATTCTGGTTCTACAGGACGATCGTCCTGTGTTCGTGAACCGGGCCTTCCGCCGGCGCTCGGGCCTCGATCTCGACGATATCCTGAGAAGGGACACGCTGGAGTACATCGCCCCCGAGTATCGGGACTCGATGGCCGCGCGCCATGCGACCCGGCTGGCCGGCGGCCCGGTCGAGGACTACGAGTCGGAGCTGTTGACCGCGAGCGGCGAGCGCGTTCCGGTCATCGTGCATGTCGATACCCTTCTATGGCAAGGCCGGCAGGGGTTCCGTTACGAGCTGACCGACATCACGACGCGCCGGCGCGCAGAGGCGGAGATCCGCGCGATCAACGCTCAGTTGCAACGCATTAACACCGAGCTCGAGAAGTCGAACCAGCTCAAGACCGATTTTCTCTCCAACACGAGCCATGAGCTCAAGACTCCGTTGACGTCGATCATCGCCAACACCGAAATCCTCGAGTACGAGATGTGCGGTCCGATGAACGACGAGCAGCGGCGCGTCCTGGCCAATATCAGCCGCAATAGCCAGCATCTGCTGGACATGATCTCGCGGCTCCTCGATTTCGCCCGACACGAGGAGGGCCACGCCTTCGTCCGCTACGGGCGGGTCGACCTGAGGACGCTGCTCGTCGGGGTCGTCGAGACCGTGCGGCCGCTCCTCGAGGATGGGTCGCGCAAGATCACCACGCAGGTCGACGAGCGAATCGGACCCTGCTACCTCGATGGCGAGAAGATCTACCGGGTGTACCTCAACCTGGTCGAGAACGCGATCAAGTTCTCCGAGGGGGGCGAGATCGGCGTTGGGGCCGAGCTGGAAGGGGACGAGATCGAGGGGTGGGTGGTCGATCGCGGGATCGGCATCCCACCCGACAGGCTGGAAGAGATCTTCGATGCGTTCCGGCAGGTCGACGCCTCTTCGACGCGGCCCTACCAGGGCGTCGGCCTCGGGCTGGCGATCTGCAAGCAGTTGATCGAGCTCCACGGGGGGCGCATCTGGGTCGAGTCCACGGCCGGCGAGGGGAGCGCGTTCCGGTTCCGCGTACCCTACGAGGTCGAGTCGCCGGACTCCGCGACCGCCGGATCCGGCGTGGTCGACGCCGAGCCGGCCGGGGGAGGCGCGGGGTCGGATCGTGGCGGGGTGGAATGGCTGGAGGCCGGGCCTCGGTCAGCGTCGTAATCCCGGTCTGGAACGAGGCGGATCGGCTGCCGCGGCTCCTGGGCGCCCTGGAGCGTTGCCGGCCGGCGCCGCTCGAGGTGGTCGTCGTCGACGGGGGATCGACGGATCGTACGCGCGAGCTCACGCGCGGGCGGGCGCGGCTGCTGACCGCCCCGCGCGGGCGGGCCGCGCAACAGTGCGTGGGGGCCCATGCCGCCCGCGGCGACGCGCTCTGGTTCCTGCACGCCGATTCGGTCCCCGCCCATGGGGCGATCGGCGAGATCGCCGCGGCGCTCGAGGCGGGAGCCCCCGGCGGGTGCTTCCGGATCGTGTTCCCGACCGAGGAGCGCCGCTGCCACCCGCTCCTGCCCGTCATCGAGCGGGGGATCAACGCGCGCACGCGCTTGACCCGCACGGGGACCGGCGACCAGGGGATCTTCATCGGCCGCGACTTGTTCGAGCAGTTAGGCGGATTCCCGCCCTGGCCCCTGTTCGAGGACGTGGGCCTCTTCCGGGGGCTCAAGGCCACCGGACGGCCCGCGATCGCCCGCGGTCCCCTCGAAACGTCGGCCCGCCGCTGGTTAGCGCATGGCGTGATCCGGACGATGGTCACGATGTGGGCGCTCAGGCTCGGCTTCGCGGCCGGCGTATCGCCGGAGCGCCTGGCGCGGTTCTGGCGCGGTGGGGGTGCGCCAGCGTGAGCGTCGCGTTCACGGTCCCGAGGACGCTTGCCGGGCGAGAGGCGGCATCTAACTTCGCCCCCGTGGAAGACCTTCTCTTCGAGCGGCTCGATCGGATGGACGCGGAGGTCGAGCCAGAGATCGTGCTCCAGGATCTTTATTTCATCGACCGCGTCGTACGCCCGCTCACCGGACCCGCCGAAAGCGATTACCGGATTCCGTATCTGGTCGAGGCACTCGAGTCGCGCGGCTTCTTCGCGTCGCCCGACTCTGGCTGGGAGGCGGTCGAGCTCTACGACGACATCTGCGAGCTGTGCGAGATCCGATGTTACACCGCGCTGGAGGAAGTGCTCGTCCGTTTCCGGTCCTATAGAGGCACGCGAAGCGCGACTCCCGTCGAGGACCGCTGAAGAGCGGTCCGGCGGCGGGACAGCCATGACCGAGTTCCTCACCCTCGAGCTTTGGGTCAAGCTCGTCCTGGCGATCGGCTGTGGTGCGGCGATCGGCCTCGAGCGCGAGATGCGCGACAAGCCGGCCGGTCTCAGGACCCACATGCTGATCTGCATCGGCTCGGCGCTCATCACGATGGTGTCGCTCCATGTGGCGATCACCTACTCGCGGACGCAGATCAACATCGCCGATCCGGGGCGTATCGCGGCCCAGATCGTTTCCGGGATCGGCTTTCTGGGCGCGGGGACGATCATACAGGCGCGGGGCTCCGTTCACGGCCTGACGACGGCGGCGACGATCTGGGTGATGGCCGGCATCGGGCTGGCGATCGGTAGCGGCGCGTATGCTCCCGCGATCGCCACGACCTTGATCCTGCTGACCGTTCTGACGCTCGTGAGGTGGTTCGAAGCGCGGCTCGCGAAGCCCCACCACTTCGTGTACTTCCGGGTCAGCTCGCGCAGCGAGGCGGGCGTCCTGGACGAGATCAATCGAATCGCCGGCCGGCAGCGGCTCGACATCGACGACTTCAAGCTGGCGCGCGGAGGCGAGGGGTTGAAGCTCGAGTTCGCCCTCACGTGCTCGCCGGAGACACGGAACGCGCTGATCGAGGAGCTGCTCGAGATCGACGCTGTCTCGGACGTGCAGGTCGGCCAGTGACGCCCGCTGGGCCGCGGCGGCCGTCCGCGGGCGAGGCGCCCCCGCTGCGAGGGCTGTTCCTGCCGGTGACCACACCGTTTCGGGAGGACGGCGGGATCTCCCCCGAGCGCCTTCTCCGGCAGCTCGAGATCTACCGTGGCTTTCCGCTGAGCGGGATCGTCCTGTTCGGGACGAGCGGCGAAGGGCCGCTGCTCGATCCCGGCGAGGAGCCGGCCCTCCTCGCGGCCTCCCGGGAGGCGGTTCCGGCGGCGTGGCACCTGATCGTCCAGGTCGGCCGGGAGAGCGTCCGGGCGACCGTCGCGGCGGCCGCCCGCGCGGAGGCCGCCGGCGCCACCGCCCTCCTCTGCCTGCCGCCTCGCTACTACGCGACCGGTCCCGAGGTCGTAGCCGCCTACTTCCGTGCGCTCCGCGTGGAAACCGCGCTACCGATCCTCGCCTACCACATCCCCCAGCGTTCACGGGTCGACCTACCGGCGGACCTGCTCCTCGAGCTGGCGGCAGAGGGCACGCTGGCCGGCGTCAAGGACTCGGCCGGCGACCTCGCGCTGCAGGCGAGGCTGAGGCAGGAGGCCGGAGGCGGGTTTGCGGTGCTGAACGGAAAGGGGTCGGTGACCGAGCGGGCCCTTCGGGCGGGCGCCGACGGCGCGATCCTCGCGATCGCAGACGCCGCGCCGGAGCCGGTGGCGGCCCTGTTCGAGGCGCATACGGCCGGCGACGTCGAGCGCGCCGAGCGGATCCAGCGCGCCCTCTCGCCGCTCGCCGAGTGCTGCGGCCGGCGCTACGGCGTGGCCGGGATCAAGGCGGCGTTGGACCTCCGCGGCTGGCCGGGAGGCGGTCCGACCAGGGCCCCCCTCGCGCCGCTCGGGGAAATCGCCCGCGCCGAGGTCGCCCGGGCGCTCCGTGCGGCCGGGGTCGAGCCGGCGGAAAGCGCCGCGAAGGCCGTCGGAACGGAGGCGGCGACCGGGACCGCAACCGGCGCGGCCGCCCGATCGAGCGTCTGACGCCTGCCCTCTCCCGGGACGATCTCGTCGCGTATCTGGACGAGTACCTCATGATCGAGGCATGGGAGGACCGGTCGCTGAACGGCCTCCAGGTCGAGGGTGATCCGGAGATCGACACGGTCGCCCTCGCGACCGACGCCGCGCTGGCGACGTTCGAGATGGCGGCCGAGGCCGGCGCCCAGCTCCTGATCGTCCATCACGGGCTCTTCTGGGGCGCGCCGATCCCCATCACGGGCGCCTTTCGATCGCGCCTCGCGGCCCTCCTCCATTCACAAATCTCTTTGTACGCGGCCCACTTGCCCCTGGATGCCCACCCTGAGGTCGGCAACAACGCAGTAATGGCCCGGCTCCTGGGCATCGCCGAGCGGCGCCCCTTCGGGCGCCTGGGCACCGCCACCCCCTCCGCCGGCGCTCCGGCGGGTCGCGGCCGGACGATCGGCTTCGAGGGGCGCCTCCCCGAGCCGGTCGGCCTCGCCACGCTGGCCGGCCGCCTCGAAGCGCTCCTCGGGGTGCGGCCCGACGTGCTCGGGTTCGGGGACCGGGAGGTCGAGCGCGTGGCGATCGTATCGGGGGACGCCTCGGACCTGATCCCGGAAGCGGCCGCGGCCGGCGTCGGCGCCTTCATCACCGGTGAGTCGAGCCACGTCGCCTGGCACGCGGCCCGTGAGCACCGGCTCAACGTCATCTTCGCCGGCCACTACGCGACCGAGACGCTGGGGGTGCGGGCGCTCGGCGACCATGTGGCCGCGCGGTTCGGCGTGGAGACGATCTTCCTCGACGCGCCGACGGGCTATTGACCTTACCGGCGTGGGCTACTCGGCGCCGCCGCCGGCGGTCTCGGGGAGGAAGTAGAACAGGGTCGCGAGAATCAGGTACACGGCGAGGAGCTGGACCCCTTCCAGCCAGTTCGACTCCCCGTCCTCGGCAACCAGGGATACGACCGCCACCGAGAGCACGACGGCCAGCACCTCGGCGGGCGTGAACACGAGGTCCATGGGCGAAGGCCCGATCACGTAGCTCAGCATCACCAGGAGCGGGGCGGCGAAGAGCGCGATCTGCGTGCTGCTCCCGATCGCGATGTTGAGGGTGAGGTCCATGCGGTCCTCCAGCGCCATCAGGATCGCGCTCGAGTGCTCGGCCGCGTTGCCGACGATCGCCACGACGATCACGCCGACGAACACCTGGGTCATGCCGAGCGCTTCGGCCGCCGGCTCGACCGACCCCACCAGGATCTCCGCCAACCAGCTCACGACCGCCGTCGCCGCGATCAGAACCCCGAGCGACTTCCTGACGCTCCAGATCTGATGGCCGGACTCAATCGCCGCCGTCTCGGCGGCCTCGCGCGTGAAGTAACCCGCGTGCGTGTGCAACGAGAAGAGGAGCGAGCTGGCGTAGGTCACGAGGAGGAGGACGCCGATGATCAGGCTCAGCCGGCTCTCATCGACGACCGCTTCCGGCCCGCCCAGGTAATGGAATGCCGCCGGCGCGATCAAGGCCACCGCCGCCAGGGTCAGCGTCGTCGAGTTCGTCCGCGCTCCGGTGCCGCTGTACTCCTGGATCCGGTACTTGAGGCCCCCCGCCAGCATCGAGGCCCCGAGGATGAGAAGGGCGTTGCCGATGATCGAGCCCGTCAGGGACGCCTTGACGATGCCGGTCAGACCCTCCCGGAGCGCGAAGATCGCGATGATGATCTCGGCCAGGTTGCCGAAGGAGGCGTTCAGGAGCCCGCCGATCCCCTCGCCGGTCTTGTCGGCCAGGTGCTCGGTCGCCTTTCCCATCCAGCCCGCCAACGGGACGATCGCGATCCCGGCGAGGATGAAGACCAGCGTATGCGACTCGGGGGCGGCGTAGTGGAGGACGATCGTCAGCGGGACGAGGGGGAGGAGCCAGTTCAGCGAGGGCTTGAGGACATCCGGCATCGGGGCGCCCAAGGAAACACTTCGGCCGCCGGGCGACAAGTCGCGCCGTTTGACCTGTGGCGCCCGGATGCGCAGTATTTGAGAAGGCTGCGCCCCGCGGGGCGCTTTTTCATGGCCCCGGTGGCCGGGTGTGGTTCCCGAGCAGAGGATCTCGTGAGCGATCGTCGCGGCACGTGTCAGGTCGTGGTCGGCGCCCAGTGGGGCGACGAGGGGAAGGGAAAGATCGTCGACGTCCTGGCCGAGGAGGCGGACGTCGTGGCCCGCTACCAGGGCGGCGCCAACGCCGGCCACACGGTCGTCGTCGACGGCCAGGAGTTCGTCCTCCATCAGGTGCCTTCCGGCGTGCTCCACCCTCACAAGGAGTGCCTCCTCGGAAACGGCGTCGTCCTCGACGCGGCAGAGTTCTTCACCGAGATCGATCTCCTCCAGGCCCGCGGGATCGACGCCGAGGCGCGGGTCTGGGTCTCGAACCGCGCCCACCTACTTCTGCCGTACCACAAGGCGCTCGACGCCGCCGCCGAAGGGCGCCGCGGCGCGCGCGCGATCGGCACGACCGGCCGCGGCATCGGACCGGCGTACGAGGACAAGGTGGCGCGGGTCGGGATCCGGGTCGCCGACCTGTCCGAAACGGCGCGGCTCGAGGAGCGGGTCCGGGCCAACGTCGAGGCGAAGAACGAGGATCTCGCGCGCCTGGGCGCGGGAACGGTGGCTTCGGCGGACGGTCAGGCCGCTCCGGGAGGGCCTCTCCAGGCCGACGAGATCCTCGCCGCCATCCTCGGCTACCGGGATCGACTTCTCGCGCGGGCGATCGACGTCTCCCAGAAGCTCGCCCGGGACCTCGCCGCCGGCCGCCGCATCCTCCTCGAGGGCGCCCAGGGGTCGCAGCTCGACATCGATCACGGGACGTATCCCTACGTAACCTCCTCGAGCACGACCGCCGGCGGGGCCGTCATCGGGATGGGGATCGGTCCCAAGTTCCTGGACGACATCGTCGGCGTCGTGAAGGCGTACACGACGCGAGTGGGCAACGGCCCGCTCCCGACCGAGGTCGAGAGCCCGTTCCAGGAGCGCCTGCGCCAGGCCGGCGACGAGTACGGGGCCACGACCGGACGGCCGCGACGCTGCGGATGGTTCGACGCGGTCGTCGTCCGTTATGCCGCGCGCGTCAACAGCCTGACCGAACTCGCCGTAACCAAGCTGGACGTGCTCGACGGGTTCGAGACGATCCGCCTCTGCACGGGCTACCGGGCGTCCGGTGCGGACGGTGGGGGCAAGCTGGCCGAGTTCCCCGCCGAACTCGCGCTCCTCGACCGCTGCGAGCCGGTGTACGAGGAGCACGCGGGCTGGCGCTCGCCGATCGCCGGTGCGCGATCCTGGGACGATCTCCCCGCCGCCGCGCGCGCATACCTGGAGCGGATCGAGGACCTCGTCGGCGTGCCGATCCGCCGTGTCTCGGTCGGCCAGGG
>DATLFH010000027.1:0-10418 GCA_035524965.1 Gemmatimonadota bacterium | reverse complement strand
GCTCGAAGAGCTTGGTGCGCTGGGGCTCCTCACCGGCGCCCGGCGCAAGCGCGTACCACTCGAAGACGGCCTCGCCCGGGCTCGGGCCGGCGAAGGCGACGGCGGCGATCTGCGGAGCGCTCGCCGCGAAGATCCGGCCGGGATCGACGACGTCACCGCGCTCGTCGATCGCCGCGGCGATGGTCAGCCCGACGACCGGTCCCTCCACCTCGACGAGAGCCGGCCCTCGCCCGGCGGTGGGCGTCGCCTCGTCTCCCGGCGCGCACGACGCGGCGGCGAGCGCCACGATGACGGTTCCGATCGGCAGTCGCATCACGCCACCTCCCCGTGCGCCGGGCGCGAGGCCAATCCGTCCGGCGCCGCGCCGCAGCCTATCAGCACCCGCCCTACTCTGGGCCGGGGAAGGCGCCCGGCGAAGCCTCGCAGCTCCGAGCGTTCGACCAGGGGGGCGAGCTTGTTGGCGAAGATCTCCAGAGGAGGATCGAGCCGTACCTTCCCCTCCGCCCTTGAACACCCGGCCACCCCAGGACACTAGGCACCTGTTCGGACGACGATCTCTACGCGTCGGTTCTTCGCGCGCCCTTCGGGATCATCCGAGCCGTCCGGCTTGGTGTTGTGCGCGACGGGCTTCGTTTCTCCCATCCCGCGCGCCGTGATGTTCGCCGCGGCTGCCCCGGCGCCGACAAGAAACTGCTTCACGCTCTGCGCGCGCTGCTCGGACAGCGTCTGGTTGTAGGCGTCGGTCCCTTTGCCGTCGGTGTGCCCTTCGATGGTCGTTTTTGCCGCCGGATGCGCCTTCAGCACGGTCGCGAGCTTCTGCAGGCTGGGCTCCGCTTCCTTCTTCAGCGTTGCCTTGTCGAAGTCGAAGAGCACATCGGCCGCCAGATCGATCCGGATCTCCGCGTCGGTGACCTTTGCCCCGAGATCCTTCAACGCTCCTTCGATCCCGAGCGTCTCGCCCGCGGCTGCGACACCCCCCTCCGTCGACCCGCCGAGACCCTGGATCGCAACGCCTTCGAACGGCACGAAATAGGGCAGGATCAGGTCGACTGTCTTGACTGAGTCCGGCGGCGCCGGGAAGTTCAGCGTCATCAATGTCGTCGCGTTCCAGCTCGCGAGGAAGCCCCCGATGTTCCAATTCGCCGCCGGCTGCGCCTGCCAGTTGCCGGTCGTGTCTTTGAGCAGCGGGTAAAGGCGCTTGCCGGCGGGATCGAACAGGAACACATCTCTGTAAAGGAAGTATGAGCCGAGCGCGATCTTCGCGCCTTCTTCCGGAGTCAGCCGCAGTCGCACGCTCAGCACCTGGTCGGCCCGGCGCGCCGAGACGATCGTCGCGACAACGCCGTCGGGATTGCTCTTGGCCGTGGTGCCACCGAATACCTTGGTCGGAGCCTCGGTGACTGTCACGTTCTCGATCGGGAACATCTTCGGGAGCTCGAGGTTCAACACCGTGCCTGCGGCGAGTGGCGCGAAGTACGTCCATATGACCTTGCTTTTGCCCGCCGGAATAGAGAGCCTCATATACCCGTCCACGGGGTCCACATGTGGCGCGATGTGGCGGTTGTCTGCGGTCTTCATCGGCAGGTACTTCCGCTTCGACTTGACGTCGACGAGCACGATCTGCGAGGGCGGATAAGAGAGGCTCGCGTCCGAGGTTCCGCTGTTCGTGAATCGGACAGCCAGCCGAAGGACGTCGCCCGAGAGCCGAAGCTCGAGGAACTCGGCCGTCACGCCCGGGATTTCAGTTTCAACCGGCTGCGCCAGTGTCAGGCATGGTGTGAAGAGGAACAGCTGAATCAATACGACTCGTCGAAGGGTGCGCATACGGAATCCTTTCCAAGGCGGCGATACTCCGCCACAGCTGCGGGGGTCCGCGTCAGTTCTGTCAGGTCGCAGAAGGCGTGCTCCCATCGCGCCTCGACGCTCGCCAACGGCTGCGGCGGTGTGAGGGGAGAGCTGCCTCTGCGGGTCACTGGAGTGATTATAGCACAGGGGAGAGTCGTGTGTCAAGCGACACCTAACTCTTCCGACCCTCACGCGCCCATTTCGGGGCCGACGAACATACTCTTGCGCCCGTACTTTGAATTTACCAAGCCGTACGCGAACGTGGAGGACTTCTTCCTTAATCTGTCGGAAGCCGTCAAGGGCTGGGAACGCTTGATGGAACCCTTAGCGATGGCTAGAGACATGGCCAGTGAAACAAACCCCATCCCCGAGGTCGCACGTATGGCCCAGGCGATGGCCGGCCCCCTTAGCAACCCCGGAAACCCCGACGGCAGTTCCGCCTTGTACTACTATTCCAGCGAAGCGCTTTTGCTCCAAGCCGCGCGCGCGGCATGGGCTGCCGAGGCGTGCTGGAGTGGCACCTGGCGGTAAGGCCGCGGCGCTTTGCGACACACGAACGCCCCGGTCCCGGGGGAGCGACGGGGCGTCCGCCTTTCGGGGGCGGGATTCGCGGAGATCAGGCGGGGGTGGCGACCAGGGCCTCGAAGTTGATCCGCTTCCGGGCGAGGCGGGTGAGCGTGGTATCGGCGCCCGACTCCTCGTCGAGCGTCTCCTGCAGCAGCTCCGCCGCCTCGTGCTCGCCCAGGGTCTCGGCATATGCGGCCGCCGTGCCATAGCCGGCGATCTCGTAATGCTCGACGCGCTGACAGGCGGCGATGATGCCGGCGTCGCGCACCTTCGGTTCGGCTTCGGCGGTGAGCATGCCCTTGCCCTCTTCCAGCAGGCCTTCCATGCCTTTGCAGCGCTGGCCGGCCGGTTCGAAGTCGAGTCCCTTGAAGATCTTCTCCAGCCGGGCGACATGGGTGCGGGTCTCCTTCAGGTGGTCGCCGAGGGCGGTCTGGAGCTCGGCGTTCGAAGACGCGGTGACCATCTTCGGCAGCGCCTCCAGGATCTGGTTCTCGGCGCTGTAGAGATCCTTCAGTTCGTGAATCCAGAGCTTCTGCAGAGATTCGAGTTTCATGTCGTCTCCTTGGGTGCGAGTTGAGTCCCTCGGCAAGCCAGGGAGAGCAAGATCGCTGCCAGAAGCGGACTCCTGCCCTCGCGCAAACCCAGCTTCCCACAGCAGTCCGGGTGAACTACTTAGTAACCAGTCACAGCCGAGACCTTCGCAGCTCCTGCTTGACGGAGCTCCTCTTCGCTCGCCATCCCCGCGCTCGACGCCGGCCGGGAATTCGGCTGGCACCTTACCTCTAGCACCGTCTCTCCCGCACTGTCGGTCTACGACGTTTGCACAATCGCCCACACGTCCGCCTCTCCAGGCGCTTCCGGCCGCTCCTCGGCCTCCGTAACGCCTCTCCGAGCTCACCGCGCGGCGCTGAACGGCACGTGATAGCCTGGCTCCGCTGAAGCAATCCCCTATCCCTTCGGCTGATCGATCTCGAAGTCGTCTACGGCTCGCGGTCTCGGGACGTGGCCGACGTCCTCGATGAGCGCCGAGCGATGGCGGAAGCGCCCATCACTCCGGCTGTGATGGAACGAGCTCTACAGATCGCCGGATCGATGGCCGAGGCCGGTACGCACCGCGGGGCCAAACCGGTCGATCTGGTGATCGCGGTCGCGGCGGAGGCTGCGGGACTGACCGTGCTCCACTAAGACGATGACCACGACCGGATCGCGACGGTCGCGGGCCAGCCAACGGAGTGGATCGCGCCGGCCGGTAGCCTCGACCGCTAGGGCTCCGCGAGAAGGTTCAGGATGCGATTACGCTCTTCGAGGTCGAGGCCGGCGGTGGGCTCGTCCACGATGATCAGCTCGGGGTTGCCGATCAGGGCCTGGGCGATGCCGATCCGGAAGAATCCGCCATCTCCGGTGTCAGCCGCCGAAGGGGTCGAGCCTGCCGTTCTCTGCGCGCCCACCATTCGGGGTCGTACACGCCCGGTAGTGCCCTCGGAGACGGGAAGCCGCGTCGTGGCCGTGCCGCACTATCATACGCTCGTCGCCTGAAGCCTCGAGGGACTCTCATGATCGGGACCACCGTCTCCCATTACAAGATCGTCGAACGCCTCGGTGGAGGTGGGATGGGGGTCGTCTACAAGGCCGAGGACCTGCGGCTCGGTCGAGCCGTGGCGGTCAAGTTCCTGCCCGACCGGCTGGCGGCGGACCAGGGCTCGGTCGAGCGCTTTCAGCGGGAGGCCAGGGCGGCCTCGGCCCTCAACCACCCCAACATCTGCACGATCTACGACATCGGCAGCCACGAGGGACTGCCGTTCCTGGTCATGGAACTCCTCGAAGGCGAGACCCTCAAACGGCGGACGACGCGGGTAGTCGGCCTCGAAGCTCTCCTCGAGCTCTCGATCCAGATCGCCGACGGTCTCGCCGTCGCCCACGAGGCGGGGATCGTCCACCGCGACTTGAAGCCCGCCAATCTGTTCGTCACGAACCGGGGCCATGCGAAGATCCTCGATTTCGGTCTGGCCAAGCTCCTGCCGGGCCACCGGGAGGAGCATCCTCCCGCCGACGAGGGCCCCACGGCGACCTTCCAGGAGCCCTTGACGGCGTCGGGAGCGGCCGTGGGGACCGTGGCCTACATGTCGCCCGAGCAGGCTCGGGGAGAGGAGCTCGACCAGCGCACGGACATCTTCTCGCTCGGCGCCGTCCTCTACGAGATGGCCACCGAGCGCCAGGCGTTCTCCGGGTCGACCTCGGCGGTGGTCTTCGACGCGATCCTGCACGCCGATCCCCCTCCCCTGGGACGCTCGCATCCCGACCTTCCCGACGAGCTCGACCGCATCGTCCACAAGGCGCTCGACAAGGACCCGAGCTTGCGCTACCAGAGCGCCGCAGAGCTCGGGTCGGACTTGAAGCGGCTCCACAGGGACGTGACCTCGGGGACCACGGTCGTGTCCCGACACGGTGCGAGGCCGAGGACCCGGAGGCGTCGCCGGCTCCTGGCGACCCTCGTGGCGGCCGGCTCGCTGGCGGTTCTCGGGACTGTCCTCTGGTTGGGAACGAGAGGGGAGCCGGAAGCGCCGGTCGAGACCTCCGGGCAGCCCACGGTCGCCGTGCTCCCGTTTCGGGCAATGAGCCAGGGCAGCGAGGGAGACTATCTGCGACTCGCGGTGCCGAACGAGATCACCACGGCCCTCACCCGGACGCCCTCGCTCATCGTGCGGCCGTTCCGGTTCGCGGAGGCGTCCGCGGGCGCGGTCGACCTCGCAGAGGCGGCCCGCGAGCTCCGGGCGGACAATCTGGTCACCGGGCACTACTTCGTCCAGGACCGGCAGGTGCACCTGACCATGGAAGCGATCGCGGTCGACGACGACCGTCTCCTGTGGCGGGAGACTCTGACCCTCTCCATGGGGGATCTCCTGAGCCTGCGGGAGACGGTGGGCGACCGCGTCCGGGAGGGCCTCCTGCCCTCCCTGGGCTCGCGGCTACGGGCGGGCGAGTCGGGGACCCGGCCCGCCGACGAAGCGGCGTACGAGCTCTATCTGCGCTCCCTCGCCGTCGGATCGGGTCCGGGAGACACGACGATCGCGATCGGGATGCTCGAGCGGGCGGTGGAGCTCGACCCCTCGTACGCTCAGGCCTGGGCCGAGCTGGGGAGCCGGTACCACGACGACGGAAACTACGGTTCCGGCGGCCTGCGAGCGTACAGGCAGGCGGAGGAAGCGCTGCGCAGTGCCCTCGAGCTCGATCCGGAGCTCCTCCCGGCGGCGATCCAGCTCACCCTGATCGAGACCGAGTCGGGAGAGCTCGAGGGCGCCTACCGAGCGATCCGGGGGCTCCTGGCCCACCGCCCCGATTCCTCTCTGGCCCACTTCGCCCGAAGCTACGTCCTGCGCTACGGAGGGATGATGGAGGAGGCCCGCCGGGAGTGCGAAATCGCCCTCCGACTCGATCCCCAGAGCCCGCAGCTACGCTCGTGCGCTTTTCTCTGGATCTTCCTGGGCGATCTCGACGGAGCAGGGCGGTTCCTTCGGCTCGATCCCGACAGCAGATGGGTCCTCATCAACCGGGTAGCAATCGCCTGGCGCCAGGGCCGGATCGAGGAGGCGAGAGCCTTGGTGGGGCAGCTGGAAGCCGCGAGCCCGGTATTCGAGCCCTGCCTCGCCGGAGCGCCCGCGACGGAGATCGAGGAGGGGGTGCGGACGACGGAGGCGAGCCTCATGACGCTCCGCGACGGGGAGCAGCACTACTGGATGGCGGTGAACATCGCTCTCTGCGGTCAGGGGGACGCGGCCGTCCGCTTGCTCCGACACGCGATCCGGCAGGGATACTGCTCCTTTCCCCACGTCGACCGGGACCCGGCGCTGGCGCCGCTACGCGATCACCCGCAGATGGAGGAGGTGAGGCAGGAGGCGCTCGCCTGTCACGAACGCTTCGTGGCGGCCGTCGACGCGATCGAGGGCGGAGGGACGGCCCCGGTCATCCGTCCGGGATGACGACGCCCTCGCCCAGGAGCTTCGCGATGTCGGAGGCGGGTCTCGACCCCCTCCGCGCCACCACCTGGATGCCCAGCTCGTCTCCCAGGGCCATGATGGCCCGGGCGATCGCCCGCTGGGCGTCCACGCCCAGATCGGTCGACACGGCGCTCTGCGTGACGCCGCCGCCGCACGCCCAGGCCACCCCTGCCGCATGGAACGCGCCGATGGCGAGCGCGAGGAGCACCGAATTCGTTCTCATCGCGCCATCGTTCCTCAGGGGTCGATCAGCACGCCGGGATTCAGGATCGACGACGGATCGAGCGTCTTCTTCGCGGCGCGCAGCGCTTCGGCGAAGAGCGGCGGCCGCTCCTTGTCGTAGCCGGGGCGATGGAGCCGTCCCACCGCGTGGTGGTGCGTGATCGTCGCGCCGTTCGACACGAGCAGCTCCGACGCGGCCGCCTTCAGCTCGCTCCACTGCGCGAGCTGCGACGCGTGCGTCGACGGCGCGAGGAACGTGAAGTACGGCGCCGGCCCGTCCGGATAGACGTGCGTGAAGCGGCAGGTGATGAGGCCCTTCCCGCAGATACGCTTCATCGCGTCCTTCATCCCCTTCACGACGGCTGCGTGCAGCGCTGGAAAGCGGTCCCACGTGCACGCGGTCTCGAACGTGTCCACGACGAACCCGAGGCTCACGAGCGTGTTGAAGAGATACGGCGCCTCGAGAAACGCCTGCTTCCAGCTCCCCGCCTCGTCGCTCTGATCACGCTTCCCGGTCGAAGTGAGCTTCGGGCCCGCCGGGCAGGCGCCGCCGTGCGAAGCGGTGATCGCGAGCGCACGAGTGATCCACGCGTCGAGCGGGTGATCGGCCGACTCGAAGCCGAGGACGAGCACGTTCTGGTTGTCCTGCGAGACGCCGTTGAGCATCGCCTCGCGCGCGTCGAGGAGCCGGCAGTTCGCCGGATGGAGGCCGCTCTGCGAGAGCTCCCGCACCGCGTCGACGGCCTTCCCGTACTCCGCGAAGAGCACGCTCGCGCCCGCGCGCCACTTCGGCTTCGGCTGCACGCGCATCCACGCTTCGGTGATGACGCCGAGGATCCCTTCGGAGCCGAGCACGAGCCGGTCCGGACTCGGCCCGGCGCCCGACGCGGGCAGCCGCCGCGATTCCCACACGCCGCGCGGCGTGCGCATGCGCACCGACTCCACCAGGTCGTCGATGTGCGTGTAGAGCGTCGCGAAGTGCCCGCCGGCACGCGTGGCGATCCAGCCGCCGAGCGAGCTGAACTCGAACGACTGCGGGAAGTGGCGAAGGGTGAGCCCGCTCGCGCCGAGCTGCCGCTCCAGCGCAGGTCCCAGCACGCCGCCCTGGATGCGCGCCGCGCGCGAGACGTGGTCGACCTCGAGCACGCGGTCGAGCATTCCGAGATCGAGCGAGACCGCGCCGCGGTAGCCGCGGCCGATCGCGGCCTCCACGCCGCCGACCACCGAGCTGCCGCCGCCGAACGGGATGCACGCGACCTGCTCCTTCGCGCACCACTCCATCACGCGATCGACTTCGTCCTCGTCGCGCGGCCGCGCGACAAAGTCCGGCGCCGCCGAGAAGTCGCCGGCGAACCCGCGCGCGAGGTCGCGGAAGCCCTTGCCGTAGGTGTGCGTGGCGCGTTCGCGCAGCTCGGCGCTCGCGACTGCGCTCAGCGCATCCGGAATGGCGATCTTCGGCGCGGGGATGCGCACGCCAGCGAGGCTCGGCGCGGGCCGCACCTCGAACGGCGCGCCGCCGAGGAACGCGGCCGCCATGTCGCCCAGGCCCTTGCGTCCGGCGTCGTCCGGGAACTTGTCCGCCCAGCCCCAGCCCCAGAAACTGCGCTCGCGCGACATCGCGGCGACGCTACCATCGGCGCGTGCGCGCCGTCGCGGCCCTCGCTCCCTATCCCTCTAGCCGGTCAAGTAGCCGCGGATCTCGCCGCAGGCGATCGGGATGCCGGAGCTGTGGTAGAGAACCAGCGTGCGCCGGGACAGCGGCGCGACCGCCGAGGCGTCGATAGCGTAGCTGTGCTCGAAGGCGACGGCGCCGCCCCGGTCGGCTTCGGGGGACGGATCGAGACCGATCAGGCCGAAGCCGAAGACCGCGCGGACGTCGTCCGCATTGAACGTGCTCGTCTCCTGGACCGCCGGCGCCGCGTCCGGGCAGGTCGCGGCGCGACCGCCGGGGAAGCCGTGGATGATGAGCGGGTGGACCTGGGTCGGGTCGAGGCCGAAGGCGCGGACGAGCACCGTGAGCCGGTCGCCCCGGAGCACCAGGTGGGCGATGCCGGTGACTTCCGACTCACCGACCGGGGAGAGCTCCAACTCGAAGCTCTGCGGCTTGGGCCAAGGGTACTCGCCGGCAGCTGGGCCGGCCAGGGAGAGCAGGAGAACGGCGAGAGCCGGGATGGCGATGGATCGCATGGGGTGAGCCTCCAGGGCAGGGGATGTGAGCCAAGATTCGAATCCCTCGCTCTGGGTTAGAGCAACATGCGTGCCGCCGCGCTCTTAGGCGGGCCAGGGCCTGCAGGCAGCTGGTCTCCCGGGCCCGGAGGAACCGGTGGGTCAGAGCCCTGGGTAGAGCTTCTTGCAGCCCGACAGGTACTCGGTGCCGCGGTCACTCCTGCCGCAGGACTTGCGCCGGCTCCGCGCAGCTCGCGCGCGAGGCGGCCGCAGTGGCGCCCAGGCCGAGGCCGAGGACCAGCAGGGTGGCGAGGGTCAGGCCGGGCCGCCGCACGAGCAGCCTGGCGGCGTGCCGGAGGTCGTTCCAGAGGGTTGCCATGATCGTCTCTCCTCGAGGTCGGCCCGCGGCGAGGAAGGTGCGGCGGTTCCGCCGGGCCGCGACAGCAAGGCCCCTGCCAGGGCGCAGGGCGACGCCTTTTCCGGTGGGCCAAGGCCCACCCTACGCCCGCCCGATCCATTGGCCGAAGGCACCAAGCCCTCGTAGGGTGGGCCTCGGCCCACCGATCAACGGCCAAAGCGATCGCGGAGGTTTCGGGAGGGAGAGCTCGGAGTCCCGGGAGGCCGGGGCGTCCGCTAGCGAGACGGCCGTCCCGGGAGCGGACGGCGAGAGTGGCCAGAGACAAGCGTAGGGTGCGGCTTGCCGCACCGTCCGAGGGAGGCTGCGG
The DNA here is from genome assembly GCA_035524965.1 of Gemmatimonadota bacterium. Taxonomy (GTDB): domain Bacteria; phylum Gemmatimonadota; class Gemmatimonadetes; order JACCXV01; family JAHWKZ01; genus DATLFH01. The sequence continues at coordinate 898 of DATLFH010000027.1, read as the reverse complement.
CCCCTGCCGGTGCGGCAAGAGGCACCCTACCCGTCATCCAGGGGTGGAAGGAATCCTAGGCGGAGGACGGGGCGCCCGCGTCGCCCTTCTCCCGCAACAGCCGCTGGACCACGGCGGGATCGGCCGTGCCGCCGGTGGCGCGCATCACCGCTCCGACGAAGAAGCCCTGGAGCTTGGCTTCGCCGGCGCGGAAGCGCGCGGCCTCCGCCGGGTGGTCAGCCAGGGCGCGGTCGACGGCCCGCTCGAGCTCCGCCTCGTCGCTCACTTGCTCGAGGCCGCGCCGGCGGACGATCTCCCGAGGGTCGCCGCCCTTCTCGACGAGCTCGTCGAGAACTTCCCGAGCGGCGGTCGAGGAGAGGGTGCCGGCGGCCGCGAGGGCCGCGAGCTCGCCGACCGCCCGGCCGGTCAGGCGGGTCTCGCCGGGCGGCCGGCCGCCGAGCGCGCGGGGGAGCTCGTGGACCAGCCAGTTGGCGACCGCCCGCGGGTCGTCCGAGGCTTCGAGCGCTTCCTCGAGGAGCCGGGAGCGGGCGGCGTCGTCCGCGAGGACCCGGCCGTCGCCCGGAGCGAGACCGAGCTCGCCGACGTAGCGGTCGAAGCGGACGCGGGCGGCCCCGGAGAGCGCCTGCCGCGGGTCGCGGCGACGGCTCGGGGCCGGCGGAGCTGCCGAGGCCGCAGGTTCTCCCGAAGCTGCGGGCGCTGCTGAAGCCGGGGGCGGGCTCTCCAGCCGGTCGGTCGGCCGGGCGAGCTCGGCCGCCTTCCTGGCCGCCTCCTTGGACCAGGCATCGCGGAGGGTGACGGTGCGGTTGAAGACCAGCCGGTCCCCGGTCGACAGCTCGGGATCGAGGACGAAGTACCCCTGGCGCTCGAACTGGAAGCGGCTGCCCGCCGCGGCGCCGGC
>DATLFH010000026.1:0-2897 GCA_035524965.1 Gemmatimonadota bacterium | reverse complement strand
CGGCCTGTGGGGCGACTACGCCGCGGCCGTCGAGGGGCTGCGGGCGAGGGCGAGCGCCGCCCCGGAGCAGGGCGGCGACTCGGTCAGGATGCGCCTTACGACCGGCGCCATGACCGCTCTGCAAGGCGTCGGAGCGTGGCGGCGGGGGCGGACCACGGAAGCCCGACGCCTCCTGGAACAGGCGCGCTCATCGATCAGCGGCCACTTTGAAGCCCAGCTCGCGAACCAGACGATCGGCTGGTGGATGGGCGAGCTCCTGGTCGAGAGCGGAGAACCGGCTGAGGCGATCCCGTACTTCGTCTCACTGGCCGACGGGGCGGCCTTCATCACCGATCCCGTCGCCAAGCACCGACTGGGTAAGATTTACGAGCGGCTCGGTGACTACGCGGAGGCTCGCGAGGCGTACGAGTACTTCCTGACCGCGTGGCGCGACCCCGACCCGGCGCTCCGGCCGTGGGCCGAGGAGGCGCGGCAGGCGGTGATCCGGTTGACCGGCCCCCGGCGGGACTGACCCTCGCACGGCTTGCGGCGATGGGCCTGCTCCGCATGCACGACGCTTAGGAGCTTTCTCGCACCCAGGAGCCACGTTCCGGCCCCGCCGCTAAAGCGGGGCCGGAACGCATGGCTCGGGCTGCGCAGACCGGCCGGCGGCAGCCGTTCGCGCCCGTGGCGGACCCGCTAGAAGCGGATCTCCGCCCCGAACCTGAACTGGCGCGGCACGCCGTAGTTGTACGGCGAGTCGCCGGTACCGCCGGCGCTGAAGGTGGCGCCCGACCCGGACGCGATCAGGACCTGGCGCAGAGATTCCGGCGACAGTCGGGTTCGGCTCGTCAGTCCGCTCTCAGCTCGCGCAGCTTCTCGATCGCGTTCTCGTTCCCGGAATCGAGCTCCAGCGACCGTTCGTAGTTCGAGATCGCCCGCTCGCGATCACCCTTCACCATGTACGCCTCTCCCAGGCTGTCGTACACGTTCGAGGACCCGGGGTGGCTTTCGACGTTGAGCTCGAAGAGAGCGATCGCGGTGTCGGGATCACCTGGCAGGAACTCGTAGCCGAGCCTATTGAGGGCGTTCTCCGGTAACAGGAGGTGCTCCGGATCGCGCATCCGGGACTGCCGGAAGAGGTCGACCGCCTCCGCCGTCCGACCGCCGCGAGCGGCCGCCAGGAACCGCGCCTGCTCGACCACGAACGTGTGGGTTGAGGGGCGGCTCATCGTCCATACGTACGCGGCCAGGGCCTTCATCTGCTCGCGATCGACGTTCATCCCGCCACGCGGGTGCATCTCGAAGGGACGCGGCGCCATCGCCTTCACCCGGTCCTTCGGCACCCCCCAGAAGATCGTCTGAAAGATGCCGTCGAAATCCCCGGCGCTGTGGAGCCACTCGACGTCCGCGAGATCGGGAGCGCGCGTGCCGGATCCGCGGCCGGCGACGGCGTGGCACGCCACGCAGCTCCCTCCGTTGTAGAGGTTGCTGCCCGCCAGGACGCGCGCCGGCGTGACGCTGTCCGGCACGCCTTCGGGCTCCTCCTGCGCGATCGCCGGGCCGGCGGTGACCAGAAAACATGGAACGAACGCTGCGAGAACGACCGTCCACCTCATGCAAAACCTCCTGGCTGGGCGGGACACCCGACCCCACGGGTGTAACGAGGCCGCTCCAGTGGAGCGTGCGATACCGGTGACCGACCTCCTCCGCGCCCGACATCGGCTCCCGCCTCACGGGGGAACGGCCGGGCGCGGATCGAGTCGGGGGCTATTCCGCTAGAAGCGGATCTCCGCCCCGAACCTGAACTGGCGCGGCGCGCCGTAGTTGAACGGCGAGTCGCCGGTACCGCCGGCGCTGAAGGTGGCGCCTGATCCGGACGCGATCAGGGCCTGGCGCAGAGATTCCTGGGCCTCCTCGAGCGTGATCGTACCGTCCCCGTTCAGGTCCTGGCGCGCGAATCGGCTCTGGAACTCGGGCACGATGTCCGTCTCGATCGTGAACGGGAACGTACCCGGCGAGTCCTCGGTAAGGAAGCTCGACGGGATGACCGGCGTCCGGCTCAACTGGTCCTCGAACCCCGACCGATCCGGCCGGCCGGTCGTCGGATTGACGTTCACGACGTTCTCGATGCCGAGGAAGTTGATGACCGAGCCGAACACCTCGAGATCGAGCGCGCCACCCAGGTCGATGCCCTTGGTGACCCGCACGTCCCCCTGGTGGAACCAAGGCAGCCGGCTCGTGTTGAAGTCTTCCAGCGGCTCGAACTGGCCGACCAGCGAGCGCCGCGTGAACGGCTCGCCCGAGTGCGCGTTGTACACGAGGTGGACGCCGAAGTCGCCCAGGATCGTCCCCGCCGTGGTCCCCTCCTGGAACTCGTCCGGGAACCGCAGCGCGAACTGCAAGTTGGCGCTGTGCTGCCGGTCGAACGCCTCTGCGGTGAGCTCGGAAGGCGGCACCAGCAGCCGGCCCGGGAATAGCGGGTCGAACAAACGACCGAAGCCGGCGCCGGTGGCGAAGTCGAGCGGCGACGAGGTCGTCCCGCGCGCGAACTGCAGCGAGTACGCCACGTCGGCCGAGAAGTAGTTCGAGTAACGCTTCGACAGCGTCAGATCGACGCCCTTCACGTTGCCGTTGTCGCCGTTCAGGAAGATGCGTCGCTCCTCGACGCCGGGATCGATGATGCCCGGCTGGAAGACGTCCAGCCGGATCGCACCTCGCCGGTCACGGTTGTAGCCCACCACGTCGAGCACCAGATCCTGGCTGATCAGGTGCGTGATCCCGGCCTCGAACGCCGTCGTCTCGACGTAGTCCAGGTTCGGGTTGCCGTAGTAGATGTTCGGGTTCTGGGCAGCCGCTACGAAGTCGGTCGTGAAGGACGAGAAGTAGTGCTGCAGCTCGGGAAGCTGGTGGAACTT
>DATLFH010000025.1:0-3609 GCA_035524965.1 Gemmatimonadota bacterium | reverse complement strand
CGCCACGCTCCGACGCCTTGCAGAGCGGTCATGGCGCCGGTCGTAAGGCGCATCCTGACCGAGTCGCCGCCCTGCTCCGGGGCGGCGCTCGCCCTCGCCCGCAGCCCCTCGACGGCCGCGGCGTAGTCGCCCCACAGGCCGAGCTCGGCCGCGAAGGCGCCGGCGTAGAGGAGGCCGAACGGATGGGTCGTGTCGGCGGCGGAGAGCTGGAGCTCCCGCACCAGCTCCGTCTCTTCGATCGGGAGCCCTCGCACATGGGCCTCATAGAGGAGTAGCCCGCGCCGGGGCTCGAGGGCGGGGTCGAGGCTCGCTTCGATCGCCTCGCCAAGACGGCCGCGGTGGAACAGGATCTCGACGAGCAGGGCCGCTGCCAGCGGGTCCGGTCCTCCGAGGGAGTCTCTGGCGAAGCGCATCACCCTCGTCGCGGTGTCGAGGAAGCGGGCGTGGGCGAGGTTCTGGTAGACCATGAAGGGCAGGTAGAAGGAGGCCGTATCGAGCGCCGCCCAGGCGCGGGTCCGGGAGGCGCTGTCGCCGAAGGCCAGCGCGAACGCGGTCTCGAACTCGCGATCGACCGAAGTGCCCCCAGCGAGGCTCCCGTAGGTGGCGATCATCTCCGCCGCGCGGACGCTGTCGGGCGCGTATCGGAGCGCCAGATGGATGCGGTGGATGTAGGCCGGCGCGAAGCGGGGATCGAGCCGGATGGCGCGCAAGAATGCGCGGTCCGCCTCGCCGGGCGGGACGAGCGCCTGCCCCGCGAGATGGAAGTACATCTCGCCCAGGAGGAACCATGCCTCGGCGTCGTCGGGGTGCCGCCCCACCGCCTCGCGCATGATTTCCACGCCCTCGATCGCCCCCCGCTCCAGGGCCAGCTCGGCGCGGACGAACGCCGCTTGCTTTTCCGGCAGGCGTTCGATGAACCGGACGGCGCGCTCGATCGCCTGCTCTCCCTCCTCGCTGGGTCCCACTGTCCAGCCGTAGGCCTGCGAGAGTCGGTAGGCGGCGAGGGCGAAGGTCGAATCCGCCATGAGGGCGCGCTGGTAGGCCGTGAGCGCGGACCTGTACTCGCCCCGGCGGAAGAGGGATTCGCCCTCGAGGTACGCCTTGAGGGCCGACACGGAGCCGGTCGTGATGCTGGCGAGGCGAAGCTCCTCGGAAGGGACCTCTCCCTCCTCCAGGGCCTGGGCCAGGATCTCGATCGATAGACGGTCGACCAGGCCGAAGATCGAGTCGGGAGATCCCTCGACCTGCCCGCGGCCGAGGCCGGCGCCGCTTCGGGCGTCGTACAGGTCGGCAACGAGCCGCATGCCGGATCCCGAGGCCACGACACTCCCCAGCAGGGCATAGCGGGCGCCGGTGCGCCGCGCGACCTCCAGAGATCGCGCGAGGTCCGCGGATGCGCCCTCCTCGACCGATTCCCGCCACCGGGCGAGCACCGTCCGGCTGTCGATCGCGCGGATCCCGCCGGCGCCGTCCAGGTTCGTCGACAGGACGTCGACCATCCCCTCGCGCCACACTTCCAGGCCCTCTCCCTGCACCGTGAACGGAAGCACGGCGATCGCCGGCGCGGCGGCGGCATCAGCGGTTGCCGGCAAACCGCTGTGCGGAGCGTCGTCGCGGACGAAGAGGAAGAGCGCAGCCAGCGCGACAGCTCCCATCAATCCAGCCGCGGCCAGGCCCCGTCGTGGCAAGCGTGACGCCAGGCGCCGGCGCCAGGGCGAGCCCGCATCGAGGAGATCGGGCGGCACCCGCACGACGCGGAAGAGCCGCCGGTCCCCGGGCACGCCCTTCAGGTCGTGGACGCCGCGGTCCTCGAAATCGATCTCGCCGCCTTCGACCGCGTCGTGGACGCTTCGGGAGACCAGGATCTCGCCGGGCTCCGCGGCTTGAGAGACCCGCGCACCGACATGAACCGCGATGCCGACCGCCGACCGGCCCTCGCCCTCCACCTGCCCCATGTGGATCCCGGCGCGGAGCTCCAGCCCGATTCCGCCGACCGCCTCACGAATCGCCCAGGCGGCGGCGATCGCACGCACCGGATCGTCGAAGCGGGCGACGAAGCTGTCGCCGGCGGTATTGATCTCGACTCCATCATGGCGGTGGAGGAGCTCGCGCACGACGGAGTGGTGCCGCTCGAGGAGCTCCCTCCAGCGGCGGTTCCCGATGTCGGTGGCGCGCTCGGTCGAGCCGACGATGTCGGTGAACAGGATGGTCGCGAGGTTACGCGCCGCGGTCATGCCAGTGGAAGCTGGAGGTTACCTCCCGGGGAACGGTGCCCGTCCCCGGCTGTTCGTGTCAGGGCGACGTGAGCTACGACGAGACGAGCAGGGAGCGCGCCGGAGGGTGGCGGACTTCAGCGTATGGCCGTTAGGCCCAGACCACTTCGTGCAGCCGTACGGGGGCGTCGAAGCCCTTGAGCTCGGCCATGCCCAGGTCCTCGAACCGGAACGGCTTCCCGACGCACATCTCGCGCACCACGTTGGCCACGTAGACGCGGCCACCTTCCGCGCGATCGCACACGCGGCGGGCGATCTGGACGGCGGCCCCGAAGAGGTCCTCGTTCTCGGCGACCGGCTCGCCGGCGCTCATCCCGATCCGGACCTGGAGGGCGTGATCCCTGGCCCCCTCGTTGTGCGCCTCATTGTGCACCTTCACGCCTTTCTGGATCGCGACCGCGCAGGCGATCGCCCCGGCGGCGGAGAGAAACGACGCCATGATGCCGTCCCCGGTGTGCTTGACCTCGCGGCCGCCGGTGGCCGATAGCGCTTTGCGGACGATCGCGTCGTGGGCCCGGAGCACCCCCATCGCCTCGGCGTCGCCCAGGCGCTGGGTCAGCGAGGTAGAATCGACGAGGTCGGTGAAGAGGATGATCCGGTAGGCCGGGTCGAGACCGCCTTCACGCTTCATCGCGGTCCCGATCACCGACTGGGATTCCCCGCCCAGGAACGCGTCGACGATGTTTGTCTCGACCTCGATGATCTGGTCGGCAAGGAGACCGTGGGCCTGCTTGTGGACCTCGACGCAGGCCTCCGCGTTGGGCGCCTCGACGAGGCAAAAGATCGTCTTGTCCTTCTGGTTGACCCAGTACTTCAAGTACTGAACGCCGTACTTCTCCTGGATCGCCACGTCGCTGTGGTGCGCGGCCTCGATCTCCTCGGGTGTCGCGTCGATGTTGCGGTGGACGTCCATGTAGAGCGGCATGGGTTAACTATCGCACGAAAGGCTTGGCCGGGGCAACCGGGTCGCCCCGGGTCACCGCGCCCAGAGGATCGGGATTCCGTAGGGTTCGAACTGCCGATCGTCGGTGAGGAGGGTGGCGCCCTCCAGTTCGGCCTGGGCGATTAGAAGCCGATCGAACGGATCACGGTGGTGAGGGGGCAGCTCGGCGACATGGAGTGCGTGGGCGTGCTCGACGGCGATCGGCGTGACGCCGCTCTTCTCGATCTGGATCGGAACATATTCCGATGGCGCGGAAGGAAGCGGGAGCCTGCCGAGCGCGTGGTTGATCGCGATCTCCCACGAGCTCGCCGCGGAAAAGAGGAGATCGTTCTCCACGCTCTCCAGCAGGGCAGCCACTTCGCTCGAGAAGCGCTGCGGCTCCGCCACCATCCA
>DATLFH010000024.1:0-6373 GCA_035524965.1 Gemmatimonadota bacterium | reverse complement strand
GATCCCGGCCTCGAACGCCGTCGTCTCGACGTAGTCCAGGTTCGGGTTGCCGTAGTAGATGTTCGGGTTCTGGGCAGCCGCTACGAAGTCGGTCGTGAAGGACGAGAAGTAGTGCTGCAGCTCGGGAAGCTGGTGGAACTTCCCGTAGCTGAGCCGCACCTGGGTCGCATCCGTGATCGGGTGCGCCACGCCGAGCCTGGGCGCCAGCTCGGTCCGCGTCTGTCCCTCGACCAGGACCGCGATGTCGTTATCCGCCGGGTCCGAGCACTGCGGGAAGGCCGAGATCGAGCACGGCACGATACCCGGGAAGAGCGGGAACATCGTGTTCGGGTCCCAGTGGTCGAGCCTGAGTCCCAGGTCGATCACCAGGTCGCCGTAGTCCAGCCGGTCCTGGGCGTAGAGCGCGGCCACTCGCGGCTCGACGTCGAAGAGGTGGGCGAACGTGGCGTCGGTGAAACGCTCCCCCGCCTGGCCGAACTCGATCTGCGTGTACTCGCCGCCCACCTTGGCGCGGTGGACGCGGTTCAACTGGCTGTCCAGGTCGACCCGGACCCCGTAGCGCCGCTCGTAGCGCCGAAAGAAGAAGTTGCCGAACCCTTCCGAGACGAAGATCTGCGGCTGGCCGAACACGGGATCGGGGTTCGTGGCCCGCTCCTCGCCCACGTTCAGGAAATTGACATCGCCCGGATCCGCGTCCTCGAAGAAGAACTCGACATCTCCGAAGCGGTAGTTCAGGAAGTCTCCTCCGAATGCGTCGTCGGTGAGACCGCAGTCCGGCCCGCAGGCCTCGGCCCCGACCCGCTCGAGCATCGTGGCCGTCATCGGGTCGCTCACCGGCGTCCCCATGTAATCCCTTGTCTGGTGGAAGTTCGCCCGCACCTGGAGGTTCAGGTTCCGCTCCGCGGTCTGGTAGATCTGCTGGTCGAACCCCAGGATCGCGTCGTGGGTTTTGACCCGCTGGGCGGTCGCGGAGATATGCTGGAAGATCGACCGCGACGGCTGGAAGTTCTCGAACTGGTCGCGGCTGAAGAGATACGTGCCGGTCAGCTTGGACGTCCCGGTCAGGAAAGACGTCAGCTTGACCTGGGCCCGCGTGCGGTCTCCCCGGTTGCCGGGCAGGATCGTCTTCGTCGAGCCGGTCGAGTTGAACGATCCGACCGCGGGGTTGAAGCCCGCCGCGGCGGGAAAGAAGTCAGCCGACCCGGTCGCATCGAGCGAGCCGAAGAACGTCAGCTTGTCGGGGATGATCGGCCCGCCGATCGACGCCTGGAGCTGATTCCAGCCGCAGCACGTCTGCCCCGCGGGGATCCCCCCCACCGCCAGCGCCCCGGTATCGTATCCGTCGGTGCCGAACTGGCCGTCGGTCGTGAAGCGCACGTTGCCGTGATACTCCCGGCCGCCCTCGCGCGTCACGATGTTGATGACCCCCGACTGGGCGTGCCCAAACTCGGCGTTGAAACCGCCCGTCACGACGTCCACTTCCTCGACGGCGTAGTTGCCGACCTCGGTCTGATTCCGCTGGGTCCCGAAGTCGGTGACGAGGGCTCCGTCGACGTACGTCGCCGCCTCTGAGCCGCGGCCGCCGCGGATGATGAACCCGCCCTGGCCCTCGTAGACCCCGGCGCTCAGCGAGATCACCTCGTCGAGACTCTCTACCGGCAGGTTCCGGGTTTCCTCGAACGTGAAGCGGGTCTTCGAGATCGTGTTGTCGCGCGCCACCAGCGGCTCGCGCTCGATCACCGCGATGATCGCCTCGTCGGCCTCGATCACCTCGCTCGCCAGCCGGAAGTCGACCGTCATCGTCTGCCCGGCCAGGATCCTGTGCTCCTGAGCTGTCGTCTGGTAGCCCAGGTACTGGGCGGTGATCTGCTGGATGCCGACCGTTACGTTGTTGATGAAGTAGTAGCCGTCCTCGTTGGTCACGTTGCCGAGGTTGGTGCCTTCGACGACGACCTGCGCGCCGACCAAGGGCTCGCCGGTGTCCCGATCGGTGACCGTCCCGATCACCTTCCCCGTGATCTGGGCGAACACCGTGCCGGAGCCGAGCAGCACGAGGAGGACGGCGGCGCCCAGGATGGTGGCCGCCGCATTCAGACAGGGTTTGTGCATGCGAACGCTCTCCTTTCAACAAAGGGTTTAGGGGAGCGTACGCCAGCCGTTCACCGCCCGTCTTGCATCTTTTGTCGGCTTGGAAGAAAAAGAACAGGGCCAGCCGCGCGCCCTCCGGGATGGGAGGGAAGGCTAACCGACCGCGCGGGACTGCCGGGCCCGGGAATGCCAGTCGCGGAACTCACCGGGCGTAACGCCCGTGTGGCGCTTGAAGGCGCGGGTGAAGTGGCTCTGGTCGCTGAACCCGGCGCTCAGAGCGACCCCGGAGATATTCTCGTCGGGGTGAAGAAGCCGCTCCGCGGCCCATTCGAGCCTGAGACGCCGGATGTACTCCCCGATCGAGATGTGGAAGCGGGCGCGGAAGGTGCGCGCGAGGCGGACCGGGTGGACACCGGATTCCGTCGCGATGTCGGCGATCCTGAGGCGCTCGCGGAACCGGTCGTGTATCACCTCCTGGGCGAGGCGGAGGAAATCGGCGGGTGGGGCCGGCCGGCGCTCGCGCTCATCCAGCCGTGCGGCCGCGGCCAGCATCTCGAGCACGATCGCCTCGATCGCCAGCGGGGCCACCGGATCCGCCGACTTCAGCTCGCGAACGATTCGCCGCGCCATCGTCGCGATCACCCCGTGCGGGAAGACGCTGATCTCGTCTACCAACGGACGGCACGGTCGGGTCAGGTCCTTCCGCTCGGGATCGGGCCCGACGACGACCAGGTGGGCGTCGCTGTTTCCAAAGCGCTGGGTGTGGCGCACGCCCGGAGGCTCGATGAGCACCGTGGAGGGCGCACACGAAAAGGACCGGGCGGCAGCGGAAAACGACACGTCCATCCCGCCGTCCAGGAAGATGGCGAAAACCGCCCGCTCGTGGACGTGCGGCGGGAGGAAGAGCCCGGCCGGGAACCAGGCCTCCGTGACCCGGAAACCGTCCACATCCAGGGCGTGGAAGCGGGGCGCGCCATCGTGTGGTGCCTTGGGTCGGGGAGCGGCCATGCATGGAAAAACTCGGCTTCCCGACGCCGGTTTAGCGTCGGCGATACGACGCCGCGATCCGGGCGAGCCCGGCGTCGAGCTCCGCCCGCGGCAGCCAGCGTCCGCGGACCATCACGCCGTCGATGCTTGCAACGTTGGCGATGTCCGCGAGCGGATCGGCCGCCAGAACGACCAGGTCGGCCCGCTGCCCGGGCGCGATCGTCCCGAAGGCGTCCTCGTTCGCGAAGTACGCCCCGACGTTCCGTGTCCCCGAGACGAGGATCTCGTAGGGCGACATCCCGGCCGCCTCCATCCGCTCGAGCTCCCGTGGCAGCGAGAAGCCAGGCACGCTGAAGAGCTGCGGCGCGTCCGTCCCCATGAGGATCCGCACGCCGCCGTCGGCGAGAGCGGCGAGGATCCGCATCCGGTTGTCGATCACGGTCCGCGCCACGGCGGGGTCGCGTTCGGGGTCGGCGAGCCGCTCCCGGTGGCGCGCCTTCCACCCCTCGACGATGTCGGGCGGCATGTACTGGAGCTCCTCGTAGGCCGCCAGCGTCTCGAGAGTCGGGATCCCCCACAGGGTCTCCCACAGCGCCATCGTGGGGACGACCCACGCGCCCGCCTCGCGGCTCGTCCGCACGATCGCCTCCAGTTCCACCGGATCGACCGGCCCCGCCTCGCCGTCCAGATGCTCGACGTACCCGTCCAGGTGGTCGAAGGTCTCCTGCCCCATTTCGAGCGCGTGGACGAGGCCTACCTCCTCGGGCACGTGGCCCCCGAACCGCATGCCGAGCTCGCGCGCCGTCCGGGCCATCGCGTCGTACTCGGCGCGAGTCGGCCCGGGATGGACCTTGAGGAGGTCCCAGCCGGCCGCCGCCTGCTCCCGCGCCATCGCCGCCGCCTGCTCGGGCGAGGTGACGGACCCGCCGCTGAAGCTGGGACCGGCGAGATAGAGGGTCGGTGCGACGATCCGGCCCGAGTTCGCCTCCTCTTTCAGCGCGAGCTGCCCCGGCGCGCCCAGCATCCCGCGGACCGTCGTGATCCCGCTGGCGACGTAGAGGAAGAGGACGTTCTCGACGAACGCCCGCGGCGCGTCGGGCGGCGGGACGTGGCCGTGCATCTCGGCCAGTCCCGGGATGAGCCATTTGCCGGTCCCGTCGACCACGATGGCGCCCTCGGGGACCTCGATCTCGTCCGCCGGCCCGACACCGACGATCCGGTCGCCGTCGACGAGGACCGTGTGGTCCTCGAGCACCCGGCCGGAGCCCCCGTCGGCGCCGTCGACCATCGGCAGGACGGCGACGCGGACGAAAGCCACCGGCCCGGAGCTTCCCGCGATCTCCCCGGCGGCGGAGGCCGGCAGAGCGTCGGCCCCGTCTGGGAAGGGCTCCGGCTCCTGCGCCTGGCAGGCGGCGGCGGTGGCGAAGAGGAGCGGGATCAGCGACAGTCTCATGGGGAGCTCCCGGTCAGGGTCGCGGGGGCGACGAACGGCTCTGCAGGCTTCAACGGGCCGGGGGGCCGCGACGTTCAAGGGCGGGATCATAACGCGAGGACGCGGCCGCTGTCAGGCTCGGGACGCTGCTTGGTCATTCCCCCTCGGCGGCCGGTAGATTCATCCGCATGATCGATGTCATCGCCTTCGACGCCGACGACACCCTGTGGGAAAACGAGGGCCGCTACCGGGACACGGAAGCCGAGTTCCGCCGGCTCCTCGAGCAGTATCACAGCCCGGAGTGGATCGACGACCGGCTCTACGAGACCGAGATGCGGAACCTGCCGCACTTCGGCTACGGGATCAAGGCGTTCGTCCTTTCGATGGTCGAGACGGCGATCGACCTGACCGAGGGGCGGATCGGCGCCGCCGACATCCAGCGCGTGATCGAGCTCGGCCGGACGATGATCGCGGCTCCCGTCGAGCTCCTGGACGGGGTCGCCGAGACGGTGGCCGAGCTGGCGCGGGACCACGAGCTCATGATCATCACCAAGGGCGATCTCCTGGAGCAGGAGAGCAAGGTCGAGCGCTCGGGCCTGGGCGACCACTTCGGCAAGGTCGAGATCGTGAGCCGGAAGGACCAGGCGGCCTACGAGCGGATCGCCGCGCGGCACGGTTTCCGGCCCGAGCGCTTCCTCATGGTCGGCAACTCGCTCCGCTCCGATGTCCTCCCCGTCCTCGCCATGGGCGGCCGCGCGGTCCACATCCCCTACTGGACGACCTGGCGGCACGAGGAGGCCGACGAGGCCGAGCGCGCGGCGGCAGACTACGCGCGGCTCGACTCGATCCGCGAGCTCCCGGAGTACATGGCGAGCGCGGCCCGGGCCTGACGCGGTCCGGGGCGGGCCGCGGCCCCCGCGCCGCTACGGCCGCGGCTCGGATCACCACGCTAGGGCGGCCGACGGGCGGTGACTTGCCGGAACGGCCCGCGTGACCCGAAACGCACCTCGGAGGATAAACGGGGCGCCGCGGGCGGCGATTTGACTGGCGATGGGCGAACGACCGGTCCCCATAACGATGGGAAGCGAGCGCTTTCGGACGGCGCGGCTGGAGGATTTCCACGTGACCGACGCGTGGTTCCCGCCGAACACCGTGCTGGAGCCCCACGTCCACGAGCGGGCGACCTTCGCCGTGATGCTGGGGGGATCGTTCGACCTGGGCTTTCGGGCGCGGACCTACGACTGCCCGCCCGCGACCGTCTTCACCGAGCCGCCGGAGGAACGGCACGGAAACCGGATCGGACGCGCCGGGGCGCGGGTCCTCGTCGTCCAGCCGGACCCCCACAAGGCGGACGTCGTCTCACCCTGCCGGGAGGTTCTGGACCGGGTCCACCACTACCGCCACGCGGGGCTGGCCGCCCTCGCCCGACGGGCGGTTTGGGAGATGGAGGCGCCCGACCGCCTCGCCCCGCTCGCGATCGAGGCGCTGGCCCTGGAGATGCTGGCGACGGCCGCGCGCTTGGGGGCGGCCGAGCGGGGAAACGGCAGGCCGCCGGCCTGGCTGGAGAGCGCGCGCGAGCTCATCCACGCGCGCTGCCGGGAGAACCTGCGGATCGCCGACGTGGCCAGCGAGGTCGGGACGCACCCGGTTCACCTCGCGCGCGTCTTCAAGACCCACTACCACGTGCCGCTGGGGACCTACATGCGGCGGCTGCGGCTCGAGTGGGCGGCCGAGCGGCTCGGGGACCCGTCGGAGCCGTCCGAAACGCTGGCCTCGATCGCCCTCCAGGCGGGCTTCTCCGACCAGAGCCACTTCACGCGCGCCTTCAAGCGCCACACGGGGCGGACCCCGCACCAGTTCCGGATC
>DATLFH010000023.1:0-14096 GCA_035524965.1 Gemmatimonadota bacterium | reverse complement strand
GGCCCGCCGGGTGGTGCGCGGGGCCGCGCAGGCCGCCGGCGGCCACCGACAGCATCGCCGGCAGCTCGTGCGGCTGGAGGGCCATGCTGGGCGAGGTCCCGCGGAGCACGACCGGCCCCGACGGCCGGGCGCCGGAGGGGTGCGGCTCGGCGCTCACGAGGACAAAGAACTTGTCGAGCGTCACCCGGCCCGCCGAGAGCGCCCCTCCCTCGAACGTCCCCAGGCGGACCATCGGCTCCAGGACGGGCGGGGCGGCCCACGCCACGTAGGCCGCGTAGGGGCCCAGCGTACGCGGGGGTGGCAGCCCCTCGGCCCGCAGCTCCAGGTCCCAGCGCTGGGTGCCGTCCGGCCCGACCGAGGCCCCGAACGGCGAGGCCGAGGGAGTGAGCGCGACCGAGCCGGAAGCGGCGGGGAAATCGGCGGCGGGGAAGAGCGCGATACAGCGCGCGCCGCCCACCGGGCACGCAGCGGCGTGCGGCGAAGGGTCGGCCGGCGGGAATCCGGCCTGCGGGTGGGCGGCCCCCGGCAGGGCGGCGGAGGCCAGCAGCCAGACCGTTATCCCCGCCAGGGCCCTCAAACACGAACGCCCCGCCGTGCGCGGGGCGTCGTGCGGTGGTCTCGGCGCGTCGGAAATGGCTACATCTTCAAGACGTTGGACGCCTGCGGACCCTTCTTGCCCTCGTTCACCTCGAACTCGACTTCCTGCCCCTCGGCCAGCGTCTTGAATCCATCGGTCTGGATGGCGGTGAAATGGACGAACACGTCGTCCCCGCTCTCCTGCTCGATGAAGCCGTACCCCTTCGCGTCATTGAACCACTTCACTTTGCCCTTCGCCATGGCGGTGGGACTCCTCCTCTCGAAGAACCGTTTTCGGATGACTCGCCCGCAGTCTACCGGAGCCCGGAAGAGGATGTCAAGGTCCGTTCCAGACCAGCGGAAACGTGCGGACGAGGCTGAATCGTTTGCGGCTGGAGTAGGTCGGACGGGCCTCGATCGAGACCCGTTCGGCCCGCTCCTCCCAGCCGTCCAGCGACGGCTCCGCCCACGCCTCCGGCCCCCAGGCGACGGTCTGCTCGCCGGTGCCGTAGACCCCCGCCTCGGCGACCGCCAGCGGATCCCTGGCCGAGCCCAGAAAGCGTACAGTCACGATCGCCGACTCGGTCAGGAAGAGGTCCAGCTCCCAGCGGGGAGGATCACTCGAAGCGCGCACGATTACCGGCTCGGAGACGCGGAAGTCGGTCCCCAGGAAGAAGTACTGCGCTCCCTCGCGCTCCGCCACGAACACCTGCCCGAACCGCTTCCAGATCGCGATCCCGCGCGGCTCCTCGAGCGCGGCTTCGGCCGGCCCCGGGCCGGGAAAGGTCGCGAGGTGGAGGAGCTCCGGATCGAACTTGTAGACGAGACCGGCGCCGCGGTCGGTCACGTATACGTTTCCGTAGTAGTCGAGCGCGACGTAATCGAACCGGCCGGGATCCTCCCCGGGTCGTGATAGCGGGTCGGGTGTCGTCTCTGCCAGGATGGTCCCGTCGGCCTCGTACCCGCGCAGACGGGCGCCGTCCAGGTCGATCAAATACAGGCGATAGGTGTCCGGGTGGTACCACGGGTCGAGCGAATCGCCGACGGCGAGCCCCAGCGGATCCTGCACGTCGGGCGGGAGCGGCCACCGCTCCCCCGCCACCGGCGACGGCGCGGTCGTCTCGGCGAAGCGGAGCACCGCGTCGGCCGAGCGGTCGCTGGCGAACACGTGGCCCCGGGCGTCGGTCGTCACGTCGAACACCTCTCCGGCCGACCACTCGCCCGCCCAGCGGAGCCCTCGTCCGACCGGATCCCACCTGAGCCGGGCGATCCGCCGGTTGCCGCTGTCGGCCACGTAAATCCGGCCGTCGGCCGTAGCGGCGATCCCGTGCGGCCGGCGGAACCGGTCCTCACCCTCACCTTCGGCGCCATAGATCGCCAGCGTCTGCATGCTCGAGTTGTAGAGGATCTCCCCGCGATCCGAGTTGACTCCGAACAGGGTCAACTTGTAGTCGTCCCCCGGGGCATCCGGATCGTCATCGGAGGTGAACTTGACCGCCGCCACGCCCTGCGGGTCGGCGAACCGCGTCCGTCCGCCCAGGAAGAGCTCGAGGTGGACGGGCCGCGCGCGGTGGATCCCCAGCGTGTGGGAGAACGGCGGGTAGACGAGGGTCGTGTGCTCCGGCACCGGCCCCCGGTCCGACTGCGCGTCCGCCGGCCGAGCCGTCAGGAGGGCCGCGAAAGCCAGGCCGAGGACTGCCGCCGTCTTCAGCGCGCCGCGGCCGGGGAGCTGTAGAGCCGGCGGTACACGGTCGCCTGGGCGAGGATCTTCCTCACGTACCCGCGCGTCTCCTTGAACGGGATGCGGTCGATCCACAGCTCCGGATCCTGGGTGCGCTCGGGGAAGTCCATCCAGAGCGTCACGTTGTGCGGGCCGCCGTTGTAGGCGGCGAGGACCGCCGGCCAGAACCCGTCGAACCGTTCGAGCTGCGCGGCCAGATAGTGGGCCCCGAAGTGGAGCGCCACGGCCGGATCGTAAAGGATGCCGGGGTCGTAGCCCTCCCATCCCGTCGAGTCGGCGATCTCGCGCCCCGTCGCGGGCATGACCTGCATGAGCCCGCGGGCGCCGACCGGGGACTCGGCGTCGGCCTGAAACAGGCTCTCTTGCCGGATGAGCGCCAGCAGGAGGTAGGCGTCGAGCCCGTGCGCCCGCGCCTCGGCGTCGACGGCTTCCGCGAACCCCAACGGGTACGCGTGCCGCTCGCCGGCCCCGCTGGCGCCCAGCCGCACGCCGATCCGGAGCGTCAGGCCGGGGAAGCCCCAGGCGGCGAGCGCCCGGGCCCAGTCCTCCAGCCGGTCGCGATCACCGCCGATCCGGCCGACCGCCCGTTCCAGCTCGGCGGCCGCGTAGCGCCGTTCGCCGAGCTGGAGGAGCGCCGCCGCGGTCCGGCCGGCCGGGTCGGCGAGGATCGTCTGCATCGCCGGCCCGCCCGGAGCGCCGGGCGCCGGGGCGTCGGGACCCGGACGGTACCCCGCGCCCCCCCAGCGCGCGCTCCAGGGGCGGCCGGCGAGCCGGTCCCGGGCGAGGAGGGCGTAGTAGTCGTCCCCCCGGGCGAGCGAGCGGTAGATCTCCCCCGCGCCCGCTTCCTCGCCCTGCTGCGCCGCCGCGCGGGCCAGCCAGTAGCGGGCCTCCCGCGCGCTCTCCGATCCCCGGTAGCGGGCGTAGCGCCGCTCGGCCTCGCCGTAACGGCCGAGCGCGTACGCCAGGTGCGCCGCCCGCATCTCCGCCCGGTCGGCGAAGAACGATCCGGAGTGGTCGCGCGCGACCCGGTCGAAGAGCTCGATCGCGCGGTCGGCGAAGGAGGCGAAGGAGGAGTTGGAGCGCCGGTCGTCCTGATAGGACCAATCGTCCTGATAGGAATCGGCCAGCAGGTAGAGCGCCGCCGTGAAGCGGGGATGGGACGGAAAGCGGGCCAGGAAGTCCTCGAGCCGGCGGCGGGCGACCGGCCCGTCACGGTCGTCCAGCGCCAGCCGCGCCAGCTCGTAGGCCGCCTCGGGGACGCGGGCGTCGCCAGGCCAGCGGGCGATGGTCGCCTCGTAGTCCCGCTCCGCACCCACCCGGTCTCCGGCCGCGGTCCGAATTTCGGCGCGGAGGAGGAGCGCCTCCCGGGCGCGCGTATCCACGGTTGCGGCCTCCAGGGCCGCGGTCGCGAATGGCTCGGCGGCCCCGGCTCTCCCGGCGGAGAGAAGGACCCGCGCCGCCCTCAAGGGATCGATCTCGAGGCGAGCCCGGAGGGCCGGATCGAGCACGATCCCGGCCGCCGCCGCGGGCGCCTGCTCGACGACCCGGCGCCGGAGCGCGTCCGCGGACGTCCGGTCACCCGCCGCCTCGGCTAGCCCGACCGCGGCGAGCCAGTGGGAAGCTCGCTCGGCGCCGCGCGTCTCGGCAGCCAGCGTGAGATGCCACTGCCGGGCGAGATCGGCCCGTCGCGCGCGCTCGTACAGGATCGGCAGCAGCGATCGCGCATCGGCGGAGGCGACCCGCGGCAGGTTCCCGCCTTCGAGCCGCGACCATGCGGCCTCGCCCCGCAAAAGGTCTCCCGCGTGGGCGGCGCTTTCGAGCCGCCACAGGTCCACATAGCGGCCGAGGGCCGGCAGCCTATCGGCCAGACGGTCGAACGCCCGATCGGCCGCCGCCCCTTCCCCGCGCGCCATCAGCGACCGGGCGCTCCAGCGGTCCACCAGCGGACCGCAGCCGGCGGGGAGCGCCTCGTCCGGAGCGGAGGCGAGCGCCGCAAGGAACTCCTCCCAGCTCCCCAGCTCCGCCAGGCCGGCCAGCCGGTACAACCGGGCCTCCGGCGAATCCGGGATCCCCCCGCTCAGGAGCTCGAGCGCGACGTCGGGACGGCCGACCTCGATCCAGCCTCGCGCCGCTCGGACCTCCCTATAGCCGGAAACGTCGGCGAGCCCCCCCGCCGACTCGCCCCCACCATTTTCCGTATCCACCCGGGCGGTCGTATGGGGGAAGAGTCCCGGCGGATCGCCGGGCCGCCAATACAGCGGGCAGCTCAAAACCGCGGCGGAAAGCGCCGGCTCGCGCACCGGGATAGGAGGAAGGGCCGACGCAGGCGCGATCGCAACCGCGAGACCGAACGTTACGAGTGTGCTGCTTCGTCGCATCACGATCGATAAACCCGCACGAATCTACCCGCCCGCCGCCGAAAAGGTGCGCCGCCGCCGGAATCTCCGGACACCCGGGCGCCGGGAAGAAAAAAGGCCCGGGACTCGCCCGGGCCTTCTCCGGCTCGCGCGGGACTTTTCTCTACTCGATCGACCGGTCCCACTCCTGCAGGCTGATACGCGTCGCGCCGGCCAGCTTGACCTCGTCCAGCACGTTGACCATGTCGACGTAGTTCGCCTCGGGCGACGTCTTCACGCTGACGATGAGCCTGGGGTTGCCGGCCAGCTCTTGCCGCACGATCGACTCGACCTGCTCGTAGTTCAACGTCTGCTTGTCGGGCGAGTCGCCGCGCCTCAGCTGCACAACCCCCTGCCCAACCACGTAAAACGTGATGATGTTCTTCGGGTTGATCTCGACTTCCTCGGTCTGCCTCTCGGGCAGCACGAGGCTCAGGCCGCGGTCCTCAGCGAACACCGTCGTCACCAGGAAGAAGATCAGAAGCAGGAACGCGATGTCCGCCATCGAGGCGGTGGGGATTTCGTCCGAGACGCGGGATTTGCGCTTGAGGATCTTCGGCATCGGTCCCGTCTCCGTCAGGCCCGCTGGGCCGGAGCCGGCGCGGCGGCCGGCTTGCGCTCGATGTCGTGCAAGGTCTCGACCAGGTTCTGCGACGTCTCCTCCATCTCGATCACGAGCCCGTCGATCTTCGAGACGAAGTAGTTGTGGGCGACGTTTACCGGGATCGCGATCGTCAGGCCGGCGGCCGTCGTGATCAGGGCGACCTTGATCCCGCCCGCGACCAGCGTGGCGTCGACCTCGCCCGCCAGCTCGATCGCGCCGAAGGCGATGATCATGCCCGCCACCGTGCCGAGGAAGCCGAGGAGCGGAGCGACGTTCGCGATCGTGGCTAACCAGACGAGCCCCTGCTCCAAGCGCGACATCTGGATCATGCCCTCGTTCTCGATCGCGCTCAGGACCCGCTCGGTGCCTTCGTCGTGCTTCTCCAGCCCGGCGAGCAGGATCTGGGCGACGGGAGTGTCGCTCTCCCGACAGCGCGCCTTGGCCTCCTCGAGGCGATGATTGGCGATGAGGGCGTCCACGTCCTGCAGGAGCTGGTGCGTCTTGGAGGAGGTCGAAGTCAGCGACATGAACTTCCAGACGATGATGAACAGGCCCACGACTGCGCAGGCCAGGAGCGGCCACATGAAGAAGCCGCCGTCATTGAAGAACTGTACGGATACGCTCCACCAGTTGCCCAAGCTCCGCCTCCGATGGCAGGGGTCCGATCGGACGTGATAGGACGCTTAAGGAACTCTAGAGTAGCAGACCGGCCGAACGGCCGTCAAGTAGCGTGCAGGCGGGCGTCATTCGGGCGCGGCCGATGACCGCTAGACCTTGATGCACGCGACGTAATGACCGCCCCCGACGTCGCGGAATTCGGGGACGACCTCGGCGCACTCGGGCCCCGCGATCGGGCAGCGGGGGTGGAACGGGCAGCCCGAGGGCGGGTGGGCCGGGCTCGGCACGTCTCCTTCGAGGACGATTCGCTCCCGCTCGACCCGCGGATCGGGCACCGGGATCGCCGCCAGCAGGGCCCGGGTGTACGGGTGGAGCGGGTTGGCGTACAGCTCGTCCCCATACGCCAGCTCCATGAGCCTACCCAGATACATGACCGCCACCCGGTTGGAGATGTGCTCGACCACCGCGAGATCGTGGGCGATGAACAGGAACGTGAGGTCGAATTCGTCCTGCAGGTCCTGGAGCAGGTTGATGACCTGCGCCTGGACCGAGACATCGAGGGCGGAGACCGGCTCGTCGCAAACGATGAATTTCGGGCTGACCGAGAGCGCGCGGGCGATCCCGATCCGCTGCCGCTGGCCGCCCGAGAACTCGTGCGGGTAGCGGTTGGCGTGCTCCGGGGCGAGGCCGACGATCTCGAGCAGCTCCCGGACGCGCGCACGCGCCGCCTCGCCCTCTGCCAGCCGGTGGATCTTGAGCGATTCCGACAGCATCGAGCCCACCGTCAGGCGCGGGTTCAGGCTCGAGTACGGATCCTGGAAGATGATCTGCATGTCGCGCCTGAGCTCCCGCATGCCCCGCCGGTCGAGCTCGAGCACCTGCTTCCCCTCGAACTCGACCTCGCCCGCGGTCGGCTCGATGAGCCTCAGGATGCAGCGCCCAGTCGTCGTCTTGCCGCACCCCGACTCGCCGACCAGTCCCAGGACCTCCCCCGCCAGGATGTCGAATGACACACCGTCGACCGCCTTCACGTGTCCGACGGTGCGGGACCAGAACCCGCGCTGGATCGGGAAGTACTTCTTCAGGTCGCGGACGGCGAGGAGCGCGGTCCCGCGACTCGCCGGCGGGTGAGGGGGCGCCTCGGGAATCCGCGTGCGGCCGCCGTTGCCGCTCACGGGTGCACCTTCCGTCTCATCGCCCCGCGCCGGCCCGCGTCGTAATGACCGCCCGGTCGTACAGGTAGCATCGCGCCTCGTGCCCGGGCCCGATCTGGTAGAGCGGCGGGAACTCGCGGCCGCAGATCTCCATCACGTACGGGCAGCGGTTCTGGAACGGGCACCCGACGATCTCCTCGTAGGGAGACGGAACCGTGCCCGGGATCGTGTGCAGCCGCTCGACGTTCTCGCCCAGCTTGGGGATCGCCGCCTTGAGACCTTCCGTGTACGGGTGGTTGGGACCCTCGAAGATCTGTTCGACGGTCCCCACCTCGGCCACGACGCCGGCATACATCACGACGACGCGGTGGGCCGTCTCGGCAATGACGCCCAGGTCGTGGGTGATCAGCATGATCGACATCCCGTACTCCTCCTGGAGCTGCTTCAGGAGCTCGAGGATCTGCGCCTGGACGGTGACGTCGAGCGCGGTAGTCGGCTCGTCGGCGATCAGAAGCGCCGGATCGCATGCCAGCGCCATGGCGATCATCACCCGCTGCCGCTGTCCGCCCGAGAGCTGGTGCGGGTACTCCTCGACACGCTGCTCGGGGTCGGGAATCCGAACCCTCCGCAACATTTCGACCGATCGCTCCCGGGCCTCGTCCTTGGACAGGCCGCGGTGGAGCCGCAGGACCTCGCCGACCTGGTCGCCTACCGTAAACACGGGGTTCAGTGAAGTCATCGGCTCCTGGAAGATCATCGTGATCTCGTTGCCGCGGATCTTCCGCATCTCTCTCTCGGAGAGCTTCAGCAGATCATGTCCCTGGAAGAGGAGCCGGCCGCTCTCGATGCGCCCCGGCGGATCGGGGATCAAACGCAGGATCGACAGCGCGGTGACCGACTTCCCGCAGCCCGACTCGCCGACGATCCCCAGGGTCTCCCGCGGCCGGACCTCGAACGAGACCCCGTCGACCGCCCTGGCCGTTCCCTCGTCGGTGTGGAAGTAGGTCCGCAGGTCCTCGACCTGAAGGAGCGGCGGGGTCAAGCGAGGCGAGGAGCGCGGAGAGTCGTGCCGAGATTCGTCATCCTCAGCCGCCCAGGCTACAGACGTTCATGTTGGCGCAAGTACACCACCAGGTGGGCGAAGTTGCCCGACAGGAAGACGTCTCTCGGAGTGCGGTTGCCGAGCGCCGGCACGCGGGTTGAAAACCACTCGCGGGCCCGCTGCCGGCTGCGGAGCACGCTCTGAACCTGGTAGAGCAGCGCGTCCAGCAGCTCGAGGCGCTCCAGGTACTGCGAAGACGGGTTCTGACCGCCTCGCCGCCAGCGGTTGAGCGTTCCTGGCGTGCAGCCGATCGCCTCGGAGAGGGTCCGGATGTCGATCTCGAGGAGATCCAGCGCGCGGGCGATCGTGCCGTCGCTGATGCCGGTTACCATGGCCCGTCCTCCGGGATGAAGGGGGTCGCCGCGGGGCGGCCGCCCCGATGCATCACCATAAGATAACGCCACTTACGCCCGAGCGCATCCGTCACGGCGGGCTCACGGGGAGATCGCCTCGACCGCCTCGCGTACGGCGGCGGCGCCGCTCCTGACGCGCGTGGCCAGATCTTCCACCTCCGCCCTCACCCGCTCGCGCGAGCCCGCGCGGACCGCCTCGGCAACGGCCGGCAGCGCGAGCGTCGCGTAGGTGTTCCGGCCGTCGGCCGCGAACGTGAGGTTCCGGTACCAGGGCCGGCCTTCGAGCCCGCGCTCGCGCGTCAGCGCGCGCTCGACCTGGATCAGCGCGCGGTTCGCTCTCCGGCTCGCCTCCGGATCGACCGGTCCGGCGAGGTACGCCGCGCGCGCGCCGTTCAGGCGACCGCCCTCCTCCTCCAGCTCCGCCAGGGCGGCCGTGAGAGGATCCGACTCACCGTCCAGCAATCCTCCCTCCTCCGCATCGCCGCGCAGCTCCTCCCAGTGGCCGGTCATCTCGCGCGCGAAGCTCTCGTAGTCATGGGGAAGGACCTCGGCATTGGCGAGCCGAAGAGCGAGCAGCGCGGCCAGCCGGGCGGATTGTGCGTGGTGGACGAAGCCGGGATCGCCGTGCTCCGCCATCCAGCGATAGGTATCGTACGCCGAGTGGTAAACGCCGCCCGGCGTGCCGAATCCGTGATTGGTGCTCGGGATCCCGAGGTGGTTGTAGAAGGGAGCGAAGTCCGATCCGCCGCCCAGATTCCCCATCGGGGCGAGCGTGTCCCGCCCCACCCACTCCTCGTAAAGCGAACCCGCGTCGTCGGTCATGACCGCGCGCGTCGCCTCGCGGACGAACGGCTTGAGGGACGGCGACGCCGAGGCGCTGAAGCGCGTGCCCCCGATCGCGTCCTGGTTGATGTACGCGACCGCGCCGCGAGACAGTAGGGCGGCGTGCTCCTCGACCCATTCCGTCGAGCCGATCAGCCCCCACTCCTCGCCGTCCCAACCCGCGAAGACGATCGTGCGGCGCGGGGTAAAGCCGCGCTCGGCCAGGGCGCGGAGCGCGCGCGCCGCGGCGAATACGGAGGCCGTCCCGCTGACGTTGTCGTTGGCGCCCGGGCCCCAGGCATCGATGTGGCCGCCGACCACGACCCACTCGTCGGGCCACTCCGTGCCCTCGATCCGGGCCACGACGTTATGGATCGGTTTCATGCCGCCGGCCGGCCCGGCCCGGTCGTCGTCGATCCGGACCTGGACCCGCGCCGGACCCGGCCCCACGTGGTAGCGGAATGGGAGCCCGCCCTGCCAGCCCTGCTGTGGAAGGTCCGCCCCCGCGAGCCGCGAGAGGATCTCGCCCGCGACCGCGTAGGAGACCGGCATGACGGGGATCGCCGGCAGCTCGTGGGGGCTATCCCGCGGTGACACCCGCGCGGCGCCGGCGACGCTCGGTCCCGAGGGGGTCGTCGGGTCTCCCGTCCCGTTCTTGACGCTCCCCCGCTGGACGCCGCTCCACGGGCGGAACGGCCCCTGCGGGTAGACATCCCCGTGGACGAAGCCGTCGTCGGTGGGGTCCGAGTACATGAGGAGCGCCGCGGCGCCGTTCGCCTCGGCGAGCCGCGCCTTGATCCCGCGGTAGGAAAGCCCGTAGCGGGCGACCGCGACCTTCCCCGCGACCTCGATCCCCAGGCTGTCCAGCCGGTCGTAGTCCTCATGGAGGCCGTAGTTCACGTACACGGCCTCGGCCTCGACTTCGCCCGGCGCCGAGTAGCCATTGACCCACGGGTATGGCGGCTCGGCGGTGGTGGGATCGCCGGCCAACGGCTCCTCACCGAGGTCGAAGGCGATCGAGTCGGGCGCGGTCAGGGTGAGCGACGCCGCCGTCGCCCAGGGGAGGAAGACCTCGTACGTGACGACCTGGGGCTCGAAGCCCCACCCCTCGAGCCACGCGACCAGCGTATCGCGGACGGCCGCCTGACCCGGGCCACCCGCCACGTGGCTCCGCGCCGAGAGGGTCCGCGACATCGCCTCCATCTCCCCCGGCTCGATCGCTGCGAGGATCGCCTGCTCGGCCTCCGCCTGGGACGCGGCCTGCACTCCGGTGAGATCGGTCTGAGGGTGGATGTCGCCGACTCGCGAGCCGAGCGACACGAGGATCAGGAACCCGAATCCGGCCGGCCTCGTCAGCCGCTGAGCCGCGGGTCGAGCGCGTCCCGGAGGCCGTCCCCCAGCAGGTTGAACGAGACCACCGTTACGACGATCGCCAGGCCCGGAAAGGTCGAGATCCACCACGCCGTGATCATCGCGTCCCGGCCGTCGTTGACCATCGAACCCCACGAGGCGGTCGGCGGCTGGACGCCCAGCCCCAGGAACGACAGCGCGGCCTCGAGCAGGATCGTGTTCCCGATGTTCAGGGTCGCGATCACGATGATCGGGGCCAGCGTGTTGGGCAGGATGTGGCGCATCATGATGCGCCAGTCGGAGTATCCCAGCGCCCGCGAGGCCTGGACGAACTCCTGCTCCCGAAGCTGCAGGAATTGCCCGCGCACGATCCGCGCGCTGGATTCCCAGCCGGTCAGCCCCAGGACGGCGATGATGAGCCAGATCGAGGGCTGGAAGATCGCGATGATGACGAGGAGCAGGATCAGGCGCGGGATCGACAGCAGCATGTCGATGAAGCGCGCGATCGCGGTGTCGATCCACCCGCGGAAGTACCCCGCGATCGATCCCAGCAGCGTGCCCAGCGTGATCGAGATCGCGACCGCCAGAAAGCCGATCGTCAGAGAGATCCGGGCCCCGTACAGGATCCGGCTGAAAACGTCGCGGCCGAACTTGTCGGTTCCGAAGAGGTGCTCCGCCGACGGCTGAAGGTAGCGGTTGAGGACGATGTTCCCCTGGAAGTTGGGGTCGTACGGCGCGAGGTAGGGGGCGAGGAGCGTGAGCCAGTAGAGGAGGGCCATGATCGCCAGCCCGGCCATCGCGAGGCGGTTGCGGCGGAACCGGCGGCCGGCGAGCCGCCACTGGCTCACGCCTATCCGCTTGATCGGGCGCGTGGCCGCGACCGCGACGTCCCACATCCCCCACGCCCAGAAGCCGACCAGCGAGGCGCCGAGGACCGCCAGCGCGATCCAGTCTTCGATCCGGCCCTGCTGGTACGTCCTCGCGAGATCCGCCCCCGAGACCGCCAGCGTGGCGAGCGCGATCGCCCAGCCCGCGAGGATCCAGCCTCCCGTCGCCCAGCGGCCGATCGCCAGCGACCCCAGCCCCGGTGCCACCGCGGAGAGGGCGACCGCCCACATGCGCCTGGGCTGAACGCCCGCGGCGCCGGCCGGAACAACCCCGCGGGTCGCCGGCATGCCCAATGTCGTGCCGAGGTGGACCGCGCCGATGTCGCTCTCCGCCCTCACGATCCTATGCCGCCTCCTCCTCGACGGTGACGCGGGGGTCGACCACCGAGTACAGTACATCCGACAGCAGATTCCCAAGGATCACCATGATCGAGATCACGAACGCGCTCGCCAGGACGACCGGGTAATCGCGCTGGAAGATCGCGGTCACGATCGTGCGCCCCATCCCCGGCCAGGCGAAGATCGTCTCGATCAGGACCGCGCCCGACATCAGGAACGGGATGTACAGCCCGAGCAGGGTGACGACCGGAATCAGGGCGTTTCGGAGCGCGTGCTTGAAGACGACGACCCCCTCGCCGAGCCCCTTGGCGCGCGCGGTCCGCACGTAGTCCTGCCGGATCTGCTCCAGCATCCCGCTCCGCATGTAGCGCGCGACGGCGGCGGCCCCGCCGAAGCCCAGCGCCACCGCCGGCAGAAGGAGATGCTTCAGCCGGTCAACGATCTGGTCGCTCGGGCTCAGGAAGTCGTAGTTGACGGCGGTCATCTGGCTGGCCGGAAGCCATTGCAGCTTGTAGCCGAAGAGCAGGATCAGCATGAGGCCGAACCAGAAGGACGGCATCGAGTACAGGAAGAACGACGCGATCGTCGCGGTGTTGTCGATCCACGAGTACTGCCGCACCGCCTGGACCGTTCCGATCACGACCCCGATCAGGAAGATGATGAGGAGCGCGACCGCCGAAAGGAGGAGCGTGTTCGGAATCGCGTCCTTGAGGATCTCGGAGATCGGCCGGTGCTGCGAGAACGAATAGCCGAACTCACCCGTCAGGAACGAGCTGATCCACTTCACGTACTGGATGTGGACCGGCTGGTCGAGACCCAGGTTCCGCCGCATCTGCTCGATGACGGCCGGGTCGATGTTGGGGTTGCCGAGATAGATCGAGGTCGGGTCGCCCGGGGCGGCGTGCATCAGGAAGAAAATGATCGTCGACGCACCGAGCAGGATCGGAACCGACTGCAGGATCCGCTTGAGGAGGTACCCGGTCACGGAGCGGCTGCGAGGGGCGCCGCGCCGACCGGCACGTCATACTTCTGCATCCCCTCCGGGACGAACCACTCCTCGAGGTTGTACCCCCATCCATAGGCGTTCATGTCGGCGCCCTGGAAGCGCTGAGCGATGACGTGGAGGTCGTTCTGCTGGAAGAGGAAGCTGTAGTACGCCTCGTCGATGATGATGCGCTGGGCGCGGGCCCACAGGCGCTTGGCCGCCTCGCGGTCGCGCTCCACCTCGGCCTGCTCGATCAACGGGTCGAGCTGAGGATTGTCGGCGCTCACGAAGTTGAACAGCTCGCCGCTTCCGAAGAGCGGCGTCAGCTCGGCCTTGATCCCGACCGACCAGCCGCCCACCGCGGCCTGAAAATCCTTGTCCAAAAGCCGATCGATGAACGTGTTGAACTCCAGTGTGTTCGGCCGGACATCGATTCCGACCTGGCGGAGCTGCTGCTGGAGGATCGTCACGATGTCGACCCTGAGCGTGTTTTCGGCGTTCGTGCTGAGGTCGAAACGGAAGGGCTGGCCGTCCTTCTCGCGGATTCCGTCGCCGTTCGCGTCGACCCAGCCCGCCGCTTCGAGCATCTCGCGGGCGCGGTCCGGATCGAACGGGTACGGCTCGATCGTCGGATCGTGGGCCCAGATCGTGGAGATCAGCGGTTGTGTCCCGACCGTCCCCTGCTCGTAGAGGAGCGCCTCGACGATCTGCCCGCGATCGATGGCGAGGGTCAGCGCCTGCCGGACTTCCTTCGTGTCGAACAGCGGATCCTGTGTGTTCCACGCCAGGTACGTGTAGGAGCGGCCGGGGTAGGAGTGGACCTCGACATCGGCGTCCTGTTCGAGCTGCGGATAGAACGTGTGGCTGAACCGGGGCCAGAGGTCGATCGTCCCGTTCTGGATCTGGGTCGCGAGCGTGGTCGGCTCGGGGATGATCTGGAAAGTGACGCGATTCAGGTGCGGCCGGCCGCGGAAGAAGTCGAGGTTGGCTTCCAGCACGACTTCCTGGCCCGGCGTCCACGAGACGAAACGGAAGGGACCGTTGCCCACCGGCGCCCGGGCGATCGCGTGGTTCTCCATCTCGGCGAGCGGCACGTCGCCCAGGATGTGCTCGGGGAGCGGGTAGCAGACGTTGGCGTCCAGCACCTGGTACATGTAGCGCTCGTCGAA
>DATLFH010000022.1:0-18928 GCA_035524965.1 Gemmatimonadota bacterium | reverse complement strand
CTCGGCGTTCACTCAGTGCTCGGACCCGGCCGACGACGATCTGGCCGTTGTGGTCGAGGGCCAGACGCGGACCGAGCTGTCGCCGCGCCTGGGTGTGGCGCACCCGATCACCGATGCTACCCAGGTCCGGCTGAGCTACGGGAAGTTCTACCAGCTTCCCGAGCTGCAGCACTACTTCTCGGCCTTCAGGACGGACTTCGTCGCGACGGGCGGGAACTCGAGGACCCTGTACGGCAACCCGAACCTGGACTATGTGGAAACGACGGCGTTCGAGGCCGGCATCACGCACCTGCTCAGCGAGGACCTCGTGCTGGACGTCGTGGCCTATAACCGCGACCGGCGGGGGGCCATCCGGGTCGACGTGTTCCAGCCGAACGTGCTGGCCGGGGGCGTCGGGGAGCGGCGCATCTTCGTGAACGGCGACAACGGGAACGTGAAGGGATTCGACCTGACGCTGAACAAGCGCTATGCCAACTACTTCTCGACCGACGTGGCGTACTCGCTGCAGTTCGCGCGCGGGACGACATCCTCGCCGACCGAGTTCGCCACCGGCTTCGGGCTGCTGTTCGATCCCTTGTTCCCGGGACGGCTCCTTGTGCCGCCTTCCGAGCTCTCGCCGGAGTCGTTCGACCGGCAGCACAGCGCCAACTTGCAGTTCGCGCTGCGGTTCCCCGACGAGTTCCAGGAGGGGACCACGGCGGGGACGATCTTCAACGACTTCGGCGTCTATCTCGTGTACAACGCGCACTCGGGTGAGCCGTTCACGCGGCGCTCGCTGGTCGGCCAGTTCGAGCCGCTGGAGGACATCAACTCCAGCCGGCTGCCGTGGTTCCACCAGGGGGATGTGCGGGTGACCAAGGGTCTCGATCTGGGCGGGGCCCTGGGCTTCGAGCTCTTCGCTCAGGTCATCAACTTCCTCGACATCGAGAACGTCGTGAACGTCAACCCCGGGACGGGACGGCCGGATCGCCAGGGGATCGAGGATCAGGTCTCCCGGACGCCGGTCATCCCGTCGAGCTTCCTCAGCGAGGACGCGCCGGGTACGTTCCCGTTCACGATCGAGACGGACATCGTGCCCGAGTTCCAGAGCCGCTTCGCGCAGCAGGATCTGAACGGGGACGGCGTGATCACGCTGGAGGAGAGCCAGGAGTCGCTACGCCAGGCGTTGATCTCGACCAACATCACGACGGCCGCCTTCAGTGGCGGCGCTGCCGGCAACACGCCGTTCAACTACGGCGCGCCGCGGCAGTTCCGGTTCGGAGTAGATCTTCGTTTCTAGCAGGAAACCTGAAGGAGCGCCGGCCCCGCCCCGTCCTGGGCGGGGCCGGCAAGCCGATCACGGCACGCATGACAAATCAGGAGGTTGCATGAAGTTGAAGAGTGAGTGTGGCACCGCGCGCGGGGGCGGCTGGCCGGTGACGCTGGCGAGCGCGGTCCTGCTGCTCGGCGTTGTCGCCACGGCGACCGGCGATCTGCCTAAGGACCGGCCGCACAATCGGCCCGACGGGCGCGGACTCGTTCTCGCCACGACGCCGAACAGCTTTCTGGTGAACCGCAACCGGGTGATCTTCCTGCTGCAGGACAACGGCGAGATCGGTTCGTCGGGTTCGTCGGTAGCGGGAGGCGGCTTCTGGATCGCGGAGACGAACCAGTACGTGTTCAGCTCGGGTCCGAACATCGGCGCCACGATCCCCGCGACGGGGGACACGGTCGTTGCGATCGGGGGCCCGTTCTCGGAGCTAGATGGAGGCGGGCCGACGTTCGATGCGCTCGGTCTCGACGAGTACTTCGCGACCACGAACCCGGAGGATGAGGGGAACTTCCCGGAGGTGTGCACGGTGGACGCCTTCCGCGTCGGCCAGTTCCCGAGCCTCCAGCCGTTCGCGGGCGAGCCGTTCCCGGGCTTCGCGGACCAGACGGTCTGTATCGCCGCGAACGACATCCTGGGCGGGACGTGCGCCGACTGCGGCGGCACGCGGGTCGGGGTCGAGATCGTGGAGACGATCTTCGTCTTCGGCGTGCCGTCGGTTCAGGACTTCCTCTTCGTCGCATTCCGGGTGTTCAACTCGACGCAGTTCCTGAACGCGTCGAACGCGCCCGCCCAGCCGGCGGGTCCGTACGACCTGGAGAACATGATCGTGGCGATCGCGGTCGACCCGGACATCGGTGAAGCGGGCGACGATCAGATCGCGTTCCTGCCGGAAGTGCAGACGATGGTGTTCTGGGACGTGGACTTCAACGAGCCCCAGTTCCAGGGGGTGCCGGGCTTCGGCGGGATCACGTACCTGAGCACGCCGGTCGATCCGGCAACTGGCGAGCAGGTCGGGCTACAAGAGTTCACGGTGTTCACCAACGGCGCTCCCCGCCCCGATCCCTCCTCGAAGGAGGAGTGGTACCAGCTCATGACCGGGGACATCACGGAAGTGGTGCTGGAGGTCGATCCGCGCGACGTGCGCGGGATGGCGTCCTCGGGCTCGTTCACGCTGCCGGTGGGCGGGTTCGTCGAGATCTACGCGGCCTACTTCTTCGCCAACGTGTCGGGCTCACCGCCGGCGGACCTGCGGGCCGAGGCGTACAAGAGCTTGACGACCGGGGCGCTGATCCCGGGTGCCAACGACAACCCGGCATTCGACAACTTCAAGACGGTGCAGCAGACGGCGCAGGCGACGTTCGACGCCGGGTTCGTGGTGCCGACGGCGCCGCCCAAGCCGGCGACCACGCTGATCCCGGGCGACGGGCAGGTGACGATCGTCTGGGAGGCGGATCCGGTCGAGTCGGTGAACCCATTCGCCAAGGTGGCGCGGGATCCGTTCGCGCGTCTGGCGACCGGCGAGCGGGATCCGGCGGCGCCACCGGTCACGGACGCGGACGGTGTTCCGGTCACGCTGGACGCGGATCAGGTGATCTTCGACCCGACGCGCGACACGGGCGGCCTGACCGGCTTCGTCACGGCCGGCGAGGCGGGCTTCGCGGGAGCCACGGTAACCAACCCGGCGTTCAACGCGAACTTCGTGATCCAGGACTTCCAGGGCTTCCGGGTATATCGGTCGCGGTCGGGCCTGGCGTCCGACGCCGAGCTGATCGCCCAGTTTGACCTGTCGGATGCCATCACCGGCGGTCTGTTCTGCCTGGCGGCGACGGCGGTGTTCGACGAGGAGGGCAACTTCGTCAGCGCCGTGTGCACGGAGTCGGCGGAGCTGCCGATCGGAACGAACACCGGGCTCTCGTTCAGCGTCGTGGACCGGGGCGGTCCGTTCGGCGCGCCGGGGACCGGTCCGGGTCTGATCAACGGGATCCCGGTCTTCTACTCGGTGACCTCGTTCGCCGTCAACTGCGGCCAGTCGCCGGTCGACCTGCCGTCGCAGGAGGCGTTCGACGTGCTGGTCCCGCCGGCGGCGTGCCTGGTTCTGGAGAGCGGACTTTCGCCGCTCCTCCAGGCGACGCCGCGGTCGAGCTCCTCGGCGCTGGTCGACGCAAGCGCTTCGTTCGCCACGCTCGCCGGGAGCGGTGAGGAGTGTGACACCGACCTGCCGACGGCGACGGTGGATGCCGGCACGGGGGAGTACACGAGCTTCCGTCCGTGCTCGAACGCGCTGGCGCGGAGCACGGTCAGCGTGATCCGGGGCACCAACGTCCCGACCGGTGACTTCTTCCTGGTGATCGACTCGTTGACGCTGGCGGATCCGAGCCAGTACGACGGCGGATATGTGCTGGCCTTCCACGGCCCCACCCGGTACTGGTTCCACTGGGAGGACGAGAGCGGAGCGCTGGCGAACGTGATCCAGCCGACCGTCGGTTCGATCAGCCTGAACCATGTCTTCACGGCGTCGGGCGAGGCGGCGGTCTCGTTCAACGTCGACACCGATCCCACCGACGTGGGCGCCGACATCTCGATCGCGGCGACGTTCGTGTCGGATTACAGCGTGATCGAGGACCTGGAGGTGAACGGGCAGTCGGTCGGCCTGCTGGATCTGGGCGGGACGATCATCGGTCAGGCCCGTCCGCACCGGATCGACGGCTCATCGCTGGCCAGCGTGGTCGTGATCGGCAATGCGCGCGGCCGCGCCGGTACCGCACGCGAGTACTCCTTCCCGGGCGAATTTGGCCATGGGGGGACGTCTTTCGAGCTGACATGGTCGGTCGAGGGCGGGGTCTTCAGCGGGACGATGCGGAACCTGAGCACGGGTGACGTGGTTCCCGAGGGCGGTCAGCCGAAGGGGCCGGACAACCCGAACACGTCCGAGGACTTCATCGCCGGCTATAACTGGGGCTTTATCGGTCCCGGCACGCCGGACGGGGTGACAAACGCGTTCTTCCCGGTGGGGGGCCCGCTGACCAACGAGATTGCGCTCACGCCGGGTGCCACGTTCATCGTCACCATGCCGGGCCAGTCGGTCTATATCGAGGGGATCCAGACGCTGCCGGCCGACGGCGACGTGTGGACGTTCCTGATCGACTCGGGGTTCCAGCGCGGCTTCTTCGGCCGTGAGGGCCCGGCCGAGGACGGGTCGTTCGCCTACAACGACTTCAACCAGAATTCGGCGCAGGGGGTGGCGATCCCGATCCAGGCGGGTATTACGAACCCGTCGCCGGGCCAGCGTTTCCGGCTCTCGCTGACGGGCGGCTCGAACGAGGTGGCGGACGCCGATCTGTCGGCGATCCTGGTCGTGCCGAATCCGTTCATCGCGGCCAACGAGATCACGCGCGGTCGTGGACTCCAGCGGATCCTGTTCACGAACCTGCCGCCGCAGGCGACGATCCGGATCTACACGATCAGCGGCAACCTGGTGCGGGTGCTGGAGCACAATGACGGTTCGGGCACCGCGCCGTGGGACGTGCGGACGCGCTTCGACCTCCTGGTGGCGAGCGGGAACTACTATTATCACGTGACGACGCCGGACGGCCGGACGCACCTGGGCCGTTTTGCGGTTGTCAACTGACGCGGCGAGTCGAGGCGGAGCCCGCGCCCTGTTGTGGGCGCGGGCCCGACTCGAGGCAGCGAAGGATGGAGGTAAGTCAATGAGGAAGCTCTGGAAGCGGATTGGCGAGGGGAGCTTCGTGGGCGTGCTGCTGTTCGCCACGTGGTTTCCGGTGGGTGCCCAGGATACGGGCGACCTGCCGCCGATCCTTCAGGGACGACAGGAGGGCTTTTCGTTCATCGGCAACGCGGGTGGCGAATACCTGACGATCCCGGTGGGAGCGCGCGGTGTGGCGATGGGTCAGGCGTTCACGGCGGTGGTGGACGACATCAGCGGTCTGTGGTGGAACCCGGCGGGATTGGGTTTCATGCGCAGCCCGGCGGCGTTTTTCACCAACATCAACCTGCCGTTGGACGTGCAGTACAACTATGCGGGGATCGGGGCGCCCGTGTTCGGGGGTAACGGAGTGGTGGCCGGGGCGTTCGGCCTGTTGACGACGGACGATCAGCTGGTGACGACGGTGGAGCAGCCGTTGGGTACGGCGCAGTCGTTCGAGAGCTGGAGCTCGAACGTGCAGGGCAGCTATGCGCACAACATCAGCGACAAGTTCATCGCCGGGGCGTCGGTCAAGTGGGCGCACGAGAATATCTTCGGCGTGACCTCGGACGCGTTCCAGTTCGACTTCGGGACCAACTACCACACGACGTTTGCGGGCCGCGGGATCCGGCTGGCGTTCGTGGTCCAGAACCTGGGCACGAACTTCAAGAGCGAGGGCTCGCGGTTGAGTGTGGCGGCCAGGCCGCCGGAGTTCCCGACGTTCCCTAACTTTGGCAACCTGCCGCTGGAGTTCCGGACGGAGGAGTTCCGCCCGCCGACGACGTTGAAGACGGCGCTGGCGTACTATCTGGTGGAGAACGAGTCGAGTACGTTCATCGTCAACGGCGAGTTCGCCGCGCCGCGGCAGTTGGAGACGACGTACTCGGTGGGCGGGGAGTGGATGCAAGTGCTGGTGCCGGCCGCCAACGGCGGGGTGGCGACGACGGTGGCCGCCAGAGCGGGCTACACCTACCAGAACGACGAGGAGAACCTGGGCAACAGCCCCAACGACATGGACGTGTTCCGCGGGCTGGGCTTCGGCGCCGGGTTGCAGTTCGACTTCGCCGCCTTCGGCTCGAGCTTCGACTACGCCTACCGCGACTGGGGCCGGCTGGGCGGCACCAACAACTTCAGCGTGTCGCTGCTGTTCTGAGAGAGGACGGCTGCGGGTCGGCCGACCGCCGGCCTAGGACATAACCCACGCTGCAAAACGCAATCGATGCGAGCGCCCGGACCCGACCCGGTCCGGGCGCTTTCGCTTTGGATCACCGGAGTCGCCGGCGGCGACTTGCAGGGCTCTTCCGGGGAAGCGAGATTAAACCGCGACCCTTTCCCTCCATTTTGGATGCAGACGAGAGTCGAGTCCCCTGCCGGGCTTCGCCCGGATGCATACCACCAGTCACGGAGTCGCAACGCATGTTGAGGTCCTTCCGCCGGTCGTGTTCGATCCTTTTCCTCTCCGCCTCCTTTTCGATGCCGGGCGTCCTCTGGGCGCAGAGCCAGGCCGGCCTGGGGCTCGAGGTCAATCGCTATTACGGCGAGCAGGAGCGGGCCCTCGTCGAGGGCGCGGTCGAGATCCCCTATACCCTTCTCGCGTTCGCTCCCCAAGGGGAGGCGCTCAGGGCCAGCGCCAGGGTGGAAGTGCTGGTCGAGAGGGCGGGTGGCGAGCAGGTGTACCATACCGAGCGTGAAATCCACCCCGAGGCAGCGAACTCCGCGATGGCTGCCTCGGATCGCGTATCCACGATCGAGACGTTCGCGATCTACGCTCCGCCGGGCGAGTACACTGCCCGCGCCCGGGTGACGGATCTCGCCTCCGAAAAGAGCTACGAGATGACGACTCCGTTCGTGGTGCCATCGGAGCCGCCCTTCTTCAGCGATATCCTGCTTTCCAATCATGTCCAGAAGGATGTTCGGCTGCAGGAAGGCAGCTATCTGCCGTATCTGATCGGGACGACGATGTTCAATCCAAACCCGCGCAACGTCTTCTACAAGGACGCCCCCCTCCTGTACTTCTACTACGAGATCAACCCGGAAGCGGTGGCCGAGGTCGGCGAGACGGTCGAGCTGGAGATGACGGTTCGGCACGCGGGCGGTGAGGTCGTGAAGAACCTTGGCCGGCGCTCGATCAAGGTGAACGAGGGGCGAAACTTCGATCTAGGGGCGTTCAACATCGGCGGCCTGGCGGCGGGACGTTACACCCTCGACATCCGTTGTACCGCCTGCCCCGGGGGGGCCGTGCTGAGCAGCGACTTCGAGGTCCGACCGCCGCTCGAGCAGCTGGCCTTCATGCAGCCGCGGGTGGAGCCGGCCGGTGGCGGCGCGCCGGCGCTCAAGTACTACGCCGACCTGAGCCCGGCGCAGGTGGATAGCGTCGTCGACGTCATGGAGATCTGGTTCACGAACGAGCAGAAACAGCTCATATCGACCCTCAACCCGTCCGGCAAAGTCCAGTTCCTCAACCGCTTCTGGGACGGCCTGGATGCGGATCCTTCGATCGGCGATCCGGACACGCCGGAGAACGAGGCCAAGGCGATGTTCGAGGCCCGGGTGGCCCACGCGGACCAGTTCTTCACCAGCAGCCAGCGGCTGGGCCGGGACACCGACCGCGGGCGCATCTACCTGCTGTTCGGGGACCCCACCGAGCGGATCGATCGGCCCGTCGAAGCCACGCTGGGGCCGTACGTGATCTGGAACTATACGAGCCAGGGTCAGACCTTCGCGTTCGGGGACTTTCGGCGGGACGGCGACTACCGGCTGATCTACTCGACGCACGCGCAGTTCCCGGGCGATCCCACGATTCAGAGCCAGGTGGACGATCAGCCGACTGTGGGACGGGAATCGTTCCTGCCGCAGGGACGAGGTTACGAGCAGATCATCGAGGATATTCGGACGCTGCGAACGAGCACCGGCTTCCAACCTTAGGCGGCCTGCCCGCGTGACCCTGGATCGGGAGCGGGCCCTCCTCTGCTTCGTCTTCGACTGTCGAAGCGCCGATACGGACCCCGTTCTGTGGGAGCTGGGGGACGACGTGTGGCGGTCGATCGATCTGTTGCAGATCCGTGGCAAGGGGGTCGTTTCGGGTGCGCTGGAGGCGAACACAGTGCGGTGGGTCGAGCGACTCAAAGACCTGCCGACGGCGGTGATCGTGAACGACCGCGTGGATATCGCGCTGGCCGCCGCGGCCGATGGAGCGCACTTGGGGATGGAGGACCTCCCGATCGAGGCCGCCCGCGAATCGACCCCGGCGGCATTCCTGATCGGGGTGTCCGCGCATCACCGGGAGGATCTCCTGGCCGCCCAGAGGGCCGGCGCGGATTACGCCGGGCTGGGAGCGTTCTTCTCTTCCACGACGAAGGCCGGTGCGCGGGTCCTGGATCTCCGGCGGGCGGAATTGCTGGAAGCGGTGCCGGGGCTCGCGATCCCGGTCCTCGCGATCGGCGGCGTCGCCGCCGGCCGCGTGGGGGAGGTCTTCCAGGCGCCCGCCGTCACCGGGGTGGCCGCGAGCGCGGCGATCCAATCGGCCTCGGACCCGGCTGGAGCGGTCCACGAGCTGCGCGCCGCCCTCGACAGGGCCTGGAGCGCTCGCTTGCAGACGGTTGGATGGTGACGGTGAGGGCTTCCGCACCCGGGACAAGGCCGGGGAGGCTCTGTGTGCTCTGGGCGGTCCTCCTGGGAGTCGCGGCCGCGTGCGGCGGGCCCTCGCCCGGGGATCCTGGTCCGGCGGCCGAGCCGCCCGATGAGGACCGTCCGCGGGACGTCCCCCTGCTCGATTCCGGTTCCGTGCAGCTCCGCGAGTCGTTCCGGCTGGAGCCTGGTTTGCGCCTTCAGCATCCCCGCGACCTCGCGCTCGACGGCGCCGCATCCCTCTACGTTCTCGACTTCGCCTCTCCCAGCCAGCTCTTCAGGTACGACTCGACCGGGCAGTTTGTCGGGCGTTTCGGGGACCGCGATACGGAAGAGGAACGGTTGGCCTCGGCTATCGAGTTCGCGATCGCACCCTGGAACACGGTTCTGATCGTAGACCGGGGCCGGAACGCGCTCCACACCTTCCTGACGATCGGCACCTTCGCTTCCTCGGTTCAGATCGAGCCAGGCGTCGGCCTGGATGTCCACGCGCTGCCCGAGTTCGGCGAGTTCTACCTCCACAGATGGGTCCCGGAGCAACGGCGATCGACCGTTCTCCACATGCGCATCCCCTACGACTCGCTGGCGATAACCTACGAGGTGCGGATTCCGGCCGGCTTGACGGTCCGCGAGGAGGCCCGGGCCGTCCACTTCCACACGGCCATCGATCGGCGGGGCCAGCTCCTCGTCGCCTTCTGGGACGGCTATCCCGTGCGGGTTCTCGCCCCGAACGGCGAGACGGTGCGGACGATCGATCTGGATCGCCGGCCCGTGCGAAAGGACCCGCAGCAGATCGCGCGCGAGGCCGAAGAGAACCTGGCGCTGCTGGTGGAAACCTCCCCCGGGGTCGATGAGGACCTCCTCACGGAGGCGGCGCAGCCGGATTCGATATTCCCGCTGATCCAGGAACTGGTGGTGGACCCGCAGGACCGACTCTGGGTGCGAACGAGCCGGGAGGACGCCGCCGGGGTCACTCCCTACGACGTGTTCAACGAGGCAGGGCAGTACCTCGCGCGAGTCGACATCCCGGGGCAGGTGGAGCGAACGGCCTTTGGCCCGGCCGGCGACCTCTACGTGATCGCGTCCACCGGCGACCGGCGCGAGGTGATCGGCTACGAGGTGAGGTTCGGGGAATCTAATTGACGAGGGTGAGCGGGACGCTCTTCCTCACAGTGCCGCCGGCCTCCAGGTCCTCGACCTCGACCGTCAGCCGGTAAACCCCCGGATCCGAGTCGGACACGTCGAGCGAGAAGAACTCCAGCAGGGGGACTGCGTGCTCTGCACCGGCCTGGGACCGCTCGAATGAGTACGTGATCGCGCCCTCCTCCGCACCGCCGGTCAACAGCTCGCCGAGCGCGGAAAAGAAACGCGCCACCACATTGCGGTCCGGCTCCTGCGACTCCAGCGTGTACGTCGTGCGGTAGCGGGGTTCTCCGGTGGACCCGGAGTCCAGCCCGTACACCTCGTAGTACACGAACACCGGCTGTGCGCGGCGGAACATGTGGGAGGGCAGCGGCAGCACCTTGAACCGGCCCCACCGTACGAACGGGTTGCCGGGGTCGGTCGCCGGCTCGATCCGGTCAGCCAGCACGACCCCCGACATCGAGAGCCCGCCGGTGCTGAAATCGTCGGCCACAAGTGTTCCGCGGACAACGCCCCTGCGCCCCGAGTTCAAGTCGGTGACCTGCATGCCGTAGCCGTATTCGCCTGGCGGGACCTCGAGGCTGCGCACGGCGGGAAGCATCACTCCTGCCTCTCGCGAGATCGGCCGAGCCGAAGCGACGGTCACGTCATCCGCCTGGCGCGCCACGGGATCGCCCCCGTCTCCACGATTGACGACGAGCTGGTAGCGGTAATCGACCTGGCTGCCCCCACCGGCGTGCGGCACGACCCCGAGCTGCGCGGTCGGCAGGGCGAAGTAGAACGCGAGCGTCGTGCCGCCGGCAGCGTTCTTGAACGGCACCGGGTCGACGGGATATCCCAGCGGCTCGCCCCCAGTCTCGGGTGCGAAAGAGTGGGTCGTGGTCCCGAAGGCGACATCGCGCGCGAGGTCGCTCTCCTCGACCTCCAGGATCTGGGGGTCGAGGTTCGTGGCGGCGCGATCGTAGTACGGGTCCAGGTGTCCGCGGGAAGAGTAGAGATCCTGGACGACGCGGAGGTCGCTGGCCAGGATCCGCGAGTCGTAGCTGTCACAGGGATCGTTCACAAGACGACCTATTGAACAGTTCGTGTTCAATACCGTCTGACCGGTCAACTTCGTACTGCCCTGGATGACCGCGTCCCCCAGGCGGCGTACGAGCTTGAAGTCCTCGACGTCCTCATCGCTGACGAAGTGGAAGACGAGCGGATCGCCGCTAGCCCGCTCGTACTTCCAGGACACGTTCCGCTCGACAGCGGGCCCGGAGTAGGTGGCGACGTCGTCGGGCTTGCCGTGCCGCAGGTAGATCACGCCGCGGTCGTCGAAGCCCGTTTGCCACGGAGGGACGTAGGCCGCGATGCCCGAATAATGACGCCGCTCTGGAAGGCCGAGCCGGTAGTTTTCAATGACGGTCTTGAGTCTCCGGTAGTGTTCGACTAGCCGTGCGTTGGCGGAGACGAACGAGGGGTCCGCGCTTCGCTGCCAGAAGTTCCTCAGGTACGACCGTCTGTCTTCGAGATCGCGCGCAAGGAAAGCATCGTTTTCCTCAACGGATGCGAGCGGGCGAATATCGTACCAGTAGAGCTCGGACTCGCGCTCGGTCGCGATTGCGTCGATCCCCGTCCAGTAGGCCGCCGCGCCTTCCTCCGGACGGTCGGTGTTGGCGAGCGCATAGGCGAGCAGAAGCTGCCGTCCGGCGGGCGGGAAGCTGCTGGTCCCGGCCGGCAGCGACTCCGCCGCCGCGATCAGCCCCTGGAGGTTCCCGGCGTCGCGGTAGGTGATCGCCAGGAGGAGCGATGCGTCGGGGAAATCGGGGGCCTCGTCGACCAGGCGCTGTAGCTCGGCGAGCGCCCGCCGGTAGTTCTCCGTCCCGCGCGCCTGCCGGTAAGCGAGCGCGAGGTTGTAGCGGGCAGGGTGGAACGCAGGGTCGGCTTCGAGCGCTTTCTCGAAAGCCTTGATCGCCATCGAGATGTGGTCGCGATCGAAGAGCTTTTTCAGGCTTTCGAGAACGACCAGCCACTGCTCGTCCTTGGTCAGCTCGTAGATCCCCATCCCGTTCCAGGCATGGATGGCTGCGGGATCGATCTCGATCGCCCGCTCGAACGCCACCTTCGCCGCGTCGAGGTGCAGGTCGTCGGAAGGCGCGGCTACGAGCGCGAGCTGCCGATATCCTTCCTCGATCGCCTGCTGCACCTCCGGCGGGTAAAGGCCGGGGTCGGGGGGCGTCGGAGCCGGCGCGAAATGAGCGTCGATCGCGTTGTAGCTCAGATCGACGGACTGGGGGCGGATCGCTGAAGGGGAAGAAAAAAAGGCGACCCCGACCCAGAGCAGACCGGACAGCAACGGGTGGCGGACCATTCGGCACACTCCTGACGAACTCTCTGATGATAGGGCTCCAGAGGGTAAATCGGCAACCCCGGTCGGACGTTTATACGCTTGCTGGGCCCTGGTCCGGGGGGGTATTTTCGGTCCTCGCTATGGGCGCCCGCCAACCGTCACGGGAGTGACTTCGGAGGCGCTCGCCGATCGCCTCGCTCGTGTCCGGGAGGCGATCACCGCCGCGTGCCGGAAGGTCGGTCGAGATCCCGGCGCCGTCCGTATCGTCGCGATCACGAAGGGACATTCCGCGCAGGTCCTGATCGGGGCCGTGGAAGCCGGGCTGAAGGACATCGGCGAGAGCCGGGTTCAGGAGGCGATCGCGAAGTTCGACCGGGCCGGTGCAACGCTTTCGGCTTCGGGCGTCCGGCTGCACATGGTCGGCCATCTCCAGCGGAACAAGGTGCGGGACGCCGTCGTCACCTTCGACTGGATACAGTCGGTGGACTCCATTCGACTGGCTCGCGCCCTGGCGGAACGAGCCGATCGCTGCGAGCCGATTCCGGTCCTGATCGAGATCAACGCCGCGGGCGAGGAGCAGAAGTTCGGCTTTCCGCCCGAAGAGGCGGTCCAACGCGGACTCGAGATCGCCGGGCTGGAAGGCCTCGCGGTCCGTGGAGCGATGGCGATGGCGCCGTGGACGAACGACGAAGCAACACTGCGTCAGGTGTTTCGAGCGGCCCGGCGTGTGTTCGAGGATCTCAAGGCAGCGCGCCCGGGAGACGAGCGGATCGATACTCTGTCCATGGGGATGAGCAACGACTACCCGCTGGCGATCGAGGAAGGCTCCACGATGGTGCGCTTGGGGACGGTTCTCTTTGGATCGACGGGGAACTGAGGGGTATGGCCGGGAACGACGGGCGACCTGAGGCCGGTGAGGACCGCCTGCGCCGGATCGACGAGGCGACGGAGCGTATCCGCGCGCATGGGGAGTGGCGACCCGAGCTGGCGATCATACTCGGCACCGGCCTGGGGGCCCTGATCGACGACATCGCCGTCGAAGCCGCGCTGGACTACGCTTCGCTGCCCCACTTTCCGGTCTCGACGGTCGAGAGCCACTCGGGACGGCTGATCTTCGGCACGCTGGAAGACCGCGCCCTCGTCGCGATGCAGGGTCGCTTCCACTACTACGAGGGGTATTCGCTGGACGAAGTCACGTTTCCGGTCCGGGTGATGCAGCGGCTGGGCGTCCGGACCTTGATTGTATCGAACGCGAGCGGAGGCATGAACCCGACCTACCGCCGCGGCGATCTGATGCGGATCGACGATCACATCAACCTGATCGGCGACAACCCGCTTCGGGGTCCGAATCTGGATGCGCTGGGGCCGCGCTTCCCCGACATGAGCGAGCCGTACGACCGCGCGTTGGGAGCGCTCGTCGACCAGGTCGCACTTGAGGCGGGGATCCGCCTTCACGTCGGTGTCTACGTGGCGGTCGCGGGCCCCAACCTGGAGACCCGGGCCGAGTACCGGTTCCTGCGAACGATCGGAGCCGACGTCGTGGGGATGAGCACGGTCCCCGAGGTCATCGTCGCCCGTCACGGAGGAATGCGGGTCATCGGGCTGTCGATCGTGACGGACGAATGCTTTCCCGAAACGCTCGAGCCGGTCGACGTCGAGACGATCATCCGTGTGGCCGGCGAGGCCGAGCCGCGCCTGACCGAGTTGATCCGGCGCACCGTGCGGCAGATGAGCGCGATGGCCGAAAACCGGCCATGACCGAGAACGGGTGATGAACGAGAACCGACGATGAGCGACGCAACACATCTTAAGGACTACAAGGATACGCTGCACCTGCCGCGGACGGAGTTTCCGATGCGCGCCGGTCTTTCCGAGCGCGAGCCGGAGATGCTTCGCCGCTGGCGTGAGGGGCGACTTTACGAGAGGCTCCGCCAGGCTCGTTCCGGCCGGCGGAGGTTCGTTCTCCACGACGGGCCGCCGTACGCGAACGGCCACATCCACCTCGGTCACGCGGTCGACAAGATCCAGAAGGACATGATCGTCCGGAGCCGGTCGATGATGGGGTATGACGCGCCGTACGTCCCCGGATGGGACTGCCACGGAATGCCGATCGAGATCAACGTCCAGCGCGAGTTCCAGGAGCAGGGGAGGGAGCCCGGCCTCCTCGAGCTCCGCGCCCGCTGCCGGGCCTACGCGGCGGAGTGGATCGAGGTCCAGAAGGAGGAGTTCCGGCGTCTGGGCGGTTGGGGGGCCTGGGACGATCCCTACCTCACGATGTCGAACGAATACGAGGCCGCGATCGTCGAGACGTTCGCCGACCTGGTCGAGGGCGGATACGTCTATCGAGGGTTGAGGCCGATCCACTGGTGCCCGTCGTGCCGGACGGCGCTGGCCGAGGCGGAGATCGAGTACTATCCAAAGGCGTCGCCGTCGATCACCGTGCTGATGGCGCTGAGGGAGGATCCGGAGGGGGTTTTCGGGGATGCCGGTCGCGCGACCCCCGATGGCGCGTCACCGTCTGCGGGAGTTCTGATCTGGACGACGACCCCGTGGACGATCCCCGCCAACCGGGCGGTCGTCGTACATCCCGACCTGGAGTACGCTCTGGTCGATACCGAGCGTGGCCGGATTCTGTACGCCGCCGGCCGTCACGAGGCGCTCAAGGGACTCTTCGAGCGGGCGGAGGTCGTCCGGACCGTGCGCGGCCACGAGCTCCCAGGGCTCGTCTTCACACACCCGCTGGAGGACAGGTCGAGCCCGCTCTTCCTGGCCGATCACGTCACGATCGAGGAGGGAACCGGCGTCGTCCACACCGCCCCGGGACACGGCGCCGAGGACTTCATGGTCGGCGAGGAGAGAGGGCTCGAAATCTACAACCCGGTCGGGCGCGACGGCGCCTACTTGCCGGGAACACCGCGCTACGCGGGGCGCCACATCTGGGAGGCGAACCCGTTGATCGTCGAGGATCTCAAGGCCGCCGGCCGGCTCGTGGCCGACGGCGAGGTCACGCACTCCTACCCCCACTGCTGGCGCTGCAAGAACCCGGTCATCTTCCGGGCGACCGTGCAGTGGTTCCTGGCCATCGACCACGAGGGACTCAGGCGGCGCGCGCTGGAGGAGATCGACCGGGCGGAGTGGATCCCGGCGTCGACCATCAATCGGATCCGGACGATGGTCGCCGAGCGCCCGGACTGGTGTCTCTCGCGGCAGCGGGCGTGGGGGGTCGGGATCCCGGCTCTCTACTGCAAGGGCTGCGGCGAGCCGCTGCTGGACGCAGGCTTCATCCGCCACATCGCCGGGATCGTCCGCGAGCGGGGTTCGGACGCCTGGTTCGGAATGGGGATCGAGGAGCTTCTGCCGGCCGACGCCCACTGTGCCGGATGCGGTCCCGACGCGACCGGTTTTCGCCGCGAGCGGGAGATCCTCGATGTGTGGTTCGATTCGGGGGCCTCGCAGCGGGCGGTGCTCGAGCGGCGCGGCGACCTCTCCTGGCCGGCCGATCTCTACAAGGAAGGTCCCGACCAGCATCGGGGCTGGTTCAACTCCTCCCTGATCCTGGCCGTCGCCACGCGCGACAGGGCGCCCTATCGGACGGTCCTCACCCACGGCTGGATGGTCGACGCCCAGGGGCGCGCGATGCACAAGTCGCTGGGGAACGTGATCGGCCCGGAAGCGGTGGTCGAGCGGCGCGGAGCCGACATTCTCCGGCTGTGGGTCGCGGCCAACGAGTTCACCCGCGACGGGCGATTCTCGTGGGAGGCGGTCGATCAGATCTCCGAAGCGTACCGTCGGATCCGGAACACGCTCCGCTTCCTGCTCGGCAACCTGGCCAACTTCGATCCCTCGCGTGACGCGATTTCCCTGGCGGAGATGCTCCCCTTCGATCGGTGGGCGATGGCCGACCTGGAGCGCCTCGCGGAGAGCGTGCGCGCGGCCTACGAAACGTACGAGTTCCACACCGCCTACCAGCAGCTCGTCAACTATTGCACGGTCGACCTGTCGAGCATTTATTTAGACGGGATCAAAGTTCGGCTGTACACTCAGCCGGAGGACGCGCCGTCCCGCCGCAGCGCACAGACCGCGCTGCACTCGGCGCTCGACGGGCTCGTTCGTTGGCTGGCCCCGATCTTGCCCTTCACCGCCGACGAGGCATGGGGCTTGATCGGCGGGCCCGCGGGCGCGGACAGCGTGCACCTGGCGGAGTTTCCGGCTCCGGTCCCCGAGCGGCGGAACGAAACCCTCGAGACGGAGTGGGAGACGCTCCTGCGCGCGCGCCAGGCCGTAACCCGCGAGCTCGAAGTCCTGCGCGAGCGAAAGGAGATCGGGTCGTCGTTGGATGCGGAGATCGAGATCGCGGCCGATGACCCGGCCGATCAGGCGGTCCTGGTGGCACGCGCCGCCAATCTGGAGGAAGTGTTCATCGTCTCGGCGGTCGACGTCGAGCCGGCGGCACTGGAGCGGCCGGGCGCAGCACGGGAAAGGATCCAGAGCGGGGGTTTCCAGGTCGTCGTCCGGCCTTCTGGAGCCCCGAAGTGCCAGCGTTGCTGGCGGCGCCGGAAGAGCGTAGGGTCTGACCCGGCCTACCCGGGCCTGTGCCGGGAATG
Organism: Gemmatimonadota bacterium; assembly: GCA_035524965.1. Taxonomy (GTDB): domain Bacteria; phylum Gemmatimonadota; class Gemmatimonadetes; order JACCXV01; family JAHWKZ01; genus DATLFH01. The sequence continues at coordinate 2,207 of DATLFH010000022.1, read as the reverse complement.
CCAGGACATCCTATCATAGCTATCATATCGGGGAGGGGAGACGAATGGATAAGAAGCGTCTGGAACGACTCGAGCGGCGACTCCTGGAAGAACGCGAGCAGGTCCTCAAAGAGCTCGGGTTCTTCGATGAGAACTATCACGACACGACGCGGACCGCTTCCGGCGATCTGAGCGCCTACTCGTTCCACATGGCGGACCAGGGTACCGACGCGATGGAGCGCGAGAAGGCGTTTCTGTTCGCATCCCAGGAGGGACGCCAATTGTATCAGATCGACGAGGCGCTCCGCCGGCTGTACCGGCAACCGGACGGCTTCGGGCATTGCATCCAGTGCAGCGACCCGATCCGCTGGGAGCGGCTCGAGGCGCTGCCCTACGCCACTCTTTGCATCGTCTGCAAGGAGCGGGAGGAGAATGGACGGGGCGGCTGAGGCGGTCGCACCGTCCCGAAGGATCACGCTGTCGTTCGAGATCGTTCTGCCATTCGCGCTCCTCCTGCTCGACCAGTTGACGAAGGCCTGGGTCCGCGCCGAGCTGACGCTCGGCGAACCGGTCCGGATTCTGGGCGACAACGTCCGGCTCCTCTATATCCACAATCAGGGGGCCGCGTTCGGCCTCTCGGTGGGGCCGCACTCCTCGACCTTCTTCCTCCTTCTGGCGACGATCGCCTCCGCGCTCGTCACCTACCTGCTTCTGACGACCCCCCGGGGGGCGCGGCTCCAGCGTCTCGCCCTGGCGCTCATCCTCGGGGGTGCGCTGGGGAACATCGTCGATCGCGTGCGATGGCAGATGGTCGTCGACTTCATCCAGGTCGGGGTCGCCGGACATTACTGGCCGATCTTCAATGTGGCCGACAGCGCGGTCACCGTCGGAGCGGTTCTCCTGGCTGCGACCTATCTCTTTCACCGTACGGCCGCTGAAAACGGCTGATCGCTTCGTTCCGCTAAGTCAGTGGGCACGGGAGACACCCGGTACGAAGTCTTGCTCGAGCGGGCGGCGGGGCGGGTGGACCGCGCGTTGGCTGAGACGCTGCCGCTCTCCCGCACCCGGATCCAGTCGCTGATCGCAGACGGTCGCGTGGAGATCGATGGGGCGGTCGTCCGACGCCCGAGCCAGCCGGTACCGTCCGGCGCCCGGATCACGGTAGAGACCCCACCCAAACGCGAGACTTCGCTCGAGGCGGAGGACCTACCGCTCGAGATCCTGTACGAGGACGACGACTGCCTGGTCGTCGACAAGCCCGCGGGGCTGGTCGTCCATCCGGCGCCGGGTCACCCGACGGGGACACTGCTCCACGCGCTGATTTATCACCGTCCCGAAGTAGCCGGGGTCGGCTCCGAGCGGAAGGCGGGGCTCGTCCACCGGCTCGACAGGGACACGTCGGGGTGCCTCATCGTCGCCAAGAATGACGGCGCCCATGAGCGGCTTTCCCGCCAGTTCGCCGCGCGCACGGTGGAGAAGATGTATTGGGCGTTCACGTGGGGTCATCTGAAAGGTGACCGGGGGGTCTTCGACCTTCCGATCGGTCGAGCGCGCCACGACCGGCAGCGGATGTCGACCCGGACGGCGAAGGGCCGAGCCGCGATAACACGGTGGCGCGTCCGGAAGCGATACACGGTCGCCGAGTGGCTCGAGCTCGAGCTCGAGACGGGTCGCACGCACCAGATCCGGGTACACCTGTCGGAGGCGGGGCACCCTGTCCTGGGGGACTCGCGCTACGGCGGCGGGCCGGCCCGGGCGCGCGGGTTCCAGGGGCGGCAGCGGGAGCGGGCGCGCGCGGCCGCGGTTCTGGCGAAGCGGCAGGCGCTCCACGCCCGGGGGCTGGCCTTCGACCCGCCGAGTGGGGATGAACGGGTGCGGGTCACCGCGCCGATGCCGGCGGACCTGGCGCGGCTGGAGGCGGCGCTGTCGGCGCCGGACGAGGCGTGAGGCGCGGGTGGCCGGCGTGGCGCGCGGTCTTCGTGTGGGCCGTGTCAATCACCGCCATCGCGGCATGCGCCATCCTGCCTGCCGGCCAGTCGTTGGCGGTGGCGGGTCCCGGCAGCGGGCAAAGCGATCCCGGCGGCGGGGGGGTGTGGCGGGCCGAGTTCCGGCGCCACACCAGCCTCCTTCCGGGGGGGCGCGTGCTCACGTTCCACTTCCTGACCGCCGATTCGGCCGTGGCCGCCGCCCTCGCCGAGGCGGTGGCCGACTTCCAGCCGGCGCCGGTC